>NZ_JBEGIG010000023.1:0-670243 GCF_040676555.1 Arthrobacter sp. LAR12-1-1.1 | reverse complement strand
CGTAGCGTTCGCCCGAGGCCTGCGCCTGGGCCGCGACGCCGTAGACGGCCTTGATCCCGGGGACCGCGGTCTGGATCCGGATCGACTTGTACCCCAGTTCCAGGTGCTCCCGGACCGAATCGAACAGCGAGGGGAGGTCCGCGCCGGAGGCGTGGCCGTAGGCGCGCAGCCCGTTCCGGGACGCCCCGCCCAGGAGCTGGTAGACCGGCATGCCGGCCAGCTTGCCCTTGATGTCCCACAAGGCCATGTCCACCGCGGCGATCGCGGCCATCGTCACCGGGCCGCGGCGCCAGTACGAGGACCGGTACAGGAACTGCCAGGTGTCCTCGATCCGGTGCGGATCCTTGCCGATCAGCAGCTGCGCGACGTGCTCCTTCAAATACGCGGCCACCGCGAGCTCGCGCCCGTTCAGGGTCGCGTCCCCGATCCCGGTCACCCCGTCCTCGGTAGTGATCCGCAGGGTCACGAAATTCCGGGAGGGGCTGGTCACGAAGACTTCAGCGGCAATGATTTTCACAACAGGTCCTTTTCTGATCTAACGGGGGTGTCTTAGTTGCGGGGCGCCAGCGGCGCGGCCTCCGCGGAAGCGGCGTCGGCGGGAACAGCGGCAGCCGCAGCGGCGTCGTCGGAAGCTCCGGCGCTATCGGAAGGTCCGTCGCCGTCGGTGCGGCGGGCCCGGATTTCGGTGAGGATCCGGGCGTGCATGGCATCGGTAAGCGTGTATTTGGCCATCA
This sequence comes from Arthrobacter sp. LAR12-1-1.1, assembly GCF_040676555.1. Lineage (NCBI taxonomy): Bacteria > Bacillati > Actinomycetota > Actinomycetes > Micrococcales > Micrococcaceae > Arthrobacter > Arthrobacter sp. LAR12-1-1.1. The sequence goes on along the minus strand of NZ_JBEGIG010000023.1, from coordinate 669,509 downwards.
CGAGCACGGCCAGGATGGTCATGACGGCCGGCAGGGCGCCGGCGGCGAGCTGGATGCCGAAGACGGCGTCGGGCGTCTGGACGGCGCCGGACTTGTAGCCGCCCAGGGCCAGGGCGTAGGCCGCGAGCGCACCGCCGACTGCCTGGCCGGTCTTGCGGGTGAAGGAGAACAGGGCGTAGGTGATGCCCTCGGTGCGGACGCCGGTCTTCCATTCGCCGTATTCGACGGTGTCGGCTTCCAGTGCCCAGACCACGATGTTGACCGCGAGGACGCCCACGAGGCTGATCACCAGGCCGGTGAATCCGAGCCAGACGTGGCTTGCCGGGGTGAAGAAGACGATGGCGCCGCCAATGACCGTGAGCAGCGACGAGAAGATGTAGACGCGCTTCTTGCCGAGGCTCCGGACCAGCTTGGGCATGAAGCCCGCCAGCACGAAGGTCAGGACGAGCTGGGTGATGGACAGCACGGGGTACAGATCCAGCCGTCCCAGGACATCGCGGAGATAGTACAGCTGGACCGAGGTGAGGGCCAGGTAGCCGGTCAGGAAGAAGAAGGAGCTCAGGCACAGCATCAGCAGCGGCCGGTTGCCCTTGAGCGTGTCCATGCTCTGCTTGAACGTGACGTTCGGGACGGTACGGTGGACCCGTTCCTTGGCGGTCAGGAAGGTGAAGAGGTACAGAGCCGCCCCGATGACGACGAACACCAGGGTGATGCTGGTGAAGGTGGCCTGCAGGTTGGCGCCCGGCTTGATCAGCGGGGCTACGAAGATGCCAAGGGCGGAGCCGACCAGCATCCCGCCGATCATCCGGGCGGAGCCGAGTTTGGCGCGTTCGGCCGGGTCCTGGGTCATGGCGCCGGCGAGGGAGCCGTAGGGGATGTTGACCAGGCTGTAGGCCAGGCCCAGGGCGGCGTAGGTGACGTAGGCGTAGAGCAGGGTGCCGGACTCGCCGAGCGCAGGGACAGAGAAGGTTGCCACGCTCAGCAGCAGCAGCGGGATGGAGCCGAACATGATGAACGGGCGGAACTTGCCGAACCGCTTGCTGTAGGTCCGGTCCACCACGCGTCCGGCGAAGACGTCGGCGAAGGCATCAAAGATCCGCACCACCAGCAACAGTGTGCCGGCGGCCGCGGCGGAGATCCCGGCCACGTCCGTGTAGTACACCAGCAGGAACATCGTGGCGGTGGTGAAGGCGAGATTGTTGGCGGCATCGCCGGCGCCATAGCCGATGATGCTGAGCTTGTTCAGCTTTTTCATGAATGGGCTCCTTTACCCGTTGCCGGACCTCGGGCCCGGCGAAAAAATGTGCGTTAAGGCCTACGCCTCAGAAGTGATGTTCTTGGTGCCGGCCAGTGCCGTCCACCGTCGGCGCAGGGCATAGGCGGCGGGTTTGGGCCGCCTGTCCCGGGTGAAGACGCCCTTCTTGTTGCCGTCCACGCGCATGATGCCGTTGGAGGTCTGGAAGTCCGCGAAGTTCCAGACCTGCTCACCGACCATGGCGTCGACCCGGTCGAAGACCCGGTGGTACATGGCCAGGAACGCTGCCTGGTATTCCTCGCTCCAGGGCTGTTCATAGATGGAGTGGAAGCCGGGCATGGTGTCCGGCCCGTACTCGGTCATGATCATGGGCTTGCCGTACTTGGCTTCCCATTCGCGCAGCTCCTTCTCGAGGTGCTGTTCAGCGGTTTCGAGGTCGCCGTTATCGATGTACCAGCCGTAGTAGCGGTTGAGCATGATCACGTCGAATAGGTCCCCGAGCAGTTCCTTGTCCGGGGTGTCGAACAGGACGTTGACGTAGCCGACGGGCCGGGTGGGGTCCAGGCTGCGGGTCAGCTCCACGAGGGGTGCGAAGTACTCGCGGGCGCCTTCCTCGGAGCCGTTGGGTTCGTTGGCGATCGACCAGATCACGACGGAGGGGTGGTTCTTGTCGCGGGCGACGAGTTCGGAAATCGCCTGCCGGTGGTTGGCGGCGGTGTTGGCGTCCACTCCGCCCTCTTCGTAGGTCTTTTTCGCGATGCCGCCGAAGACGGCGCCGAAGCCCAGGTGCAGCCCGACGGCGGCGGTTTCGTCGATCACCACGATTCCGTGCCGGTCCGCGAACTCCATGACTTCCTCGGCGTAGGGGTAGTGCGAGGTCCGGAACGAGTTCGCGCCCACCCAGTCCAGGAGCTGGAAGTCGTTGACCATCTGGGCGTTGCTGTGGCCCTTGCCGATGGCCACGTGGTCCTCGTGCATGCCGAAACCGGTGAAGTAGAACGGTTCGCCGTTGATGAGGAATTCCTTGCCGCGGACTTCCACGGTGCGGACACCGACCGGCAGGGTGTAGCTGTCCAGCAGCCGGCCGGCGTCGCGGATTTCCGCCGTGAGGCTGTACAGGTAGGCGGCGCCTGGCTTCCACAGCACGACGTCGGCGATCGTCAGGGTGCCGCGGGCGCCGTCGGCGCGAGCGACCTCGACGCCGTCGGCGTCACGGACGGAAACGGTGACCGTTTCGCTGCCGGTGCCGCCGGCAGTGGTAATCGTGTAGTCGACGCTGCCGGTGGTGCCTTCGAAGCCGGTGGCGACGGTGATGTCATCGACCGTGACCGCGGGGGTGCTGAACAGCCAGAGGCTGCGGTGCAGGCCGGCGTAGTTGTAGAAATCGTGGAGGTAGCTCTGCTGCCGGCGGCCGTCCTCGGTGACGGTGATGGTGCCGGGCGGGATGGTGGCCTGCGTGAGCTCGTTGTTGACGGACACCGTCAGGCGGAAAAGCTGCCCGGGCGTGACGTGCTCGGTGATGTCCGCACTGAAGGGCATGTAGCCGCCGGTGTGCTGGGCCACGAGGGTGTCATCGACCCACACCATGCCCTCGTGCGTGGCGGAGTCGAGGCGGACGTGGATGCGTTCGCCTGCCCAGCCGCGCGGGACGCGGACTTCGCGCTGGTACCAGACGTAGCCAACGTGGTCCCTGATGGCCTTGTCCGGGAAGACGTCGTTGTAGCTGGCCGGGACGCCCATTTCCAGTCCGGTTTCCAGGGGCGCCTTGAACCATTCGTCCCGGTGGCCGGCGCGGTCAAAGTCCACCTTGAAGCGGTACAGGCCGTCGAGGATGACGATCTCGCGGGTTTCGCTGGCCTGGGGCTTGAGCATTTGGGGTCCTATCGCGTCTTTGCGGGCAGTGCCGGGGGGAGGATTTTGAGGGCCGGCGCTGGGGGCCGGTTTTTGCTCTTGCTGTAATCCTAATCACTTGGCAATCAAATGGCAAGCGGTTGCCATAATTTTTGTTGAAAGTTTGGCGAAACACTGCTGCCCGGCTCCAGATGGTCCGGGAGCCGGGCAGCAGTGCTTGCGCGCAAGGCGTTACGGGGAGAGCGTCTGCTCCCCGAACGTTCCGCTCAAGCTTTCCATCAGATCCACGACGGAACGCTCTTCTGCGAGGGCCGGATCCACCAGGGCCAGCAAGGCGCGGATCCGTTCGGCGCCGGCGAGCCGGTTGGCTGCGGCGACCTCGTCGGCCAGCGGGTCCTGGAACGCGGCGGAGGCGGCGCTGTAGTCCATCCAGGCAGCAATCATGAGAGCGGCGGCGGCGCCGGATCTGCCCGCGGCACGCTCGGCCTGCAGCACGGGAACGGCCCGCATCCTCAGCTTTGTACTGCCGTCCATCGCGATCTGTGCGAGGTGGTGGGCAATCCGGGCGTTGCCGAATCGCTGCAGCAGGGCGGCGCGGTAGGCCGGGATCTGAAGATCCGCGGCGTGACCCTCCGGCCCGGCCAGGTTCGCCTCCGCCTCGTCCCAGAACTTCTCGACGGCCTGCAGGCACAGCGGGTCCGCCAGGGCCTGCGCCACGGTGGTGTGGCCGCGAAGCTGGCCGGCGTAGGCCAGCAGGGAGTGCGCGCCGTTCAGGAGCCACAGTTTGCGGTTCTCGTACGGCTCGATCTCTGCCACGAACACGGCACTGGCGTCTTCCCAGCGCGGCCGCCCGGCGGGGAAGTCCCCGCTGAGCACCCAGTTGGAGAAGGGCTCGGCCACTACGGGCGAGTTGTCGCGGTAGCCGCAAGCGGCCTGGACGGCGGCAATGTCCGCGGCCGTAGTGCGCGGGGTGATGCGGTCAACCGAGGTGCTGACGAAGCTGACGTTGGCGTCGATCCATCCGGCCAGCCCGGCGTCCCATGCCCCGGCCATGCCTGCCACGGCGTTGTGTGCCACGGTGCCGTTGCTGGAGAGGTTGTCGCAGCAGACGACGGCGAGCGGTCCCGCCCCGGCAGCCCGGCGGCCGGCGAGGGCCAGCACCAGCCGGCCCAGCGGCGTCGTCGGGCTTGCGCTGCCGGACGCCAGCAGCGCAAGGTCCGCGGCGACGTCGGGCGCAGCTCGGTCAAGCTGCCCGTCTGCCCGGAGCCGGTAGGCCGCTTCGGTGATGGTCAGAGTGATCACCGCGGTGGCCGGAGCGGCAACCAGCTCCGCCAGTCGCTGCACATCCGCCCCGTCCACGGCTTCGACGATGCTGCTGACCACGGCGAAGGAGTCGCCGTCGTCGGCCCGGTTCACTACCGTGTAGAGCCCGTCCTGTTCAGCCAGTGCCAGCGCCGCGTCGGGGCGGCGGCCGGTGAAGGCCGCGATGCCCCAGTCCGCGGCGTCGGACGCCTGGTGCGTATACCAAGCCTGGTGCGAGCGGTGGAAGGCGCCCAGCCCCAGGTGAATGATCCGCACGGGTGCCTTGGCGGACGGCCGCAGGCGGCGGTTCAGTGGGGGCAGTTCGACGGCGGGTGGCACCTCGGAGTGCTGGTCGACGCTCACAGCTTGAACACCCGTCGGGGCGAGCCGTCCACGATGTCGACGATCAGTTCATGGGCGCGGTCCTCGCTGACGCGGTGTTCCGCGACGAGCCTGGCCAGGAAGGAGGCCTCGATCCGGCGGGAGGCGTCGTGGCGCGCGGGGATGGAGCAGAACGCGCGGGTGTCGTCGATGAAGCCGGACGAGCGGGAGAATCCTGCGGTTTCGGTCACGGCGGAGCGGAAGCGCAGCATGGCGTCCGGTGCGTCCAGGAACCACCACGGGGCGCCGAGGTAGACGGACGGATAGAAGCCGGCCAGCGGCGCGAGTTCGCGGGAGAACACGGTCTCGTCCATGGTGAAGAGCACCAGGTGGAAGTCCTTGGCGGTGCCGAAGTCCTGCAGCAGCGGGCGGATGGCCTCGGTGTAGTTCACCGCAAACGGGATGTCGTGGCCGGTGTCGGCGCCGAAGGCGTTGAACGTGGGTTCGTGGTGGTTACGGAACGAGCCCGGGTGGATGGTCATGACCAGCCCGTCCTCCACGGACATCCGTGCCATCTGGTACATCATGTGGGCTTCGAAGTCTTCGCGGTCCTGCGCCGTGGCCTGGCCCGAGCGGGCGCGGTCGAACAGCCTGGCCGCGTCGGCGGCGGCGAGCTTGAGCGTTGCCGGGGTACGGACGCCGTGGTCGGCCGAGACTGCGCCGTGGTCCACGAAGTAGCGACGCCGGTTCTCCAGGGCGGTGATGTAGCCGGCGTAGCCGGTGGCGCCGTCGCCCGCTGCTGCGATGAGCCGGTCCACGTTCGCGCTCCACGTGGGGTGCGCGATGTTCAGGTAGGCGTCCGGGCGGAAGGTGGGCAGGACGCGGCCGTGGAACGTGGGATCCTCGGCGATCGCCTGGTGGCTGGCGAGGCTGTCCAGGGGGTCGTCCGTGGTGGCCAGCACCTCGATGTTGAAGTCCTTGAAGAGCTGGCGGGGCCGGAAGCCGGGTTCCTGCAGCTTGGCGGAGATCGCATCGTAGCTGGCGTCGGCGGTCTCGGCGCTGATCTCCTGCCGGAGGCCGAAAACGCTGTCGAACTGGGTGCGGAGCCAGTAGCCGGAGGCCGTCCCCTCGAACAGCGGCCAGGCTTTGCAGAACTCGCGCCAGACCGTGCGGGAGTCCGCATCGGCGGTGGCCGAGCCCCGCAGCCGGTCCAGCGGAACGCCGCTGGCGTGGATCAGCCGGGTGACGTAGTGGTCCGGGCTGACCAGCAGCGCTGCCGGGTCCGGGAACGGGCTGTTGTGCTCGATGACTGCGGCGTCAACGTGCCCGTGCGGGGAAATGATGGGGAGGTCCTGGACGCGCTGCAGGAGGTCCCGCGCAATGCTGCGCGTTCCGGGATCCGCGGGCAGGAGCCGGTCTGGGTTGGCGGCAATCGACTGTGACATAAATCAATGGTCCGGCCTGCTTCAGGTATTTGTCAACCGGTTGCCATTAATTGCCATCAAGTTGCGGGGGCTTCGCCGGCAAGGCTACCCCGCGGGCAGCAGCCGTCCGCTCGAGCCCCGCAGCACCAGCTCCGTCTCGACGCGCAGGGTGGCGGCAGTCTCCCCCGTGCCTCGCGGGAGATCGCCGTGCAGGAGATCAAGCAGCAGCGTGGCAGCGCCCGAGCCGCACTCCCCCAGCGGCGAGCGCACGGTGGTGAGCGGAGGTGTGGTGAAATCCGCCCCGAAGATGTCGTCGAAGCCCACGATGCTGATCTGGTCCGGGATCACCATGCCGGCGGCCTGGAGTTCCTGCATGAGCCCGATGGCCAGGAGGTCGTTGTAGGTCAGCACCGCCGTGGCACCGCTGGCCCGCACGTCGCGCGCCACCTGGCGGCCGCCGTCGACGGTGGGCTTGGTGGATTCCAGCCGCACGGCCTCGAGCCGGGACCATTCGCAGGCCGCCTGCACGCCTTCCCAGCGGCGCGCGGACATCCAGGACTGCGGCGGACCGGCGACAAAAGCAACCTTGTGGTGCCCGTTCCCGGCCAGGCTGCGGACCGCCTCGCTGATGCCCTTGTTCACGTCGGGAACCACGCACGGCACGCCGTCGACCTCGCGGTTGATGACCACCACGGGCTTGTCGCGGGCGATCGTGCGGATGTCGTCGTCGTCCATGCGGGGGCTGGCCAGGATGAGGCCGTCCACAGTAGCCATCATCCGGCGGGCTGCCGTCAGCTCAGTGACACCGGACTCGGCGGACTCGGCCAGAACCATGGTGTAGTCCCGCAGTGTGGCCGTCGTTTCCGCCCCGCGGATGATGTCGAAAAATGTGGGGTTGGTGATGTCCGCGACGATCAGGCCGAAGGTATTGGTACGGCCGGTAGGCAGCGCACGGGCGAACGGATTGACCTGGTAGTTCAGCTCGGCGGCGGCATCCTCGATGAGTTTCTGCGTCTTGGCGCTGACGCGGCCTGGCTTGCTGAGCGCACGTGAGACGGTGGATGGGTTGACGCCGGCAACCTTGGCGATGTCGTAGATGGTGGCGTTGGACTTTCCGGACCGGGAGTGCTTCTTGGCCGGGCCTGTTGTTGCGGCAGCGTCCGGCGTCTTGGGTTCAGTCACTGCCCCATCCTAACGAGGAAACAACCCAACTAGCTCGCAGCGGGGGCCGTTTTGAGCGCTCAAAACGGCCCCATCTGCGACTCAGTTGGGTGGGCTAGGGGCGCTCGGGGAACTTGCCTTCGTCTGCGATGCGTTTGTTCAGCTCGGCGAGGAACTCGTCCTCGTCGAAGTCCAGCCCCACCTCCGTGCCCCGCCAGCTGGAGAGGTGGATGGCGTTGGCCAGGCGGACACCCTTGATGCCGTCCGAACCCGGGGCCAGCAGCGGTGTGCCGTCCAGGATGTTGGCGGCGAAGTTCGCCAGGACACCGGAGTGCTGCGCCCCCCAGGCGGACTCGAACTCGATGACCTCGGTGGTGTAGTACTCCTCGGGATTCAGCTCGCCCATGAAGAGCTTGCGGACATCGTCCAGGCCCATGCCGTCGCTGAGTTCACGCTCGGGCTTCGTCAGGCGGGTAACGGTGGCGGTCTTGCTGTTTTCGACCACGATCTTGCCCTGGTCGCCCAGGATCTCGAAGCGGTCGGTCCCCACGAGGTCGTGCGTCGCGGTGACGAAGACGCCCGTGGCGCCGTTGCCGTAGTCCACCACGGCGGTGACTTCGTCTTCCACGGCGATGTCGCGGCGGAAGCCGTAGGCAACCTTGGAGTAGACGGACTTCGGTACGCCGCAGATCCACTGCCACAGGTCCAGCTGGTGCGGTGCCTGGTTGACCAGCACGCCGCCGCCCTCGCCGCCCCAGGTGGCGCGCCATTCGCTGGAGTTGTAGTAACCCTGCGGGCGCCACCAGTTGGTGATGATCCAGTTGGTGCGGCGGATGCTGCCGATCTCGCCGTTGTCGACGATCTCCTTGAGCTTCTGGTAGAGCGGGTTGTTGCGCTGGTTGAACATGATGGCGAAGGACAGCTCGGGCTTGCTGGCAGCGAACTCGTTGAGCTCCTGGACCTGCTTGGTGTACACGCCGGCCGGCTTCTCCACGAGGGCGTGGATGTTGCGCTTGAGGGTCTCGATGCCCATCTCCGGGTGCAGGAAGTGCGGCACGCAGGTGACGACGGCGTCGACGTCGCCGCTTTCCAGCATGGCGATGTAGTCCTCGTAGAAGGGTGCGTCGGGGTACCGGGAGGCGGCCAGTTCCTGCTTCGCGGGGTCGGTGTCGCAGATGGCGCCGATCACCATGTTCGGGACCAGCCCGTCGGTGATGAACTGGGCATAGGCGCCGCCCTGCTGGCCCAGGCCGATGATGCCAAGGCGTACTTTCTTACTCATGTGGTGATTCTCCCTGTCTAGAAAAGGTTCGAGTGGCCCATGGCCACGAGGTTGGTGTAGGAGGTCTGCAGCGCGTCCCACACCGTGCGCCCGTAAAGTTCGTCCTGCTCCACGAGCAGGTACCGGGCGCCGGCGGCCTGGGCGGCGGGGATGATGGCGGGGAAGTCCAGGTTGCCTTCGCCCACCTCGGCGAACTGGACCACGTCCTTGAACTCGGTCATGAAGCCCTTGAAGTCCCCGGTTTCCAGCAGCCCGAAGGCGCTCCCGGGGAGCTGGCCGATCCGGTAGTCCTTCAGGTGAACCATGGCAGTGCTGCCGGCGTACTTTTCCAGGGTACGGACGGGGTCGAGGCCACCGCGCTGTACCCAGTGGACATCGATTTCCATGCCCATGGCCGGGGAGTTCTCGGCAATGATGTCCAGCATGTACTTGCCGTCAAACTTCGCGAACTCGATGTGGTGGTTGTGGTAGTACAGGCCCAGGCCCTGCTCCTGTAGGCGTTCGGCATATTCGTTGGCCTGTTTGGCGAAGTCAATGACCGCGCCGATCGACTTCATCGCCGGGAACGGCAGCATGCCGATCCGCAGCAGCGTCGTGTCCAGGCGCTTCGCGTCCTCCACGATCTTGTCGAAGTGGTCCTTCAGCGAATCTCCGGGGCGGCCCTTGGGGGTCTCCATGGCCACGGACAAAGCTGCAATGTCCATGCCCAGTTCGCTGCGGGAACGGTCCAGTTCGGCGACGTTCTCCGGGGTCATCGGGATCTGGGAGATCTCGACGGCGTTGTAACCGATCGCACTGACCTTGCGGAGCGTCTCGAACGCCCCCACTTCGGCGAAGCTGTCTCGCAGCATCATCGCTTGTACGCCAATTTTGGCCACTGTATTCCTCCGTGGTGTTCCGGACCCGCAAGGGCCCTCGTTGCCGGTTGGGTGCTGCCGCCAGATTCTGGCGACGACGCCGGCCTGTTCTATCTGACGCCGCAGGTGTCCTCAGGCGAGGACGCCCGCTTGTTCGTGCTGCATCCGCTGCGATTCGAGCAGCCGATGCCGGTCCGCCCGGCGCTGTTCCTGCCGGTCCGGATCGGGTACTGGGGACGCCAGCAGGAGCCGCTGCGTGTAGGGGTGTTCAGGGTCGCGGGTAACGATATCGGCCGGGCCTTGCTCGACGATCTCCCCGTGGTACATCACAGCGACGCGGTGGCTGATGTGCCTGACGACGTCGAGGTCGTGGGAGACGAAGAGGTAGGAAACGCCGGTGTCCTTCTGGATCTGCAGGAACAGGTCCAGTACGCGGGCCTGGGTGGAAAGGTCCAACGCGCTGACCGGCTCGTCGCAGACGATCAGCTTGGGCGAGAGGGCAAGGGCGCGGGCGATCGCCACGCGCTGGCGCTGCCCGCCACTGAATTCGCGCGGCAACCGGTTGATGGCGTCAGAGGGCAGGCCCACCTGGTCCAGCAGTTCCTTCACACGCTTTTTGGCCGCCGCGGCTTCCATGCCCTGCACGCCCAGTGGCTCGGCGAGGATGTCACCGATCTCCAGTGCGGGGTTCAGCGAGGTGTACGGATCCTGGAAAACCACCTGCAGGTCCCGGCTCAGGACCCGCCGGTCCTTGCGGGTGGCGTGACTGATGTCCTTGCCGTCGAAGCTGATCTTCCCGCCGGTCACCGGTGCCAGCCCCAGGATGGCGCGGCCCAGGGTGGTCTTGCCGGAACCGGACTCCCCCACCAGGCCGAGGGTTTCGCCGCGGCCGATGGTGATGTTGATGTCCGTCAGGGCTCGGAAGGGCTTTGCCCGGAACTTCTTGCTGGGGTACTCCACCACCAGCTGGTCCACGGTGAGCAGCGGCGCGCTTTTGGTGGTGCTCATGCGACTGGCTCCTTTTGCAAGGGGGATACGAGCGTGGACATGGGTTCCTTGCCTTCAAGCATCGACGCCAAAAGTGTCTGTGTGTAGGGTTCTTGCGGATTGCGGAGGATGTCGCGGACGGGTCCTTCCTCCACGAGCCGGCCGTTCTGCATGACGGCCACACGGTCGCAGAGGTCCGCCACCACCCCGAAGTTGTGGGTCACCAGGATGACGCCGATGTTCAGGCGCTGCTGGAGCTCCCGCAGCAGGTCCAGCACGTCCGCCTGCACGGTGACGTCCAAGGCCGTGGTGGGCTCGTCGGCGATCACCAGGGCCGGCTCGCAGCTGATGGCTCCGGCGATCAGCACCCGCTGGGCCATGCCGCCGGAGACTTCGTGCGGGTAGGCGTTGAAGGTCCGTTCCGGGTTGACGATTCCGACGTCGGTGAGCAGTTTCAGCGCCCGTTTCCTGGCCTCGGCTTTGGATATTCCGAGGACACGCACCATGGGTGTGACCAGCTGGTAGCCGATGGTGAAGGCGGGATCCAGGTTGCTCATGGGCTCCTGCGGAATGTAGGAAATCCGCTTGCCGCGCAGTTTGGACAGGCGCTCCTGGCTGACGCGTTCCTCGCCCGGGGCCACGGTGTAGCTGCCGTCGAACTGGATGGAGCCGCCCACAATGCGGGCGTTATCCGGCAGCAGCCCAAGGATGGAGAAGGCGGTCTGGGACTTGCCCGAGCCGGATTCGCCTACGATGCCCAGGATCTCGCCGCGGTCCACGTGGAAGGAGACGTCGTCAACAACCTTCTTGATGGAACCGTCCGCCTGGGGATAGCCGACGCCGAGATTGGTCACCTTCACGAGGTGGTGCTCCGTTCCGGGGTCGACGGCGGGCACGGACTTCCGTGACGGGCGCACGGCGGCGGGCGCCGCCGTCGGGCGCCGGCCGGTGACCGGGTCGGTGCCCGGGGTCCTGGTGCGGCGATGCTTGATCTTTTCGCCGTCTTCGAGGGCGTCGCGGATGGCGTTGCCCAGCAGGACCAGGCCGCCGATGGTCAGCGCCATGGCAAACGCAGGCCAGAAAAGCAGCGTCGGCGTGAGGTAGACGTTCTTGAATCCCTCGCTGAGCATCACACCCCAGGTTGCCTTGGCCGGATCCCCCAGTCCAAGGAACTCGAGCCCGGACTGGATCGCAATGGCCACACCGGCAATCGCCGCCGTCTGGATAATGATCGGGGCCCGCACTACGGAAAAGATGTGGCGGGTGATGATCCTCAGGTCTGAGAGCCCGGACACCCGGGCTGCATCCACGTAGAGCTCGTTGCGGACCGACTGCACCGCTGACCGCGTCAGGCGGAAGTAGGACGGGCTGATCAGGACGCCGAACGCGATCATGGCAATCCACACCGAGGGGCCGAAGGCCGCGCGGATGGTCAGCAGCACAATCAGGCCCGGAAGGCTCATGAGGATGCTGACAATCCAGTTGGAAACGGCCTCGAATTTGCCGGCGTAGTAGCCCGCGATCAGGCCGGCGGGAAGACCGATCCCGATGGCGACGGCGGCGCAAAGCAGCGCGGAGAGGAGCGTTAGCTGCGCGCCGAACAGCAGCCGGCTCCAGACGTCGCGCCCGGAGCTGTCCGTACCCAGGAGGTTTACAGAGTCGGGGCTGGCCAGGGTTTTGGAGATGTTGGCGAAATTCTCGTCGAACGGGGCCAGAACATCCGCGAACAAAGCCAGCAGTGCCATCCCCAGCAGGATGACGAGGGCGATGATGCCGAGAGGATTCTTGAAGAGCCGTTTGAGAACCGTGGAACGGACTACGGTGCCGGTCTGGCCGGTCGCGCCGGGAACGGGCGTCAGGGCTGTGGTTTCGACGGACTCGGTCACGAGGCACGCACCTTCGGGTTGAGCCAGCCGTTGAGGAGGTCAACGATGAGGTTGACCAAAATAACAACGGCGACGGTGTACATGACGACGCCCATCACCACTGGCTGATCGCTCTGGCCGGTGGCAGCAACGGCGAGCGGGCCCATGCCGGGAAGGGCAAAGATCTGCTCGATGATGACCACTCCGCCCAGCATGCCGATCAGTTGCAGGCTGAGCACAGTGAGTCCGGCTGGAGCAGCGCTGCGCAGGACATGCCTGAACAGGACCTCGCGCTCACCTATCCCGCGGCTGCGCAAGGTGCGAACGTAATCGCGTTCGAGCTGCTTGATGACGGCACTGCGGATCTGTTGCGCACCGCCGGTGACTCCGTTTATCAGCAGGGCGATCACCGGAAGCGTCAGGGACAGCACCCAAGCGGACGCAGGTTCGCCCGGGGAAATGGTGCTGGTGGCGGGGAATATGCCCAGCTGGATGGCGAGGATGGTCACCAGGATGATGCCGATGACGAAGCCTGGAATGGAGTCGCCGACAATGGCGCCGATCTGAACCACCCGGTCCACCCAGCCGCGCTTCACCGCGGCGGCAACGCCGATCAGGGTAGCGATGATGGCGATGAGGATCATGGCCGCGAACACCATTGTCATGGTGACGGGGATGCGGGTAGCGAGAGAGCTGGCCACTGGTTCAGAAGTGAACCAGGATGTGCCCAGGTTTCCGCCCAGGGCGTCCGTGAGCCAGCTGAAGTAGCGCGCGGCGATGGGCTGATCCAGCCCCAGCTCCGCTTCCTTTACGGCCAGTTGCTCCGGTGTTGCCTGGTCTCCCAGGATGTTCCGGGCAATGCTGCCGCTCGATATGTAAAGCAGGAAAAAAGTAAGGACCGAGACGGCGAACAGGACCACTAGGCCGCTGCCGAGGCGTTTGAGGATGAATCTGGTCATTGCTGGCTCCATTGAACTGGCATGGTGTGGCTGCTGGATCCGGCAGCCCGCCGCTTGTGGTGGTCGGGCTGCCGGACCTGCGCCGGTTTTAAGTGGTTACCTGGCCCGTACTACTTGGCGGGTGAGTAGTTGTAGATCGAGGGAACGGCCATCTGGATCTGCGGCGTGACGTCGATCTTGGCGTTGTGGTAGTACATCTGGTTCACACGGAACAGCGGTGCGAACCATGCCTGCTCCACCACGTACTTGTTGACTTCCTGGGCCAGCTTGCCAGCATCCTTGCCGCCGTTCTGGACGGCATCGATCTTGGCCTGGAGTTCGGGTGTGGTGGTCTTGAAGGGGTTGTAGAGCGCCTTGGTGGAGATGATCTGGTTGATGGCCACCCACGGCTCACCCTGGAAGAGTGAGAAGTACATGCTGGTGAACTTCTGGGCTGCGACATCGGTGGTGTAGGTGTTCGTGATGGCGGAGCCCACTTCGAGGGTGACCCCGACGTCAGCCAACTGCTGCTTGATCACTGCCAGCTGCGTTTCAAACCCGGGTACGCTCGGGACCTGGAGTACCAGTCCGGCCTCGTAGCCTGCTTCTTTCAACAGTGCTTTGGCCTTGGCCGGATCGTACGGGTACTTGTTTTCGAGCTCCTCAACCCAGGCGCCGCTGGCCTTGCCGAAGGGCTGGGACGTCGGGGTGCCTTGACCCAGCATGACCTGGTCCAGGATCGTCTTGCGGTCAAACGCGTAGTTGATGGCCTGGCGGACGCGGACGTCCTTCAGTCCGGGGTTCTTGGCGCCGTCGCGGTCGAATAGAGTCAGGCCCTGCCAGTCCACCTCGGTCGCTGCCAGTTTCATCTTTGCGCCCTCTGCCTGCTTGCCGGTCTTGGGATCCAGCAGCGTGGCGTCCACCTGTCCGGAAACCAGGGCATTGGTCCTGGCAGTCAGGTCAACGAGGATCTTGAAGGTGACCTTCTCGAACTTCTGAACGTCCTTATTCCAGTAATCCTTGCGGGCAGTGAACACCGACTGCGAGTCTTTGACGGTGGCGGCTTTGTCCATGACATACGGGCCGCTGCCCACGGGCTCGGTCTTGATGCCTTCAGTGCCCAGCGCCTTGGGGCTGCCCATCAGGCCCGCGGCCTGGCTGAGGTAGAACTCCAGCGAGGGATCGGGCGCCGTCAGGTCGAGCTCGATGGTGTCAGCATCCACCACTCTGACCCCTGAGACCGCGGTGAGCTGGGCCATCTGCGGGCCATTCGCCTTCTTGAAGTGATCCAGGTTCGCCTTGGCCGCGTCGGCGTCGAACTTGGCCCCGTCGCTGAAGGTCACGTCAGTCCGGAGATCAACGGTGAGCTTGGTGTTGGCGTCGTTGTACTTCCACGCCGTGGCCAGCATGGGGCTGAGCTTGCCGTCCGGTTCCCGCAGCAGCAAGGAATCGTATGCTGCCTGGTACGGCTGCAGGAAGTGTCCTACGTGCGCCTGGGCCGGGTCCCAGGAACGGATTTCCTGTACTGCACCCAATGTCAGCGTGGTTGTTTTGGCGCCGGCAGCGTTGTTGGCGCCCGAGGCGCCGCCGCCACAGGCGGTGAGCGCGAGGGACGCGCTGAGGATGAGGGCAGCAGCTGCTGCCTTGAGACCGAACTTCATTGTTGGCTCCTTTGGATCGCTTGACGAGGTCCGTTTCACGGGACGTTTGCGGCGGCTCTGTGGCCTGGGCCACAGAGCCGCTTGTGGGTTCAGCGTACGTTGGGTTGCCACATCTGGCAACCGGTTGTCATCACCTTTTTGAATTATTGCGGAACGGGGGTGGTTGGGCCGCACGACGGCGCGCCGGAAGCGCGCACGCACTGATGCGGGGGCGCCCCGGCGGGCACAGTTGGGCAGCCGCGTAGTTGGGGCAGTGGTGTAGCTGGGCAGCCGCGTGGCGCACAAGAAGTCCGCACGCGGGCTGGGAACGCCGCGGGGAGGCGTCCGGTTAGGACACCTTTTCCTCAGAGCCGGGATAGGACTGCCGGTAAAGTTCCTTCACGATCCGCAGCGACTTCGCCCCCTCGGCGGCGTCAATCCAGAACGGGCCCGGCTGCGCCAGTCCGGCATAGAAATCTGCGATCAGCAGGGCATGCGAAACACCCCAGTAGGAACGCCCGCCCGAGCCGACGGCGCGCTCACGCACCACCTCGCTGCGCCCGTCGTCGTAAGTGACCGTAAGGTCCCCGCGCAGGCTCAGCATTGCCGTCTCGGTACTGATGTCCAAGGTGACCGGTGCGTTGAGGGTGTTGGCGAGGGTGGCGTAGAAGACGCTGCGCGCGCCGTTGCTGTGGAGCGCGGCAAACTCCGCCGTGTCCTCTACCTCGATGGCTTCTGCGAGCGCATGGGTCGAGGCGCTGCCGGCGAGCGCGACGACGTCGCCCACCAGCCACTGCAGCAGGTCAACGGTGTGGATGGCCTGGTTCATCATCAGGCCCCCGCCGCCCTCGCTCCAGCTTCCGCGCCAGGGCCGGCTGAGGTAGTAATCAGGTTGCCGGTGCCACATGACCGTGGCCGAGGCTCCCAGCACCTTGCCCAGTTCGCCGGAGTCCAGCAGCCGGCGCATTGCCTGCACCGGGGCGTTGTAGCGGTTTTGGAAACACAGCCCAATTTTCGCCGTGCTTTCAGCAGCAGCGGCCAGCAGCCTTTCACCCTCGGCCAAGGTGTGCGCCAGGGGCTTTTCCAGCACCACGTGGACGCCGCGGCGCAGACATTCGATGGCGATCGCTGCATGCTCGTGATGCGGGGTGGTGATGTGCACGACGTCCGGGTCGGCCGCCTCGAGCATGTCGCGGTAGTCCTCGAAGCCGGGGACCCCGTGAGCCTCCTGCGCCGCGGCGCGGCGCGCCGGATCCGTGTCACAGACCGCCACCAATTCGGCGTCGGCCATTCCTGCAAGTGCTTCAAAGTGAACGATCGACACGTCGCCGCAGCCGATGATTGCCGCCTTTGGCATCCGGAGCTCCCTACTTCTTTAGTGGTGGCTTCTTCAGTGGTGGTGCATTCCTGCTAAACGGGTTCGATTAGACGAGTTCGATCTGGTTCTTGGCGGCCAGCGCGGCGAAGGCGCGCGCCGCGGTGCCGAAGGCCACCGGGCCCGAGAAGCCGCCCAGTTCGTGGGCGCTGGCCAGATGGGGTTCCAGCGAGGCGAAGCCGGCGTACCCGTCCGCCTTGAGGGCGGCGATGGTGGCGTCGAGCTCGCCATCGCCCTCGCCGGAGGGCACCACTTCCCCGGTGGCGGCGAGCGCGTCCTTGACCTGGAAGTACTCCAGGTAGGGGCGCAGCATGGCGTAGCCCTCGGTGTAGGGCTTGACGCCCACCTGGACGAAGTTGGCGTTGTCCCACGCGATCCGGAGTGCGGTTGAGTTTACGGACTCCATGATGTCCAGCACGCGCTGCGGCGTATCGCCGTAGATGCCCTTTTCATTCTCATGCAGGAGCACGACTCCGGATTCCGCGGCGAGCGCCGCGAGGGCGCCCATGCGGACCAGGACGTCCTCGCGGATATCTTCAGCGCTGCGGCCCTCGGCTCGGTAGAAGGAGAAGATGCGAACGTACTTTGTCTCCAGCCCCTTGGCCACCGAAATGATCTGGCGGAGCCGATCCAGTTCATGCTCCACCGGCAGGCTCACGTCCACCTTGCCGATGGGGCTGGCCACAGCCGAGACCTTGAGGCCCTTCTCATCGAAGATTTCCTTCAGCCGGGCAACCTGTTCGGGCTCAAGCTCGGAGACATTGGTGCCCCAGGCGCTGCGCACCTCGATGTGGCTTGCGCCCAGTGCCAGCAGCACGGCCGCCTGAACTGCCGGGTCCGGATCTATTTCGTCGCCGAAGCCTGAAAGCGACCAGACTGCGGTTGATGTGTTGCTCACGCGGATCTCCTGGGTTTCGCGGCCGCCGCGGGCAGCTTCCGGCTCCAGCGCGGTGACGCAGTTCACAAATGGTGTACACCCAGTTTAGTCAGTGCCGCAATCAAATGACAACCGATTGCCAAATGTTGAGAATCTGTGACATTCTTTGCTGACCGGTTCTGTGGCGGCAGTCACAGGGCCGCCCTTCCGACCCGGCCGTACGGCCCGGCCACCACGTTCAGAGAGGAGCGCCGTGGCGACGACGCAACCAGCAGCAGTGGACCGCCCGGCCACCATCCATGACATTGCAGCTCTCTGCGGCGTGGCGGCCTCCACCGTTTCCCGGGCGCTCTCCACGCCGGACCGCGTCAACATCAGGACGCGGCAGCGGATCGAGGCGGCCGCGGCCCAGCTGCACTACACCCCCAACAGCCAGGCGAAGGCGCTGAGTTCCGGCCGCACAGGCGCAGTGGGAGTCCTGGTTCCGGATATCACCAACCCGTTCTACTTCGACCTCATCAGGGGCACACAGCTCCAGCTCAAGGCGGCCGGGTACACCCAACTGCTGGTGGATACGGAGGAATCCGACGAGGTGGAGGCCAGCACCGTGGAGCAGTTGCGCAAGAGCGCTGACGGCATCATCGTTGCCGCATCCCGGCTCAGCGACGAAGCCCTGCTGGACGCGGCGGCGAAGATGCCCATGGTCACCATCAACCGTGACGTGCCCGGCGTTCCCGCGGTCCTGATCGACACACCGGCCGCCACCAGCCAGGCGCTGGACCACTTGATCTCGCTGGGACACACCCGCGTGGCCTATGTGGCTGGCCCGCCGACGTCGCAGTCCAGCGAACGGCGGTGGACTGCGCTGTCCGAGGCAGCCGAGGAGCGCGGCGTGGAGGTGCGCCGGCTGGGTCCCTTCGCCCCCAAGACGCAGTCTGGCGCAGCAGCCGCGGACGCCGCCGTACACAGTGGAGTCACCGCCTGCATTGCGTTCAACGACCTCATCGCGATCGGCATGCTCCAGCGCCTTCGCGAACGCGGCATCCGCGTCCCCGAGGACATGAGCATTGTGGGCTGCGACGACATCTTTGGCGCCGACTTCTGCAACCCGCCGCTGTCCACCATGGCCTCCCCAATCGAACAGGCCGGCCGCGTGGCGGTCTCCATGCTGCTGGCCCAGCTGAACCCGCTCGCCGGCGGCGGCACCCGAAGCCGGTCCGTGATGCCCACCCACCTCACGGTCCGCGGCTCCACCGGACCGGCGCGGCAGGCGTCGTGATGGCGTACGCGGTTTCCGCTGCGCAACCTGGCGGGCGCGGCGCAAAATACCCTGCGCTACGGGTATCTCCGCAGCGCCAGTGGTGGTGCGCAGCGCAGGGTATGGTGCGCAGCGCCAACGGTTTTGCGCAGCGCAGGGTATGGTGCGCAGCGCCAGTGGTGGTGCGCAGCGCCCAGCTGACAGTCACAGTTGAGCGTTGTTGACAGCGCTGGCTAGGCTGAGGGTCATGCGTGAACTCCAGGCGAAGATCATCGAAGAAATGGGCGTGCAGCCCCGGATCGACCCTGCCGGGGAGGTGCGCAAACGCGTGGCGTTCCTCAAGGAATACCTGACGGCCACCCACACCAAGGGCTTCGTCCTGGGCATCTCGGGCGGCCTGGACTCCTCCCTGGCCGGCCGGCTGGCCCAGCTGGCGGTTGAGGAACTCGAGGCCGAGGGCACCGAGGCGAATTTCGTGGCCGTCCGGCTCCCCTACGGCGTCCAGCACGACGAGGACGACGCCCAGGCTGCCCTGGACTTCGTGCGCGCCAAGACCGAATGGATGTTCAACATCTCGGCCGCGGTGGACGGCTTCGAGGACGAATTCCAGAAGACGGTGGGCACGGAGATTTCCGATTTCCACAAGGGCAACACCAAGGCCCGGACCCGGATGATTGCCCAGTACGCCTTGGCCGGTGAGCACAACTATCTGGTGATCGGCACGGACCACGGCGCCGAATCCGTCACCGGGTTCTTCACCAAGTTTGGCGACGGCGGCGCGGACATCCTGCCGCTGTTCGGCCTCAACAAGCGCCAGAACCGCGCGCTGCTGGCCGAACTCGGGGCGCCGGCCCGGATCTGGGAAAAGATCCCGACGGCGGACCTCCTGGACGGCAAGCCCGGCCGCACCGACGAGGACGAGCTCGGCCTGGGCTACGACACGATCGATGACTACCTCGAGGGCCGCGACGTACCGGATGCCGCGGCCGAACGGATCGAGGCAATGTATCTGCGGACCCGCCACAAGCGCACGGTCCCGGTGACGATTTTCGATACGTGGTGGAAATAGCCTGAGCCCCGCTGAGGTTCCAGTTACGGGATCAGCACGAGCTTGCCCCGGACATGGCCTGCGCGGCTGATGCCCAGCGCCCGGGCCGCATCGGTGAGGGGAATCCGCTCCTGGATGCTGAAGCGGAGCTTTCCATCGGCGGACAGCCGGGCCGTCTCCGCTACCCGTCCGTCCAGCAGCCTGACCGGCGCAATTCCGGCAGCGTTGGCCTCTTTGCCAGGCACAGTGGTCACCGCGGCGCCGTGGCCGCCGAGCAACTGGACCGTCGCTGTAGTAGTCTCCTCGCCGCCATAGGTGTCCACGACGGCGGTGATGGTGCCCAGGGAGCGGACGCGTTCCACGAGCCCTTCGCCATAGGCCACGGGCTCGGCGCCGAGGCCGCGCAAATAGTCATGATTCTGCTCTGACGCGGTGCCAATGACCCGGGCGCCGAGGTGCCGCGCGATCTGGACTGCCGCCGAGCCGACCCCGCCTGCTGCGCCGTGGATGAGGACCGTGTCCCCCACGCCAATGCCAAGCTGGACCAGCGCCGAATACGCTGCGCCGCCGGCTATCGCGACGCACGCCGCCTGCTCAAAATCGATGCCCGCGGGCTTTGGCGTCAGCTGGCTGGCCGGAAGATTTGCCACGGCGCGGTAGCCTCCGGAAATGCCATTCCAGATGACCTCGTCGCCCACCTCGAACCCGGTCACGCCGGGGCCGACGGCGGTCACCGTTCCTGCCGCCTCACAGCCGGGAACTGCGGGGAAGTCCAGGGGAAGGTACCGATCCAGGTAGCCGGCAACGACTTTCCAGTCCACCGGATTGACAGCGGCGGCGCGGATTCCCACCTGGACCTCGCTCTCCCCCGGAGCCGGCAGTTCCTCCTCGCCCACAGTGACGAGGTCCGGGCTGCCATAGTGATCGAAAGAGATCTTGATGTTTTTCATGAGGCTGCGCTCCTTCGGCTCGACGCGATGGTGAGCTGTGCTGCCAGCTTCTGGCACAACCGGCGCCTGCGCAAGAGCCTCGAGACCAGGTGAACCGTCCGAGTTACCCTGAGCCGAACCGGGGCACTTTGAACCCTGGCTGGACCGTTTCGGCCTCAATTGCCGACGTGTCCGCGTCAAAGTGCCCCACGATGGCCGGGCGGCGATCGAGCGGCGGGCAGCGCCGTCGAGATTCAGGCCCTTGGCGAGGGTCAGGCGCCTGGCTAGCCCTGCAGCAGCGTCGAGATGCGGTGGGCCTCGTCCATGAGCAGCCGCCCCAGCTGCGGGCGCCTGTCTTCCCGGAAGCGTGGCTCGATGCCGGTGAGGGACAGTGCCCAGGCGGGGCGGCCCCGCTGGTTGAAGACCGCCGCGCCCATCCCCCAGCTGCCTTCCAGGACCAGCCCCGGGTTGACCGAATAACCGGCCTGCCGCGTCGCCTCCAGATTCTGCCTGACACGGGCTTCGGTGTGCGCAGCCGCAAAACTGCCGGCGTGCGCTGCCCAGTCCGCGAGCAGTTCCTCCTGCTCTTCTGGCGGCAGGAAAGCCATGATGGCGGTGCCGGCGGAGGCAACCCCGAGCGGAAACCGCACGCCTTCATGCAGCACGAAAGAACGGACCGGGAAGCTGCCTTCCTCCCGGAGCAGGCACACCGTTTCGTTGCCGCGGCGGATGGAGAAGAACGCACTCTCGCCGGTCTCTTCGGCCAGGCGCCGGAGGCTCGGCCTCGCAATGTCCTCCAGGGGGAAACGCGCCGAGGCCACGGACCCCAGCAGCAGGATCTCCGGGCCCAGGACCCAGTTGCCGCTGCCCGGATCCTGGTCCAGCAGGCCCTCGGCCGCCAGGGAGCTGAGCAGACGGTGCACCGTGGGGCGCGTCAGCCCCGAGTCGCGCACCAGCTCCACCAGCGGGGAGCCTTCCGGCTTCTGGCCCACGATCCTCAGCAGGGCCGCGACCCGGCTCACCACCTGGGCGCCCTGCACGGGGACGGAGTTCATCATTTTCCTCGCGATTCCTCGGAATAGATCCACATTGTGGACACCGATTAGCCTACCGTCCACACTGTAAAAATGCACCAGTCCAAGCGGAAATTCGGCGTTGACAGTGCTTCACGCCACACCATAGGCTCCTTCTTCAGAAGAATAGTCCACAAAGTGGATCACGGCGGCGGGCTCCAGGCCCCGCCCGCCGGTGGCTCAAAAGCTCAATGAGGAGATGCAATGTCAAAGGTGAAATCCGGGGCAGCAGCCGCCCTGCAGGACGTGTTGCGGGACGGCATGACGCTCGCCGTCGGCGGTTTCGGCCTCAGCGGGATCCCCGCTGACCTGATCGAGGCAGTGCGGGACTCCGGGGTGAGGAACCTGACGGTGGTCTCCAACAACATGGGCGTGGACGGCAAGGGCCTCGGCATACTGATCGAAGGCGGCCAGGTCCGCAAAGTCATCGCGTCCTACGTCGGGGAAAACAAGCTCTTCGCCGAGCAGTACCTCGCCGGCCAACTGGAGGTGGAGTTCACCCCGCAGGGCACCCTAGCCGAGCGGCTGCGTGCCGGTGGCGCCGGCATCCCGGCCTTCTACACGAAGACCGGTGTTGGCACCCTGGTCGCCGAAGGCAAGCCGCTGGCGGAGTTCGACGGCGAGACTTTCGTCCTGGAACGCGCCATCAAGGCCGACGTCTCGCTGGTCCACGCCCACACCGCCGACACCGACGGCAACCTGATCTACCGCTACACCGCCCAGAACTTCAATCCGGTGGTGGCTACGGCCGGCGCAGTGACGGTCGCCGAAGCCGAAGTGATCGTCGAGCCCGGCCAGCTGGACCCGAACCACATCATCACCCCCGGCGTCTTCGTCCAGCGCCTGGTCCAGGCCAGCGGCCGCGTCAAGGACATCGAACAGCGCACCGTCCGCCCCCGCCGCGATGCGGAAGCAGAAGCGGCGCAAGCGGCATCCGCCGTCACCGTCTAATCCGGCCTGCGCGCCGCCCACCCACACCTTTTCAGGAGAATCACCATGGCTTGGACCCGAGATGAAATGGCCGCCATCGCGGCCGAAGAACTGAACGACGGCGACTACGTCAACCTTGGCATCGGCATCCCCACGCTGGTGGCCAACAACCTGCCCGACGGCGTCCGCGTTGTCCTGCAGAGCGAGAACGGGCTGCTCGGCATGGGCCCGTTCCCCTACGAGGGCGAGGAAGACGCCGACCTCATCAACGCCGGCAAGCAGACCGTGACCGTTCTGCCTGGCGGCAGCATCTTCGACTCCGCGACGTCCTTCGGCATGATCCGCGGCGGCCACGTCAAGGTCGCGATCCTCGGCGCCATGCAGGTCTCCGGCGCCGGCGACCTCGCCAACTGGACCATCCCCGGCAAGATGGTCAAGGGCATGGGAGGCGCCATGGACCTCGTGGCCGGCACCCCGCGCGTCGTGGTCCTGACGGAGCACAACGCCAAGGACGGCACCGCCAAGATAGTCAGGGAATGCACGCTGCCGCTCACCGGGCTCAGCTGCGTGGACCGCATCATCAGCGACCTCGCGGTCTTCGACCTGGTGAAGGACGAACAGGAAACAGGCGCCGGCCGGCAGCTGACGCTGACCCGGCTGGCCCCCGGCGTCACCGTGGAGGAGATCCGCGCAAAGACCGAGGCAGAGTTCGGCGTCGGCCCGGAGCTCGAAGGAACCCTTGAGATCGAAGAAACAGTGGAGGTGGCAGGCGCATGAGCCTGAAAGACCAGTTCGGCAAGGATGTCCTGCTCATCGGCTGGGGCCACAGCCGCTTCGGCAAGCTGACCGACGACACCCTCGAGTCCCTGATCGTGCAGGTCGCCACCGAGGCGATCGGCAACGCCAGGATCGAGGCCGGCCAGATCGATGAGATCTACCTCGGCCAGTTCAACTCCGGCATGATGCCGCTGGCCTTCCCGTCCTCGCTCGCGTTACAGGTCTCGGACCAGCTGGCCAACGTGCCCTCCACGCGGGTCGAGAACGCCTGCGCCTCCGGCTCGGCCGCGTTCCAGCAGGGCACCAAGTCCCTGCTGGCCGGCACCGCGAAGACCGTCCTGGTGATCGGTGCCGAAAAGATGACGCAGGCCGGGGCCGACGTCGTGGGCGCGGCCCTGCTCGGTGCGGACTACGACATGGCCGGCAAGGCCTCCACCACTGGGTTCACGGGGCTCTTCGCCGAGGTCGCGAAGCACTACGGGAAGCGCTACGGCGCTGGCAGCCTCGGCGACGTCCTGGGCACCATCGCGGCGAAGAACCACCGCAACGGCGTCGACAACCCCTACGCCCAGCTCCGCAAGGACCTCGGCGAGGAGTTCTGCCGCACCGTCTCGGACAAGAACCCGATGGTGGCAGATCCGCTGCGCCGCACCGACTGCTCCCCCGTGTCCGACGGCGCCGCCGCCGTCGTCCTCAGCGTCGCGCCGACCGGGGGCGTCACCGCCCCGGTCCGGCTCGCCGGCTTCGGCCAGGCAAACGACTTCTTCCCGGCCGAGCGCCGGGACCCGACCGAATTCGCCGCCACGCGGGCTTCCTGGCAGCGGGCCCTGGCGATGGCCGGCGTCGGGCTGGAGGACCTCGACTTCGCGGAAGTCCACGACTGCTTCACCATCGCCGAACTTCTCATGTACGAGGCCATGGGACTGACCGAACGCGGCCAGGGTGCCCGGGCGCTCGAGGAAGGCTGGGTCTTCAAGGACGGCAAGCTGCCGGTCAACGTCTCCGGCGGGCTCAAAGCCAAGGGCCACCCCGTCGGCGCCACCGGAGTCTCCCAGCACGTCATCGCCGCCATGCAGCTCACCGGCACGGCCGGCGCCATGCAGCTGGCCAACCCGCGCCGGGCCGCAGTGCAGAACATGGGCGGCGTGGGCATCGCCAACTACGTCAGCGTACTCGAAGCCGTCTAGCCGGGGACGGACACCAAGGCGCCGCCGAACCTCCCCACCTTTGACCGCCTTGACCGGCGCGTTCCGGGCCGCCGCGCGGCCACCGGCGGCAAAGGTGGGGAAATTCCGCACCGTCACCGCGGCTGGTCCCGCTCCCGGATCAGCTTCGCGATGGCGCCGAAGCCCAGCCGTTCCGCGTTCTCCAGGGCTGTGCGGCCCTGGGGGTCACGGATGCCGGAGTCTGCGCCGGCTTCGAGGAGCTGGCGCACCACCTCCTGCTGCCGTGGCCCGCCATTGTTGAGCAGGACGGCTTCCTGCATGGCCGTCCAGCCCAGGCTGTTGACGTGGTTCACGGGCACGCCCGCAGCGATCAGGATCTTTACGGTGTCCACGTGCCCGTGTTCGCTGGCGGGAATCAGCGCCGTTCCGCCGAAGCGGTTGGTGCTCCGCACGTCCGCACCGGCGGCCAAGGTCAGCTGGAGCACCTCGTTGAAACCCTCTGCACCTGCGTAGAGGAACGCCGAGTCCTGGAGGGCGTCCTTGGCGTTGACGTTGCCCCCGGCCCGGATTAGCTCCGCCACAGCGCCGGCATCGTTGGCTTTCGCGGCCCGGATCAGCCTCTGGTCGAGGTCAGCCTGCGCCTCAGGGGACAAGGCGGGACCGGTGGACGGCGTTGCCGCGGCCGTTGGTGGACTTGCCGACGGCGCTGCCGCGACCGTTGGAGGACTTGCCGACGGCGCTGCCGCCACCGTTGGAGGACTTGCCGGCGGCGTTGCCGCGACCGTTGGAGGACTTGCCGACGGCGCTGTCTCCACCGGGCCGGGATCCCCGGCTCGGTGGCAGGATGCCAGGCAGGCAGCCAGGACTGTTGTTGCGATGACCGCCACGGATACCTGCCGCGCCCGCCGCCATGCCCTGCACCGCTGCATGAACCCAGCGCCTACTTCGAGGCCCCGGCAGCGATGGCCTCGGCGCCGGCAGTTGCGCACCCTTCGTCCAGCATGCCATCCGGGGCGCCGCCCACGCCGATCCCGGCCACGGAGACCCCGTTGACCTTGAGCGGGACTCCGCCGGCCAGGAAGAGGGTGCCGGGGAGGTCCGCGATGCTGGGTCCGTTGCCGTTAATGCGCTTGGCAAGTTCGCTGGTGGGCGTGCCGAAGGCGGCAGCCGTATAGGCCTTCTGCTGCGCCGCTTCAATGGTGTGCTCGGCAGCATTGTCGCCGCGGAGCAAGGCCTGCACTGTCCCGAACCTGTCCACCAAGGCCACCGTGACGAACGGCAACTTGTCCACCTGGCACTTGGCCAGAGCGGCCTTGACCGCGTCAGCAGAGGCGCCGACGCTGATCCGGTTCTGGGCAACCACGGATTCGGGAACCGGCTGGATGTCGACGGCGGGAACAGCGGCGGGAGCGGCGGCCGCCGGAGGAGCGCCGGCCGACGTGCCGGCGTTGGCTGCAGCCGTCAGCCCGCCCGCCAGGAGCAGTGCTCCGACGGCAGCGGAAGCGGCGATTTTCTTGGACATCTTCACGAGTACTCCTAGGAATCAGGTTCTGGGGACTGCCCGGATTCGTGCCCCGGGCCTCGAATCCATGCTTCCCTTTAGGACCTGGCAGGGCATCGGGCGTTAGTCTGCCGCAACCTCCCCCATCGGGCTGGGCGTATCAGCCAAAAGGCTGAGAGACCAGTAACGGCGCTGGTCATAGCATGGTGGGTAGCACTCCTCCACCGGAACCGGACCCCATGCCCTCCCCTTCACCAGCCCTCCCCACGCCGGGCCCCTCCACCGTCCCGCACAACACCGCTGCCGGAAGCGGCCCCCTGGGCCGGATTGACGCCGTCGTCCATCTTGGTTTTGCCGTCCTGCTTGTGGCGTCGGCGGTCCGCTACGTGATGCGGCACAGCCCGGCGGACAACCTGTGGGTGCTGGCCCTGGCCGCGGCGGTGTGTTCGCTGTACGCCGTGATCGCCGTACTCTCGCAGCGGCGCCGGCCGTGGGCGGTGTGGATGTTCGTCCTGGTGGCGCTTTGGGCGGTGCTGGTGATCGCGGCGCCCAGCTTCGCGTGGTGCTCGTTCGCGCTGTTCTTCTTGTGCCGGACCGCCTTCAGCGGCCCCGTGGCGTACCTCGCGGGAGGCGCGACGGCGGCAGCCACCGCCGTGGGGCTGTACCGGCTCAGCGGCGGCAGCGATATTGCCATGCTCCTGGGGCCGCTGGCCGTCGGCGTCATGCTGACGCTGATCTACACCCGCATCGAGCACGACGCCGCCGAACAGCGCCGGCTGCACGCCGAGGTGTCGCTGGCGCAGGGCCGGCTGGCGGCCAGCGAGCGCAGGGCCGGCACGGTCGAGGAGCGCGAGAGAGTGTCCCGCGAAATCCACGACACCGTGACGCAGGGCCTGGCAAGCAGCCTCCTCCTTTTGGAAGCCGCGAACAGGTCATGGCCCAGCCCGGCGGCGCGCGCGGACGTCCAAAACGTCAGCGGAATGCTGCGCCGGAACCTGGCGGACACCCGCAGCCTGGTCCACGAGCTCGCCTCCCCCGGGCTGGACACGGCACCGCTGCCGGATGCCCTGCTTCAGGCGGCGTCCCAGTACGTCCCAGGCGTGCGTCTGCTGGTCACGGGCGAGCCGCGCCCAGTCCCCGCGGATGTCCGGCACGCGCTGCTTCGCGTGGTCCAGAGCGCCGCGGCCAACATCAAACTCCACGCAGCGGCGGCCAGCGCCACGGTGACGCTGGGCTTCCTGCCCGGCGCCGTCACGCTGGATATTTACGACGACGGCGCCGGCTTCGACCCGCAGTCGCTGGCACCGCCGTCGGACGCGGGAGGCTACGGGCTCCGGGCCATGCGCCAGCGGGTGGAACGGCTGGGCGGCGTATTCTCGGTGGAAAGCACCCCCGGCGAAGGAACCATCGTGGCCGCGCAACTGCCAACTGCGGAGGAACAGTGAATCCGATTACCGTCCTGCTGGTGGACGACCATCTGGTGGTGCGCAGCGGGCTCAGGGCACTGCTGGGAACGCAGCCCGATATACAGGTCGTGGCCGAGGCGGCCTCCGGCGAGGAGGCGCTGGTCCAGATGGAGCAGCTCGGTCCCGCCGTGGTGGTGATGGACCTCGCCATGGGGCCCGGCATGGACGGCATCGAGGCCATCAAGCAGCTGCGCCGCCGCAACAGCAGGCAGGCCGTCCTGGTGTTCACCACCTACGATTCGGACGCTGACATTGTCCGCGCCGTTGACGCCGGCGCCATGGGCTACCTGCTCAAGGACGCCGCGCCAGAGGAGATCTTCGCCGCGATCCGGGGGGCGGTCCAAGGCAAGAGCGTGATGAGCGCCCCGGTGGCGTCACGGCTGTTCCAGCAGCTGCGGAACCCGGACGAAATCCTGACGCCACGCGAAGCCGAGCTGCTGAGCCTGCTGATCGAAGGCCTCAGCAACCGTGAGCTGGGCCAGCGGCTGTTCATCTCCGAGGCCACCGTTAAAACGCACCTGGCGCACATCTATGCCAAGCTCGGAGTGGAAACCCGGGCCGCAGCGATCGCCACCGCGATCCGCCGCGAGGGCATGCGCTAGCGGCCGCCGTCCGCCCGGGACGCAGGGCACGGTTCGAAACGGCCAGCCGCGCAGGGACGACTAAACTCGGTCCAAGCCCACCCACCACCATGCGAGGAGCCCCCATGCGCGCCACCATCATCCACGGTCCCGGCGACATCCGAGTCGAAGACCGCGACTACCCCACCCTCCAGCGGCCCACCGACGTCATCGTGAAGGTCACCGCCTCCTGCGTCTGCGGCTCGGATCTGTGGCCCTACCGCGGGGTCAAGCCCACCCACAAGCCGTCCGCAATCGGACACGAGTTCATCGGGACGGTGGAAAGCATCGGCGAGGACGTCAAGGACCTTGCCGTGGGCGACCTCGTGATCGCACCCTTCGTGGTCAGCTGCGGCGAGTGCCCCCAGTGCCTCAACGGCGTCACGGTCGCCTGCGACCACCTCGCCGGCTGGGGCGGCAAAGATGACACCGGTCACGGGATCGACGGCGGCCAGGGCCAGGCTGTCCGCGTGCCGCTCGCCGAGTCCACACTGGTCAAGGTCCCGGGCGTCACCGATCCCGACGATGCCCTCCGCGCCAGCCTGCTCACGCTCTCCGACGTCATGGCCACCGGCCACCACGCGGCCCTCGCCGCCAAGGCCGGGCCCGGCCGGACGGTCGTCGTGGTCGGCGACGGCGCCGTCGGCCTCTGCGGCGTGCTGGCCGCCAAGCGCCTCGGCGCGGAACGGATCATCGCCATGTCAAGACACGCCGACCGGCAGGCGATCGCCCGCGAATTCGGGGCCACGGACATCGTCGCCGAACGCGGGGACGACGGTGTCGCCAAGGTTCGCGAACTGCTCGGCGGCGTTCTGGCCGACTCGGTGCTGGAGTGTGTGGGGACCAAGGAATCCATGGAACAGGCGCTGCACAGCGTCCGCCCGGGCGGCGCCCTCGGCTTTGTGGGCGTCCCCACCGGCGGGGCCGAAGCCCCGCTGCGCTTCCTGTTCGACACCAACATCTCGATCGGCGGCGGCATGGCCCCGGCCCGGACGTACATCCCGGAACTGCTGGCCGACGTGCTGGACGGCACCATCAATCCGGGCCGGGTGTTCGACTCGGTCATGCCGCTCGAAGAGGCGCCCGAGGCCTACCGCGCCATGGACGAACGGCGCGCCATCAAGGTCCTGCTGACCCCGTAGCAGGACCCACGACGGCGGCGGCGCCGGAGTCCGCGCGACTGCTTGCCCCCGCCCTTGCACGGGCAGGGGCGAGGGTCTAGCGTGAAGCGCATCAGCATCCGCCGCCGTCGAGGAGCCGTCATGGCCAGGTTTGTGCAGATCATCGAGTTCCAGTCGTCCCGCATCGAGGAGATCGAACAACTCGGCCGCCCGTCAAGAACCGAGGGGTCCACGGCCCCGACCTTCCGCCGCATCATGGCCACCGCCGACCGCGACCGCCCCGGCACCTACCTCACGATCGTTGAATTCGACTCCTACGAGTCCGCCATGGAGAACTCCAACCGGCCCGAGACCTCCGAATTCGCCGCGAAGATGGCCGCCCTGTGCGACGGTCCGCCGGTCTTCCGCAACCTGGATCTCATGTGGGAGGACACCGGCGAGGCCGACGCCGGCCAGTAGGCCTGCAGCAACACTTGGCAGGGATGCCGCACCGGGCGCAGGACCGGCAACCGGCCACGGCTTCAAGCCGCGGCCTGGATACGCGGCTTGAATACGCGGACAGGACGTGGGAGCAGGAAAATGGGTTCTGCAGAGGGCAGGGCGCCGGAAAGCTTCGTCGTGGATCTCAGTGCATTGGGCTCCACTCCCCTGCAACTCGTCGGCGGCAAGGCCGTGAACCTCGGCAAGCTCACCGCAGCCGGGTTCCCTGTGCCGCGCGGCTTCTGCCTCACCACGGCCGCCTACCGGAAGGCCGCCCCGGCCGAACTGGACGCACTGGCGGCCCGCCTGGACGCCGCGCAGCCCGGATCCCCGAACGACGGCCAGCCGGGCCACGCCGTCTCGGACCACAACGGACCTGACCTGGGCGAGCTGGCGAGGCAGGCGCGGGAAATGATCGTGACCGCGCCGATTCCCGCCGACGTCGATGCCGCCCTCCGCGCCGCGTATGCCGCGCTCGGCAGCGGCGCCGCCGTGGCGGTACGGTCCTCCGCCACCGCCGAGGACCTGCCCTTCGCCAGCTTCGCCGGACAACAGGATTCCTTCCTCAACATTTCCGGAGCCGATGCCGTGGTCGAGTCCGCCCGCCGCTGCTGGGCCTCACTCTGGACCGAACGGGCCGTGGCCTACCGCTGCGCCAACGCGATCAGCCACCGCGACGTCGGGCTCGCCGTCGTCGTCCAGGACGTCGTCGCTGCCGCCACCGCCGGCGTGCTGTTCACCGCCAATCCGGTGACCGGCACCCGGACCGAAACGGTCATCGATGCGAGCGCCGGGCCCGGCCAGGCGGTGGTCTCCGGCAGCGTGAACCCGGACCATTTCGTCGTGGATACGGCCACCGGACGCATCCTGCTCCGCTCCCCGGAAAGGACCGCGGCCAGGCGGCGGCCGAGCCTGGATGACGCCCGGATCCGCGAACTCACGGCGCTGGGCGATACCGTCCAGCGGCTCTTCGGCGCACCCCAGGATATGGAATGGGTGATTGACGCCGCCGGCAAGATCTGGGTGACCCAGTCGCGGCCGATCACCACGTTGTACCCGCTGCCGGACCCGGCCGCTCCCGAACCCCTTGGCACAGAGTCGGCGGCCTCGGCTGAAACCCGTGTGTACCTGTGCGGCACGCTGCTCCAGGGCCTGACCCGGCCGCTCACCCCGATGGGGCTCTCGGTGCTGGGCTCCATGAGGAACCGAAATGGGCCGTGGCAGTACGTAAACCCAGGGCTGCGCATGTACATAGACATGACGCCCCTGGTTCACAACAAATACGGCCGCCGCTACCTGCTGCGAATGCTCCCGCTGGCGGACGGGAGGTCCGGCGCGGTTTTCCCGGCGCTCCTGGATGACCCGCGGTTCGGCGTGCGCCCACGGCCGTCCCGGCGAACCCGTCCGGCCGTACCGGGCGCGCCGGTCCCGCGGAAGCCCGGGAAGGTCGGCGCTGCAGCGAACACTGCGGCACGTATGGCCAACCTGGGCATGACGGTCCGGCTGATTCCAGCCATGCTGCGGGCCGCGGTACGGCCCGCCGCCGAACTGCGCAGCGCCTTCGACTACGGAAATCGCCTCGAAGCGGAGCTCGTACTGCCGGAACCGGCAACCACCTTTGGCCGGCTCGATCACGCCCAGCGCATCCTGGATAACACCGTGGACGGGTTGATCCAGGCGACGCTGCCCGGACCGTCCGTTGGCTACCTCCTGCTGGCCGGTGCCCGGAGGCTGCTGCGCGGCATCGCGGAACCGCGGGAACTCGAGGCGGTGTTGCGGGGGCTGCCCAACAACGTCACCACTGAGATGGACCTTGAGCTCTGGCAACTGGCCGTCTCCATCGGCGCGAATGACGCATCCCGTGAGGTTTTCCTGGCCCACGCTCCGAAGGAACTGGCTGCCAGCTACGCGGCCGGCGCGCTGCCCGCGGTGGCGCAGACCGGCGTGCACGGGTTCCTGGACCGCTACGGCCACCGCGCCGTAGCGGAGATAGACCTTGGCATGCCGCGGTGGTCGGAGAAGCCGGACCATATCTTCGGAATGATCTCGAACTACCTCCACGTTGAGGACCCCGAACAGGCCCCGGACCGGCAGTTCGCCCGCGCTGAGGAACATGCCGAGGCCAGGATCCGCGACCTTGTGGAACGGACCAGGGCCCGCAGCCGGTTCCGGGCGCATCAGGTCGAGTTCTGCCTGCGCCGGACCCGGCAGTTGTCGGGGCTGCGCGAACTGCCCAAGTTCTACATCGTCCTCGCGCTCGCGGAAATGCGCCGCCAGCTCAAAGAGGTCGGTACCGAACTGGCCCGGACCGGTTCGGTTGCCGCCGCGGACGATGTGTATTTCCTCGAATTCGACGAGGTCCGCGTGGGCTTGCGGGGGGCCGACCTCAAGGGCATCGTCGCGGACCGCCGCCGGCTCTACGACGTCGAACTGCGCAGGCGCCGGATTCCCCGGCTGCTGCTCTCCGACGGCACGGACGTGGAGGCCGCCGTGATGGCCAAGTCCCCCGCCTCCGGCGCCCTCGCCGGGACACCGGCGTCGGCTGGTACCGCCACCGGAACGGTCCGGGTCATCCTGGATCCGGTGGGCGCCCACCTGGAGCCCGGGGAAATCCTCGTGGCACCTTCCACCGACCCTGGGTGGACGCCCCTGTTCATGACCGCCGGCGCCCTGGTGATGGAGATGGGCGGGGTGATCTCGCACGGCGCAGTGGTGGCCCGCGAATACGGCATCCCGGCCGTGGTGGGCGTGCCGGACGCTACCACCCGGCTCCGGACCGGCCAGAGGGTGACCGTGGACGGATCCGCGGGAACGGTGCGCCAGGTGGATGCCCCGCTCTCCCCCGTGAAAGCCGCCGGCAGCCTGGCCGGCTAAGCAGATGAAGGGGCTATGTTAGGTCTATGGTGTCTGTCGGCCGCAACGCAGAGGGCACACCATTTCCCGAGCCCGAGGGCTTCGGTTCGGGGCTGGTGGACGATGCCGCCCGCCGGGACGCCGCGTTGCCCGACTTCGACTGGGCCGAACTTCCGAAAGGCGTGGTGCGCGGTGAGTTCGCGGCGCCCAGCGGCACGCTGGCGACCATCTCCACCGGAGATCCCGGGAACCCGCGCGTCGTGCTCATCCCGGGTGCAACCGGCTCCAAGGAAGACTTCATCCTCATGCTGCCCGAGCTCGCGGCGGCCGGCTACTTCGTCCTCAGCTGCGACATCGCCGGGCAGTATGAATCCGCCCCGGCCGGGCCGGAAAACCTCGTTCCGCCCCGGCGCCGCTACGATTACGAGCTCTTCCGCGACGACCTCCTCGCCATGCTGGATGCCGAAGAAGGCGCGGTGCACGTCGTGGGATACTCCTTCGCGGCGATCGTAGTCCAACTGGCCTTCGCCCAACGGCCAGAGAAATTCCGCAGCCTGACCTTGATCAGCTGCCCGCCCGAGCCGGGTCAGAGTTTCCGCGGCCTGCGCCTGGCCGGCTGGTTCAGTCGCTGGGTCAGCAGCAGGGTCGGCACAGCGTTGATGATTTGGGGTATCCGCAGGAACGTTGCCCGTGTGGCGCCCAAACGGCTGCGGTTCGTGAAGAGCCGGTTCGCGTTTACGCGCCGCGCCTCCGTCATTGACATCATCGGCCTCATGAAGCACACACCGGATCTGCGGTGGGTCCTGGCCGCCGCGACGCTGCCGAAGCTTGTCGCCGTCGGCGAACACGACCTCTGGCCGCTGGCGCTGCACCGCAACTTCGCGCAGTCGATCGGGGCGCGAATTGCGGTCTACCGCGGCGGCCACAGCCCCAGCGAGACCTCGCCGTACCAGATAAGCCGGGACCTGATTGAGCTCTTCGACGCCTCCGTCTCGGCATGACTGAAGCAAGCGGCCGAGACGAAGACCGTCGCTAGACCCTTGCACCGCGGCCCGTCGCACCGTACGTTGGGGACAGCGGACGAATGTCTCCGCAGCCGTTGGCCGCAGGGCCGCCGGAGATCAGCAGCATTTCAGAAGGATAAAGGCATGGCTACAGGCACAGTTAAATGGTTCAACGCCGAAAAGGGTTTTGGCTTCATTGCCCCGGATGACGGGTCGGCCGACGTTTTCGCCCACTACTCGGCAATCGCCACGAGCGGCTACCGCTCGCTGGACGAGAACCAGAAGGTTGAATTCGACGTCACGCAGGGCCCGAAGGGCCCGCAGGCTGAGAACATCCGCCCGCTCTAAGTACGTTGGAATTGCCCCGGCCGCCTGGCCGGGACACTTCCCCGAAGACCACAACGCCCCTCCGGAGGACTCCTCCGGAGGGGCGTTTGTGTTCCCCGGCCCCTGCTGCCGGGCGCCCGGCTCAAGGGCCCGGCGTCAGCCGACGTGGACCCACGGACGCTTTGTGACGTCCGGCTCGGCCTCGCGCAGCACTTCACGGGTGACCGGCGCGATTTCGCCTTCGCCGAACGCCAGGAACCGCAGGAGGTTGGTGAACGGGTTTCCCTCCGTCCATCGGAAGTAGATGTGCGGCATCAGCCCGGTGACATCGCGGATGTGCAGCAGCACGGAGGCGATCGTGTTCGGTACAACAGGCCCGTGGACCTCCAGGATCTGGTACCCATGCCGGATCACCCCGCGGACCTCGAGCGCGGTCTCAAAGTCCGACGAGTCGTCCACCACGACTTCGAGGAATATCGCCTGGTAGTCCACCGGGAGGTGGCTGACCTCAATGGCGGACGTGAGCTTGTCCCGGTACGCCTCGGCGCTCAGCCGCAGCGGTTCGTGGGCAATGATCGCGATGGGGCCCGATTCATTGGCGGCCAGGAATTCCAGGGCAGGGGTGTCCATCCGCACGTGAGTGGCGTGGAGCTCGAAGGAGCGCCGGAGGCGGGAGAGCAGGGAGATCACGATGATCCCGACGATGAAGAGCGCCGCGATCCGAATGCCTTCGGGCCGTTCGAAGATGTTGGCCACCGTGGTGTAGATAAACACGACGGCGATGACGCCGAAGCCGATACTGCGCTTACGCTGCCGCCGGCTGCGCGCGGACAACGTCACGGCAATCGCCGCCGATGTCATCAGGACCAGGACGCCGGTGGCGTAGGCGCCGCCCTGGGCGTCGACGTCGGCGTCGAACAGCCAGGTGATCAGGAACCCCACGAGCGTGAACACCAGGACCAGCGGCCGGACCGCGCGGGCCCATTCCGGAGCCATGCCGTACCGGGGCAGATAGCGCGGCACGAGGTTCAGGAGCCCGGCCATGGCCGAGGCGCCGGCAAACCACAGGATGGCAATGGTACTGATGTCGTAGACGGTGCCGAATCCGTCGCCCAGGTATTGGTGGGCGAGGTAAGCCAGGGCACGCCCGTTCGCCTGCCCGCCCGGCTGGAATTCCTGCGCCGGGATCAGCACCACCGTGGTGAAGCTGGTCGTGATGAGGAAGGCACTCATGATGAGGGCCGCCGTCGTCAGCAGTCGGCGGGCCCCCTTGATCCGGCCCTCAGGGTTCTCCTCGGTGTCCGTGGCGTGACCGCGGATCTGCGGCATTACGGCGACCCCGGTCTCGAACCCGGAGAGTCCCAGGGCCAGCTTCGGGAAGACCAGCAGCGCGATGCCCACCACCATCAGCGGGCTCCCGTGCTGGGTGGTCAGGGCCAGCCACCAGTTGTCCACGGCCACCGGGTGGCTGATGACCTCGAAGATCGTTGTTATGACCACGATCACGTTCAGTCCGAGGTAAATACCCACGAGGACGACGGCGACGCCGATCGCCTCCTTGAAGCCGCGCAGGAACACCGCGGCGAGCAGGGCCAGGAAGACGAGCGTGACCGCGACGTTCTGGCCTTGCATCCAGTCGGGGGCGAAGGGGTTTTCGATGGCGTGAGCGGTCGCGTCGGCGGCGGAGAGCGTCATGGTGATCATGAAGTCTGTGGCGGCGAAGCCGAGCAGCACCAGGACGAGCAGTTTCCCGCCCCAGCGCGGCAACAGCCGCTCCAGCATGGCGATGGACCCTTCACCGCGCGGACTTTCGCCAGCGACACGTCGGTACACCGGCAATGCGCCCAGCAGGGTGACGGCGACGAGGACCAGGGTGGCCAGCGGCGAAATCACGCCGGCCGCGAGCGCGGCAATGGCGGGCTGGTAGCCCAGGGTGGAAAAGTAATCCACGCCGGTCAGGCACATGACCTGCCACCACGTGTGTTTCTTCAGGTGGCTGTCGCTCACGGCCCCGGGCCCTTGGTGGATTCCCTTGGCGTCCTGGAGGCCGAACAGCAGCCAGTTCCTGAAGTGCTCCCCTGCGCCCGGCCGGGGCGCCGAAGGATCTGCCGGGGGCCGGCTGAGCGTGGTCATGATGTCCTTTCTACGCGGCGCACCGCGCCGCTTCCGTCCGCGACAGTACCAGCCCCGGCAACCGCCGCTACCGCCAGGCGAACAATCCTGACGGTTCCTTAACGCGGGCAAGGTATAGCCCACCGCGAAGGCGAAGTGTTCTCCGCCGACGTCCGCGGCCCCCGCCTCATCGATCTCACCCGCGTTGCCTTCGTCAAGGCCTACGACGTCCAGCGGCGGCGTTGGGGACTCGGACCCGGAACGCGTCCGGCACCCTGCGCGACTAGCTGTCTGGACTCTGAATCGTGCGCGCATCCGCGCGATCCTGCGGGGTTGTCCCGCGTCCGGATACAGTGGACCCGCCGGCGCCTTGGCTGTGGGATCGGCCAGGGCTGCATGCAGGAGCGAGGGACAGACATCATGACCATGATCGACAACGCCGTCTACGTTGACGGTCTGCGGACGGACAACCCCAAGAATCTGGATGAAACGTATGAGGTCATGCGGGCACGCGGGGGGATGGCGTGGATCGGGCTGTACCGTCCGGGCCTGGATGAACTGACATCGGTTGCGAACGAGTTCAGCCTGCACGAGCTTGCCGTTGAGGATGCCCTCCACGGTCACCAGCGGGCCAAACTTGAACGCTACGGGGACACGCTGTTCACCGTGCTGCGCCCGGCACGGTATCTGGACGATGTAGAGAAGGTTGAGTTCGGCGAGCTGCACGTCTTTGTCGGTCCGGACTTCGTGGTCACGGTCCGACATGCGGAGTCCCCTAACCTGGCCAAGGTCCGCCGCCGGATGGAGGCCGCCCCGGAGCTGCTGGCGCTGGGCCCGCAGGCCGTGCTGTACGCAATCCTGGACGAAGTCGCGGACCAGTATGAACCCGTCGTCGCCGGCCTGGAAAACGACATCGACGAGATCGAGGACGAGCTGTTCAGCGCCGGCCCGGACGTGGCCCGCCGGATCTACGAGCTCTCCCGGGAAGTCATCGAGTTCCAGCGCGCCACGCACCCGATTCGGCCCATGCTGGAGGCTCTTGAACGCGGTGCGGAGAAATACCATCTTGATCTGGAGCTGCAGCGCAGGCTGAGGGACGTCCATGACCACGTCATCCGCGTCGTGGAACGCGTCGACGCTTTCCGTGTTCTGCTTCAGAGCGCGCTGACCGTCCACGCAACGCTGGTAGCCCAGCAACAGAACGAGGAGATGCAGCGTCTCTCTGAATTGAGCCTGGCCCAGAACGAGGAGATGCGGCACCTCTCCGAAGCGGGCCTGAGCCAAAACGAGGAAGTCAAGAAGATCTCTGCTTGGGCGGCCATCCTCTTCGCCCCCACCCTCGTGGGAACCGTATACGGGATGAACTTCGACGTCATGCCCGAACTGGCCTGGTCGATGGGCTACCCGTTCGCGCTCGGCCTCATGCTCGCCATGGGTGTCGTCCTGTACCTTTCGTTCAAGCACCGCAAGTGGCTCTGAACTGCCAGGCGAGATCCCTGCAAGTGTCATCGGACGTGCTCCGGGCCGGCACCCCGGACCTTCAGGTGCCGGAAGACCGCTGGTGCTGCCCCGGGCGGGTGATAAGCGTCGGGCATTGAACATCCATGAGGACATCCCGGGCGACCGAACCCACCAGGACGTCCAGGCCACCGCGGCCTTTGCATCCAATGACGAGGAGCACGGCATGCGCGCCGGCCCTGACCAGGGCCGGCGCCGGGTACCTGCCGCTCTCCAGCACCGGGTTAACCCGCAATCCGGGATGGTCCTGGGCCAAACTGGCGACGGCTTCAGCCAGAACCGAGCAGGTATCCGTGGCCATTCCGTCAGCTCCGGAGCCTGCTGGCCCGCCGCCGGGTTCTTCCTGACCGTTGCAGACATGGACCACCATCAGGTCCTGGCCAAGGCGGAGCGCTTCCGCGGCGGCCCATTCCACAGCGACGGCCGCGTCCGCGGACCCGTCGGTGCCGACGACAACACCGGACCGGTCTTCGTCGCCGGCCGCGGGCACGACCGCCACCACGCAGTTGCTGATGGCGGCCGTCTGAAAACTGACCGACCCGAAGCCCTCACCGTGCCTGTCCGGGCGCCTGTCGGTTCCTACCACGACCATGTCCGAATCCCCAGAGAGCCGCCGAAGGGTCCTGGCTGTCTCTCCTGTCCCGAGAGTCGTGCTGACCGGGACCGCGGGGTCCAGCGCCGACACCCGCTGGGCTTCCGCAGCCAGCAGCTCAGCGGCCCGGTTCATGGCCTCCTGATACCGGTCGGCGTGCCGGAAGGACCACGGACCAGGAACGACACGCACCAGATTCAGGGGTACATGAAACTGGGCGGCCCGCCTGGCCGCCCACTCCAATGCGGCGTGACCGGCCTTGGAATTATCGACACCAACCACGATCCGGCTGTGCACGATTCCATGCCCTTCGGGGAACTTGCCAGTACATCCAATATCCCGGCGTTGTCCTCGCGCAGCCTAGGGCCGGAAGGCCCCCCGGCACGGGTCCAGGGGATCGCAAACAGCCGCGATGACGGCTTTCAAAAGCAGGTGCCGCTGCGATGAACGGCACGCCGGCAGCTGAGGCTAATTCAGCTTAGATCCAGCTGCGCTTTCTGAAGATCCGATACAGGATGGTGCTGACGGCGATCATCGAAGCGACCGAAAGCGGATAACCGTACTCCCAGTGCAGCTCGGGCATGTTCTCGAAGTTCATGCCGTACACAGTGCCCACGAGGGTCGGGGCGAACAGTATGGCGGCCCAGGCGGAGATCTTCTTCACCTCTTCGTTCTGGGCGTTGCTGGACTCCGCGAGGTGTTTCATTTCCTCATTCTGGCTCTGTGCGACGAGGGTCGCGTTGACAGTAAGGATGTCCCTGAGCATGAACCGGAAGCCGTCGATGCGTTCGTTGACCTGGGCTGTGTGGTCGGCGACGTCGCGCAAGTATTGCTGCAGGTCGTCGGCGATCCCGTATTTCGTGAAGCCGCCGGCTAGGGCCTCAAGGATGCGCGTCAGCGGGTGGGTCGAGCGTTGGAATTCGATCACTTCGCGGGAGAGCTCGTAGATGCGCCGGGACACGGCGGGGTCGCCGCCGAAGACTTCGGTTTCGATTTCGTCGATATCGTTCTCCAGGCCCGAGACCACAGGGGCGTAGTCGTCCACGACGGCATCCAGGATCGCGTAGAGCACAGCCTCCGGGCCCAGCCGCAGCAAAGTTGCGTCGTGCTCGAGGCGCCGCCGGACCTGCACCAGATCCGGCGACCCGCCGTGGCGCACGGTGATGATGAAGTTCGGGCCAACGAAGACGTGGAGTTCGCTGAATTCGATCTCTTCGCGCGAATCCAGATAGCGGGCTGCCCGCAGGACCACAAAGAGGGTGTCGCCGTAGCGTTCGAGCTTGGATCGCTGATGGGCCACGACGGCGTCTTCCACGGCGAGTTCATGCAGGTCGAATTCGGCGGCCAGAGACTGCAGCTCAGAAGCCTCCGGCCGGACGAGACCGATCCACGCCATGGATCCCTCGAAGCGGCCCAGTTCCTGGAACGTCTCCTGCAGCGTCATCGGCGAGGACACCCGCCTGCCGTCCAGATAGATGCCGCTGTCGACAAGGCTGGGCCGGCCCGCGGCTGCCAGGTCCCGGGTCCCGGCAGAGGCCGCAGCGGGGACTCCGATGTCCGGGCGGGGGCGGGAAGCGAGCTTGTACAGGCGCGTGGAAATGCGGCGAGCATTCATGGTGGCGGTCCAGACGTAGGAAGTGCAGGGTGAGATGGCCAAGATGGCCTCTCCCGCCGTGGGCTACGTTCGGATGACGTGTGGAACCCGGGACACGGGGTTCAGGCGGGAGAGGAGATGTCCCCGGCGCCGGTACTTGGAGGCTCGGTGTACACGCGACACGTCCTCTCCCTCAGGTGAAACCCTACAAAATCCTGCCCATTACATCACGGCCGGTCCCGGCCGGACAAAAAATCCCCAGGCGGCAAGTCAGAGCCACCTGCGGCGCTTGAACATCGCACACAGCACGATGCCCCGAGTACCGCAGCAAATTCTTGCTAAGGCTGGCGCGCCTCATTCTCAGACGACTTCCACCAGTCTGATCGTCTCGTTGGTTCGTTCCAGCTCTTGGGACCAATAGCCGGGATCCTTGGCCATCTGCCGGTATTCATGTGCGAAGTCCCGGAAGAGCTCGCTCAGTAAGGTGTCATCGCCTTCCACCACTTGGCGGACAGCCTCGATGTTGAGAGGAACATTCAAAAGCCGTTCGGCAGGGACGACGACTTGGTGAATGTCGTCCTGGAACCGGAGCCGAAACGAGTATTCGATGGCCAATTTCATTGGGTTGCGCCAGCCTTTCGGTCGAGTTCGGTGGAGAACGAAGCGTACCGGGGAGACATTGTAGATCTGCGCCTAATGTAGCGGGGACCAAACCGTCGAGGTAGACCGCTCGGAATCACCGCAGGAGATGATCGCCGGGCCCCGGAAGCTCGCCTGCACGGGAAAAGGGGGCCGCTCGCCAACTCGATGACATGCTGCTGCCTCGGGTCGACGCCCAACGGATTCCCATGCGAGCCCATCTCCGGGCGGCTGCATCTGGGGCGCATTAAGATAGCGCAAATTTGTGGCCTCCCGCCATATGGAAAGCGTTAGGGCCTGTTCCGGTGACGCTCCGCCGGTGCTGTCATGAAACAAGGAACGCTGCAGCCACCGTGGCCGCAATCCGATCCCCAGCAGGAGTCAACCAGCATGCACACCACGTCCCGGCGGATACAGGACACATCCGGTCTTCCCGCCGGAGCCGGTCCCACCCGGGATTTCGTCGCCGTCGATGACAGCGGGGAGTTTTCGTATCACCGGTCGGAACAGGATTTTATGGGGGCCTTTGAATACATCGAAGAAGCTGCGTGCATCATCGACCGCAGCGGCAGTGCCTACCGCCTGGCCTTGGATCCGAATCGTCACCTGATCCTCGGGCGCTCCCATGGCCCAGTGGAATTCCAGTGGCTCCGCCACGCCTGGATGGACGCGCAAAGCGCGCACCCGGAAGGGCACCGGCTCCGCCGCTTCTACCCCGCTACCCGTTACGAAGTGGTCTCGGACCTGTTCGAAACCCTCGCCCTGGAAAGCGGGACAGCACCGGCCGCGGGCGCCTGGTCTCTGGACATCGACGGCTTTGCATCACGCCCGTCCAACATTGAAGAAATCGACCGCCTGCTCGCACGTCAGGACCGGCTGGAGCATGCCCGTGTGAAGGACCCCTTCGGACACATCTACCGGCCCGCAAGACACCGTAAACACCGGTACCTGCCGGCTGCCGGATCCATCCTCTACGTCGAAATCCCCGCCACCGCCGCAGCTCACTGAGACCGATCCTCCGCCGCCGGAATCAATTCGGCCCGGCACCGCCTGCGCTTCCCGCACCCGTTAGGTGCGCTTTTCGCGCCCGTTAAGGTGCGCTTTTCGCGCCCGCTAAGACAGCGTCAAGATCCGCCCTCAAGGCGTTAAGAAAGCATCAGGACCGGGTTTTTTCCCTTTGCGAAGGCGTTGACTTTCAGTAGCCCCGCAAACGGGGCGCAGATGAAAGGAACCCTGCAATGGCCGACCTGGCTGTTATCGGAATCCTCATGGTTGCCATGGGGTTCGTTATGTGGATCGGCCACGTCTTGGCCGGGATGGTCGGCGGTGCCGATGACCGGCCGGAGGGTGGCAAGTGAGCGCCGACGCGATCATGTGGCTCGTCCTGCTGATTGCCGGATTGTGCCTCTTCGGCTACTTGCTGGCCGTCCTGATTCATCCGGAAAAGTGGTGAGCGGATCATGACCTTCAACTCTGCATCTTTTGTTGTCCAGGTGGTGGCGCTGCTCATTGTTCTGGCAGCCCTGCACAAGCCTCTGGGCGTCTACCTGGCCCGGGTTTTCGAGGGCACGACGTCCAGCCGGCCCGAGCGTCTGTTCTACCGGCTGGCCGGGGTCGATGCCGACACCGAGCAGACCTGGTCCGTCTACCTTCGCAGCGTCCTGGCGTTCTCGGCCGTGTCCATTCTGGCGGTGTTCGGCCTCCAGCGGCTGCAGGGCGTCCTGCCGGGCAGCGGTTCCCTGCCCGGCGTGGACCCTTGGGTGGCCATGAATACGGCCATTTCCTTTGTGACCAACACGAACTGGCAGACGTACGTCCCGGAGACCACGGTAGGCATCTTCGTGCAGATGACGCTGCTGGCGGTGCAGAACTTCCTCTCCGCCGCCGTCGGGATCGTCGTCGTCGTCGCGCTCATCCGCGGCATCGCCCGCACGAGGACGCAGCGGCTGGGCAACTTCTGGGTGGACCTGGCCCGGACGTCGTTCCGGGTCCTACTGCCGCTCGCGTTCGTCGCGGCCGTGCTGATGGTCCTCGGCGGAGTGGTGCAGAACTTTTGGTTCACCGAGGTCACGAACCAGGCCACCGGCGTTTCGCAGCTCATCCCGGGTGGCCCGGTCGCGTCCCAGGAAGCCATCAAGATCCTCGGCACCAACGGCGGCGGCTACTTCAACGCCAACTCTGCCCACCCGTTCGAAAACCCCAACGCCCTGATCAGCTTTTTCGAGGTGTTTCTCCTCCTGCTCATCCCCTCCGCGCTGCCCTACGCTTACGGCAGGATGGTGGGCGACCAGAAGCAGGGCTACACGGTAGCCGCCGTGATGGGCACGCTGTGGCTGGCTTCGATTTCGCTGATGGGCTGGGCCGTGGCGTCCGGTCAGGGAACCGCGACGGCGGCCGCCGGCGGCCTGGGCGAGGGTTTTGAGCAGCGCTTCGGCCCTGTGCCGAGCGCGATCTTCGCCACGTCCACCACGCTGACCTCCACCGGCGCCGTCAATGTCGCCCACGATTCCCTGCCGCCGCTGGCCGGCGGAGTGGCCATGGTGAACATGATGCTCGGCGAGGTCGCCCCCGGCGGAACCGGTTCCGGGCTCTACGGCCTGCTGATCCTCTCTATCATCTCCGTCTTCATTGCCGGGCTGATGGTCGGGCGCACCCCGGAGTACCTGGGCAAGAAGATCGGGCCGACGGAAATGAAGCTCGCCGCCATGTACATCCTGGTCACCCCGACCCTGGTGCTGGCCCTGTCCGGCATCACCGTGCTGCTGCCGGACATCATGGCCAATGCGCCGGCCACCGGTCCACACCAGTTCAGTGAAATGCTCTACGCTTTCACCTCCGGGGCCAACAACAACGGCTCCGCGTTCGGCGGCATCACCACCTCGGGCCCCTTCCTGTCGGTCATGCTGGGCCTGGGCATGCTGCTGGGCCGCTTCCTACCGATCGTCTTGGTGATCGCCCTGGCCGGTTCCCTCGCCCGTCAGGGCAAGATTCCGGCCTCCGCCGGCACCGTCCCCACCCACGGCCCGCTGTTTGGCTCGCTGCTGCTGGGCGTGACAGTGATCATGACCGCCCTGAGCTACTTCCCGGCCCTTGCCCTGGGCCCCCTCGCAGAAGGACTTCTCAAATGACCCGGTCTCACACGGCATTAGCCACGGACACCGACGCCCAGACCTACGCCGACGGCAACCCCCTTGGCACTCCGGGCGAACATAAGCACCACACCAAGGCCCCGGCAAAACTCACGCTCGCGTCCGTCGTCGCCGCCCTGCCACTTGCGGTCCGGAAACTCTCGCCGCGGCAGATGATCCATTCCCCTGTCATGTTCACCGTGCTGGTGGGGGCC
Organism: Arthrobacter sp. LAR12-1-1.1; assembly: GCF_040676555.1. Classification (NCBI taxonomy): domain Bacteria; kingdom Bacillati; phylum Actinomycetota; class Actinomycetes; order Micrococcales; family Micrococcaceae; genus Arthrobacter; species Arthrobacter sp. LAR12-1-1.1. The sequence continues at coordinate 626,023 of NZ_JBEGIG010000023.1, read as the reverse complement.
GCCCTGTGTACGGCGATCTCGGTGTACCGGCCGTCGGTGTTCGGCATCGCCGTGACGGTCTGGCTGTGGCTCACGGTCCTCTTCGGCACTTTGTCCGAATCCATCGCCGAGGGCCGGGGCAAAGCCCAGGCGGACAGCCTCCGCGCCAGCCGCAAGGGCGTCCAGGCCCGGCTCCGGCAGCCAGACGGCTCCACCAAGGACGTCCCCGGCACGGAGCTGCGTCTCAATGACGTGGTGATCTGCGAGGCCGGGGACGTCATCCCCTCGGACGGCGAAATCATCGAAGGCCTGGCGAGCGTCGACGAATCGACCATCACCGGCGAATCAGCCCCGGTGATCCGCGAATCCGGCGGTGACCGGTCCTCCGTCACCGGCGGTACGAGGGTGCTCTCGGATCGGATTGTCATCCGCATCACGGCCGAGCCGGGACAGACGTTCATCGACCGGATGATCAAGCTGGTCGAGGGCGCCGTGCGGCAGAAGACCCCCAACGAGATCGCCCTCCACGTGCTCCTGGTGTCACTGACCATCGTGTTCCTGGCCGTCACCATGTCGCTGGCACCGTTCGCAGCCCTCGCCGGCGCCACGCCTTCCCCGATCGTGCTGGTCGCCCTGCTGGTCTGCCTGATCCCCACGACGATCGGGGCGCTGGTCCCGGCGATCGGCATCGCCGGCATGGACCGCCTGGTCCAGCACAACGTGCTGGCCACCTCCGGCCGTGCCGTGGAGACCGCCGGGGACATCACCACACTGTTGTTGGACAAGACCGGAACCATCACGTATGGCAACCGCCGCGCTGTTAATTTCTTCCCCGCCAACCAGGTGGAGCGGACCCGGATGATCGAAGCGGCCCGGGTCTGCAGCCTGGCCGACGAAACCCCCGAGGGACGCTCCATCCTGGACCTCGCCGCGGACAAGGGCGTGACCGGGTCCGATCTGACCACACTCGAACGCACCTCCGGCAAGTTTGCCGTGGTCCCCTTCAGCGCCGGCACCCGCATGAGCGGGCTGGACCTTGACGGGCTGCAGATCCGAAAAGGGGCTGCCTCCACGGTGGCGGCATTCGTTGCCGAATTCGGCGGGCACACTCCGGCGGAGGTCGACCACCGGGTACAGGAAATCTCGGCCCAGGGCGGCACGCCCCTGCTGGTCGCCCAGGTGGACAAGGACGGCCGGGCGGACGTCCTGGGAACCATCCACCTCGCCGACGTCGTCAAGCCCGGCATGCACGCCCGCTTCGCCGAACTGCGGCAAATGGGCATCCGGACCGTCATGATCACCGGCGACAACCCGATCACTGCCAAGGCGATCGCCGCCGAGGCCGGCGTCGATGATTTCCTGGCGGAAGCAACCCCGGAAGACAAGCTCGCGGTCATCAAGAAGGAACAGGCCGCAGGCCGGCTCGTGGCCATGACCGGTGACGGCACCAACGACGCCCCGGCCCTGGCCGCGGCAGACGTCGGCGTCGCCATGAACTCCGGCACCCCGGCCGCGAAGGACGCTGCCAACATGGTGGACCTCGACTCCGACCCCACCAAACTCATCAACATCGTCGGCATCGGCAAGCAGCTGCTCATCACCCGCGGCGCCCTGACCACCTTCTCGGTCGCCAACGACGTCGCCAAGTACTTCGCGATCGTCCCGGCGCTTTTCACCGCCGCATTCCCGGGGCTCGGACTGCTGAACATCATGGGCCTGGCCACCCCGTCTTCGGCCATCCTGTCCGCGGTGATCTTCAATGCCCTGATCATCATCGCCCTGGTGCCGCTGGCGCTCCGCGGCGTCAAATACCGTGCCGTCTCCGCCAACCAGGCGCTGGCCCGGAACCTGCTGATCTACGGGCTCGGCGGCCTGATCGCACCATTCATCGGCATCAAAATCATCGACCTCATGATTTCGCTCATCCCCGGAATCGGCTAGGAACATCCCCATGAACATCCTCACCGGCTACCTCCGTCAGCTGGGCACCGCCCTGCGGTTCCTCCTCTTCGCCACGCTGGTCCTCGGCGTGGCCTACCCCCTGGCAGTCTTTGGCACCGGGCAACTGATCGCCCCGTACCAGGCCAACGGCTCCATCCTCAAAGACAGCTCCGGGGCCCCGGCCGCGTCCGCCCTGATCGCCCAGGCCGCGGCCGACGATTCCGGCGCCCAGGACCCGCGCTGGTTCCACGCCCGGCCCTCGGCCGTGAAGTGGGACCCGGCATCGTCCTCGGCCACCAACCTGGGGCCCAACGACCCGAAACTGCTCGACGCGGTCGCCGCCAACCGGTCCGCCGTCGCCGCGGCTGAAGGCGTGGATGCGGCAGCGGTTCCGGCCGACGCCGTGACGGCCAGCGGTTCCGGGCTGGACCCGGACGTTTCACCCGAGTACGCCAAACTGCAGCTTGCGCGGGTGGCGGCAGCGAACGGCCTGAGCACCGACGCCGTCGCCGCCATGGTGGAGCAGTACACGAGCAGTGGGGTAGTCGCGTTTCTCGGCCAGCCATCGGTCAACGTGACTGCCCTCAACCTCGCCGTGGCGGCGGCCGCACGGCCGTCGCAGCCGGCTCAAACCAAGTGAGAGAATGACGGCATGGCACGTGGAACGCTGCGGATCTTCCTGGGGGCCGCGCCGGGGGTGGGCAAGACCTACGAGATGCTTGAAGAAGCCCACCGGCTCGGCGAACGCGGCGAGGACGTCGTGGTCGCGTTCGCCATGGACCACGGACGCAGCGAGACGCGGGCGCTCCTGGCGGGACTTGAGGTCATCCCGCCCCAGCGCCTGCCCTACCGGGGCACGGAGTTCGAGGAAATGGACCTTGACGCCGTCCTGGTGCGGGCCCCGGGGACCGCGGTCGTGGACGAATACGCCCACTCCAACGTTCCGGGCAGCCGCAACGAGAAACGCTGGCAGGACGTCGATGCGCTCCTTGATGCCGGCATCAACGTCCTCTCCACCGTCAACGTCCAGCATCTGGCGTCCCTGGGCGACGTCGTCAGCGCCATCACCGACGTCCATCAGGCGGAGACGGTGCCCGACGACGTCGTCCGGAAGGCGGACCAGATCCACCTGGTGGACATCTCCCCCGAGCTGCTCCGCCAGCGCCTGAGCGACGGCAAGATCTACGCTGCCGAAAAGATCGACGCCGCCCTCTCGAACTATTTCCGCCTGGGCAACCTCACGGCACTGCGTGAACTGGCATTGCTGTGGCTGGCCGACCGGGTGGACGAGGGCCTGGCCAAGTACCGGGCCGAACAGGGCATCGATGCCAGCTGGCCGGCCCGGGAACGCATCGTCGTCGGGCTGACCGGCAGCCCCGAAGGGGAAGTCCTGATCCGCCGCGGGGCCAGGATCCTCAACCGCGTCAACGGCGGGGACCTGCTGGCGGTCCACGTCCGGTCCGCCGATGGCCTCGCCGAGGAGTCGCCCCACGCGCTGGAAGCCCAGCGCCGCCTGATCCTGGACCTTGGCGGCAGCTACCACATCGTGACCGGCGAGGATCCGGCCGCCGCCCTCCTGGACTTCGCCCGCAGCGTCAACGCCACCCAGATCGTCGTCGGCATCTCCCGGCACAAAAAGCTCGCCGGCCTGATCGGAAACCTGCTCGGCGGTGGGGTTGGCACCCGGGTGGTCCGCGATTCCGGGGACATCGACGTCCACATGGTCTCCCATCCCCTGGGCGGCCGCGGCGCCGGGCCGCGCCAGCACCGGGACCTTGGCCGCGTCCGGGTCGCCGTCGGGTTCGCCCTCGCTGTGCTGCTCCCCATGGTCCTGCAGCTCCTGCTTTCGCTCCTGAACCCGGAGCGGAATGTCGCTGCGGCCATGCTGGTGCAGCTCACCGGCTCGGTGGCGGTGGCGCTGATCGGCGGGTTGTGGCCGGCCATCCTGGCCGCACTGTGGAGCAGCCTCCTGGTGAACTACTTTTCGACCCCGCCGCTGGGCACGCTCACCATCAGTGATCCGCAGAACTTCCTGGCCCTGCTGGTGTTTGTAGGCGTCTCGGCCGCCGTTGCCGTTGTGGTCGACCTATCGGCCCGCCGTTCCAAGGAGGCCGCGCGGGCCCGCGCCGAAGCCACGACGCTGGGGGACCTGACGCGCAGTGCCGCCGGCTCGGAGGACACGGTTCAGGCATTGCTGGAACAAGCCCTGAGCGTCTTCCAGGTGCGTGGTGCTGCCGTTTTCAGCCTTGGCTACGGCCCCGCGGACGGCGACAGCGGCGCAGGACCCGACCGGCGATGGCAACTTCAGGCCGCCGTGGGAGAAATTCCAGCCCTGTCCGCCGGCGCGCCAAGGAACGATGGCACCGGCGACAACGTGGAAGAAATCGACGCCGTCACACGCCTCGTGTTGTTCGGACGGATCTTGCCGGCAAGCGACCGGCGCCTTCTGGGGGCGTTCGGAGTTCATCTGGCGGCACAGCTGGAACGCCAGCAACTGGTCGCCAGCCGGCGGGAGATGCTCCGCTTGGCCGAGAGCAACACGATGCGCACCTCCATCCTCCGCGCTGTCTCGCACGACCTGCGCACCCCTCTGGCCGGGATCAAGCTTGCCGTCGGCGGACTGCGGCACGACGACGTCCATTACACCCAGGCAGAGGAGCAGGAACTGCTGGCAACGATAGAGGAGTGCTCGGACAGGCTGGACGCGCTGGTGGGCAATCTGCTGGACATGTCCCGGATCACATCGGATGCCGTCAATCCCCTGCTCAAACCCGTGCGGTGGTACGAGGTCATCCCGGGTTCCCTGAGCGCCGTCCCCGCGGGGCGGGTGCGAGTGGACCTGCCTCCCAACATGCCCGAGATCGACGCCGACCCTGGAATGCTGGAACGAGTGATTGCGAACATCGTCGAGAACGCCGTGAAATACGCCCCCGATTCGGATATCGTCCTGGTCGGGGCGGCCGGCGGGCTCAGCCCGGCGACTCTCGGAGGGCGCCCTGCCGGCGAGCTCCGGGTCATCGATCACGGCCGGGGAATCCCGGCGGAGAGGGTCATGGAAATGTTCCGGCCATTCCAGCGTCTCGACGACGCCCCGCAAACCACAGGAATCGGACTCGGGCTTGCGGTGGCGAAAGGGTTCACGGATGCCATGGGTGGCAGCCTGAGCGCCGAAGCGACACCGGGCGGAGGGCTGACGATGATTATCCGGCTTCCATTGTCCACGGGGACCCCGTATGACGGACACCGCGCCCAGGCCCCGTTCGAGCCCCGGTCGCTGGTGGCGCGCCGCGCTCATGCGATGCCCCTTTCGTCCGGACCGGACGCAACATGACGGCGGTCCTCGTCGTCGACGACGACCCGCATCTGCTCAGGGCCCTCCGGATCACACTCCAGGCCCACGGCTACGCCGTCACCACCGCCGTAGACGGGACCTCAGCGCTGCTGGCGGCCACCCAGAACCCGCTCTCACTCATCATTCTGGACCTCGGCCTGCCTGACATTGACGGGACCAGCGTCCTCAAAGAGCTGCGCGGCTTCAGCAGCGTGCCGGTCTTGGTGCTGTCCGCCCGGCACGGCTCCGAGGACAAAGTTGAGGCGCTCGACGCCGGCGCGGACGACTACATCACCAAACCGTTCGGCCTGGACGAGCTCCTCGCCCGGCTCCGCGCCCTCCTGCGCCGCAGCGTCGAACCGGACGAATCGCTGGTCGTGACCGAGGCTTTCACCATTGACCTGGGCAAGCACCGGGTTACCCGGGACGGCGAGGACATCCGGCTGACCCCGACTGAATGGAAAATCCTGGAGGAACTGGTCCGGAATCCGGAAAAACTCATCACACAGCAGCAGTTGCTCGCCAGAGTCTGGGGTCCGGCGTACGCCAAGGAGACCAACTACCTCCGGGTCTACATGGCCCAGCTGCGGCGCAAACTGGAGCCGGACACGGCCAACCCCCGCCACCTGCTCACCGAAGCCGGCATCGGCTACCGGTTCATGCCCTGATGGTTTTCCGATGCCGGGCCGGCAATGGATACTGGGGCAATGACTAATCGCAGCCCGCTCAACAGGGACGATGCCGGCCCGTCGGCGCTGCCGGAGATCCCGGCGCAGCTGCGGGCAGTCCTCAACGGGATCCCGGCCATGGTGGGTTACTGGGACATGGGTCTCCGCAGCCGCTTGGCCAACGATGCCTACTGCGAGTGGTTCGGGATCAAGCCGCAGCAGTTGAACGGCATGCACGTCCGGGACGTGCTCGGTGACGTGGCCTTCGAAGCGACCCGGCCGATCATCGAACTGGTGCTCGCCGGAGAGGCGCAACACTTTGACCGGACCCTCGTGAATGCCGCGGGCGAGTCACGTTACACCGAGGTCACGTACACTCCCGATACCCGCGACGGCGCGGTGCAGGGCTTCTTTGTCGTGGTCACCGACATCACGGAGCGGGTGCTGGCCGACCGGCGCCGGCAACGGGACATGGACCGGTACCGCGCCTTGGCGCGCAGCGTCCCCGGCGTCTTCGTGCTCCTCTTCGACGCCGAGCTACGCTACCTGATCGCCGAAGGCCAGGAACTGGAGACCTTCGGCTACCGCACGGAAGAGCTCGAAGGCCGGCGCATCCAGGACGTACTCAGGGGCAATCTCGCCAGCGAGCTCGAACCGCGCTACCGCGCAGCCCTCGCCGGCCGCGAGGTCTCCTGGAGCCGGCAGATCGGCCACCGCACCTACCGGCTCAAGGCCGGACCGGTCTACTCCGACGAAGACGGCGCGGCCGGTATGGTGGTGGCCGTTGACGTCACTGAGCGCTTGCAGCAGCAGCAGGTATGGGAGGCCTTGCACGAGATAGCGACCGCCGTCGCCCGCAACGCCGCCCCTGCAGACATTTCCGAGCGGGTCGCCTCCATTGTCCGCGAGCTGTTCAACGTGGACTCCGCCGCCGTGGTCCGTTTCACGGGCCCGTCCTCGGCGGAAATTGTCGCCATGGCCCCGAGCCTCCCGCCGACGCTGAGCCGCCGGCACATCTTCGCCCCGACAGACGAGTCCGCCACCGTCCGGGTGGCCGTGACCGGCAAGCCGGCCCTCGTTGTGTACGGGCCGGAGGGCGGGCCGGCGGCAGAGCAGATGCGCGCCGGCGGGTTCCAGTCCGCGGCGGCAGCGCCGGTCCGCGTCCGGGGAAGCCTCTGGGGCGTGGTGAGCCTGACCTCGAAGTCCCGCACAGGTGTCACGGAAGCCATGATGGAGCGGCTGGCCCAGTTCGCGGAACTCGTCGAGATCGCGATCGGCAACACGGAGGCATGGACCGATCTGGAGCTCCAGGCGACAACCGACGCCCTCAGCGGCCTGCCCAATCGGCGGGCGCTGGAACAGCACCTCGACGAACAGGTGGCGCTGGCCGGGAGACGTGGGACCAGACTCAGTGCCGTCGTCCTGGATATCGACCACTTCAAGAGAGTCAACGACACCCATGGTCACTTGATGGGCGACGTCGTCCTCGCGGAGGTCGCGGCCAGGCTCCGGTCGGTCGCCCGCGCCAACGAGATCGTGGCCCGCTTCGGCGGTGAGGAGTTCGTGTGGCTGCTCCCGGAGACTGACGGCGCCGAGGCCCTGTTCGCGGCCGAACGGGCCCGCGAGGCCATCGCCTGCGAGCCGTTCGGGGAAGTCGGTTTCCTGACGATCTCCGCCGGAGTCTGCGAGCAGGGCGACGCCACGGCCGGTTCCCTCCTGGATTGCGCGGACCGGGCCCTGTACGAGGCCAAGAACGCCGGCCGCAACCGCACGTCCCGGTACGGTCACGCCAGCCCGGCGGGCCGGACCGCTTCGGCCGGCCAGGCTCGGAACGGCCAGGCGCGGGACGGCACGGACACGCGCGGGGCCTAGACGAAGGCGGACTTCCCCGTCACGGCCCGGGCCACGATCAGCGAATTGATTTCGTAGCTGCCCTCATAGGTATAGAGGATTTCGGCGTCGCCGAAGAGCTTGCCCATCTCATAGTCGCTGCTGATGCCGTTGCCGCCCATGAGGGACCGGCCCATCGCCACCGAGGCACGCGCCAGCCGCGTCGTGGTCGATTTGGCCATCGCGGCCTGGACCATCTCGAGCTTGCCGTCTTCCTGGATCCGCGCCAGCTGGGCCATCAGGGCCAGGGAGGCCGTCGCGTTGCCCAGGATCTCGGCGAGCTGCTGCTGGATGAGCTGAAAGCGGGCCAGTTCCTTGCCGAACTGGCGGCGCTGCAGCGAATAGGCGCGTGCGACGTCGAACGCGGCCAGCTGGATGCCGGCGCCCTGCCAGCCCACCCAGGCCCGTGAATCCCGCAGGAGCTCATTGGCCTTGGAAAAGTCGGTGGCGCCGGGAAGGAGGCTGGCCGCCGGGATGCGGACCTCGTCGAGGACAATGTCGGCGTTCTGCATGATGCGCAGGCCGATCTTGTTGGCGATCTTCGTGGCGGTGTAGCCGGCACGGTCCGTCTCCACGATGAAGCCCTTGATGTGCTGGTCAGCAACGTCCCGGGCCCACACAAGGGCGAAGTCCGCGATGGTGCCGGCGCCGATCCATCGCTTGGCGCCGTTGAGGACCCATTCGCCGCCGTCCAGCCGCGCGGTGGTTTCCAGGCCACCGGCGATGTCCGAGCCGTGGTCCGGCTCCGTCAGGGCGAACGCTCCGAGCTGGGTGAACGCGGTGAGGCCGGGGAGCCAGCGTGCCTTCTGTTCCTCCGAGCCCAGCTCATCGATCATGCCGACAATCAGCTCGTTGTGGATGCCTACGAGCGCCGAGAGGGAGACGTCGGCGCGGGCCACCTCGACGTACATGAGCCCCTTGAAGAGCTTGGACGTGCCGTCCGTTTGCAGCCCGCCCAGACCGTATTTGCCGAGTTCCGCGAGCAGGCCGAAGGGGAACTCCTCGCGGTTCCAGTAGTCGATCGACGCGGCCCGGATCCGGGACTGCAGGAACTCCCGGACCTCCTGGTAGCGGAGCTGTTCGTCCGGCGGCAGCAGGTCCACGATGTACATCAGGTCGGCGTCGGGGAACGGCGGCTGCGCAACTGCTGCTGCGGCGCCTGTCTCCGCCGTGTTTGATTCCGTGTTTGTTTCGGCTGGCGCCGGCTGTCCGCTGGCACGTCCTTGTGGCTGCACGGGCACGTATCCCTTCCTCATGCGCGCCGCCTGCAGAGCAGCGCCGCTCTTCCAAACCCTTGGATGTCCTAGTATATTGCACAGTGATGGGGATCACTAGGCAGGCACCGTGCCGGACCGGCGGGATCCCAGGCAGCGGCGCCAAGCCCGGAACGGCAGCGCCAGAGTACTTCGAAAGGTGCACCATGACCGTGACTGAGGAATTCCGGGCCGCGCGGGACCGGCTGCTGGCCCTGCGCGGGGACTACGACGGCGCCCGCAGCGAATTCCAGTGGCCGCGCTTCGAGGAATTCAACTTCGCACTGGACTGGTTCGACCAGCTCGCGGCAGACCCGGCCAGGGCGGACAAACCGGCGCTGGTGATCGTCGAACAGGACGGGTCCGCGACCCGGCGCAGTTTCGCGGACCTCTCCCGGCGCTCGTCCCAGGTGGCCAACTGGCTGCGCGCGCAGGGCGTGCGGCGCGGGGACCGGATGATCATCATGCTCGGCAACCAGGTGGAGCTCTGGGAACTTATGCTCGCCGGCATCAAGCTGGGCATCGTCATGATCCCCACCACCACCCTGATGGGACCCGCCGACCTGCAGGACCGGGTGGAGCGCGGCGGCGCATCCTGGGCCGCCGTCGGCAGTGCCAACATCGCCAAGTTCGCCGACGTCGCCGGTGACTACACGCTGATCGAAATCGGCGGCAGCCCCGCGAGTACCTCCGCAGCCCCAGACAATGTCCGGCAGTACGCCGACGCTGCCGCCGCCGGAGTGGACTTCACCCCGGACGCCCCCACCCTTGCCGACGAGACCCTCCTGCTGTACTTCACATCCGGCACCACGTCCAAGGCCAAACTCGTCGAACACACGCACACCTCCTACCCGGTGGGACACCTGTCCACGATGTTCTGGATCGGGATGGAACCGGGCGACGTGCACCTCAACGTGGCCTCGCCGGGCTGGGCCAAGCACGCCTGGTCTAATGTGTTCACCCCGTGGATCGCCGAGGCGTGCGTGTTCATCTACAACTACGAACGCTTCGACGCCAAGGCCCTCATGGAACAGATGGACCGCGAATCCGTGACCAGCTTCTGCGCCCCGCCGACGGTCTGGCGGATGCTGATCCAGGCCGATCTCACCCGGCTGCTGAACCCGCCCACAAAGGTGGTGTCCGCCGGCGAACCGCTCAACGCCGAGGTGATCGACCAGGTCCACCGTGCCTGGGGCCAGAGAATCCGGGACGGCTTCGGCCAGACCGAATCGACGGTGCAGATCGCGAACACCCCGGGCCAGCCAATCAAGATCGGCGCCATGGGAAAGCCGCTGCCGGGCTACGACGTCGTGCTCGTGGACCCCGCTACGGGTGCGGAGGCCGACGACGGCGAGCTCTGCCTGCGCCTCGACCCCCGCCCCGTGGGGCTCATGAAGGCGTACTACGGCGACCCGGACAAGACGGCGGAGGCTTTCCGGGACGGTTATTACCACACGGGGGACATGGCGAGCCGGGACGAACGGGGCATCATCACGTATGTGGGCCGCGGCGACGACGTCTTCAAGTCCTCCGACTACCGGCTGTCCCCCTTCGAACTGGAGAGCGTGCTGATTGAGCACCCGGCGGTGGCGGAGGCCGCCGTCGTCCCCTCTCCCGACCCGCTCAAGCTGTCGGTGCCGAAGGCGTTTGTGGTCCTTGCGGCCGGGCACCAGCCCGGCCCGGAGCTGGCCGAGGATATCCTGCGGTACTGCCGGGACCACCTGGCCCCGTTCAAGCGGATCCGCCGGCTGGAGTTTGCCGAACTCCCCAAAACGATCTCGGGCAAGATCCGGCGGGTGGAGCTGCGGCACAGCGAGGAGCTGCGCCACGGCGGCGGGCCTGTTCCCGAAGGCTTCGGCGTCGAGTACTCCGACTCCGATTTTCCCGGGCTCAAGAGTCAGGGGTGAGCGTGGGAACACCGCTGCCGCGAGATCCGATCGCCGACGCCCGGCTGAACTGGGAGCGCCACGGCTGGTCCGACGTAGCCGCCCCGATGGCCGCGATCACCGCCATCATGCGGACCCAGCAGATCCTGCTGGGCCGGATCGAGGCCGTTCTCAAGCCGTTCGGACTCACGTTTGCCCGGTACGAGCTGCTGGCCTTGCTCAGCTTCGCCCGCAGCGGGGCGCTGCCCATGAACAAGGCGAGCGCGCTGCTGCAGGTCCACCCCACATCGGTCACCAACGCCGTGGACCGGCTCCAGGACGCCGGGCTGGTGATGCGCTCACCGCATCCCACGGACGGCCGCACCACCTTGATCGAGCTCACCCCCGACGGGCGCGCCCTGGCCAAACGGGCGACGGCGGTGCTGAACTCCGAGGTCTTCGGCCAATCGGGTTTCGGGGACCAGGACGTGGACCAGCTGATCCGGATCCTGGGCACGTTCCGCCGGAACGCCGGGGATTTCAGCGGCTGACTGGCCGTCTTGCCCGACACATTCCTAGACGGCCTGTGGTGTCGGCGGAGCATATTTGAGATGGCGGTAGGCTGTCGGGCTGAGGCCGAAACGGCGTTTGAAGGCCGCGCTCAGCGCAAACGGGCCCCCGTACCCGACCTGGGCGGTGGTGAGGTTCGGGTCCGCGAGCAGCTCGCTGGCGAGCAGCATCCGCCAGTTCGTCAGGTAGGTCATCGGCGGCTCGCCGACGACATCGCGGAAGCGGCTGGCCAGCGTGGCGCGGGAGACGTGCAGGCGGGCGGCGAAGGTCTCGAGCGTCCAGGCTTCGGCGGGGGAATCGTGCATAAGCTCCAGCATCGGGGCCACCAGGGAATCCGTGCCTGCCGCCAGCCAGCCGGTGGCCCGCCCGGGATGCTCGGCCGCCCAGGCGCGCACGGCGTGGACCAGCAGCACATCCAGCATCCGGTCGACCACGCTTCCTTGTGCCGGGGCGTTCGTGGTGATCTCGCCGCCGAGGAACCGCGCCAAGGCTGCATCAACGCCGCCGGCGGGGATGATGGCGACACGGGGCAGCACGGCTGTTACCGCGGAACCGATTTCCGCCTCGGTGGTGTAGGTGCCGACGAGCACGACCGTTTCCCCTGCCGACGCATTGCCCCAGGTGCGAACGCCGTGGCTCATGCTGAGGTGGACAGTCTCGCCGGAAGGGGTGGTGCATTCCTGACCGGGATGAATGATGATGGTCGCCGCCCGTCCGGGGTCGTCGGCCAGAAGATAGGGGTCAGGCCCGCGGACGACGGCGATGTCACCGGATTCGAGGAGGACCCGCTCGCCGTCCGCGGCAAGCCAAGCCTGCCCGGCAAGCACCGCCATCAGTGTCAGCGGTGCGCGGTCCTGCACGAGGATTGACCACGGCGGGTCCATGACGACGCGCAGGGCGAACGCGCGGCGGGCATGTGGGCCGTCGAGCAACCGGGTCAGCGGATCCATAACTGCATTCTAGACGAATGCGTATCTATTCTTGACTCTGAGCTATGGATCGTCTTTCCGCGGTGGTGTTGGCTTGTTATATGACTGAATCAAAAGTTCTTGTTGGCGGCAGCACCCGCCGCACCGGCGCCGCTAATGCCCCCGGCATCTGGAATGCACCAGCGGGGGCACCGGCATGAGCGGAATCGTCGAGACCGCTGCGTGCGCAGTGGCCGCGGTCGGAGCCGGAGCCGCCGGAGGCGTCTACCTCGCGTTCTCGGCCATGGTCATGCCGGCACTGAACTCCCGCCCTGCGGGCGAGGCAGTTGCCACGATGCAGCGGATAAATGAGATGGCAGTGCGTCCGCCGTTCATGACCGTGTTCTTTGGTGGAGCGCTGGCCTCCGCGGTGGTGGCGGTTTCCTCCATTACCGCAGGGACGGTGGCGCAGGAGGGCCCGCTGCGGGTGGCCGGGGCGGGCCTTGCCCTGGCCGGTGTCGCCGTCACGATTGGATTCAACGTGCCCCGCAACAACGCCCTGGCCGGTGTCGCCGTCACGATTGGATTCAACGTGCCCCGCAACAACGCCCTGGCCCGGATCGACGCCGCTGGAGCAGGCGCGGCGGACTCCTGGCGGACGTTCGAGCGGGCCTGGAACCGGGCCAACACCGTGCGATGCGCATTGTCGATCGCTGGCGCGGCAGCCCTGGCCGCTTCGCTGGCCCGGTGATGCCGCGGCTTCCCGGGCACGTTCACGGCAGGCCCGCCTGGTGGAAATCCTCAGCGGGGCGCGTCGGGGTGGATGCTCCGGGTTTCGCCGCGTTCATGCGGGGGCCGGAGCCAGCCGGGACGGTGGACCTTTGGCAGCACTTTGGTCACCGCCAGGGCCGCGTACATGACCGTATTGATGGCAACAAACGTCGCCAGGATGGCGAACCACTCCGAGTTCAGGAGCGCTTGCGGGAAGAGAACCCCCGTGGGGACGGGCACGCCGGTGAGGCTCATGCGGACTCCTTGACGGCCTCGGCGGCGTTGGTGCGGGTGACGTGTTTCCAGTTCGCGGTCCGGCCCAGCGAAATGTCGATGATGCCCTTGATGTAGACGACGTTCAGGAACATGTCGAAAAAGAGTTCGGGGAAGAGGGTGAGGGCCAAAATCCTGGCCCGCCAGCCGCCCTTCCAGACGGTGGCGACGCGTTCGATCATGAACACCCCGCCAAGTCCCAGCCAGAACGGGAACCAGATCCACACGTCCAGGGAGAACATCATGAGGAAGATCAGCAGCAGGTAGGCGCTGAGGGCAATCACGCCATAACCGATGCCGAGCTGCTGCACCCAGTAGCGCATCGTCTGGGACGTGACCCCGTACGCGCCAATGTTCTCCAGCGCTCCCCGCTGCCATCGCAGCCGCTGCGCCCACAGCGTGGACCAAGTGGGCATGAGTTCGGTAACCACGGTGCATGCCGTCGGTGAAATCATCAGGGCGCCAAGCGACTTGAGCGCTATGGTCAGTTCGTTGTCCTCAGTCAGCGCCGCGGTATCGTACACGTCGCCCTTCGTCCCGGGAAGCGAATCGCCCCGCTGCTCGGCGATGGTGCGCAGGGCGACCGGGCGAAAAAGCGACGCGGTCCCGGTCAGGACGAAAACCCTCCCCCGCCGGCGCTTGATTTCCCGGCCGTAGCGGAGGTACTCGTTGCGTTGGAACTGGCCGAGTACGCCGTGGCCTTCCTCCCCGTAGAACAGGCCGCCCACCGCCATCAGGGCGCGGTCGTCCACGAAGCGGTTCACGGCCGCGCCGAGGAAGCCGTCATCGAGCTGGGTGTCGGCGTCCATCACCATCACTACGTCGTTGGCACCGAGCCTGGGAAGGATTTGCTTGAGCACCTGGTTCAGGGCGCCGGCCTTCTTTTTCGTGTTGTCGACCGACTCATAGAGCTCGACGCCGGCGTCGCGGGCGATCTCCACGGTGCTGTCGGTGCAATTGTCCGCCACCACGATGATTCGTTCGGGGCTGTGGGACTGCGCCCGCAGGGAGGCGATCGTGGAGGGCAGTGAGACTTCCTCGTTGTGGGCCGGGATGAGCACGGTGACGGTAACAGGGCCCGCATAGACTCCGCGGGTGGCTCCCATCACGATCTTCGGTGCCAGCGGAGCGATCCGAACGTTCGCCGACCGCCGCGACCGGGTGGTGATCCGGCGCTCCAGCAGGGCGACGCCGGCGGCCAGCAGCACGGCGAGCGCGACCGCCGCGCCCAGGATCCGGGCTCCGGGCGCGTTCGTGCTGTAGAGCACGTTCCACACCCCCAGGATGAACCCGTGCGGCTCCCCTTCGGCTTGTGCGCGTCCCCCCGCGGCGACGGCGGCCCACAGGATCGCCGCCGCGGTGCCGGCGATTACTGCGATGACCAGACCTACAGTCCGGTGAAGTTGTCCTCTGCCCACCGTTGGGATAGTAGCAGGGAATCATTGGCACCACCTGTCACATGAGAATCACCCGCCCCGCCTTGATGGGTGCCTATTTTGCCCGGAATCTGACGGGAGTATCGTGGTTCGGAGCCGGACGGTGCCGTCCGGCCAGGCAGCAATTAGTGCTCACAGAGCGTCGATTGGCGATCGCCTAGGAGGGGCCATGACTTCGCCCAGCATCCCCATACCGCAGCCTCCCACGAAGCCGGTGGTCGGCAATTTGGCCGACATCGACTCCAGCAAGGGAATCCTGGGAATAGTCGAGGTGGCCGAGCGGTACGGCCCCATTGTCCGCATCCAGTTCTTCAACCGCAGCATCATCGCCATCTCGTCCCAGCAGCTCGTCAACGAAGTCTGCGACGAGTCCCGGTTCGGCAAGGTACTGGGCGTTTCCCTGCGGCAGGTGCGGGATTTCATCGGCGACGGACTGTTCACCGCACGAACAGAAGAACCAAACTGGCAAAAAGCGCACCGGATCCTGATGCCGGCGTTCGGGCCGGCGGCGCTGAAGCGGATGTTCAACGGCATGGACGACATCGCCGAGCAGTTGCTGCTGAAGTGGGAGCGACTCGGCCCCGCGGCCCGGATCGATGTACCGGACAACACCACCCGGCTGACCCTGGACACCATTGCCCTGTGCTCGTTCAGCTACCGTTTCAACAGCCTCTACCGGGAAGACATGCATCCCTTCGTCGGGGCCATGGTCCGCGGCCTGGTCGAATCCGGGGACCGGGCGCGCAGGCTCCCGGTCCAGAACAAGATCATGCTGCGCAAACGCCACCAGCTCGAGGAAGACCATGCCCTGATGTTCGAGGTCGCCGACCAGATGATCAGCGACCGGCGGCGCAACCCCAGCCCGGCTGGCAGCGAGGACATCCTGGACACCATGCTCAATGCGGCGGACCCGGTGACCGGCGAGCGGTTGAGCGAGGAAAACGTCCGCTACCAGATGGTTACCTTCCTGGTGGCCGGGCATGAGACCACCAGCGGCCTGCTGTCCTTTGCGCTCTACGAACTGCTGCGCCATCCGGATGTCCTGGCCAAGGCTCGCGCCCAGGTGGACGAGGTCCTCGGCACCGAGAGCGCCCGGTTCGAGCACCTGCCCCGGCTGGGGTACCTGGACCAGATCCTCAAGGAGACACTCCGGCTGTGGCCCACCGCCCCGGCCTTCAACGTCGCCCCGTTTGAGGACACCACGCTTGGCGGCCGCTACGAGGTCCCGGCAGGCCAGCCCATTATGGTCCTGATCCCGCAGCTGCACCGGGACAAGGCGGCCTGGGGCGAGGACGCCGGGATCTTCGATCCGGACCGATTCTCACCTGTTCGGGCCGCAGAAATCCCTGCCAATGCCTGGAAGCCCTTCGGCAACGGGCAGCGCTCCTGCATCGGCCGGGGATTTGCCCTGCAGGAGGCCATGCTGTTCCTGGCCAAGCTCCTGCAGCGCTTCGAGGTCACGGCGGCGGATCCGGGCTATGAACTTCAGATCAAGCACACGCTGACGATGAAGCCTGAGGGGCTGTTCATCCACGTGCGCAGGCGGGACGTCACGATCGCAGCCGGACCCCCGGCCGCCGTCGAACAAGCCGCGCAGGCTGAAGCGGCAGCGGCGGCGGCGGCCGCCGCGCCCAACGGCGTCCCGATCCGTGTGCTCTACGGTTCCAACGCAGGCACGTCCAAGGACTTCGCCCAGCGCATCGCCAACGACGCCGGACGGCGCGGCTACAGCCCCACCATCGGTCCGCTCGACGAGGCGGCCGGCGGGCTGCCGACGGGGGGCCTCGTCACCGTCGTAACGTCCTCCTACGAGGGACAGCCGCCGGACAACGCCCGAAAGTTCGTGGCCTGGACCGAAGGCCTGCAGCCGGGCAGCCTCGCCGGGGTGCGGTACACGGTCTTCGGCAACGGCAACAAGGACTGGGCGCGAACGTACCAGGAGGTGCCCAAGGCCATCGACGCCCGGTTCGAGGCTGCCGGCGCGACACGGATCTATGCCCGCGGCGAAGCCAACGCCCGCGGCGACTTCTTCGGCGATTTTGACGAGTGGTACGCGGGGTTCTGGCCCGCGGTGGACGCCGCCCTGGGGCAGAGGACCAGCCCGCCGACCGCGCAGCCCCAGCTGGAACTCCAGTTCATCGGCAACGTCCGGGATCCGCTGCTGCGCCAGAACGGGCTGGCACTCGGTACCGTCGTCGCGAACCGGGAACTGGTCGATCTGGCCAAGCCCGGCGCCCGGTCCAAGCGGCATGTCGAGATCGCACTGCCCGAGGGAATGAGCTACCGGACCGGGGACTACCTGGCCGTGCTGCCGCTGAACCCCAGCGCCCTCGTGCAGCGCGCACTGGCCCATTTCAACCTCGACTACGACTCGCACGTCCAGCTGAGCATGGAGCGCGGGGACACTTTCCTGCCCACCAGTGCGCCTGTGGCCGTGGGCGAACTGTTGAGCAGCTACGTGGAACTCGCGGTCCCCGCCACCCGCACCCAGCTCGAGGACCTGGCTGATGTCGCGGCGGATCCTGCCCACCGCGCCGAACTTGAGGCCCTGGCCCAGGACCGGGGGCGGTACGCGGCCGAGATTCTCGACAAGCGGGTCTCCCTCCTGGATCTGCTGGAGACGTATCCGTCATGCCAGCTCTCGTTCACCTCGTTCCTGCAACTGCTGACACAGCTGACCCCCCGGCGGTACTCCATCTCCTCGTCCCCGCTCTGGAGCCCCGACCACGCGACCCTGACCTTCGCCGTCATCGAGGCTCCGGCGTGGTCGGGCCGCGGCGTCTTCGAAGGGGCCTCTTCCACCTACCTCGCCCAGGCCAGGCCCGGGTCAAGGGTGGCGGTTACTGTCCGGCCCTCGAACGCGGCTTTCCACCCGCCACCGTCCCTGGAAGTCCCGCTCATCATGGTCTGTGCAGGGACCGGGCTGGCACCCTTCCGCGGATTCGTCCAGGACCGGGCGCTGCGGGCCGAAGCCGAGGACACGACGCCGGCGCCTGCCCTGCTGTTCTTCGGCTGCCGGGCCCCGGACACCGACTTCCTCTACCGCGCGGAACTTGCGTCGTGGGCCGAGCAGGCCAACCTCGATCTGCGGCCGGTCTTTTCCACCGCCCCCGAAGACGGCCTGAAATATGTCCAGGACCGGCTTTGGGCAGACCGGGCCGACGTCGTCGAGCTGGTCCGGCAGGGCGCCACGGTCTACGTCTGCGGCGACGGCAAGAACATGGCGCCGCAGGTCCGGGACACTTGCGCCCTCATCTACCAGGAAGCGACAGGTGCCTCCAAGGAGGAGGCCGAGGCGTGGATGGATGAAGTTGAACGCACGCATGGCAGGTACGTGGCCGACATCTTCACGTGATGCCGACGTACCGGCTTTTGGCGCCGCCGCGCCCTCGCCGGCAGCTAACTAGCGGTGGTTGAACTCCGGCTGCCGCTTCTCCGTGAAGGCTGCCATGCCTTCCTTCTGGTCCTCGGTGGCGAACAGCGAGTGGAACACGCGCCGTTCAAACAGCACGCCCTGGGCAAGCCCGGTCTCAAACGCCGCGTTCACTGCTTCCTTGGCCACCATCGCCACGGGCTTGGATTTGGAGGCGATCACCTCGGCAGCCTTCAGCGCTTCCTCGACGACGTCCGCGGCCGGGACCACACGGGACACCAGGCCCGCGCGTTCGGCCTCCTCGGCGTCCATGAAACGGCCGGTCAGGATCATGTCCATCGCCTTGGACTTGCCCACAGCGCGGGTCAGGCGCTGCGAGCCGCCCATGCCGGGGAGCACGCCGAGGTTGATCTCCGGCTGGCCGAACTTGGCATTGTCCCCGGCGATGATGAAATCGCACATCATCGCCAGCTCGCAGCCCCCGCCCAGCGCGAAGCCGGACACGGCTGCCACGACGGGTATGCGGAGCCGGGTGAAGTCCTCCCAGCCGCGGAACCAGTCCGCCGCGTACATGTCCATGTAGCCCTTGGACTGCATTTCCTTGATGTCCGCGCCGGCGGCGAAGGCCTTCGCGGAACCGGTAACCACCACGGCACCGACCGCCGGGTCCGCGTCCATCCCGGTGACGGCCTTCACCAGCTCGTCCATCGTTGCCTTGTTCAGGGCGTTGAGGGCGGCAGGCCGGTTGAGCGTCACGAGGCCCACGCGGCCGCGGCGCTCCACCAGGATGTTCGCGTACTGTTCCGTCATGAGTGGTCCCCTTCGGTGGTGCTCGTCTGGTGCTGGTTCTGGTTCTGTTTCTGCGTGTGGCTTCGGTCCGGGACTAATCCCCGGCCGTGCCGGCTTCTGATTTGTCCCGGATGTCGGTGATGATGCCGGAGAAGTCCCGGCCGGCACCGCCTTCCGCGGCAAAGGTATCGTAAATTTCGGCGGCGAGCGGGCCGAGACGGGCCGCGACGCCGGTGCTCTGGAGCGCGTTCAGGGCCAGGTTGAGGTCCTTGGCCATGAGCGCCCCGGCGAAGCCGGGCTGGTAGTCCCGGTTGGCGGGGCTCGTCGGGACCGGTCCGGGCACGGGGCAATTGGTGGTCAGCGCCCAGCACTGTCCCGAGGCGGCGGAGGCGACGTCGAACAGTGCCTGGTGGGTCAGCCCGAGTTTCTCGCCAAGCACAAAGGCCTCGCTGACAGCGATCATCGAGACGCCCAGGATCATGTTGTTGCAGATCTTGGCCGCCTGGCCGGCACCGTGCGCGCCGCAGTGGACCACGCGCTTGCCCATGACTTCCAGCTGAGGTTTGACGGCTTCGAAGTCCTCGGGGAGGGCACCGACCATGAACGTGAGCGTGCCGGCCTCTGCCCCCACCACGCCTCCGGATACGGGGGCGTCGACGGCACGGTGTCCGGCCGCGACCGCGAGTTCGGCGGCCTCGCGGGCCTCGTCCACGTTGATCGTGGAACAGTCCAGGAACATGGTGTCCGGGGCGGCCAGTTCAAGCAGGCCGGGCGCACCGCCGGTCCCGCGGTAGGCATCGAGGAGGTGCTTGCCGCTGGGCAGCATGGTCAGCACGACGGCGGCGCCCGCCGCCGCCTCGGCTGCCGTCCCGGCGGTTGGAATGCCGTGCTCCCGTGCGGCGTCCAGGGCCGCCGGCACCACGTCGAAGCCGGTCACCCGATAGCCGGCCTTGACCAGGTTGACGGCCATCGGGCCGCCCATGTGCCCCAAGCCCAGGAAGGCGATGGTGCCGGTAACAGAGGCTCCTGCTTCAGACATTGTTCTTCTCCATGTTCTTCTCCTTCGGAGAAAGCGTCAGTTCGCGCCCGCCCAGCGGGGCGAAGTAGGCCGCGACGTCCGCTTCGGTGACCTCCGCGAGAGTGGCGGGCTTCCAGCGGGGATTGCGGTCCTTGTCCACCACCTGGGCGCGGATCCCTTCGCGGAAGTCCGGCCCGGCGAGGAAGCGCAGGCCCACGCGGTACTCCTGCTCCAGTGCCTGCTCCAGGCCCAGTCCGCGGACGCGGCGCAGGGACTCCAGTGCCACTTTCACCGCCGTCGGCGACTTGGCCTCGATAGTGTCCGCGGCGCCAGCGGCCTCCCCGCCCACCGTGCGCAGCCGGCGCAGGATCTCCTCGGCGTCGTCGCTGGAGTAGCAGGCGTCAATCCAATCCTGCTGTCCGGCGAGGACTGACTGCGGAGCCGGTTCGGCGAACCGGGCGACGGCGGCTTCCACCGCCTCGGTCTCGAGTGCCACCGCCAGTTCAGCCAGGGCGGCGGAGGGCACAAAGCAGTCGGCGAGACCCAGGAACAGCGCGTCCGCGCCGCTCAGGTGGGCGCCGGCCAGGGCCGCATGCGTGCCGGCCTCCCCCGGCGAGCCGGAGAGCAGCAGCGTGCCGCCGACGTCGGGCACGAACCCGATCGTCGTTTCGGGCATTCCAGTGCGCGTGCGTTCGGTGACGATCCGCACGGAGCCGTGAGCCGAGATCCCCACGCCGCCACCCAGGACCAGCCCGTCCATGAACACCACGTACGGCTTGGGGTATTCAGAAATGAGCAGGTTCAGCCGGTACTCGTCGGCCCAGAAGTCCGCGGTGGCGTCCCCGCCGTCGAGCATGTCCCGGTAGATGGCGACGATGTCGCCGCCGGCGCAGAGGCCCCGGTCGCCGGCGCCGCGGACCAGCACCGCGGCGATCGCGTCGTCGTCGGCCCAGAGCGTGAGCTGTTCCAGCATCGCGGCGGCCATCGCGGCCGTCAGGGCGTTGACGGCCGCGGGCCGGTTGAGGGTCACGACGCCCAGACGGCCGCGCCGTTCAAACAGGACTTCCTCGCTCAAGGCCTCGCCGGCCGCTTCCTGCGCAGCCTCCGCCCCCATCAGCTGCCTTCCGGCATGACGAAGCTGGCGCCCTGGCGGATGCCGGATGGCCAGCGGCTGGTGACCGTCTTGGTCTTCGTGTAGAAGCGGAAGGCGTCGGCCCCGTGCTGGTTGAGGTCGCCGAATCCGGAGGCCTTCCAGCCGCCGAAGGTGTAGTACGCGATCGGCACGGGGATGGGGACGTTGATGCCCACCATGCCCACCTGGACCCGGCTGGCGAAGTCGCGGGCGGCGTCGCCGTCGCGGGTGAAGATGGCCACGCCGTTGCCGAACTCGTGTTCGCTGCAGAGCCGGAGGGCTTCGTCGTAATCTTCGGCGCGGAGCACGCTGAGGACCGGGCCGAAGATCTCCTCTTTGTAGATCTTCATGTCCTTCGTGACATTGTCGAACAGCGTGGGACCGACCCAGAAGCCGCCGTCATAGCCTTCCACCTTCAGGCCGCGGCCGTCGGTCACGAGGCTGGCTCCTTCCTCGACGCCGGAGGCGATGTAGCCTTCGATCCGCTCCTTCGCGGAGGCCGCCACAACCGGGCCGAAGTCGGAATCCTTGGCCAGGCTATGGCCGACCTTGAGGCCGGCGATCCGCGCCTGCAGCTTCTCCACGAGGACATCCGCGGTCTTCCGGCCGACCGGAACGGCTACCGAGATCGCCATGCAGCGCTCGCCAGCGGAGCCGAAGCCGGCCCCAATCAGGGCGTCCGCTGCCATGTCCATGTCCGCGTCGGGCATGATCACCATGTGGTTCTTGGCGCCGCCGAAGCACTGGGCGCGCTTGCCGTTCGCTGCGGCGGTGGCGTAGATGTACTGGGCAATGGGTGTGGAGCCGACGAACCCGATGGCCTGAACCCGGGGATCCTCCAGCAGCGCATCCACGGCCTCCTTGTCCCCGTTGACCACGTTGAAGACGCCGTCGGGGAGGCCCGCCTCGGTGAAGAGCTCGGCCAGGCGCAGCGGCACGGAGGGGTCACGCTCGGAGGGCTTGAGGATGAAGGCGTTGCCGGCGGCCAGCGCCGGCCCGGACTTCCAGAGCGGAATCATGGCCGGGAAGTTGAACGGCGTGATGCCGGCAACGACGCCGAGGGGCTGGCGCATCGAGTGCACGTCGACGCCGGTTCCGGCGTTGTCCGAGAACTCGCCCTTGAGCAGATGCGGGGCACCGGCGGAAAACTCGACCACTTCGATGCCGCGCTGGATGTCACCCTTGGCATCGAGGAAGGTCTTGCCGTGCTCGGAGGACAGCAGGGTCGCGAGCTCGTCCATGTGCTCGTTGACCAGGTCCACGAACTTGAGCAGGATCCGGCCGCGGCGCTGCGGGTTCATCGCGGCCCATTCCACCTGCCCCTTTTCCGCGCTGGCAATCACATTGCGCACTTCCTCTGCGCTGGCCAGCGGCAGCCGGGCCTGGACCTCGCCGGTGCAGGGATCAAACACATCGCTGAACCGGCCGGAGGTGCCGTCCACCCGCTGCCCGTCAATGTAATGGGATAGTTCTCGAACCATGACCGAATGCTCCTTTGCATGTGACCTAGATCATCTCTGCAGCCGAATATACTCGGACTTCCTACTAATTTCCAGAGGACAGAATCCGCTGGCGGCTTCGTCCGGGGGCCAAGTTCGGTAAGTTAGGGACTGTGAAGATAGCTACCTGGAATGTGAATTCGCTCCGCGCCCGCGCCGACCGCGTGGAGGCCTGGCTTCAGCGCACGGACTGTGACGTCCTGGCCATCCAGGAAACCAAGTGCAAGGACGAGAACTTCCCCTGGGAGCTCTTCGAGAGCATGGGCTACGAGGTGGCACACTTCGGCCTGAGCCAGTGGAACGGCGTCGCGATCGCCTCCCGCGTGGGACTGGACGACGTCGAACGCACCTTCCTGGACCAGCCTGTGTTCGGCAAGAACGGCAAGGACGCCGTGCAGGAGGCCCGCGCCATCGGCGCCACGTGCGGCGGTGTCCGGGTCTGGAGCCTCTACGTCCCCAACGGCCGCGCCCTCGACGACGAACACATGCCCTACAAACTCAACTGGCTGGACATCCTGAAAACCCACGCGGGCACCTGGGTAAAGGAGGACCCCGAGGCGCAGATTGCGCTGATGGGCGATTTCAATATCGCACCCCAGGATGACGACGTCTGGGACATCGACTACTTCCGCGCCGAGCGCCTCACGCACGTCAGCGAGCCCGAGCGGGCCGCCTTCCACGCCTTTGAGGAGGCCGGCTTCCAGGATGTGGTCCGCCCGCACACCCCGGGACCTGGCGTCTACACCTATTGGGATTACACGCAGCTCCGCTTCCCGAAAAAGGAAGGAATGCGGATCGACTTCATTCTTGCCTCCCCGGCCCTGGCGGCACGGGTCACCGGTGCGATGATCGACCGCGAAGAGCGCAAGGGCAAGGGCGCCTCAGACCACGCCCCGGTGCTTGCGGAACTGGCGGACTAATGGCTGCCGCCCAGGAAGCGTCGTGATCCAATGACGGGGAACATTTACCATGGACAGGCCGGACTGCCGTTCTCTTCCGCGCTCCGGATCTATGAGCCCCTCGAGGCGTTCCCCGAGAAGCAGCAGGAAACCCTGCGGGCCGCCGGCGCCGGGCAGGCGTCCCGCGCTGCTGTGGAGAACGCCGAGCTCCTGGCGTCCCTCGGCCGCATCACCCGGTCCGACGGGGACCCGTTTCCCACCGGCCGGACCGACCTCGTCCGCGTTGTCCCGGCCCCGGCACGGCGGGCGCCGTCCGGCGCAGCGCACAACGACGCCGAGTCCGGTCCCGGGACTTCCGCCGCACCCCAGGCGGACCGGCTGCTGTACTGCCCCAGCCAGATGGTCCTCCGCGCCGGGCTGGCCGCCAATGCCCTGATGGAAGGCATCCACGGGCCCCTGGCCCAGCTCCTGATCCCGGAAGAACAGCGGGACAAGCACCAGGAACGCATTGATGAGGTGCGGGCCCACGATGGCCTGAGCCGGGTCCATACCCGGGCGTCCACGTGGGGCATTCCCTTCAGCTGGTTCTGCCTCTTCCAGGAATCGGATCCGACCGACGTCGTCGAATCCGAGGGCCACATCGTGACGGTCCGCATCCGTGCGGGCATCGGCAAGGCACTGGAGCGCGTGAGCTACGCGGTGGCGCACCTGGCCCTCGCCGCACCTGATCTCGACATGCTCGAGGACCTGACCCAGCTCACGGAATGGCTTGAGCTCTTCCACCCGGATTCGGCCGTGGAACTCGACTACGGCGGAGTGGCCGACAAGGTCTATCCGGACGATTCGCCCCTGGACGTGCGCCTCGGCATCGAGTGCCTGGCGGAGGGCGACATGACCGGCGCCGCCGCGGCCTACCGCCGGCTGGCCTCACGCTGGGTGCCGATCCGCCAGCTGGCCCGCGCTTCCTAGGCCTCACCGGCCCGCAACCCCCTGCGGCGGGCGCGGGACGGCTGACACAGCTGATCCGCCGAACACCGTCGCTAGCGGAGCCGAGCGGACTTAGGCAGCGGCGGCGCCGTCGTGGTCCGCACAATCAGCCGGTGCGGCGCCACGGCGGACTGAACGGCCCCGGCAATTCCGTCGAGCTCGTCCAGCAGCATCTTGGTGCCGAGTTCGGCTTGCAGGTCCGGCCGCTGCCCGACCGTGGTGAGCCCCATGGCCTCGGCGAAGTCGTGGTCATCGATGCCGATGACCGACAAATCCTCCGGGACGCGCACACCGGCCTTGCTCGCCTCGAAGATGACGCCCATGGCCATCTCATCCGAGGCGCAGAAGATTGCTGTGGGCTTGGACCCGTCGGCGGCCCAGAGACGCCGGAACGCCTCCTGGCCGCTGCGAACGGTGAAGTCCCCCCACACGTCCCATTCGGCCCGGGCGGGCAGCCGGGCCTCGCGCATGATGTCGTGGAAGGCCTGGATCCGGACCCTGGGGACGTCGAAGTTGAGGTCGGTTTCGTCATCGCCGTGCAGGAGCGCGATGTCGGTGTGGCCCAGCCCGATCAGGTGGCGGACTGCGGTCGCGGCCGCGGCGTAGTCGTCAATGCCAATGTAGGGACACTCCTCGACATGGCCGCCCACCACCACCAGCGGGATATCGATCTTCTGGAGATGCTCGATTTCCTCGTGGGTGAGCGCCATACAGAGGACCAGCAGTGCGTCGATCTGCTTGTAGACCATGGTCTTGCTGAAGAGCCGCTCACGGTTGCTGCCGTGGCCGCCGAGGTTGAAGAGGGAAAGGTTGTACTGACGGGAGTGCAGTTCCCGGTCGGCGCCCTCGATGGCCTTGGAGAAGAACCAGCGGCTGACGAACGGTGCCAGCACCCCAATGGTCTTGGTCCGGCCCGTCGCCAGGCCCGACGCCGAGGACGAGGCGACGTAGCCCAGGGATTCGGCAATGCCGAGGATCTTCTCCCGCGTTGCCGGGGAAACGCGGGGCAAACCGCGGACGGCCCGGGATACGGTGGCCGTGGATACGCCGGCAGCGGCGGCAACATCCTCAATGCTGACGCCGGAGTGGCCGCCGCGCTGCGCCCTTTCTGTCCGTGCCACTTGTGTCCCCTTGTTGACGGTCCGCGGAAGCCGGTCGGCTGCCCGCAGACGTGTTGCACCCGCCTCGCCGCGGCGGATAAATAGGCCTGGCCCCTGGGCTGCCTAGGCGCGCCGGCTGGCGGTCCGGCGCGGCAAGCGCCGGCGCAGCCGGATCATGCCGTAGAGGGCCAGCAGCATGGCGAGCAGACCCAGGGCCCAGAAGAGGGCCGGCTGGGCGGTCACCTCCATCCAGACGGTGACCACCAGCAGCACTACGGCCCAGAAGCCCAGGAACCCGATAATGATGTCGAAGTCCTCGCCGGAACGCACCTTTCGACGCGTCGCCGGCACGTGGCCCTGGTTCTGCTCGTCAGTCATGGCGCCGCAGTCACTTAACCGCGCCGGCGGTGAGGCCCGCAACGATCTTACGCTGGAACACGAGCACCAGGATGACCAAGGGAATGGTCACAATGGTGCCTGCGGCCATGATCGCGGTGTACGGGATCTGGTTCGGCTGCGCACCGGCGAAGCTGGCAATGGCCACGGTGACCGGCTGCGTTGCGTCGGACGAGAGCTGGCTGGCGATCAGGAATTCATTCCACGAGGAGATGAACGCCAGGATGGCGGTCGTGAAGATGGCCGGGGCGGCCAGCGGCATGATCACCTTCCGGAACGCCTGTCCCTGGGTGCAGCCGTCGACGCGCGCCGATTCCTCGAGCTCCCACGGCATTTCGCGGAAGAAGGAGGTCATGGTGTAGACGGTCAGCGGCAGCACGAACGAGATGTTCGGGATGATCAGGGCCTGGTAGGTGCCCATCCAGCCGATGTTCGTGAAGAGCTGGAACAGCGGGGTGATGAGGGCGACGCCGGGGAACATGGAGGCCCCCAGGATGAAGCCCAGCACGAGGTACTTGAACTTGAAGTTCAGGCGGGCCAGGGCATAGGCGGCAAACACGCCAATCACCAGCGAAACCAGGGTGACCACGGTGCCGATGAACAAGCTGTTGAGCAGTGCCTGGCCGAAGTGGTTGCCGAAGGACGTGTCGAATGCCGTCCTGAAGTTGTCCAGCGTCACGTGGGTCGGCAGGATCGAAGTGTCGTAGGTGTAGCCGACGTCGCGGAACGCCGTCACCACCATCCAGTAAGCCGGAGCGAGGCACCAGAAAAGGATCACGACCGCACTGATGTAGGTGCGTCCCTGAGCCCACTTCTCGCGGTTCTGCGCGGCCTTCCGGCCCTTGTCCTGTTGTGCGCGCAGCTCGGTTGCGGCGCTCGTCGCGGCGGTCATTTCTTCCCCTTACCTGCGCCGGTCTGCTGCTCCACGACGTTCGCTCCAAGGAAGCGTACGAAGATGAAAGCCACCAGAAAGATGATGATGAATGTGATGGTGGACAAGGCTGCCGCCGCGTTGAAGCCCTGCCTGATCTGGTTGATCACCAGGATGGACAGCGTGGTGGTGTTGTTCGCTCCGCCGGTCAGGATGTACGGGAGGTCGAACATGCGCAGTGCGTCCAGGGTGCGGAACAGGATGGCCACCATGAGCGCCGGTTTCACCAGCGGCAGGGTGATCATGCGGAACCGCTGCCAGGCTGAGGCGCCGTCGACCTTGGCTGCCTCGTACACTTCCGCGGGTATCATCTGCAGGCCGGCGAGAATCAGCAGCGCCATGAAGGGAGTGGTCTTCCAGACGTCCGCGATGATCACGGCCCACCTGGCAGGCCATTCGCTGCCGGTCCACAGGACGGTGGTGTTGAAGAGTTTGTTGCCGATGCCTTCGAAGGCGAAGATGAACAGCCACAGCTTGGCCGTAACGGCGGTGGGGATGGCCCACGGCACCAGGACGGCTGCACGGACCAGGCTGCGGCCCTTGAAGGCCCGTGCCATGATGACGGCCATCCAGAAGCCGAGCACTGTCTCCAGGGCCACCGTGACGATGGTGAAGAAGAAGGTGGTGCCGGTGGCGGACCAGAACTGCGCGCCGAGGGTTCCCGGCGGGCAGTCCACGGTTCCGCCGTCCGGAGCCGGGCATTGCTGGAAGATCCAGTTGTAGTAGTTCGAGAAGCCGGCCGGGCCGCCCTCGACGAAGAGCCCCGTGGCGGGGTCCAGACCGGCATCCTTCTGGAATGACATCACAATGGCGGTGATGATCGGGTACACGATCACTACTGACAATGCGAGGATAGTCGGCGCCAGGAGCCAGGCTGCCCAGCGCCCCTGCGTCGCGATGCGGTTGTCCTCCCCAACACCCTTGGGTGCGTGGTGGATCGGTGCCCCGCCCGACGCCGGTGCCTTGACCGACGTCGGGCCTACTTCAGTTGCCATGATGGACCTACTGTCCCGCGCTAGCGGACTCGATGGACTTCTGCATGTCAGACAGGGCCGCGTCTACGGTCTTCTCGCCCTTGATGGCCGAGTACGCGTTTTCCTGGATGGCCTTGGTGACGGCCGGGTAGAACGGGGTGACCGGACGGGGCACGGCGTTCTCGATCGAGGTCTTCAGGACCGGCAGGTACGGCAGCTTGGCGACGAGCTCCTGGTCATCGTAGAGCTTGCCGAGCACCGGGGCGAGCGAACCCTGCGTGGCGAAGAACTTCTGGGTTTCTTCCGTGGTGAGGAACTTCAGGAAGTCCACTGCGGTGGCCTTGTTCTTCGAGTAGACGCTGATCGCGGCGCTGTGGCCGCCCAGGGACGAGGCGCCCGGGCCTTCCTTGCCGGGGAGGGCGGTCATGCCCAGGACGTCCTTGACCTTGGAGGATCCTTCGGTGGTGGCCAGGTTGTAGACGTAGGGCCAGTTGCGCAGGAACAGCAGCTTGCCGTCCTGGAACGCCTGGCGGCTTTCCTCTTCCTGGAAGGTGATGGCTTCCTTCGGGATCTCGCCGTCTGCGTAGGCCTTGGTCAGGTTGGCCATGCCAGCCTTTGCTTCCGCGGTGAGCAGGTTGGGCTTGCCATTCTCGTCCAGCACGGCTCCGCCGGCGGAGTTAATCGCCTCGGAGGCGTTGACGGTCAGTCCCTCGTACTTCTTGAACTGGCCGGAGTAGCAGCCGATGTTGTTGGTCTTGGCGATGGAGCACATGCCCATCATCTCGTCCCAGGTTTTCGGGGGCGTGGGGACCAGGTCCTTGCGGTAGTACAGGATGCCGCCGTCGGAAGATTCCGGTGCCGCGTACAGCGTGCCTTTGTAGGAGGCGGCCTCGACGGTCGGCTTCAGCATGGCCGAGGTATCCAGCGCCATCTTGTCCTTGAGCGGCTGCAGCCAGCCCTTGGCGGCAAATTCGGCGGTCCAGACGACGTCGACGCTCGCAACGTCGTAGCCGGGGTCCTTGGCCTGGAAGTGCTGGACGAGGTCGTCGTGCTGCTGGTCCGCCTGGTCGGTCTGCTCCTTGAAGGTGACCTTCTCGTTCGGGTGGGCAGCGTTCCACTTCTCGATCAGCGGGCGGACCACGTTGCTGTTGTCCTTGCCCTGGACGTAAGTGATGGGGCCGCGTCCATCCAGGCCCTGCGAGGCGGCGTCGCTGCCGCTGGTAGTGCCGCCACCTCCGCCGCCACACGCCGAAAGGGTGATGGCCAAAATGCCTGCCGTGGCGGCGGGAAGTAGGAAATTGCGGGTTTTCATACTGGAGTGCTCCTCGCTGAGTACCGGTGAAAAACGGCCGTACTGATGGTGTGCCGACCATCACAGTAATCAACACGTCATGCAGAATGCAAGCGTTTACATGAAACCTTTATGCAAAGGAGATTCCGTGGCCCCGTCGGGGAGCCGCCTCAGCGGACCCGCTCGGCACGGCCAAACCGCGACCGTGCCCCGGATCCGATGTGGATCAGGACGGGGGTGCGCTTGCCGATCACGGCGTCGAGCGCCTCTACCAATGAAGAAACCTCGGAGGCAAGCGCCTGCGGGGCGACGCCCTGTCGGGGCTCCACCCGGATCTTGAGGGCCGGCTCCCCCTTGATCTCGTAGGCGGTTACCGAGACTCCGGTCAGGTCGGGCCGATCCGCAAGGGCCGCGCGGATCGTCTGCTCCGCCACGCCGCCGCCGATTCCGACGTTGCCCGGCACGTCGCCCGGGTCCTCCTCGGCCACGATCAGGCTGGTCCGGCCCTTGCCCTGCTGGGCAATCCAGGCGACCATCAGGCCAAGCACCACCACCAGCACAAAGCAGATGACGAGCCACAGCCAGCTCTCCTGGCGGCGGGGGAACTGCGTCCGTTCGAACAAATCGAGCCAGAAGTTCAGGACGCCGCCCGCCCAGTCATGCCACCACACGCCGACGGCGGGGACGCTCGCCAGCAGCACCACAAGCACGCCAATGGCTAGAAGCTTGATGCCAAGGATGCCGATCAGGATGCGGTTCAGGACCCTGGGAGTGTTGTTCATGCCCCCACCACCCCTGCCGTGGAGACCTGGATCCGCACTTCCGGCATGGGCCAGGGGCCCATTTCCTGCAGCTCACGCCGCACAGCGTCCAGGACGGCGTCCGGGCGCAGCGGCACACCGGAGGTCGGCCGGACGTTGACCATGACCCGGTTCCGCGACACGACCACCATCACCTGTTCCTGAGTCACGTTGGCGGCCAGCCGGGCTCGGCGCGCCAGGGCCGCGGCGATCACCTCATCGTCAACCACGACGGCGGCCCGGCGGTCCGGGAGCAGGTGGCGCGCCCGCCGTCCGGGCAGCACGGCGTTGAGGAAGAAAAACAATCCGGCTATGGCGATCACGACGCCTATGACGAGCAGTAGAAGCGGGCCGATTCCGGCCGGGAGCGCGACCACCCGCTCGGCCGCGGTCTGCGGATCCACGAGCCACGGCGGCTGCCCGACCGCACGGACCGCAGTTTCAAGCAGCGCGTAACCGCACACGGCCATGACCAGGGCGGCGGCCAGCACGGAGACGACGGCCCGCGATGAGTGCGTCTCCCGTTTCAGAATCCGGTCCATGCCCGCGGCACCGGAGCCCAGGGGTTCGCTCCCCGCCACCGCATCTGCCTCGTACGGGCCGGAGCCGATACCGGTGTTTTGGGTGTCCTGGCTCAACGCACCCGACCTCCCCCGCGCACGGTGGCCCCGCTGATGCGGATGTCCACCCGGCTCAGCTGCGCGCCGGTCAGTTCGGTCACGCGTCGCAGGATCTGGGCTTTGGCGGCGACGGCACGCTCCCAGATGGAACCGCCGAAGCCGGCGACGCGGCCGGGATCCCGGAGAACCACCCTGAGATTCGGGACCGCGACGGGCATGACGAGCGAGAGCGCGAGCAGCCCGTCATCGTCCGACCACTCGGCGCGCACATCGTGCGCCGGCACACCGAGGGCCTCACCCGCGGCGGCCCTCGCCACACTCGTCAGGGCCTGTGTGCTGATGCGGTTATGCCCGGCCATTGCGGCGCCGCGGATCGGCGTTTCAGCCGTCATGTTCATGAGGAGGAACGCCGGCCCGTGAGGGCGTCAAACACGCTGCGCAGGTCCAGCTTCCCGTCTGCGGCCCGGCCCAGGAGAGCGCCGATGCCCATGAAGAACAGGGCACCGAGGAAGCCCCAGACGCCGAACTGGAAGGACATGAAAGCCACAAAGGCCCCCATGGCGATTCCCACTACCGTCAGACTCATTGGATTGCCTCCCTGACCGGACGGGCCTCGGCGGACGGGGCCGGTTTGGCCGGGCCGGGCACATAAACGTCATTGATCTCGATATTTACCTCGATCACCTCGAGCCCCACCAGTTCCTCGACGGCGGAGTAGACGGCGGTGCGGATCTGGTCCGCGAGGGCATGCAAGGGGGTACCGTACACCGCGACGAGATCGATGTCCACGGCCACCTGGGTTTCGCCGACTTCCACGCGGACGCCCGCTGCGTGATCGGCGCTGCCGACGGCGTCGCGGATCGCCCCCAGGGCGCGTGACGGCCCTGATCCCAACGAGTAGACCCCTGGTACCGATCGGGCGGCGATGCCCGCGACCTTGGCGATTGCGGCTTCCGATATAACCGTGCGGCCGGTGCCCGCCGGCACGGACAGACCTGCACCGGGCAGCCCGGCAACGGGACCCGAAACGGGCTGACCGGCAACGGGCTGACCGGCCGCGGGAACGGGCTGACCGGCCGCGGGACCGGCAACGGGTTGAGAATTCTGGTATTCCATAACGCACTCCCCCTTCTCTTTGACACAACCCTAGTCCCTGCCTTGGGCCGCGCGGGGGAATCTTGCCGCGCCCGTTCCCACGGCCGGCGCAGGTGCGGGCCGTGGGAACCGGCGAAGTGCGTCGGGGAGCAGGACTGGCGTCCGCTGGTCAGCTGCGGGACGTCAGCCGGGAGTCGATGCGGGCGGTGGCCTGATCTGACTCCCTACTTGCAGTTGGTGGCGATCCAGGTTGTTACGGGTGCCATGGCGGCCTGGAGCTTGCCGCTGGAGAAGACGGTCTGGTCGGTGACGCCCGCGACGGCCACTTCCTTGAGGTTGGCGAAATCGGCCTTCAGGCTGTCAGGAACGCGCTCGGCCGTCTCGGCCAGGTCGGCTTTGAACTGTTCCAGCTCCGCCGTCTTGCCTTGGGCGGCCGAGAGGGGAAGGAGCGTGGCGCCGGTGGCCTGCTCCGAGATCTTGGTGCAGGCCTCGCCGGCGCTGGCGAAACCGCCGAACGGCCCGGAGGTCTTGCTGGGGCTCGGCGTGCCTGAGGCTGAAGCAGTGGACGGGCCCGCGGCGGACGACGGCGCGCTGCCGGCCTGGGGTGCCGAGCAGCCGGCGAGGGCGAGGGCTGCGAGGAGGGTGGCGGCGGTGAGAGGACGGGCAATATTCTTCGAAATCACGTTGCAGAATCACTTTTCGGTTGAGATTGCGCCGCCTGCCCGGACCGGGCTTCCGACGGCCTTGGTGTTCTTTCCCCAGCGTGCGAGTCTAGCCCGGCCAGCGGCCCGGCCCCCAACCGGTCGCCGCCGTCGGCCCCCGTCGATGCGGCCGTCCGTCTCCCTGTCGATTGCTCCGTAACTGCCCTTTTGACCCTTCAGAAGGGCCGTTACGGAGCGATCGATGGTGTTAAAGAAGAAAAGCACCAGTTCTCAATGAACTGATGCTTCCCAGTGGTGGCTCCGACCGGCGTCGATCCGGTGACCTTTCGATTCATTTGGTCAGCGAATCCAGCCCGGCCGCAGCCTTGAAGAAATCGTCATCGAACAGTGCGCCGTAGGTGTTGATCGTCGTCGTACCGTCCTTGTGACCGGCAATACGCTGCACATGCTTGACGTTCTTGGTCACGGACAGATACAGGCTGACGGCGGTGGCCTCAGGTCATGGAACACCGGCGGCCGGAAGTCCATGTCCCCAAATTCGAGCACGATACCGGCGGACCGAAGCAGCAAATCGCGCCTGGTGGTTTGTAGCGGAAACGGTCGTATTTGAAGCGGCCGGAACCCGGTTTACTTGAACTGAGGACAGATGGTCGGCTTGCGGTTTTGTCAGTCCGAAAGATGACAGGCCCCTGGCTTCTCGATTGTCCGTGCGGGCAATCGAGAGGCCAGGGGCCTCGTTTGCGGCTCAGGTGACTAGACCTTCCGGCTGGCCCGGTGGCGGAGGTGCTGGACGGCGCTGAGAGCGAGGGCGGCGGCCAGGACCAGGTAGAGAGTGATGGTGATGGGGCTGTCGATCAGGATGCCCAGGTTGCCCTCGGAGACTGCCAGTGCACGGCGGAGTTCAGTCTCGGCCATCGGGCCGAGGATCACTGCGATCAGAACGGGTGCCAGCGGGATGTTGTAGCGGCGCATCAGGAATCCGACGAGCCCTATGGCGATCAGTAGCCACAGATCAAGCACTGCGGAGCTCACCGCGTATACGCCGAGCATGGAGAAGACGGTGATGCCGGCGTAGAGGTAGTGCTTGGGGATGCTGAGCAGCTTTGCCCAGACGGAGGCGAACGGGATGTTGATCATCACGAGGATGACCAGGCCGATGAACAGTGAGGCCAGCAGGGCCCAGACCAGGTCACCGCTTCGTTCGAAGAGCAGCGGGCCTGGCTGCATGCCGTATTGCTGGAATGCTGCAAGCATGATCGCGGCCGTGGCCGACGT
Source organism: Arthrobacter sp. LAR12-1-1.1 (assembly GCF_040676555.1). Classification (NCBI taxonomy): domain Bacteria; kingdom Bacillati; phylum Actinomycetota; class Actinomycetes; order Micrococcales; family Micrococcaceae; genus Arthrobacter; species Arthrobacter sp. LAR12-1-1.1. The sequence goes on along the minus strand of NZ_JBEGIG010000023.1, from coordinate 592,297 downwards.
TGGCAACCCCAGTGCGAGCAGGGCGCCCATGGCGGTGCCGGCCGTTGCGTTGGCTGCGGCTTCCGGGGCTGCGAGGCCGTGGATAGAGCCGGTGGTGCCGAAATCCGGATCGTTCCGGCGCTTGGCCAGTTGTTTTTCGGTTCCGTAGGCCAGGAATGTGGGGACTTCTGCGCCGCCGGCGGGGATCAGCCCGAAGGGGGCGCCGAAGGCGGTGCCGCGCAGCCAGGCCGGGAGGGCCTTTTTGAAGTCTGCGAGGTTCAGCCTCGCCCGGCCCTTCGTTTCGATCCGGGTGGCGATCGGGTCGCGGTGGATGCGGGATGCGATGTGGAAGACCTCGCCGAGTGCCAGGAGCCCGACGGTGATGACGATGACGGAGATTCCGTCGAAGAGCTGGGGCATGCCGAGGGTGAAGCGGGCGGTGCCGCTGGGGCCGTCAATGCCGACGAGGGCCAGGGCGAGGCCGATTCCGAGGGCCGCGATGCCGCGGATCACGGATTCGGAGACGACGGCGGAGATGGCGAGGAAGGCGAACACTGCCAGGGCGAAGTACTCGGCCGGGCCGAAGACCGTGGCCATTTTGACCAGTGTGGGGGCGAAGAAGACCACCAGGGTGGTGGCGATTAGGCCGCCGATGAAGGCTCCGATGGCGCAGGTGGCAAGCGCTTTGGCCGCCTGTCCGCTTTTGGCCATCCGGTGTCCCTCGAACGTGGACGCGATGGCCGAGGAGTGGCCGGGGGTGTTGAGCAGGATTCCTGAGGTGGAGTCGCCGAAGAGGCCGCCGAAGTAGATGCCGGCGAACATGATGAATGCCGCGGTCGGTTCCAGTGAAAAAGTCACCGGGAGCAGCAGCGCCACGGCCATGGCGGAGCCGAGCCCCGGCAGGACGCCGACGGCGGTGCCGAGGAGTGCGCCGATTAGCACCCAGAGGAGGTTGATGGGGGTCAGGGCGCTGGCGAAGCCACCCATGAGGAGTTCGAGTTGTTCCATTAGAGGATCCCTCCTATGAAGCCGGAAGGCAGGCTGAGGCCCAGCCCGGCGCCGAAGGCCAGTTGAATGATTGAGGAGAAGAGCAGGCCCACGCCGATGTCGAAGAATCGTCGGTGGCTGCCGAGGGCGTAGGCAACAACCCAGAACAGTATCGTCGCGCTGATGATCCAGCCCAGCGGTTCCAGCAGCGCGACGAAGGCCACGACCCCGGCCAGCATCAGGCCGACCGTCCGCCAGTCCGAGTACGTCTTCCAGGTTTTGGCTGGGGTTTTGGATGGCGCATCGTCAAACGCTTCGGCTTCTTCCTTCCCCAGGTGACCGAGGTCGTGCAGCATGTCCGCCGAGAACTGTCCGTGTCCGGGGTGGATGGAATTGTCAGGGATCTGCGGTGAGCGGAGGATCTGGATGGCCAGGAGGGTCGCCACCAGATACAGCAGGATGCACACGATGATGGGGAAGAACTGCGGTCCGGGGGATGATTTGCCCTGCACATGCATGGTCACGGTGCCGATGGTGAGGAGGATGGCCACTGCATAAAGCACGGCGACGACAACGAATTCGCTGCGGCCTGTCCCAAAGCGGCGCTTCGGTTTACCGTGCGGCTCCAGGGCGGATCCTGCTTCTGGCTGGTTCTGGGTGATGCTCATAGGCCGAGGTCCTTTACGATTTCTTGGGCCGTTGCAACTTCGTTGTTGATGAACTGTTCGAATTCTTCGCCCGTGGTGAAGGTGTCCGTCCAGTCGTTGCGCTTCAGCGCTTCCTGCCAGTGGTCGGTGCTGCGCATCTCGGTGACGATCTTGATGAACTCCGCTTTCGCCTCATCGGTGATGCCTGGCGCGGCCACAAATCCTCGCCAGTTGGACATCGCCGCGTCTACGCCCTGCTCCTTGAAGGTGGGAACGTCTACGCCTTCCAGCCGCTCTTCCGAAGAGATGGCCAGGGCGCGCAGTGTTCCGGCCTCGATCTGGTCGCTGACTTCGTTGTAGCCGGACATGCCGGCGGACGTGGTGTGGGACAGGAGCGAGGTCAGGGCCTCACCGCCGCCGGAGTAGGCGATGTAGTTCACTTCCTGAGGATCGATGCCGACCGTTTTGGCGACCATGGCGCTCAGAAGATGGTCGATCGAGCCCAGGGATCCGCCGCCGATTGAGGTTCCGCCGGGGTTTTGCTTCCATGCGGCCAGGAAATCGTCGAGGGTCTTGAACTCAGAGTCAGCCGGGACCACCAGCGCCGCGTAGTCATCGGCCAGCCGGGCGATGGGAACAACGTCAGCCATGGACTCCGGGTTGTCTCCGAGTTCGATGGCCCCCACCATCACACCACCGGTCGCCAGGAGGGCGTCTTCGCGCCCGGGCATCTGGACAAACTGGCTCAGGCCGATGGTCCCGCCGGCTCCGGGCACGTTGACCACCTGAGCGTTATTGACCACGCCGCCGCTCTTGAGCGCCTGCTGCCCTTCACGGGCAAATCCGTCCCAGCCGCCACCAGGTGCTGCCGGGGCGATCAGGGTGAGCTTGTTCCGGGCCGTGCTCGTTCCACCGGCCGTGCCGGCATTGATGAACGCCAGCGTGGCCACGACGGCCACGACCAGGCCGAACACGGCATTGCGTAGGGGATTTTTCATGGTTCTCGTTCCGTAACGACGTTGTTGGGCGGTGCGAAAGTACTCTGCTGGGGCCTTGGCCTCAGCCGCATCCCGGTGATCCAAGACTCTCAGAGCACTCAGGGATACTGTTGTACACAATGAAATACAGTTATACCTGTGATGGCAGTCACGGGCAAGTTTTGATCTGCAATATCGATCTTGCGCCATATGCATACGTTTGTATACAGTTGGATTCATCAACCAGTGAAAGGACAGCCAATGTCGATCGGTAATGGAGCCGGACCGCGGATTACGGACAGCGTTGACGTGATTGTGGTGGGCGGCGGGAACGCCGGTTTTACGGCGGCGCACGCTGCAGCGGAGCGCGGGCGGCGCGTTGTACTGCTGGAAAAAGGCGAAAAGGACATGGCAGGCGGCAACAGCTTCTACACCGCCGGCGCCACCCGGATAGTGCATAACGGTCTGGATGATTTGCAGGGCCTGGTGGAACCGGATGAGCGGCACGGCCGCACTGTTGTTCCTTCCTACAGCGCTGAAGAATATGCAGCGGACCTGGAAAAGGTCACGGAGGGCCGGAACGATCCCGCACTGACGGAGGTTCTTATCGCGGAGAGCCAGTCCACTCTGCGGTGGCTCAACAGCCTGGGTCTGAAGTACCGCCTGATGTACGAGCGTCAGGCCTATGAGCGCGCCGACGGGTCCTACCTTTTCTGGGGCGGCTTGCATGTGGGGAACGTGGGCGGCGGTGAGGGCCTGATCGAGGACCACACCAGGCTTGCCGCAGAGCTCGGCATCGATGTCCGCTACGGCCACGAGGCACAAAGCCTCGTCGTCGAAAACGGCCGCGTTGCCGGCGTCGTAGTCAAAACCGCCGAAGGCGAACTGCGCCTGACGGCAGAGTCCGTCATCCTCACCGCCGGCGGCTTCGAGGCGGACCCCCAGTGGCGCCAGGAGCACTTGGGCGAAGGCTGGGAAAACGCCAAGGTCCGCGGAACCCCGTACAACACCGGTGACATGATTGCCGCGGCCCTGGCGATCGGCGCGACCAAGGGCGGCGACTGGGGCACCTGCCACAGTGTCCAGTGGGATGCCTTCACGGCCACCAACGAGAGCAACCGCGAGCTCACCAACCGGCTGACCCGGCAGAGCTACCCGTTTGGCATCATCGTAAACACCGACGGCAAACGATTCCTGGACGAAGGCGCGGACTTCAGGAACTACACCTACGCCAAATACGGCAAGGAAATCCTCAAGCAGCCCGGGTCAGTGGCCTACCAGATCTTCGACGCAACCCTGCGACCGATGCTGCGCGGCGAGGAATACGACATGCCCGGCATCTCCGTCGAGATCGCGGACACCATCGAGGACCTGGCCGCCAAAATCGGCCTGAACCCAGAGAGCCTGTCCAAGACCATCACGGACTTCAACAACTCGATCGACCGCTCCGTCCCGTTCGACCCCACCATCAAGGACGGCCGGAAGGCCACCACCGAACCGGTCAAAAGCAACTGGGCCGCCCCCATCGAAACCGGACCGTTCTACGCCTACGGCGTCACGTGCGGGATTACGTTCACGTTCGGTGGCATCAAGTCCGACACCCACGGCCGCGTCCTGGACGCAGACGGAAAGCACATCGACGGCCTCTTCGTGGCCGGCGAAATGCTCGGCGGACTCTTCAGCACCAACTACCCCGGCGGCACCGGACTTGCTGCAGGCTGCGTCTTCGGACGGCGCGCAGGCGTTCTGGCGTAAAGTTCCTTTCGAACAAGCACTCTGCGATGACCACTCCAACGCCTCAAGGACCAGCCACGTGACGGACACAGCAACTCCACGTATTGATGGAGAGAGCATCTTCCAGACCCTGCGCAGCGAAATCCTGTCCGGAGTCCATCAGCCTGGCACCGCCGTTCGGGAAACATCGCTTGCCACGCGTTTCGGCGTCTCCCGGACACCTGTCCGGGAGGCGCTCTCGCGCCTGCAGCAGGAACGGCTCCTCGAGCGCGTGGCCAGGGGCCTCCAGGTTCCCCAAGTGGACCCCCAGCAGGTCATCCAAATCTATGACATGCGGATTCTCCTCGAAGAGGAGGCCGCGCGCCAGGCAGCCCGTGCCAGGCAGTTCCCCGACCTGATGCGGCTTGAGGCGTTGCTGCAGCGGGACCGGGAACTTCAAGAACCGGATGACCACACCAGGATCACCACCAACCTGGAGTTCCACGCCGCCGTGTGGAACTGTGCCCACAACCCGGTCCTCCAGGACCTGCTGGATAGGTTGTCAACTCACCTCATCCACGCACCGCGTTCCACACTCTCCACCGCTAACCGCTGGGAGGCGGCACTGGACGAGCACGAGGCCCTGATACACGCCATCGAGCAGCAGGACGCCGATGAAGCGGGAAAGATCGCCCGGCAACACATGGAAACAGCCCGTACCCTGCGCCTGCAGCTTCTTCGAGAGACAGCACTGCAACACCCACTGACCGGTTCCCGCCGCTAAAGCAAGCCACCGACACCTGCACGCGCCGGGCCGTCAAGCCCGCGCGACGCGTCTCGTCGAACGTTTAGCCCGCCAGACAGCGCGCAGAATCCGCGTCATCAGGGCCAGAGACTCCACCGACCGCCGGATCCAATTCCGGCATGCGTGAACCCTAATCCTGCATGCCACCGCAACAGGCAACCCGAAAGACGGGGCGGGATAGAGCCAACGCGAAGGAGGCAGGGTGGCTGGAATGCCACCCTGCCACCTCCAACTCACATCCGCCGCAACCGGCTACCCAAGGACAAGAGCTTGACAACCTACCCACACGCGCCCGGGCCAAAGCAGGAAACACCCCAAAAACCGGAACCCATCAGCAACTGGTACAAACTCTCACGATACGACTACGTGGAAATCTACCGTCAGGGCGAGATCATCGCACAAGGAAATATAGACATGCTTGCCCTCGACGGCAGCGTTCTGTGGCTTCACCAGGACGAAGGAAAAGGCCGACTCATGTTCCTGCAAGATGAAGGCCTGCGAGTCTACAAACGGCCGCATGCCGGCCATACCGCCAAACCCCCAGCGAAGAATCGCGTCCGAAACGATCTCGCCACTCTCTATAACTGCCAAACCGAGCTGTGAAAAAACCGCCATCCCCATCGAACAGTCACACCTGCCGCAGAAACCAGCCCTGCAAAGGAGAAGTGGCGTCCGGCCCCCGGTTCTCACAAATAGTTCTCGAAACAGGTCGATGTACCAAGGGGATACCAGAGGTCCGTCCCAGAATTTGGCTGATTCCGGCTGACACAGGCTGAATCCTGGGCTTCACGCAGCAACGAAAAAACCCCGCCGCTCCCGTGTAAACACTGGGAACTGCGGGGTTCTAGCTGGTGGCTCCGACCGGCGTCGATCCGGTGACCTTTCGATTTTCAGTCGAACGCTCTACCAACTGAGCTACAGAGCCTAGGTGACATGTCACCTTGATGGCCGGAATTTCTTCCGGCAATCAGAGCGACCCTGACGGGACTTGAACCCGCGACCTCCGCCGTGACAGGGCGGCGCGCTAACCAACTGCGCTACAGGGCCTTGCTTGTTTATTGCTTGTACTGCATGTTTCCTGCTGTCTGCGGTATCGCTACCGCAAATTTTCAAGGCCTTTAGCCTACCAGACTTTTCCATCCGGTTTGACCAGTTCCTTGCGTACCCCCAACGGGATTCGAACCCGTGCCGCCGCCGTGAAAGGGCGGTGTCCTAGGCCGCTAGACGATGGGGGCCAGGACGCCATCCGGTTGAACTTGTCGGGGCAAAAATTAAGGGCCGAAGCCTGTCGTTTTTGTCCTTTCGGGTTCCTCCGAACTGGACTATAAAACTATAAGGGCAGACCCCCTGATTATCCAAAATCGGTCCATCCGCCGGTGCAAGTTGGGCGCAAGGTGGGTGCAAGATGGACGGATGGATGCCGTTGATGCCCTCAATGAAATTGCGTTCTGGCTGGAACGCGAGCTCGCCCCCACCTTCAAGATTCAGGCGTTCCGAAAGGCAGCTGGGATTGTCGGCGCCTTGGAGCCGGACGAGGTCGCGGCGCGGGCACGCAGCGGCAGGCTGAAGAGCATGAAGGGGATCGGGGACAGAACCTTCGAAGTCATCAGGCAGGCGGTCGACGGCGGCGTACCCGACTACCTTGAGGGCCTGCGGCAACGCGGGCAGCAGCCGCTCGCGACCGGCGGCGCAGAACTGAGCTCCGCCCTCCGGGGCGACCTGCACAGCCACAGCGACTGGTCCGACGGCGGGTCCCCGATCGGACTCATGGCTGACGCCGCCCGGACGTTGGGCCGGGAGTACCTCGCCCTGACGGACCACTCCCCTAGCCTCAAGATCGCCAACGGCCTGAGCGCGGAACGCCTTCGGGAGCAGCTCGACGTTGTTGCGGACATCAACGGGGACGGCGGGGACTTCAGCCTTCTGGCCGGGATCGAGGTGGACATCCTGGAGGACGGCACCCTGGACCAGTCCCCGGACCTGCTGGACCAGCTGGACATCGTGGTGGCGAGCGTCCACTCAAAGCTCCGCTCCGACCGGCGCACCATGACCGAGAGGATGCTGGGCGCCATCAACGATCCGCACACGAACGTCCTCGGCCACTGCACCGGGCGGCTGTTGCAGGGATCGAGGGGAACCCGACCGCAGTCCGAATTCGACGCCGAGCGCGTATTCGCGGCCTGCGCCGAGAATAACGTGGCCGTCGAAATCAATTCCCGTCCCGAACGGCAGGATCCGCCGGACGAGCTGATCCGACTGGCCCTGGACGCCGGCTGCCTCTTCAGTATCGACAGTGACGCCCACGCGCCGGGCCAGCTGGATTTCCTGCAGTACGGCGCCGAGCGCGCGGCCTCGAACGGCGTGCCCGCCGAGCGGATCGTCACCACCTGGCCGCTGGATCGGCTGCTGGAGTGGTCCGGGCGCGGAAAGTAGCGGCCGCACCCATGCCTTAGGTCTCGCCCCAGCCCGGTACCGGCCGTGGGTTTGGCCCTAGCCCCGGCACTAGCCCCGGGACGGTTCCGGACCCTCGGGCCGCCACGGCGTGAGCCTGGGCAGCCAGCGCGGGACGTTACGGCGATACTCTTCGTAGGCCGCACCGAACTTCCGGGTCAGTACCGGCTCCTCGTACAGCCGGACGAAGGCCACAACCGGGACGGCGCCGATGCCCAGGGCCACGAAGAGCTTCGGCGCGCCTAGCAGGAGTCCCTGCCCGGCGACGGCCGCCGCGACGGAGACATACATCGGATTCCGCACGTATCGGTAGAGCCCACCAACCACCAGCTTCTTGGGAGGGGCAAATGGCGCGGGGGTCCCGATGCCCTCCACGGCGAAATGCACAAAAGAGTTCGCGATCACCGCCGCGCCCGCACCGATCAGCAGGGCGCCGGTGATCTGCGCAGGCACCCCGCCGGGGACCGGGGAGGCCACTTCCCAGCGGGTCAGAAGCCACGGCACCAGGCCGGCGGCCGTTGCGGGGGCAACCGCGAAGACGGCCGTACCGATGGCTGCGCGCTTCCTTTCGCCGGCCGACACTGGGGATGCTGTCATACCAGCAATCGTGACCCCGCCACATTGAGCGGACAAGGGCCTACCGACCCCAGACCTGAGGGCCGGCTCCGGACCGGCATGGGTTTTCCACTCCTTGCGCGGTGCTCAGGAACGGGAGGCAGACGCGGTGCTCAGGCGAGCAGCAGCACGGCAAGGGTGATCATCACGACGGCGATTCCGGCGTCGAGCACCCGCCAGGCCGCCCGGCGCCGGAAGAGCGACGTCAGGAAACGCGCCCCCGCGCCGAGGGCGGTGAACCAGGCAATGCTCCCCAGGCCGGCCCCGGCGGCGAACCACCAGCGCCCGGCTTCGCCTTGAGCGGCGGCGAGGGACCCGAGCAGCAACACCGTATCCAAATAGACGTGCGGGTTCAGCCACGTGAAGGCCAGGCAGGTGCCCAGCACGGCGGCCCGGCCACCGGCCGGCTTGTCGCCGGGATTCTCCAGTTGCGACCCCCGGACCGCGCGCCGGGCCGCGAGCGCCCCGTAGACGAGGAGGAACGCGGCCCCGACCCACCGGATCACCACGATGGCAGCGGGCGCCCGGTCCAGGAGGACACCGACGCCCGCGACGCCCAGCAGGATCAGCACGAGGTCCGAAACCGCGCAGACTGCCACCACCATGACGACGTGGGAGCGCTGGATGCCCTGGCGGAGGACAAATGCGTTCTGCGCGCCGATGGCAACGATGAGGGACAGTCCGGCGGAGAGGCCGGAAAACAGTGGAAGGATCACCATTCCACGGTAGGGGTCCGCCGAAGATGAAGCCAGTTAAAGATTCTGCTGATACATAAGATGGTCTAATGATGGAAATTTCCCCCGAGCAGGCCCGGACGCTGGCCGCAATCCTCACGTACGGGAGCTTCGACGCCGCCGCAGCCCATCTGTCCGTGACGCCTTCGGCCGTCAGCCAGCGTGTACGGGCCCTCGAGGCCGCCGTCGGCCGGCCCGTCCTGACCCGCGCGCGGCCGCCCGGGCTTACCGAGTCCGGCGAGGCCGTGGTGCGGTTCGCCCGGCAGCTGGAACTGCTCTCCGCGGACCTGGCCGAGGAACTGCAGCCTGAGCAGCCCCGCGCAGGAACGCGCCTGACGCTGGTGATCAACAGCGATTCCTTGCACACCTGGGCGTTGGCCGGCCTCGCGGCGGCCAGTGACAACGTCCAGCTGGAGATCCTGCGCGAAGACCAGGAGCACTCGTTGGACCTGCTGCGCGCCGGCGCCGCCGCCGCCGCCATCACGGAGACAGCCAAGCCCGTGCCCGGCTGCTCGTCCAGCAAGCTGGGCATCATGCGCTATTTTCCGGTGTGCGCTCCGGACTTCACCCGCCGCTGGTTTGGGGCAGGGGTGAGCGCCGCGACGGTGGCCGCGGCTCCCGTTGTGGTCTTCGACCGCAAGGACGATCTGCAGGACCGCTGGCTGCGCCGGCTCAGCCACGCACCCCTTCAGCCGCCGCGCCACTACGTGCCGGCCGCCCAGGAGTTTGGCGATGCCATCCGCTGGGGCATGGGCTGGGGCATGATGCCCGAGATCGAAATTGGCGAAGATCTGGAGACCGGCAGGCTCGAGACGCTCTCCCGCCGCGCGCACGTGGACGTCGCCCTCTACTGGCAGCAGTGGCGGCGCGGCTCGGCGGCGCTGACCGACGTCGCGGACGCCGTCCGGGCGGCGGCGCGCGTGCTCCGCTGAGGCCGTCCGGCAGGTTGGCAGCATCTCGGCTAGACGTGACCGATTACCGCCAGTCCTGACCGTGCTGTAGCGGCTAGATTGGCAGCATGGCTACAACCTCCGCATCCGGCCCCACTCCGTCCGCACGCCCCCACGAAGGGTCTGCGAACGTTGCCCCCGCACCCGCCCCGCAACCCGCACCAACCCGTCCCGGACAGCCGGCCCCGATCAGCAGGCTCGGTATCGCCGCCGTCGTCGTCACCGTGGTCCTGTGGGCCTCGGCATTCGTGGGCATCCGGGCCGTGGGCCCGAGCTTCTCCCCCGGCTCCCTGACGCTCGGCCGCCTGGCGGTCGCCGCCGTCGTGCTGGGCCTGCTGGTGGTGCCGAAGCTCAGGGGGCTGCCCCGGGGCCGCGAATGGTGGCCCATCCTGGCCTACGGCGTCATGTGGTTCGGCGGCTACAACGTGGCCCTGAACGCCGCCGAGCACATGCTGGACGCCGGCACGGCAGCCCTGCTGATCAACGTCAACCCCATCCTGGTCGCCGTGATGGCCGGCGTGATACTGAAAGAGGGCTTCCCGCGCTGGCTGATCATCGGCAGCCTGATCGCGTTCGGAGGCGTGGCCGTGATAGCGCTGGGATCCGGCCAGCGGTCGACGGCGGACGTGGCCGGTGTGCTGCTGTGCCTGCTCGCGGCCGCACTGGCCGCCGTGAGCGTGATCGTCCAAAAGCCGGTGCTGCGCAAGTTCCCGGCCGCCCAGGCCACGTGGTTTGGCATCATGGTGGGCGCGCTCTGCTGCCTGCCCTTCAGCGGCCAGTTGATCACCGAGCTGCAGGCCGCTCCCCTGCCGGCCACGCTGGGCCTGGTCTATCTGGGCATCTTCCCCACTGCGATCGCGTTCACCACGTGGGCCTACGCGCTCTCCCTGATTGACGCGGGGCGCCTCGCCGCCACCACCTACCTGGTGCCGGGCACCACCATCCTGATCTCCTGGCTGGTCCTGGGCGAAATTCCTACCGTCTGGGGCCTGGTGGGCGGCGTGATCTGCCTGGTGGGTGTGGGGCTGACCCGGCGCCGGTCCCGCTAGAGTTTCCCTATGCCTTCATCCCTCCCGCCCGGCCTGCCGATCGTTCCGAACGGCGGGGACGGCAGTGACGGCGGTGGCGGCGAGTCTGACGGACCCTTCCCGATGTCCGAGGCCGATTTCGAGGCCGCGGTCAGTGACGCCCTGGACCGGATCCCGCCGGAGCTGGCGAAGACCATGAGCAACGTCGCGATCTTCATCGAGGACGACTACACCCCGCAGCCCGGGGAGGATTCGGACACCGTGCTGCTCGGGCTCTATGAAGGGGTTCCCCTGACCGAGCGGGACTCCTGGTGGGACGCCGGCTCGCTGCCGGACCGGATCACCATCTTCCGCCAGCCCATCCTGGACATCTGCGCCTCACGGGATGAGGTGATCGAGGAAGTCACCGTGACCGTGGTCCATGAAATCGCCCACCACTTCGGCATCAGCGACGCGCGCCTGCACGAGCTCGGCTGGGGATAGCCTTGTAGGCATGGGACACGACCACAGCCACTCGCACGGTGTAACCGCCACCGGGAAGCACCGGAAGCGCCTGGTCGCCGTCCTGGCCATCACGCTCGCCGTCGTGCTCGTGCAGACGATTGGCGCCGTGGTCTCCGGGTCCCTGGCCCTGCTCGCCGACGCCGGGCACATGCTCTCCGACGCCGCGGGCGTCTTCATCGCCCTGCTGGCCGCGTGGATCGCCGCCCGGCCCGCCAGCGATCTGCGCACCTACGGTTACCAACGCGCCGAGGTCCTGGCGGCGCTGGCAAACGCCCTGGTCCTGATCGTGATCTCGGTGGTCATCTTCACCGAGGCCATCCGCCGGCTCGGCGCCACCCCGGAGGTCCACACCGACATCATGCTCGCCGCGGCGGTCCTCGGCGCCGTCGCCAACCTGGTATCCCTGCTGATCCTGCGCGGCGCCCAGAAGGAAAGCCTGAACGTCCGCGGCGCCTACCTCGAGGTCCTGGGGGATCTGCTGGGGTCCTTTGCCGTCATTGCGGCGGCGGTGGTCATCATGGTCACCGGGTTCCAGGCGGCTGACACCATTGCCTCGATCCTCATCGCGCTCATGATCCTGCCCCGGGCCTGGCACCTGCTGCGCGACGTCGTGGACGTGCTCCTCGAGGCCACCCCCAAGGGTGTGGACGTGCAGATGATCCGCGAACACATCCTCGCCGTGGAAGGAGTCGTGTCCGTCCACGACATCCACATCTGGACCATCACCTCGGGCGTCCCCGTCTTCTCCGCCCACGTGGTGGTGGAGGACGCGGCGCTGGGTGCCCGGGGCGCCGACCGCGTCCTGGACAAACTCACTAGCTGCCTGGGCTCCCACTTCGACACCGAACACTGCACGTTCCAGCTCGAGCCCGCCACGCATTCGGAGCACGAGGCCCACCAGCACGCCTGACCCGGCACCGGCGCTCGGCAATGCCCTGCGGAGATCGGCCGCGTCTGGGATGGGTCAGCGTGTACGTCCCCCGAGGTGCGCACGCTGCGGGGGTGCAGCCCCTACCACCCCCCCAAACCTGTCGTAGGGGCTACACCTTTGATGCCACTCAATGCGCACGGTCAGGCCATAGTGGGCGCCTGGAGCATGTCACGCTCCAGAGTCTACTGAAAAAAATTCAGTAGTGAAAATTTCTCAGTTGAGCGGCGAAGCCTCTCTCCGATGCCGCCGCTGCAAAGGACAGCAGCCGCCGCCAGTACCGGTTGCCGTCAATGACGGCGCCGGCCCGGCAGACCACGGCCCGGCGCAGTGCCAGCTGTCCCGGCCCCTCTCAAGGCAACCGTAAACGACGACCACCCCACCTCAACAGGGGGTACTTAAGAGATCCAATCCCCTAATCCGAATATGGAGGGTGGCCTGGCTGTTGCTGGTGCACCCTGGCCTGCCCGTCGTGTTCCGGCGGGTGGGTCGGCGGGACCGTCACCTGAGGGGTCCGGTCCCGCCGACCCACCCGTGCCACGCTCCGGTTGACCACGGTCAGGGTGATGGCGGCCGCGGCAATGCCAGCGACGATGGCGATGAGCCCGCGCAGGCCGATGTTCATGTCAGCCCACAGCGCCAGCCCAATGCTGACGACCAGGATGGTGACGAACAGTGCCACCATCGACGCCGGTTCACCGGGCGGCTTTCTCCGAGAGGAACTGTCCGCATGACGCCGGTCTTTGATCTCTGCCATGGTTTTCCTTCGTTGTCGTGTGTGGTGCTGATACCGGCGGGTGAGCCGTGCTCAAGGGAAGGCGTTAAAGGTTCCGGCGGCGGAAGACGGTGAGCGCCAGTCCGCCGAGGACAAGGGCCCACACCGCAAGACCGAACTGGCCGATGAGCAGGCGACCCAGTCCCAGATCCTCGACTGTCGTCGCGCTGATGGCCCGCATGAACAGGGGCGTCGGTGTCACGTTCACCAAGGCGTCTACAGCCCCGGCCGCCTGCTCGGGGATCATGGCGCCCACAGCGAAGACCGCCAGGGGCAGGAGGACGTTGACGCCGATGAGCAGTAACACGGACCCGAAGGCCCGTCCCACGAGATGGGCCAGGGCCACGGCAACCAGCACCATGCTGGTGCTGCCGACGACGGTTGCCGCCACGCCCAGCAGCCCCGACCCGACAAAGTCGCCTCCAGAAAGGACAAGTCCGAGTCCCGCGAGGACGATCGTGACGAAGGCCGTGCTGACTGCCGTCAGGGCAGCCCAGGACAGGGCCCTGGCCATGAAGAGCCGTTCCCGTTTCGGTGTCAGTGACAGCGCCAGGCCCAGCTGCCCAGTGTGGTCCCGCCCAACCGCGAAGACGGCGGCCACAGAGAGGACCAGCGCACTGACAAACGCACCGGTTTCGACGGATGTGGTGGTGATGACCCTGGTGGGTTCCGAGGCCAGTGACTTCATGATGAGCATCGTCAGTATCCCGCTCGCCAGCGCCGCGGTGATCGCGACGATGACCGGGATGGGCACGCCGCCCTTCCGGAGGAGCCTGCGCGCCTCGGCCCGGGTCACGGCGCCAAACCTCTGTTCGGGTGCCATCGTGGTGCGGTCGTCGATCTGTGATTCGGTCATGGTCATTCCCTTCCCCCGGATGCGCTCCGGGCCAGGACCGCGAAGTAGGTGTCTTCGAGGCTTCGGGTCACCCGGGACAGATGCGAGATCCCCGCACCGGACTCCAAGGCGACGGAGGCGAGCTCGGTCGGGTTCGTATGATGGACCAGTATTCCCCCCCGTTCGCGCGTGGCGCGGAAACCCCTTTGTGCCATGGCAACCAGCAGGTTCTCGGGGTCCGGGGACTCGAGGTAGTACCCCGTTTCGTCCGGATGGGACACGAAATCCCCGATGCTCCCCTGCCCGAGGATCCGGCCACCGCCAATCATAACGATGTCATCCGCCGTTTCTGCCAGTTCGGCCATATGGTGTGAGGACAGCAGGACCGTTGCACCCTGTGACGCCGCAGAACTCAGGAACGACCTGATCCAGGCAATCCCGTCCGGGTCAAGCCCGTTGATGGGTTCGTCCATGACCAGTACGTCCGGACGGCTCACGGTCGCCGTGGCGATGCCCAGCCTCTGACGCATGCCCAACGAGAAGGTGCGGACCCGGTGTTGGGCCACGCCTGCCAGTCCGACCGTCTCGAGGGTGTCTCTGCCCCACGAAACTGGCAGTCCCTGCGTACGGCAGACGTAGTCGATGATGCCGGCAGCGGTGGCCTGCTCCGGGAGCCATTCCGCCGATAAGAAAAGTCCCATGGTCTTCCCCGGAAGCAGGGCTTGCGAGAAGTCTTTTCCGTTGACGCTGACGGTGCCCGCGTCAGGACGCACCAGCCCGGCAATGATTTTCAGCACGGTGGACTTCCCTGCGCCGTTGGGTCCGACGAATCCGGTGACCCGCCCCGGTTCGGCGGTGAAGGAAACGTCCTGGAGCACCCTCTTGCTGCCAAAGCTTTTGCTCAGGTTCTCGACGTGGATCATGGATGAACAAACTCCTCGGTGGTGGGCTGCTTGACAGTGGGGTGCCTCCGGAGGGCGGCGATTTCCGGTGAGGTGTCTTCCACCAGGCGGCCCATCTGATCCGGGACCGCCCGGGCGAAGCTGAGCGCAGCCAACGTCTTGGGCCGACCCGCGAAGTAGTGGGCCCGCACGAGGGACACCCTAGCTGCTCGAGCCCCGGTGGCGGACACGGAGTGCAGGCTGGTGGCGGCCAGGACCACCTCATGGTCAACGAAGGAACGGCTGACCCAACCGACCCTGTTTCCCGCTACCGAGAACCGGGCCCTGGCAAGGCGGACCACCAGAGAGAGAACGCACCAGAGGGCCACTGTTGCCACCGCGGCCAGGACGAGGGCGCCACCTGTCACGCGGTGCAGAACCCAACCGAAACCGAGTGCGGGTACGCCGATCGCTGCGAAGAGCACCAACGATCCGGCGACGGATCCGCGGCCCGAGGACTTCAGAAGGGCCGGGCGCGGAAGCTCGGGCAGCGATGTGTCGAGGATCTGCGTCACCTGCCTTCGCGGCAACGACGGGAGGACCATGTTGGTTCCCATCTGTGCATCCGAGTCCGTCGTAAGGAGCGCGACCCGGACCCGGTCGAGAAGCATCTCGATGAGGTTGCGGCGTGCCGTGATCCCGCCGACGGCCGAGGACCTCACGTTACGTTGGTTGGTGGAGAGCCATCCGTATCTGATGGACAACCCAGCAGGATCACTGCTCACCGTGAATTCATGGTATTTCACCACCGCAGCGACCGATCCGCCGAGGAGGACCGCCCCGCACAGCGCCAAGCTTCCCGCCAAGGGATGCGAGCCGAAGACCTCCACGGCACCGTCCAAAATCGTCAGTTGGTCCGCCGTATCCAGCACCGCGAGAACGGCACCGGTCCCCAGGACCACCACATGGCCATAGATCAGGTTGGCGGCCGCGAGGTCCCTCCGCCTGGCCGTGTACAACACGGTCCGGCCCGTCGTATCCGACAACCCCGGAACCGTGCCGTGGAAGCCACTGGCCGCGCTGCCGGAGCGTGCAGACTGTGCCCCCGGAACCCCGTGGGCCCGTGCCAACCCCACGATGGCTTCAAGGTCTGCGTGGTCGATGCCGGGGACATCGATCTTCGCATCGTCTTTGCCGCCGGAGCGCAGGGAGACGACCCCCAGCCCGAACCGGCGGAAGGCCCAGGGTGAGTCGATGTCCACGACCAAGACGTCACGCCAAGCGGTCGTGCTCGTGGTTCTGAATAACAGCCCGCGGGTGAGGGAGAAGTCATCCTTAGAGATCGCGTACCTCAGCGTCGCCCAGGCGTAGACGGGGTGGACCAACCGGAGGATGAGCAGGCCGCCGATCAGGTAGACGGCCGCCGGCCCGGGCCACAGCCCGGGCCTGTCCCAGTACAGGAATCCGCCGATCAACAGGCTGACCACGCTCGGGGCTCCACGGAGGGACATCGCCGCCATGGCCTTGGCGGGCAGCCGCTGCGGGGCGTCAGTGCCCACCGGTGGACGCCTCTATATAGGTGGACAACGCCTGCCGACGGATCTCTACGGCCACACCACGTTCCACGGGCCCCAGCGGTTCAACGTGGTTGAGGGTGGTGAACCTGACTTTAGCGAGGCCCAATCGCCGCAACAGCGGCCCTTCGATGATGGAGACATTCAGGATCTGGGCGGTGGACAGGACCGTGTCCTTGGACAGGAGGTAACCCCGTTTGATCCGCACCGCATCGGCGCCCACGTGGTATGACGTGTGGCGCATCGTAAGGCGGCTGACAATCGGCACATCGACGATCAGACCGGAGATGATGAGGATCGCCATGACAACGAGGGTTGGCAGCCTCCAGCCGTCGGGGACGAGCCAGAGTGCCAGACCGCACGCAAGGGCTCCCGTCATCAGCACCTCGACGGTGGAGCGGATCATGAGGTAGTGCAAGGCCACCGGCGGCAGCGTCAGCGCATAGGCATGCGTACGCGCGGCCCGGCCCGACGCCGACCATTTGCCCCGGCCGTCAGCCTGTGTGCTGGCCACTGAGCCCCCTTCTGTATGTTCTGCTAACGACATGTACTCGGTATTCCCGGAGCACTGGTGTGGCCGGGGGCCGTGGGCCCCGGCCACACCAGTGCCAGACTCATGTCAGCCGATCCCGAGGATCTGCATGATCCACTGGGCGATCGTACCGAAGGTCACGCCCCGCTCAAGCCACCGCTGGACCGTCCCCCAGTTGTTTCTGGCCCACCGGGCGATCGAATTCACGACCCCGACTCCCCAACGCCAGAATTGCTGCAGGACCCACCAAACAAACCTCAATACGGCACCCATTTATAGTCCCCCTCTGAAAGCGAATGATGATGTTTCGGGAATCCCCCAATACGCTGTCAACATTATTTTTCAGATGGATCACTAAACAGTATTCTATTATCCTTTAGATATATACTTTTGGATAAATGACGAGGGAATTTGACTACCGGGTGGCAGCCGGTTCGAGCCCCTCGGACCCGAGCACATTCCCGACCTGCGGCCCGACGCGGAGCACGCCGGCCTCGAGGGCGGCGACGAGCACCTGCAGCCGATCCTGGACGCACCACTTCACCATGATGCGTGAGAGGTGGCCCTTGATGGCCGCCTCCGAGACACCGAGTTCCCTCGCGATGTCTCGATTGGACCGGCCCTGACCCAGGCACTCAACAACCTCGCGTTCCCGGCTCGTCAGTGCGGGCAGATCGGTGCGGGACAGCACCTGTTCGGCGGGACGCGTTCTCCGCACCACCTCCAACAAACCGATGAGAGCGGATCGGGACAAGAAGACGTGGCCCGCCGTAACGTCGGATACCGCACCCTGAATCTCGCGAACCGAAGCATCGCTCGTGAGAATTCCGCGGGCACCTGCATCCATGACGTCCCGGATCCTCTCGGATGCGCCGGCGTCGATGAAGACGATGAGATGGGCCTGTGGATAGAAGCTCAGTACGGGAAGGAGGTCGGGGGCCGCATGGCCGCGGTGCAACCGCGCATCAACGACGACAAGGTCGGCCTGATGCGCCCGGCAATCGGCAGCGAGCTCGAGTGGCGACGTTGCTCGACTGAACAAGGCTCGCGTCTGCGAATTGAAACGAAAGATTGCATTGAGAACTGAATGCAACTGAGCCTCCGAGACACCGACAACCACCGATAATTCCTGCACCGCGACATCATCCCCCTCCCCTTTGCCCCGTTCCCGGGACAAGATAATTCCAGCACAGCTTATGGCGACTCTTCGGATAGAATTTCGTCCTGCGGTACCCAGAGAACCAGTCCTGGATAAGACGTTCTATCAGGTAGATAAACCGCGGTTTCAACGCATGAACGTTGAAACCCCGACCAGGTCCACCACGCCCCTCTGCTCTACGACGCCGGGGACCAGGCCGTTCAGCGCATCGCCGATCCGATTCAGGTCCCGCGCTCCACGATCTACGACCACCTCGACAAACAAGCGCCGGACGGTGCCCCGCCGCCGGCACACGGGCCCGGCGTAACAGCGGCGCCGACCAGGACCCTTGCTACCTGGCCCCACCGGCCAAAGCGCGACGTTCCCGAGCATTGGTTCTCAAGCCCCCATGCGGGCGCCTGGAGCACCCCATGCTTCAGAGTCTACTGAAAAAAATTCAGTAGTGAAAATTTTTCAGTTGGACGGACTTTTTTTCTCGGGCCTGGGCGGAAGGTTTCGGAGAGCTTCAGTCACCGCGCGAAGAGCGTCCACGTTCACTTCTCCCAGGACCCTCGCGGCGAAGTGCTCTACCTCGGCAATGCGGTAAGCCTCTATCAGGCGGAGTTCAGCCTCGACGCGTTCCGGGATCGGACCGCTGCGCTGAAGCAGGTAGTTCTCGTCAACGTCAAAGAAGTACGCCAGTGCCTTCAGTAGCTCCGGATCCCAGCGGTTATCAGGAGAGCCGGCCAGTAACCGGTGCCACCGCGTCCTTGTGAGCGTGAGCCCTTGTTCCGCGAGACCCTGTCGAACGTCTTCATACGTGAAACTGTCGGCGTCTTTGGCATGCACGATGTCGAGAAGAAGCTGGATTTTTGAGGCTAGAACCTCTTTGTCGCTGCGGGAATCTATAGGGTTGTCGTTCGAATTCACGCGTGATCCTGCTCCCGGCCAACAAAGGCGGCCACATCCCGAGGGCAGCGCTTTCCCAGTTGTAGCGAAGTCACAGCCCTCCTTTTTAATCCGTCATGGTTGCACCGTTTGCCAGGCCTGGTGGCTTCGTGGGATGCCACGCGAAGAATCAGCCGACAATGAGAGTATATGAGGCTCCGAAAGCGACTACGCCAGTTATGAACCCGGTAATGACCTGTGGAGCTGAGTGGTCCCGGAGATAGACCCTGGACCAGCAGACAAGAGGGGCCGCCACAACGAACGGAAGCCCCAGCCAGCCGAACATCAGTACAGCTGACACGGTCGCGCCGCCCAATGTCATTGCATGGCCCGATATCTTCCAAATCGGGCTGACCAGAATGAGCGCCACAATCCCGCAGAGAATCCCGCCAACTAGCCCCCAGACTGGCTGGGGTGCGCCCATGATCGAGAGGATTGCGCAGCCAAGCAGCGACGAGCCCAAGGTCCAGAGCATGACCGGGCGGCGTTGTTTCTTGTCCCCAACATGGTGGTCCGTCAACTGGCCCCTCTTGGCAAGCAGCAGTACGACGGAAAACGGCACCAGGCAGATGAAGAGGGCAGCGATAATGCCCGACCAGATGGAGACCATCCACTGGTCACTCAGCAGAGAAGCCAAAATCAGCAGGAGGGACAACACCAGCGGCGGCTGCGCAATCTCGGTTGCGGACCGAGCCACACGCCCAATGGCCGTGGAGGACCTCTCTGATGTGGTTAGGGTCGTGGTTTCTGCTGTCACTGACGTGCCTTTACCGGCAGCACAGATTCCAGAGAACCGACGCCGCCATCAAATCGGGCTTGGACTGCGTCTAGGACACGGTCGGCAAGCATGGGTGTGGATCGCCCCGAGAGAGCGACCTTGTGATCGCTGGAGCGAATAACGTACTGGTACAGGCGGACGGAAGGGTGCTTCGCATAGAAGCCGGTCACAATGGCCGCCAGCCACGCCGCACGGGAGAGTCCCCAATATGCTCTGCCCAGCATGGCCGTAAGAAAGACCAAGGCGGCCCGGTCCCAAAGCTGCAGGCGGCGCCACACCTTAACCACTGGCGGGATGCCAAGCCCGAGAGAAGTCAGCAGAACCCCGCCGTAGAACAGCGGATTGAACAGGACGTACAGAACGTGGTGGAGAGACGAACCGCCCACATCGGTGTGCAAGGCGGTCATGTAGGCGATCTCTTCGACCGACGCGAGTGCGACCAGAGCCATGCCGGATGCAACAACCCGGGAACTCACGCGGACGGGCAGGCTTTCCTGGGGCCGGAGGCAAATTCGAAGAACAGAAACGGCCAACAGCGCCAAAATGCCCATGTAGACGCTGGCGTAGATGAAGACCGGCAACTGCTGGACGTTTTCCGGCACGTAGCTCTGAGTCGTCGGAACGAAGCGCTGGAACAGGAACGGAACGGTAATCGCAGCTGCTCCGAGGCCGGCAGCAAGCGGGCGGTGACTAAGGCGTGACCGGTAGCTCTCATCCGGAGAGTAGGCAGCGAAGATTCCCTCCCGTACCAGCCAGACGGCGCTTGTGACACACAAATTGCGAACAAGGTGCAGGAAGTTGACGCCGCCAACGGCCGCATCGATGGTTTCTTCGGGTACGACGACACCTGTAAGAAAGAGGCCGAGGACACCGATTCCGATCGCACCAACAAAGGCCGTTGAAGCGCCCCAGCGAGCGACAAAATATAGGCGAAAGGCAAATACTGTTGCCAAGATCCAGAACGCAGCGGCGGTCATAGGCCAAACACTCGTTCGGCCTTCGTGGCCTCCTTCACGGGCGTGGCATGCAGAACCCGGGCCAGGCCAAAGGCCAAATTTTCGGCGGCAGCCTCCGCCTCGTCCAGGGGAACGTCCACTGCACGGCACATCCAGCTGACGCCGTTCCGCTTGCCAATACCGGAGAAGAAAGACCCCGCGATAAGTCCGTCGAGAGGCTTCCCCTTATGGCCCAAGAGGATGTGGCTAAGTTCATGTAGCACGACGTGGACACTCCAGGCCTTGGCACCCCGCAGGTAGCGGACGATGCCATGGCTGGGGGTATCGATCCACTGACCGGTGACACCTTCTCCAAGGCTGTCCACTGTGCCTTCCTCGAAGACCAGACGTTTGCCGTACTTTTCTTCGACCGCAGTCACTAGATCGCCCAGATCAGGGTACGCGGGAAGGTTCAAGGTATCGATGACGTCAGCGGTCAGTGTGGACTGTTCCATGTCCCTGCGGCTCCGAAAATCCACTGAATAAATTTCAGTAATCTGGTATGACGCCTGACGGCGCCTTGGCAAGGAGCCACCCTACCAAGCTTCCGAAAACGCCAACTGTCACACACATTAAGGAATCCCAAATGAGTCGGAGCATCTTCATGCCGCGCGCCTTCCCACCTAATAGAACCTGATTCATTTCATGTTGTGCGGGAATTATCTTCGAGACGATCGACTTCGACCACATCACTGGCCAGGGAGACTTTGCCTATTGAGGCCAGTCAGAGACTGAAGGCCCGCTGTCGCGGCCTTCAAAAAGGCCAGTGTTGTTTATGTTATTCATGTGACTTGTGTTGCCAAAGTGACCATTGACCCGTAGCCTCATGCCTGCTGGGTGATCCGCAGAGGGGCTTTCATGTGTCAAATTCCGACCTCGCTCATTCCAGCCTGAGACCTCGAGGGTTGCCCATGAGCTGGACCGGATCCGGTCACAAGACTGCTGTGCTCTGCGCCGTCGTCGTCCTTCTTGGAACGCTCGCGCTCCCGGCACAGGCCGCACCGCTGACTTCCGCGCCGGTCTCCAAGCCGCTGGCGGCCGCCGTCCGGGTTCCGGCGTCGCCGGAGATCCCCTCACCTGAAGAGATCTCAGCCGCCAAGTCCAGTGAAAGCGCGACGGCGGCGGAGGTCACCAGGATCGATGGGCTTCTGGCCGACGCGTCAGCCGGCCAGGAAGCCAGCCTGGCCGCGTCCCTGCAAGCAAACAACGCGTACGGCGAGGCCCTCGTGGAGCTGGCCACGCGCCGTGACGCGGCGGCTGTAGCGGCCGCCAGGGCTGCCGCCGCCGAAGCGGAACAGGCCAAGTCCCGTAAGCAGATCGGCCAACTGGCCGGGGATCTGTACCGTAACGGCGGCCTGAATCCTGCCCTCAGCAGCTTTGTCAGCGGCACCGGACAGGCCCTCGAGGATGCAGCCACGCTGGAGGCTGTAACCGCCGGACGCGCGCGGGCGTTCGAGTCCGCGGAAACCGCTGCTGCTGCCGCGCAGTCACTGACCGAAGCCGCAGCGGACGCCAACCGTGCCGCCGACGAGGCCGCCGCGGCCGCGGAAGACCGCAAGGTCGACGCCGATCGCGCCACCGCGGCCCAGCGCCAGGTGGTGGCCGACGCCAAGGAGCAGCGCAGCGCGCTCGTGGACCAGCTGGCAAGCCTGAGAAACACTACGGCGGCGCTGGAATCGGCCCGGGTGGACGCCCTCGACCGCCAGCGCCAGCAGGACCGGCTCGCAGCACTGACCGCGGCGGCCGGTCCCGCGCCGCAGCCTGGCACCGGTTCACAGCCGGGCACGGGTTCGCAGCCTGCCCCGGCATCACCGGGACGGGACGACTCGGCCGCGCAGCAGCCGGCAGCTCCGGCTCCGGCCGAAGGGCCGGCGGCTCCCGTTCCGGCACCGGCTCCAGCACCTGCTCCTGCTCCAGCACCTGCTCCAGCACCTGCACCTGCGCCCGCCCCCGATCCGGCGCCTGCCCCTGATCCCGCGCCGATTCACGTTCCGGTTCCCGCACCTGTTCCGGTGCCGGCGCCCGTTCCTGCGCCGATTTCCGGCGGGTCAAACCAGACCGCCATTTCAGTTGCGCTCGGCAAGACCGGATCGCCGTTCTTCTACCAGTACGGCGGAACCGGGACCTATGGGTTTGACTGCTCGGGCCTGGTGCAGAGCGCGTTCGCCGCGGCCGGCAAGTACCTGCCCCGCACTGCCTCCCAGCAGTTCGCCCAGGCCCCCGTCCATGTCCCGCTCTCCCAGGCGCGCCCCGGCGATTTGCTTGTCTGGGGTTCGTCCCCGGGCTTCTACCACGTGGCCATTTACATAGGCGGTGGCCGCGTGGTCCAGGCACTCAACCCGGACGCCGGCATCACTGTGACCGATGTTGCCGCCATGTCCGGGATGCAGCTGTACGGCTACGCGGCCCGATACTGAGGCCCGGTTCCTGGGTCCGGTTACGCAGCGGCACGTCGGTCGACTACGAGAGCACGTCCTTGGTGATGAACCTGCCGTAGGCCAGCGCGCCGAAGACGGCGATGTAGCCGCCCTGCAGAAGGGCGTTGACGGCAAAGGAGTCCCAGGACACCGGCTGGCGGAGCAGGTCGCCAAAGTCCAGCCAGTAGTGGCTGAACAGCCAGGGATGCAGCCACTCAAGCTGCGGCAGCGCGTCCAGGACCTGGGCGACGACCGAGAGCACCACGGTGGCCGCCATGGCCCCCACCGGCACGTCCGTCAGGGTCGAGATGAACAGGCCGATCGCCGACAGCCCCAGCAGTGAAACGGCCAGGTAGGCTGCGATCAGCAGGAGCCGGACCACTGCCTCGCCGGGACCGATCGTGTCGCCGGACAGCAGCGTCACCGGTCCCACTGGGAAGAGCGCCGCGCCGATTCCGGCCCCGGTCAGGGCCACCACGAGCGGGGCAACGACCACGAACAGAGCCGTCCCGGCATATTTGACGATCAAGAGACGGACCCGCCCGGCCGGGGCCACGAGCAGGTAGCGCAGGGTTCCCTGCCCGGCCTCGCCGGCGATCGTGTCGCCGGCGACGACGCCGACGGTAAGCGGCAGGAACAGGGGAACGGACACCACCAGGGCCGTGACGCCCACGAACAGGCCGTTCTGGGCGATCCGGTCCAAGAAGGCGGGCCCGCGGCCCGGCGGTACAGCCGAGGAGACCCGCACCGCCACGGCGATCAGGATCGGGATGGCCGCCAGCGCGCACAACATGGCCCACGTCCTGCGGCGGCGGAACAGCACGCCGAGCTCGGACGCCAGCAGTCCGCCGGTCAGGGATCCGCGCCGGACCGGCGGACGGCCTGCCCCGGCGTCGCCGCCCGCGCCGCCGGCCGCTCCACTGCGGCCGCCGGCCGGGGCGACTGACGGACCGGCTGATGGATCGCCCAAAGATGAGCTGTTACTGGACAACGTCGAACCCCTCCCCCGTCAATGCCACAAAGCGGTCCTCAAGGCTGGCCTGTTCGGTCGCGAAGCCGCGGACCCGGACCCCCGCCGCCACGAGGGCAGCCACTACAGCTTCCGGTTCCACGGCCAGAGCCGAACTTGCATCTTCCCGGGCCGCCGCGCCTGGCGGAGCCGCAGGCAGCGAAGCGAACAGGGCTGCGTCCGTCCCGGAGCCAGCGGCACCCGAACCAGCGCCTCCGGAAGTGCGGCCGTCGGTACTCAGGGCGGCCGTAAGGCCCAGGCCGGTCAGCACCTGCGCCGCCGCGCCCGGATCCGGGGTCAGCACGCGGATCCTTGCCTGGCCCGCCCCGCGCAGTTCCGCCAGGGTTCCCTGCGCCACAAGCCGGCCCGCGCTCATGATGGCAGCATGCGTGCAAATCTGCTCGACCTCGGCCAGCAGGTGGCTGGAGACGAACACCGTAGCGCCGTCCGCCGCGAGGGAGCGCACCAGGCTCCGCACTTCACGGGTGCCCTGCGGATCCAGTCCATTGGTGGGCTCGTCCAGCACCAGGAGCTCGCGCGGAGCCAACAGGGCGTTGGCGATCCCCAGCCGCTGCTTCATACCGAGCGAATAGGCCCGGACCAGCTTGTCCGCGGCGTGCGTCAAACCCACCCGTTCCAGGGCTGACTGGACACGGGCGCGCCGCGTCGCCGCCGAACCGTAGGGGTCCGCGGCGTCCATGCGGCGCAGATTGGCAGCGCCGGAGAGGAACGGGTAGAACGCCGGCCCCTCGACCAGCGCCCCGACCCGGGGAAGCACGTCAGCAAGTTTCCGGGGCATGTCCTCGCCCAGGACGCGCATGGTGCCGCCGGTGGCCGTGGCCAGGCCGAGCAGGAGCCTGATGGTGGTGGTCTTCCCCGAGCCGTTCGGGCCCAGGAATCCGAAGACTGCGCCTTTCGGCACGGCCAGATCGACGCCGTTGACGGCCAACTGCTGGCCGAACCGTTTGGTCAGCCCCCTGGTCTCGATGCTCAGCTCGGCCCCCGGCCCGCCGGTGCTCACGCGGCCGTCACCGGACGGCCGCCGGATACCGCGCCCGTAATCACTTCTGCAAGACAGCGGCCTGGAGCCGCTCCAGGGGCACGGAGCCGACGAAGACCTGTCCGTCGTCGAGCACCAGCACGTTCACCAATGCAGTGGACAAGAGCCTGCCGCCCTGGACCGGAACAGTGGCCTGTTCAAGGAGTGCCGCCGCGTCCGGCGTCGAACCGGCGGTTCCCGCCGGGAACTCAGCGACCGATTCCCAGCCGGAGCCGGTAACAACCGGCTTGTGGGTGCTGTCCTTGGCTGCCGGCGGCGTAGCGTTCGCGGACTCCTTGCCCTCCTGATGCTCCGGGACCTGGATCTCCTTGACGGTGGCGCCCGGCGGCGGGCTGAACGTGAAGACCGACGCGTCGGGGGCACCGAGGGTCAGACTCGTGTAGGCGACGCGGAAGGCGGGTTCTGACTGCCCCCGGGCCTTGACCTCGACGCCCAGCGGCAGACCCGTCTGGCCGTCAACGGCAACCGCGATGGATGAGACCAAGGTGGCGTCAGACCTTGGCGTGAGCACCAGGTTGTAGGCCTCCCGTCCGGCTACCTGGACGTCGGCGCCGACGGACACGTCCGTGCTCGGGTCGACCTTGGCCAGGAACATCGCGGCGAGCTGGTCGGGCGTGGCCGTGACGTCTTTACCGGATCCGTAGTGGTCGGCGGTGCCGGCCGGGAGCTGGAGGTGGGAGGCCGTGTTGTCCTTGGAGTTGTAGAACCAAACCTCGTTGCCGTGGCGGACGGCGTTGCGCTCGGCCAGCCGGTCCAGCACCTGGATGCGGGCGTTGTCCGGGCCGTCGCGATAAACCCGCGCGGTGTGCGGACCTGTCAGCAGTTCGAGCCAGGCCGTGCCTGACGAGTCCGAGCCGGCTCCGGTCTTGGGGAGCTCGGGAAGACCAAGCTCGGAGGACTGTTCCAGGGTTCCGGAGAGGGCAGGCTCGCGGTGCTGGGCGATCAACTGCAGCACCTGCTCCGGCGTCCTGGGCGGCAGGGGATCCCCCGCCCTCGCGGGCAGGGATCCGGCCAGCGCGCCGGCGGCAATGACGGCAGGAACGGCGACGGCGGGCAGCCAGCGCAGCCACTTGCGGGTCATCGTGACCGCGCCCCGGCAAGAGATGATCCAAATATCCGCGTCTGAGGAATGCGCGCTTCAGTGCAGCTCATAGGTCAACAGTACGCCTGGCCCCGGCGGCCTGGTTGCCTCACTTCAGCACATTGATGGTCAGTTCCACGGAGCCAAGCAGGAGTGCGAGCACGGAGGTGCCAAGGCCCGCCACGAGCAGCAGCCCGGGGTGGGCGAGGCCCACCACCACGCGCTTCAGCCGCGGCCTGTCCCGCAGGAACTTCTTGGGCACAGTGCCAGGCTCCGGTGTTTGCTTCCAACCCCGGAGCCGGCGCAGGAACCAGGCGCAGCGGATGATGAAGGCCAGCCACAGCACGGAGACCACCAACGGGATCCCGGCCAGCAGGAGGTTGAAGCCCACCGCGGTGACCTCGCGTTCGGACTCGCCAACGAGCGTCTGAACGGTTGTTGAAATCGATGCGCTCATGACCACGGACACCCCCCACACGAGGAAGGCGGCGATCAGGGCAAGGAAGCGGACAAAGAAGTGGTCCAGCACCGAGTCCCGGCGCGGCTTCAGGTAGCGGCGCGGGGTGGCGTGCAGCAGGGCAAGGCTCGCCAGGAGCGTCGGCAGCGCGGCCATGCCGACCAGCACATACCAGGACCAGCCGGCCAGATCCAGGAATTCATCGGCCACGATCAGCACTGCCCAGAACCCGGCCCACGCCCAGCCGGCCGTGAGCGGACGCTCCACGAGCCACGCCGGCAGCCACGCGTCCGGGTCCGCGGACCCGGGGGCGCCGGACCCGGGGGTTTCGGAGCGGGGGTTATCGGGCGACCGGGTATCAGGTACCGGGGTGCCCGCGGCGGGTATTCCGGTGGTCCCGGGGTCCTCGCCCTCGGAACCGCGCACTTCGCTCATGGCCCCACTGTAGCGAGCCGGGGGCCCGCGCAGACGTGCGGGCCCCGCCGCCGTTGCGGCCCGGCGCTATTAGGCCGGCGCTACTTGGAGGGCGTCACGGTGCCGGCGGCGCCGTCGACCGTAAGGTTGTCGCCCGTGGCGATCCTCGCCGTCGCGTCGGGGACCCCCACCACCGCGGGGATCCCGTATTCCCGTGCCACGACGGCGCCGTGGGAGTTGGGCCCGCCCATTTCCATCACGAGGCCGCCGGCCGTCAGGAACAACGGCGTCCAGCCGGGATCCGTGGACGGCGCCACGAGGATCTCGCCGGGTTCCAGGTGCGCGCCCTGGGGGTCCAGGATCACGCGAGCCCGGGCCATGACGGTGCCGGCCGAGGCCGGCGTCCCGGAGAGCTGTCCGGCCCTGCCGTCAGCGCCGACCTGAACAGCGTTGGCCTGCACTGCCTCGGGCTCGGTGCCGTCCGAGAGCAGCACGCGGGGAATGCGCCGGCGGCCCAGTTCAGCCGCGTACGCCGCCCGGCGCTGCGCCACGACACCCTGCAGCGCCGCGCCGCCCAGCCCCCGGTGCGCCTCGGCCAGGTCAACGAAGAAGATATCGTCCGCCGCATCGATGGTCCCGGCCGCGGCGAGTTCGGCCCCCACAGCCGCAAGCTGCTGGCGGACGGCGCCGAGCGCTTCCACGAGATGGTACTTGGGCAGTTCACGCAGGCCCGCGAACATTCGGGTCCGCCGCAGCGCTGCCCGCACCAGTGCACCCCGCAGGCGGCTGCGCTGCCGCGCTGCAGCCACAAGCCGGCCGACCTGCGCCTCAGCCTCACGCGCCGCCTTGCCGAACTGCCGGTCCGGGGCGAGCGCGGGATCATCCACACGCAGATAGTTGGCCAGGACCCCGATGATGTGGGTCGGGTCGTCAGACCAGCGGGGCATTCCGACGTCGATCTCCGCCACGGCGCGGTGGCCGTACCGGCTCAAGAAGTCCGACAGCCCGGACTGCAGGACGCCGGGAAGATCCGCGGCCCGGTAACGCCGGGCTAACTCGGGCAACGGTTCTCCGAACACCGCAGCCGACGCCGGGTCGTTGCGGATGGCTGTAGCCAGCGACCAGAGGTCCAGATCCATTTCTGTTGTCACGTTGTTGGGCAGGCCCCGCAGGACTTCCTGCAGCGCCCCGTTCCCGGGGCTCCCCGCGAGTTTTCCGGCCGCGGCGAGCAAGGCGAACCCCAAAGCGGGCAGCGGCAGGATGGCCGGAACCACGGGAAAGACGTGCCGGCCAAGGATCCGCTCGACGTGGTCCAGGCGCTGTGTGGCGGTGGCGCCGGCGGGCACCGTGAGTGCGGCCCTGAGCTGTTCGCCCACCCGGTCGGACCGGCGCAGCGCCTCCTCGGGCCGGATAAGGCCGCGGATCAGGGTTTCCGGGACTCTCGCCCGCGCCGCCACCGGAATGATGTGGCGCAGGAGCGGCCAGGGCGATCTTATGGTGACGGAGAATCTGGGATCGGTGAAAAGGTTGCGCAGCACGGCCGCCGATCGCGCCTCCATGATGTCGAATACCCGGGGGACGATGGCGCGCCCGGGTTTGCTCCGGAGAACGGGCGTGAGATCGAAGAAAATGCGCTGCCCGGCCTCCGCGTACGGTGCGGGCCCGTCACGGGGCACCGGCACGGGAAAATGCGCTGCCCCCGCGACTGAGGACGCAATCAGCCGGATGCCGGCGAGGCCCATCGGCGTCAGGGGCCGGGTCAGCCCCTGGGCCAGGCTGAAGCAGAGATAGACGCGCGGCGCCGGTCCGGACGGCGTTCTGTCCGGCATCGGATACAGCGTGGTGATGGGCCTGGACTGCGTCAGCCACACGGTGCCGTCCTGGCCGATGGCCCATTCAAGGTCCTGCGGCGAGCCGAAGTGCACCTCCGCGCGGCGGCCCAGGAGTTCCAGCGCGGCAAGTTGGGCATCGTCCAGGCTGGGCGCCGCCCCTGCGCCAGGTTGGGGCACACGCTCTGTGCCGCCGCCGGGCAGGGGACGGATGAGCATGCCCTTGTCCCCAATGCGCCGCTCGAGGATCCGTCCCGTGGCGCCGTCGATCACGAAGTGGTCCGGGTTGACGGCCCCCGACACCACGGCCTCGCCCAGCCCGGGACTGGCGTCGATGACGGCCTCGTGCCGCCGGCCGGTCACGGGGTTGGCGGTGAACAGCACTCCGGCCACGGCTGCGTCCACCATGCGCTGGACGACCACTGCGAGGGACACGGCGGAGGGCTCGATCCCCTGCACCGCCCGGTACGTCACCGCGCGGTCTGTCCACAGGGAGGCCCAGCACCGGCGGACGGCAGCCAGCAGGGCGTCCGCGCCGACCACGTTCAGGAATGTGTCCTGCTGGCCGGCGAAACTGGCGAACGGCAGGTCTTCGGCGGTCGCGGAGGACCGCACCGCGACCGCGGTGTCCGCGCCCAGCGCCGCATAGGCGGCGCGCACGGCGGCGTCGATGCCGGCGGGGACGTCGGCGTCGAGCACCAGCGCGCGGGCCTTCGCGGCAAGCGCAGCCAGCCCTGCCAGGTCATCGGGGGTGGTCGCGGCGAGGGCCCGGTGCACGTCCGCCAGCGCCGGAGATGCCGTGGCGTCCAGGTAGGCCCGGGTGGTCAGGCAGAAGCCGGGGGGAACCGGAAGGCCGGCCCGTGCCAGCTCGCCCAGGTTGGCCGCCTTGCCGCCGACCTTGGCCAGCATGTCCTGGCCAAGGCGTTCCAAGGCCAGGACCGGCCCGTCCTGGGCAGGGTCCGGCTCCCCGGGGTGCTCCATCCGCAAACCGTCCTTCCGACGCCGGACCTGTGGCCTCGTGACTTTAGGAGTCGCCGAGCATCGGGCCGAAGCTGGCCCTGTCCGCCAGCCGCGGGTCGTCACGGTCCGGCACCACCATGATCGGCCCTTTGGCGTGGTGGAGGACGCCGTCGGATGTGGAGCCCAGCAGCATTCCGGCGAAGCCGCCGCGCCCGCGGGTGCCGACCACCACAAGTTCCACGTGCCGGCTGGCGTCGACGAGGATGTCGACGGGAGAGCCGTCCACCAGCTGTGTCTCCACCTGGAGGGCGGGGAAATGGCTCCGCAGCCAGGCAACGCCGGCGTCGAGCTGGACCTTGATGTCGGCGAACAGGGCGTCCCGGTCCATCGGGGTGGGCACCCAGGCCAGCGAGCCGGTGTACTGCGGCACGGCGCACACCACGCGCAGCCGGGCGGAGAGCCGTTCGGCCTGGGCTGCAGCCTCCAGTACCGCGATTCGGGCCTGCTCCGAGCCGTCGACTCCGACCACCACAACGTTCTCGACCGGCTGGTGGCCCAGCTTCGCCCGTTCGGCCAGGACATGCTTGTCGTCAGTGGTTTCGCCCAGCCGGTCCGCGCAGATCAGCGGCACAGTCACCGTGGGGCACTTCGCGTGGGCGGGCAGAGCGCTGCTGACGGAGCCGAGCAGCCGGCCCACAAAGCCGCCGCGGCCGCGGGTTCCGAAGACCAGAAGCTCCGCGGTTTCGCTGATTTCCAGCAGCACGCCGGACGCGTCCCCGTTCTCGACGGACGCGTCGACGTCGATGTTGTAAACCGCGACCTTGTCGAGGGCGTGCTTGAGAATGGCTTCGGCGCCCTCACGGATCACTGAGTCGTCCACCGTGGCGTAGCCGCCGTCGAGCCCGGAAGCGGCGAAGATCGGCACCGAATAGGCGGTCACGATGTGCAGCGGGCGGCGGCGGCGCTCAGCCTCGCGGGCTGCCCACACCAAGGCGCAGTGGCTGTGGTCCGAGCCATCCACACCAACAACGATTCCCCGGGGAGGCGCCGGTTCGCCGCCGGCCTCCCACGCCGGGTCCGGGTGCACCTGTTCACGGCCCATGGGGTCCGCCTCCTCGCGATTCTTGCCTGATGTTGCGGCTATTCTGCCAGAAGTACCGCCGCCCGGCGTCCACCGGCGAGGCGACCCGGAATCTGCGTGCAGGAACCCCTGATTTTCCTCACTATTCTCGGTTAATTGCGAACATTCAAGACGGCGGCAGGGCGTCCCTGGCGGCCCGCGTCCGAAGGATTTACGCAGAGTTAACACGCCGTTTCGTTGCGCGGGTTCCCGGGCTTTCGGGACGGTTTCCACAGGTTCCCGGGCACGGAAACCCCCGAAATCCGGGACCACAGCCAATGTCCTACCTCCCCTATCCACGGGCGGGAATCTTCGGTATCCTTCGAGGCATTGCTGAACCGAGACTGGTATTTCAGAACGCAGCCGCTG
This sequence comes from Arthrobacter sp. LAR12-1-1.1, assembly GCF_040676555.1. Taxonomy (NCBI): domain Bacteria; kingdom Bacillati; phylum Actinomycetota; class Actinomycetes; order Micrococcales; family Micrococcaceae; genus Arthrobacter; species Arthrobacter sp. LAR12-1-1.1. The sequence continues at coordinate 560,807 of NZ_JBEGIG010000023.1, read as the reverse complement.
GGGCTGCGCAACCAGGCCTAGGTTGGCGTCCGGGGTCTTCCCCGCGACTGGCACCATTTCAAGGAGGAACCCTGCAGTGTCGAGCATGCCTTTGTACGGCGGGATCGAGCGGACCACCGCCGTAGTGATCGGGACGGGGCTTTCCGGCCTGGCTGTGGCCAGCGAGCTCCAACGCCGCGGTGTTGCGTCCATCATTGTGGACGGGCTCGACCTCCTGGGTGCCGGCCATCCGGCCAACACGTCCTCGCTCCAGCGCTGCGACGCGGCGGACGCCGCCAGCCTGAGGGAGCGCAACGAAATCCTGCGGCACCTGCGCAATTACGCCGCAAGCCACAAACTCGACGTGCGGAACAACATCCGGGCCCTGCAGCTGGACCTCCTTGAGGCCGGCACGGACGGGGCACCCACCGAGAAGTGGGCCGTCCAGACCCCGGGCGGCGTCCTGCTGGCCGACCATCTTGTCCTGACCCGCTGCGCCCACAGCCAGCTGCGCCGCATGCTCTCGGAGCTTGGCATGGCAGCCGGGCAGAACCTCATGGCGGCGATGCATGCCCTCGGGATGTACCTCGTGGGGGTAGGCGAGCTCATTACGCCGACGCCCAAGGAAGTCCTTCGCCAGGCCAAAGTCGTGGGACAGACGATTTCCGCCAAGGTCTACCCCAATGGCGTCCCCACGCTGCTGCCAGGCGGCTTTGCCCTGGCCGCCCCCGCCTGATACCCGGGATCCCCGGGGTCACGCGGTTCCCGGGCGTTGCTGTGGTTTCCGGTGTTGGGTCAGCTGTCGGCGTCGCTGCCTTCGTCCGGGGTGAGGCGGCGTTTGGCCATCAGGCCCAGGGCCACCAGGATGCCGACCCCCACGGCGACGAAGATCATGACGCTCCAGGGAAACTGCTCCGACCCGGCCGGCGCAGGGGCGGGCGCCTGCGTGGTGCCCGGCTGGGCGGTGCCCATCGTGGGGACCGCAGCAGCCGACGTCGGGCCCGCTGCAGCCGCCGTCGCGGTGAAGGTGAAGCTGCCCTCGATCGGGTGGCCGTCGGAACTGGCCACCCGCCAGTGCACGGTGTACTGCCCGGCAGGAGCGCCGGACTTCAGCTTCTGCGCAGCGACGCTGTCCACGATTTCCACGGGGCCGTCCGCCCAGTTGGCGCCCGTGGCGTCGTTGACCAGGATCTGCGACCCCAGGGCGAGCGGATTGTGGTTGAAAGTGACCGAGACCTGCTCCGGCGGTGCCGCGACGGTTGCTCCGGCAGCCGGGCTGGTGGACTCCGCGGTGTCGTGCGCCGACGCAGGGCTCATGGCTCCCAGCAGGACGGCCACGAGGACGACGGCACCCAGCAGGGCACTGCGAAGCTGGCGGATACGGGGCATGGGCAGGCTACTCCTAGTGTTGGCTTCCTTACAGACTAGGCGAAAACGCAGGGTTGGCCGTCGGGCTCCAAATAGGATTTAAGCAACACCCATCACTCCCGGAGGACTAATGCAAGACCTAATGCTCAAGCAGGGCTCCGCACTCGACCGGTATTTCAAGATATCCGAGCGGGGGTCGAACTTCTCGCGCGAGATCCGCGGAGGGTTCGCCACGTTCTTCGCCATGAGCTACATCGTGGTGCTGAATCCGCTGATCCTCTCCGGGCCCGACTCCACGGGCGCGACCCTCGGTTTCCCCGCCGTCGCCGCCGTCACCGCCTTCGTGGCCGGCATCCTCACCATCCTCATGGGCGCGTGGGCCAAGCATCCCTTCGCCCTGGCCACCGGGCTCGGCGTCAACGCGTTCGTCGCCGTCACCGTGGCCACGAACCCCGGACTGTCCTGGCCGGACATGATGGGCCTGGTGATGCTCTCCGGCATCACCATGCTGATCCTGGTCCTCACCGGCTTCCGGACGGCTGTGTTCAAGGCCGTTCCCGAGGGGCTGAAGACCGCGATCGTGGTGGGCATCGGCCTGTTCATCGCCCTGATCGGGCTCGTCAACGCCGGCTTCGTGCGCCGCATCCCGGATGTCGCCGGAACCACCGTTCCGGTCGGCCTGGGCTTCGACGGCAAGCTCCTGGGCTGGCCCACCTTCGTGTTCGTGTTCGGGCTGATCCTGACCATCGCGCTCGTGGTCCGCAAGGTCAAGGGCGCCATCCTGATCGGCATCGTGGCCTCGACCATCCTGTCCGTGATCCTGGAATCCATCCTGCACATCGGGCCCAGCTTTGACGGCACGAACCACAACCCGCAGGGCTGGTCCCTCGTGGCCCCGAAGTTCTCCGAATGGGCGGCCCCGGACCTGTCCCTGCTCGGCAGTGCCGACCCGTTTGGCGCCTTTGAGCACCTCGGCTTCGTCGCGGCGACCCTGCTGGCGTTCGTGATCCTGCTCAGCATCTTCTTCGATGCCATGGGCACCATGGTGGGCCTGGCCACCGAGGCCGGCACCATCGACAAGGACGGCAACATCCCCAACGTCGACCGCGTGCTGCAGGTGGACGCCCTGGGCGCGATCATCGGCGGCGGCGCCTCGGTCTCCTCGAACCAGATCTACGTCGAATCCGGTGCCGGCATCGGCGAAGGCGCACGCACCGGCCTGGCATCCGTCGTCACCGGCCTGCTGTTCCTCGTGGCCATGTTCTTCACCCCGCTGATCAACCTCGTGCCGTTCGAGGCCGTGGCCCCCGCCCTCGTGATCGTCGGCTTCATGATGGTCTCGCAGGTGGGCAAGATCGACTGGCAGGACTGGGGCATCGCGATCCCGGCCTTCCTGACGTTCACCCTCATGCCATTCACCTACTCGATCGCCAACGGCCTGGGCGCGGGCTTCATCAGCTTCGTGCTGATCCGCTTGTTCCAGGGCCGGGCCCGCGAGGTGCACCCGCTCATGTGGGCCGTGGCTGCCGCGTTCCTGCTGTTCTTCGCGATCGGCCCGATCGAGGCCGCCCTCGGGTTGCACTAGGGCCCGCTCCCCCGTTCCCTCCCGCCGAGACCGCACTTCGTGGCAGTGTTTTTCGAAAACATTGCCACGGGCTGCGGTCTCGGCGGTGTTTAAACGGGGATTCCGGGATTCCGGACAGTCCGACGGCGGCGCTGCTGGTTTTGCGGCCCGGCATGCGGTGAGCTAGGGGCATGGTTTCTCCCGCGCTCCCCGTTGATGTCCCGCCGCAGCCCTGGACCGGCCGGTTCGACGGCGACGGCGACGAGCACCGGCGCTGGTGGCAGGCCGTGACCCCCTCCGCTGCAAGCACGGTTCCGGTGGCTTCCCCCGGTCCGCGCCCCGCCGTCATCCTCGGCTTCGGCAGCGACGCCGGGGTGCGGCGCAACAAAGGCCGGACCGGCGCCGCGGCCGCCCCCGCCGCCATCCGGGCCGCGCTCGGCCCGCTCGCCTTCCACCTCTCGCGGGGCGTCCACGACGCCGGTGACGTCACCGTGGCCGGGGACGCGCTGGAGGCAGGGCAGGCACGTGCCGGGCTCGCCATCACCAGGCTGCTCGACGCCGGCCGGCTTCCCGTGGTGTTGGGCGGCGGACACGAGACTGCCTTTGCCAGCTACCTCGGCGTGGCCGGGTCCGCGGCCGTGCGCGAGGGCCTGAGCGTCGGCGTGTTGAACCTGGACGCGCACTTCGACCTCCGCGACGAGTCCGTGCCGAGCTCCGGCACGCCGTTCCTGCAGATGGCCCGCGCGGAAGCCGCCGCCGGCCGCGAACTGCGCTACGCCGTCGTCGGGATTTCCGAGCCGAACAACACCCGGGCGCTGTTCCGGACGGCAGAGGAGCTCGGCGTGGACTACCTGCTGGATGAGGACTGCTCGGCGGAGGCCGCGGCCACGTTTGTGGCGGCGTTCCTGGCGCAGGTGGACGCGTTGTACCTGACGATCGACCTGGACGTGCTGCCGGCCTCGGTGGCCCCGGGGGTGAGCGCTCCGGCCGCTTATGGTGTGCCGCTGCCGGTGATCAGCGCCGTGTGCCGGCAGGTGGCCGCGAGCGGGAAGCTCCTGCATCTGGATATCGCCGAGCTGAACCCGGAGTTTGATATCGACGGCCGCACCGCCAAGGTGGCCGCGCGGCTGGTCAATACGCTGCTCGGGTAGGGGCGCGCAAGGGTTCGGAGACGGCGCTCCGGCCCCGCAGGGATGGACTGCCCGCCCTGCGCCAGCGATCATGAAAGCAGGCGCGAGGTTTCGGCGACCGCAGCAACACGGCTTCTCCTTGCGCGATGGAGGCGCAGCGCAATGTCCCCAACATCCGGCCCTGCAGATCATGCCCCGGCGGACGCTTCCGCCGGCTCCCCGGACACGTTCCTGACGGACTACTACGAGCATGTGGCCGACGACGACATCCGGAACTACACTGCCGAATCGCTCCGGAGCCGCGCGGAATACCATCGTTCGCTGGCCGCAACCCGGGCCCCGGGCCACGCCGTCATCGGAGTGCTGAGTGAGACGGACGCCAGCGTCGTGGCAATCGTGGCTGAGGACATGCCGTATCTGCTTCCCTCCATCACGGCGGCACTCGCCCGTGACAACGCCGCCATACGCCTGCTGGTCCACCCCACTTTCACCGTTGGCAGGACCCCCGGGACGAACAAGCTCGTGGGCATCCGGCCGGTACCGCTGCGCACTGCTTTGCCGGTGGGCAACGAACCTCCCGCGATGCCGTCGCCGCGTGAATCCACTGGAGATTTGACCTGCACGGAGGCCTGGATCGCCGTCGAAACCGCCAGAGTGCCGGATCAGGCCAGCGCCGATCGGCTCATCCATAATCTCCAAGCGGTCCTGGCCGACGTTCGTGCGGCCGCCGAGGATTCCGCAGCCATCCATCGGCACGTGGCCGCGGAAGTTGCCGCCCTGGATGCCAAAACCGCCGCGGCCAGCGCTGCGGATTCAGTGGTTGCAACAGTGCAGGCAGCCAGGGACTTGCTGCTCTGGCTGGACGAGGGCAACTTCGTGTTTCTCGGATACCGCGGGTATGACATCGCCGACGACGACGGACTGCCGGTCCTCGCGGCACAGCCGGGGTCCGGGCTCGGGCTCCTCCGGCACCGTGAGCAGAGCCGGCCGCTGCGGGGTTCCGCCAGGCCGGGGGCGCGGGGTCCGGCCCCGGCCCTGGCCCTCACGAAAGCAGGTATCCGTTCCACGGTCCTCCGGGACGCCTACTTGGACGAAGTCAGCCTCCTGAGGTTTGACATGGCCGGCAACCCTGCCGGGGAAGTGTGCTTTGTTGGCCTTTTCGCCCCCAGCGCTGCAAACCGGTCCGTACTTCAAATCCCGGTCATCCGGGACAAGGTGTCCACGGTACTGGACCGCTCCGGATTCCCGCCCGGGTCCCATGCCGGCAAGGAACTGCTGGGCGCCATCGAGGCCTATCCGCGTGACGAGCTCTTCCACATCGACGCAAACGATCTGGCCAGCCATGCGCGCGAAATCCTGCGCCTCCAGGAACGCCACAGCACCCGGCTGTTCCTCAGGCCCGATTCCTATGGACGCTTCATGTCCGCCCTGGTTTTCCTTCCCCGCCGCCGCTACAGCACGGCGGTTCGGCTCAACATCGAGCGGGAACTGCGGGAGGGCTTCAACTCGAAAGCCGTCGAGTTCGAAGTCCGTCTCAGCGAGTCGGCCATGGCCAGGGTGTTTTTCCGGATCCTGCTGCCGGGCGGCGGACAGCCCGCCGTCGACGCCTCAGCACTGGAGCTGCGCATCATTGCTGCCACGAGGTCATGGGCGGAGGGCTTGGACGAGGCTCTGCAGCACAAATTCCCCGCCGGCGACGCCGCCCGGCTGTCCATGCAGTGGGCCCAGGCGTTTCCGGCCAGCTACAAGGCCGACTACCAGGCGGAGGATGCCGTCGAGGACATTATCAAATTCGAAAGCCTGGGCGGGCCGGACGGCGGGAACCGCGATGACCCGCTGCTTTCCGTCTACGCACGCCCAGGGACTCCGGTGCTGGCCGAGGACGCCCGGATCCGCCTCTATCTGACACGGCCGAAGAGCCTGACGCAGATTCTGCCGTTCTTCCACAACCTGGGGCTCGAGGTGCTCGACCAACGCCCCTACGACGTCCGGCGTGCCGACGGACACACGTTCTTCCTGTACGACCTCGGGCTCAAATACCCCTCCGGCGTGGACCCCGCAGGCACCAGCGGACTGCTGGCCGAGTCGTTTTGCGCCGCCATGAGAGGAGACATCGAGTCCGACACCTTCGACGCACTGGTTATCAGGGAAGGAATCGGCTGGCGCCAGACAGCCATCCTGCGCGGCTATGCGAAATACCTGCAGCAGCTCGGAACCACCAACTCCTACGGCTTCATGGCGGACACCCTGCGGACGAATGTCCGGGCCACGCGCGCACTCCTTGCACTGTTCGAGGCAAAGTTCGATCCGGATCTCGACCAGCCAACCCGCCTCGGTGGCATGGACTCGGCCAGAAGTGAGCTGACGGCTGCCATCGACGCCGTGCCCGTCCTGGACGCCGACCGTCTGCTGCGGTCCTTCGCGAGTCTTGTCGAGGCGACCCTGCGCACCAATTACTTCCTGAACAAGCCCTACCTCAGCTTCAAGCTCAACCTCTCCGGCGTCCCGGCCGCACCTGCCCCGCGGCCAAAATACGAAATCTGGGTCTATTCGCCCCGGGTTGAGGGGGTGCATCTGCGCTTTGGCGCCCTTGCCCGCGGCGGGCTTCGCTGGTCCGACCGCCGGGAGGACTTCCGGACGGAGATCCTGGGACTCGTCAAAGCGCAGACCGTCAAGAACGCTGTGATCGTGCCAACGGGCGCCAAGGGTGGTTTCTATCCGAAGCAGCTGCCCGACGCCGCCACCGACCGGGCGGCCTGGCTGGCGGAGGGTCAGGAGAGCTACCGGATCTTCATCCGCGGCATGCTGGACATCACCGACAATCTGCTCACATCCCCCGACGGCGCCCACGGGTCCACCGAGCTGGTTGTGCCGCCCGAGCGGGTGGTCCGGCACGATGGCGATGACTACTACCTGGTTGTTGCCGCGGACAAGGGGACGGCCGCGTTCTCGGACATCGCCAATGCCTTGGCTTTGGAGTACGGATTCTGGCTCGGCGACGCCTTCGCCTCGGGCGGCTCGGTGGGCTATGACCACAAGCAGATGGGCATCACGGCACGCGGGGCCTGGGAGTCGGTCCGGCATCATTTCCGCGAACTGCTCATCGATTCCGCGGCCGAGGACTTCACGGTAGTGGGCATTGGCGACATGAGCGGTGACGTGTTCGGCAACGGCATGCTGCTGTCCCGCCACATCCTGCTAGTGGCGGCGTTCGACCACCGGCACATCTTCCTCGATCCAACCCCCGATCCGGCCGCCTCCTATGCGGAGCGGCAGCGGCTGTTCGGGCTTTCCCGTTCCTCCTGGGCCGACTACGACGTCTCGAAAATCAGCGCGGGCGGCGGCGTGTTCTCCCGGCTGGAAAAGTCGATCGAGATCACCGAAGCGGTGCGCCTTGCCCTGGGGCTGGAGCCGGGAACGACGGCGATGAGCCCACCGGAGCTGCTCAAGGCCGTCCTCCTGGCACCTGTGGACCTGCTCTACAACGGCGGCATCGGCACGTACGTCAAGGCCTCCACCGAGACCCACGCGGACGTGGGAGACAAGGCCAACGATCCCATCCGTGTCAACGCCGTCCAGCTGAGGACCAGGATCATCGCCGAGGGCGGCAACCTTGGCATCACCCAGCGGGGCAGAGTGGAAGCGGCGCTGGGCGGGGTCCTGCTGAACACCGATGCGATCGACAACTCCGCCGGCGTGGACTGTTCGGACCACGAAGTGAACATCAAGATCTTCCTCGACCGGATGATCGCCGCGGGAAGGATGTCCTCGGAGGAAAGGACAGGCTTCCTGCACTCCCTGCAGGAGGAAGTCGGACGCTTGGTCCTGAAAACCAATGTGGACCAGAACGTGCTCCTCCTCAACGACCGCCAACTGGTGGGTCAATGGAGCCCGAGCTTCGAGCGCACCATGGACTGGCTGGAGACCGTGACGGACCTGGACAGGAACCTTGAATGCCTGCCCAGCACAGAGCAACTGCACGCCCGCCTGCAGACCGGCGCCGGCCTGACATCTCCGGAGCTTTCCGTGCTGGCCGCGTATGCCAAGATCGAGCTGGCAAGGGAACTCACAATCAGCGGACTCGCCGATGACCCTTGGTTCGCCCGGACGGTACGCGGCTACTTTCCGCGCCAGCTGGCGGAGCGGTTCGGGGAGGAGCTGTCCACGCATCCGCTGCGGCGGCAGATCGTGGCCACTGTTATTGCCAACGACATGATCAACCTGGGGGGCATCGCCTTCGCCTTCAGGGCCATGGAGGAGACCACGGTATCGGCGGCCGCCGTGGCCCGCGGCTTCGTGGTCATGCGCAAGATTTGGGACTTTGGCTCCATCACCCAAGCCCTCGCACAGCTGCCGGCAAGCATCCCCGGCGAGCACGGGTGTGCGGTGGCACTCGACATGCGCCGCCTGCTGGACCGCTCGACCCGGTGGTATGTCACCCACGATTTCCGGGACAAGCCAATCGCCGATGCATTGGCCCGGCTCGAGCCCCCCATGTCGCTTCTGCGCCCAAAGTTCGGCAGCTACCTTCACGGCGTGAATCTGCAGCATGCGCTGATCCGGCTGGCCCACACCGACGCCGTCGGCCTGCCCCATGAACTGGGCGTGCGCGCCTCCGAGATCCTGGTCAGCTACGGTCTTCTAGACATCTCCGCCATATCCGAAGAGCTCCAAGAGCCGGTGGACACCGTGGCCGAAGTGTACTTTGCCGTCTTCGAGCGGATCTCGGCGGTCCCCATTCTTGAACACATCACGGCGCTGCCGCGGGAAACGCACTGGGAGGCCCTCGCACGGGCGGCGCTTAGGGACGACGTGTATTTGGTCCTTGCCGGCATGACGAAGGCTGTTGTGAGGAATACGCCACGCCCCTCCGCCCCCGGAGGCGATCCGGTCGAGCGCATCGTCGCCTGGGAACGCGAAAACATCGAACAACTCGGCAGGATCCAGGAAACCATCCAGGAGGCCATCAAGCCGGGCCCGGTGGACATCGCAGCATTATCCGTTGCGGTCAAGCTGTTGCGGGCCGTGGTCAGCCGCTAGGTAGCACCGCCCCGTTTCCGGTCTCCCCAAGTCCGTCCGCCACAGACAAAAACCGGGGCCCGTTCGCGACACCGCACCACCATGGTGCGGAACGGCGAACGAACCCCGGTTCCTGTTGAAGTGTTGAAGCTACGCCCGGCGCACCTGCACGCCGTCGGACTGCAGGAAAAGCTCCGTCTCGGACGGCCCGGCGGGGACCAACCAGAGCACATTTCCGCTCAGTGAGACTTCTTCGACCTCGCCGGCTGCAATGACCTGTGCGTGCTTGACGATTTCGACGCGTTCGCCGACCCGGAGGCCGCTCCAGTCGGAAACCGTAGCTGCGGATGCAAGGCGCCTGGACAGTACCGTGCCGCGTGCTTTCATAGAACTCTTACCCCTTTGTATGTGTTCTTTGCCACAACTTCATTGGTGTGACTTTCCATTTGTACTACAGTTCCCGGGTCCCCGCCTTCCGTGTCGGCCAAAGATTTCGGGGACGCCGGGAATTGTTCAGCCGCCGTGCACTTTATTTCTCTTCAGGCGAGAGTTCCGACGGCGGATTCGGCCGCCGCCCGGACCTTGCCCGACGCCACCAGGACGTCCGCCGCTTCAAGCTCCGGGGACAGGAACCTGTCCGTGCCCGGACCGTCGACGACGTCGCGCAGCGCAGCGATCACGGCCGCGCCCGCAGGACCCGGAGTGAGTTCGCCGCCGGAGAGCTGGGTACGGATGTCCAGGGCACGGGCCGAGGTCACCAGTTCGATCGCCAGGACGCGGCGCAGGTTCTCGACCGCGCGGCGGAGCTTGCGGGCCGCGTGCCAGCCCATGGAAACGTGGTCCTCCTGCATCGCCGAGCTCGGGATCGAGTCCACCGACGCCGGGACGGCCAGCCGCTTGTTGTCCGAAACCAGCCCGGCCTGCGTGTACTGGGCGATCATGAGGCCCGAGTCGACGCCGGGGTCCGAGGCCAGGAAGGCCGGCAGCCCGTGCGAGCGGGCCGGGTCCAGCATCCGGTCGGTCCGGCGCTCGGCGATGGAGCTCAGGTCCGCAACGGCGATCGCGAGGAAGTCCAGCACATAGGCCACCGGGGCGCCGTGGAAGTTTCCGTTGGAGCTGACCCGGCCGTCGGGCAGGACCACCGGGTTGTCGATCGCGGCGGCCAGTTCGCGGGAGGCGACCAGGGCGGCGTGATCAACGGTGTCGCGGACAGCACCGGCCACCTGGGGTGCGCAGCGCAGCGAGTATGCGTCCTGGACCTTGGTGTCGTTGATCCGGTGCGAGGCCACGATCGGCGAGTTGGACAGCACGCGGAGCATGTTGTCGGCGGCGGCGGCCTGGCCCGGGTGCGGGCGCAGCGCTGCGTGCAGCTCGGGCAGGAACACCTGGTCGGTGCCGAGCAGCGCCTCGACGCTGAGCGCCGCGGTGATGTCCGCCGTCGTGAGCAGTTGGCGGATGTCCGCGATGGCCATCAGCAGCATGCCGAGCATGCCCTCGGTGCCGTTGACGAGGGCCAGGCCCTCCTTTTCGGCGAGCGTGACAGGTTCGATCCCGTGTTCGGCGAGGAGCTCCGCGACGGTGCGGCCGCCCTTGGTGCCATAGAGCTCGCCGTCGGGGCCGGTCGCTTCGCCTTCGCCCATCAGGACCAGGGCACAGTGGGACAGCGGCGCGAGATCACCCGAGCAGCCGAGGGAACCGAATTCGCGGACCACCGGGGTGATGCCGGCGTTGAGCACGTCCACCATGGTCTGCAGCACCACCGGGCGGACACCGGTCCGGCCGGAGGCCAGGGTCTTGGCGCGCAGGAACATGATGCCGCGGACCACTTCGCGTTCCACGGCCGGGCCCATGCCGGCGGCGTGGCTGCGGATCAGCGATTTCTGCAGCTGGGTGCGCAGCTCGTTGGGGATGTGCCGGTTGGCCAGCGCCCCGAAGCCGGTGGAGATGCCGTAAGCGGGGACCTCGCTGTGGGCGAGGTCGTCGATGTGGGCGCGGACCTTGGCGACGGCGTCGAGGGCGTCCTGGGCGATGGTCACGTGGGCGTCGTGGCGGGCGACGGCTACGACGTCCTCGGGGGTCACGCCGCTGGAGCCGAGGGTGACGGTGAGCGGTGAGTGGGTGGTGATGGTCATTGAAATCTACCTTGGTCTAATTGTTGGTCCGGCGTCCCCGTCGATTGCTCCGTTGCGGCCCTTTTCAAGGTTCAAAACGGCGTTTTCGGAGCAATCGACGAGGTTTTCGCGGGCTTGGTTAGCGGGACTCTGACATGGGGATGCGGACGCCGCGTTCCTTGGCGACCTCGACGGCGCGGTCGTAGCCGGCGTCGGCGTGGCGGATGACGCCCATGCCGGGGTCGTTGGTCAGGAGGCGTTCGAGTTTCTCCGCCGCGAGGTCGGTGCCGTCGGCGACGGAGACCTGGCCGGCGTGGATGGAGCGGCCGATCCCGACGCCGCCGCCGTGGTGGAGGGAAACCCAGGTGGCGCCGGAGGCGGTGTTGAGCAGGGCGTTGAGCAGCGGCCAGTCGGCGATCGCGTCGGAGCCGTCGGCCATGGCCTCGGTTTCGCGGTACGGGGACGCGACGGAGCCGGAGTCGAGGTGGTCGCGGCCGATCACGATGGGCGCCTTGACCTTGCCCTCCTTGACGAGCTGGTTGAACAGCAGGCCGGCCTTGGCGCGTTCGCCGTAGCCGAGCCAGCAGATGCGGGCCGGCAGGCCCTCGAACTCGACCCGTTCGGCGGCGGCGTCGATCCAGCGGTGCAGGTGCTTGTTCTCGGGGAAGAGCTCCTTGATGGCCTTGTCCGTGACCGCGATGTCCTCAGGATCGCCGGAGAGGGCAACCCAGCGGAACGGGCCCAGGCCCTCGCAGAACAGCGGGCGGATGTAGGCCGGGACGAAGCCGGGGAATTCGAAGGCGCGGCTGTAGCCGCCCTTGCGGGCCTCGTCACGGATGGAGTTGCCGTAGTCGAAGACCTCGGCGCCGGCGTCCTGGAACTCGACCATGGCCTGGACGTGCTTGGCCATCGAGGCCTGGGCCTTCTTGGTGAAGCCTTCCGGATCGGCGGCGGCCTCGCGGTGCCACTCCTCAACCGTGATGCCCTCGGGCAGGTAGCTCAGGGGGTCGTGCGCGGAGGTCTGGTCCGTGACGATGTCCACGGTGAGCTCGCCGGCGTTGTGGCGGCGCAGGATCTCGGGGAAGACTTCGGCGGCGTTGCCGACGTAGCCCACTGACCAGCCGCGGCGCTCTTCCTTGGCTGCCAGGACCTTGGCGATCGCAGCGTCGAGGTCCGTTTCGACCTCGTCGAGGTAGCGCTTGCCGGCCCGGCGGCGCAGGCGGGTCTCGTCGACGTCGACGATCAGGCAGGCGCCGTCGTTCAGGGTGACGGCGAGCGGCTGGGCGCCGCCCATGCCGCCGCAGCCGCCGGTGAGGGTCAGGGTGCCGGCGAGGGTGCCGTTTTCGTCACCGGTGAGCTTGCGGGCGATCGCGGCGAAGGTCTCGAAGGTGCCCTGCAGGATGCCCTGGGTGCCGATGTAGATCCAGGACCCGGCGGTCATCTGGCCGTACATCATCAGGCCCTCGGCCTCGAGCCGGCGGAATTCGGGCCAGTTCGCCCAGTCGCCGACGAGGTTGGAGTTGGCCAGCAGCACGCGCGGGGCCCATTCGTTGGTGCGGAAGACGCCGACCGGCTTGCCGGACTGGACCAGCAGGGTCTCGTCCTTCTCCATGGTTTCCAGGGTCCGGGTGATGGCGTCGAATGCGGCCCAGCTGCGGACGGCACGGCCGGTGCCGCCGTAGACCACCAGGTCATCGGGGCGCTCGGCGACCTCGGGGTCGAGGTTGTTCATGAGCATGCGCAGCGGGGCTTCCGTCTGCCAGCTCTTGGCGGTGAGCTCGGTGCCGCGGGCTGCTTTGACCGGGCGGGCACCGGTGGTGAAATCGGCGGGTGCCATGAGGATCTCCTTTGTGGCTGGATGTGTTGCTGGATGGTGTCTGTACTGGATGGTGTCTGTGCTGGGGCGAAATCGGGAGGAATGAGGTTCTGTATCAACTAAAGCCCCTTCACGGCCGTGGAAACAGGCCCATCGCGGGGGTGCTGTCCGGGATTCCAGACCCTTCCCCTCCCCCGTTGCGCTATCAGTTCCGGTTGCCAAAACGGGCGAATGGGAGCCGTAAGTGATAGCGCAACCGGGAGGAGGGGCGGGTGGGGGTGGGTCAGGCGGGGCGGCCGTGGATCCGGACCGAGAGCTCGTCGGCGACCTTCTGGACCCGGGCGGCCAGGACCGGCCACTGGTCCGCGGGCAGCTTGTCCTCGAGGAAGGTCACGGCGACGGCGGCGGTGGGCCACCCCACGTGGTCGGTCACGGCGGCGGCGATCGAGCCGAAACCGGGGGTCACCTCGCCGTGTTCGGTGGCGTAGCCGCGCTGCCGGACCTGGTCCAGATGGGAGGACAGCGCGGAGTACTTCATGATGGGCGATTCGGTTTCGTGCCGGGCAGTGAAGGCGGCAGCGTTCGGGTACAGCGCCCGCACCTGGGACTTCGGCAGCGCGGCAAGAATCGCGCGGCCGCTCGCGGTGAGGTGGCTGGGCAGCCGGACCCCGACGTCGGTCACCAAAGACGGCCGGTTCTTGGCCCGCTCTTCCACGATGTAGAGCACGTCGCGGCCGTGCAGCACAGCCAGATGCGCGCTTTCGCCAATCACGTCCACGAGCGAGGCGAGCATCGGCCGGCCCAGCCGGGACAGCGGCTCCTGCCGCGAATAGGCCGAGCTGAGTTCGAAGGCGCTGATGCCCAGGCCGTAGCGCTGCTCCTCATGCAGATGGAGCACGAAGCCGTTCGCTTCCATCACTCCGAGCAGGTGGTAGACGCTGGAGCGCGGCAGCCCCAGCGCGGTGGCAATGTTCGACGCCGCCATCGGTCCGCGCCGGGAGGCCAGCAGCTTGAGGATGCGCAGGGTGTTCTCGGCGGCAGGGACTTTCGACGTCGCCCTGGTGCCGGCGGCTCGGCGGACCGGGGCGGGAGCCGGTGCCGGCTTGGCCGCCGCGGCGCCGGGCGCGGGAGCGGCAGCGGCAGCGGGCGAATCCGATGCCGCGGGTTGGTGGGTCAGGGTGGTGCTGCTGGCTGGCATGGGTCCTCTTCAAGATCGGGCGGTGTCCGGTATCCCGTACTTAAGAATGCCCCCGCCGGGCGGGTTGCGGTAGGCCATTCAGCCCCACCGGTGTCTGGAATTCCGGACACCTGCAAGGCCGACGTCGGACTTCTCCTAGGGCGACTTCCGAGGCAAGGCAGCAAGCCGCGCGTGCCTGTGGCTGGCGCAGGGGCTTTCAGTCAAATGACAGTGGGGCAATAAATCCAAACAAGTCTCCCCCGGGTGTTCCTTTTGGCCCTTCCCCCGAGCCAAAACACCGGATTACCGTTGAGTCGGCACCACGGCCCGCGGAACCACGGGCGTCAGGGCCGGGATCAGGCGAACAGGCATCGAGGGACTATCGGCGATGGGCTTCACGCAGCGGGTTGAGGACACTGGCGGCGACGACGTCGCGACCGCAGGAGGCAGGGGCGCCAACCTGGGAGAGCTCACCCGTGCAGGCTTCCCCGTCCCGCCCGGATTCGTCATCCTCACTGGCAGCGGCCGGTCCGGTACCTCTACGGCTCCGAATCAGTCTCAGCGACGTTTAGAGACTAGGACCAGGAAGTGACTATGAGTGTTCAACACGAATCCGGCCGCAATGGAGCGGCCACGCTGCGGCGGCACGTCCTTCCGACGGAACTGGGCTCCTGCACGGTGCGGGTCCAGCAGGGCACCGGAAGCCGGTGTCCCGCGCCCGGCACAGCGGATGTCTACCTTCACGGCGCCGCGGGATCCTGGACTTCCTTCCCGCCGTTATTATCCGCGGCGCCAGCCCATGACCGTGTGCTGATTGATCTGCCGGGCTGGGGCGAATCCACGAAGGGTGCCCGGCTGGAGCATTTCAGCATCGAGGCGATGGCACAGGTTGTCACCGAAGTTTTGAACTCGCTCGGCTACCGGCGGTGGAACCTGGTGGGCCACTCCATGGGAGGCTTCCTGGCATTGCACATTGCCGCGGCCTGGCCGGAGAGGACGGCCAGCGTCGCCACCATTTCGGCCACTACATTCGGCGTGTCCGAGGCGGCCCGGCGGCCTCTGCACAGCCTTTCAAGCTTCCCGACGTTTGTCGGCCTGCTGCTGCTCATGCGCTCCATGGCGGCCCTGGGCCCGGCGGGGCCGGCGCTGGTCCGTGCAGTCGGCAGCACACCCGTGACGGGACTGGTATTGTCCCCCTTCTTCGCAGAACCCGCAACCATCCCGGCGGGCGTGCTTCGCGGGCTCGGCGACGACGCCCGGCCGGCCAGCTTCTCCGCAGCAGTCCGGGCCGCGGCGCACTACGACTTTGGCCAGTGGCGCGGCATCAGCTGCCCGGTACTCGCGACGCGCGGGGACAGCGATTTGTTCACGCCTCCTTCTGACCTGAACCGGCTGGCCGAAATAGTCCCGCACGCCCAGCTCGTCACGATCCCGCGTTGCGGACACTTCGCCAATATCGAGCGGCCCGAGTACCTGCAACGGCTGCTCGATGACCTGCGGTCGCCATGAAGTGTCCGCTAAAGATGAATGCCCTGGGCCCGGGAGGGGTCCGCGGAGGAAGGTAGCGAAGGCATGGTTGCAGCGTTGTCGGGCAAGGTCGCCTTGGTAGCAGGGGCCACGCGCGGCGCGGGCCGCGGCACCGCCGTCGCCCTCGGCGAGGCGGAAGCGGTGGTGTACTGCACCGGCCGCACGACCTCCAGCCACCGCTCCGACTACAACCGGCCCGAGACGATCGATGAGACGGCCGGCCTCGTCAGCGCCGCGGGCGGCACCGGGATCGCCGTCGCGGTCGACCATCTCGTACCGTCCGAGGTCGAAGCCCTGGTCCAAAGGATCGACGAGGAACAAGGCCGGCTGGATATCCTGGTCAACGACATCTGGGGTGGCGAGGACTTCATTGAATGGAACACGCCGCTCTGGGCGCACAATCTGGACGCCGGGCTGCAGATGCTCCACCTTGGCCTCGACACCCACCTCATCACCAGCCACTTCGCGCTCCCGCTGCTCGCCCGCCGCCCCGGCGGCCTGGTGGTGGAGATGACCGACGGCACCGGCGAGTACAACGCGCGGCACTACCGGGTGTCGGTGTTTTACGATCTCGTCAAGACCGCGGTGCTCCGCCTGGCGTTCAGCCAGGCCGAGGAGCTGAAGTTGTCCGGGTGCACGGCGCTGGCACTGACGCCCGGCTGGATGCGCTCCGAGATGATGCTCGAACACTTCGGCGTCACCGAGGCGAACTGGCGGGAAGCCGCCAGCACGCAACCGCATTTTGCCGCGATCTCGGAAAGCCCGCTGTTCGTCGGGCGCGCGGTCGCGGCCCTGGCGGCGGACCCCAACGTGCTCAGCCGCACGGGCGGCTCATATTCCTCCGGAGCGCTGGCGCGCGAGTACGGTTTCACCGACACCGACGGCTCGCAGCCGGACTGCTGGAGATACCTCGTCGAAGTCCAGGAAGCGGGACTCGACGCCGATGCCGCCGGCTACCGCTGACCGCTGACTCCGGGCCCCCACCCTCGTGCGCCGGCGGCAGCCAGCCCGGGCACAGCGCGGGCGGACAAGGCCCCACCCCGGCGGAAGGACTACGATCTGGAGCATGAAGCAGACGTGGGAACCATCCCAGGACGGCGTCCTGGTTCTTCCGTCCGGCCGGAGCGTCCGCGGCCGGGGGCTGCACTACGCGCTGCCCGAGGGCCCGCTGCCTGATTTCGGCCTCTACCTGCTGGGCAAACAGCCGCCCCGGGTGGAGTGGGAGTCCAGATGGCTGCTGTGGCCCGACCTGCGGCTGCCGGCCGACGAGCATGACGCCTTCGACGCATTCCGCGAGGCCTGGCGCCGGGCGGCGGCCGAGCGGGTTGAAGTGGCCTGCTGGCGCGGCATCGGCAGGACCGGAACCGCACTGGCCTGCATCGCCATCCTGGACGGAGTCCCGCCCGCCCAGGCGGTGTCCTACGTCAGGCGCAAGTACCGGCGTCGGACGGTGGAGACTCCGGGGCAGCGGCGGTACGTCGCCCGCTTTCACGCGGACACGCCGTAGGCCGGCTCAGTAGGCCAGGTCAAACAGTGACGACGGCCTTGCCGCGGAGGTGGCCATCGCGCAGGTCCCGGATTGCCGCCGGAGCGTCCGCCAGGGCATAGCACTTGCCGATAACCGGGGTCACCGCGCCCGCCTCGATGAGCCCGGTCAGGAACCGGAGGTCCTCCGCGCGCTCTGCGGACATGACGCCCGTGAGCCGCTGGCCGACAAACACGGAGAGCAGAGCCGCGCCGAGCGAGCGTCCAATGCCTCCGGCCAGCCGCCCTCCGCCTTCCCCGCCGACGATCGCGAGCGTTCCCTTCGGCTTGAGCGCCCGCCGGAGGACGGCGACCGGGCGGTTGCCGGCGGTGTCGACAATGAGGTCGAACTGCCTGGCCCCGTCCGCGAAGTCGTCATGTTTGTAGTCGATGACATGGTCCGCGCCGATCGAGCGGACCAGATCGGTTTTCGCAGTACTGCACACCCCCGTCACCTGCGCCCCGAACGCCTTGGCGAGCTGCACCGCATACGCGCCGACACCGCCGGCCGCGCCGATGACGAGGACCTCCTGCCCGGCCTGGACCCTGCCGGCGTCCCGGAGCGCCTGGAGGGCCGTGACGGCGGAGATCGGGACGGCGGCGGCCTGCTCGAAGCTGAGGTTCTTGGGCTTCAGCGCGAGCCGGGCTTCCTTTGCGCACGCGTATTCGGCGAAGGATCCCTCGCAGGTGCCGTACACCTCATCCCCCGCGCGAAAGCCGACGACGTTCCGGCCGACAGCCTCCACCTGGCCCGCCACGGCCCGGCCCCGGATGCGGGTCTTCGGTTTCCTCAGCCCGTAGCCGACCGCACGGGTCAGGTACGGAAGCCCCGTCATGAGGTGCCAGACGCCCTGGTCGACGCCGGCGGCCCGTACCCGGATCAGCACGTCGTCATCGCCGGGCACGGGGGCTTCGGTCTCGCGCAGTTCCAGCACTTCAACGGAACCGTAAACATCCTGAACGATCGCTTTCATGGTGTTTCTCCTTCAAAGTCGGGGTATTGGAAGACGTCATCGAGCGGAACTTTGAGAACGTGGGCGATCTGGAACGCCAGTTCAAGCGACGGCGAGTAGCGGCCTTGTTCAATCGCGATGACCGTCTGGCGGGTCACACCGATACGTTCGGCGAGCTCCGCCTGGGTCAGCTCGCCGCTTTCGAAGCGCAGGCGCCGGATGGAGTTGGTGACCCGGGTCGGCTTCACCACGGCTGGAAGCCCTTGCGGTAGGCGACCACCTTGGCCACGGATCCCAGGATTGCCGAAAGGACGAAGGCCAGGTAGATGACGTTGGCGATCCAGAAGTGGTCGAGCTCGGCCATGGCCAGGAGGAGCGCCGTCACGGCCCCGACGACGAGGAAGGACTGGCCGATGTACTCGCCGAAGCGGTAGATCTCCTTGTCCCGCTGGTCTTTCATGCCGGCGTCCTTGGCGGACAGGGCCCGGATCGCCAGATGGAGCACGATCGAGAGGCCGATCGAAGCGCCGACCGTCCACAGCAGCGGCGCCACGTACGGCACTTCCGTGAGCGGCATGGTGCCGGCCAGACCAAGAACGACGGCGAGGTACGCGGTGTAGGTTGCGGCCGCAAGCACCCCCATGATCCAGGCGCTCTTTTCTTCAAATGACATCTGCCGCTCCCGCGCAACCAAATCGATGTAAAACAAACCTGACATCCTAAAAGTAAAGAAAACCTGACATGGTGTCAAGAGTTTTCGACTCGCTTTAGGTTTGGGTCCGACGGCGGCGACCGTGCCGCCCTCGATCCGACCGCGCTTGGTCCCCGCGCGGAGTTTCCCCACCTTTGCCACCACGACGCCGGCACGCGCCGCCATCGCGGGACCACACGCCGCAAGGCCCCGCCAAAGGTGGGGAATCCCGGCGGCGGGGACGCCGCACAGTCTGAAATCAAAGACACGAAGTACCCGTGAGACTCATCACAGCAAGGCCGGACATGGTCTGCTGGATAGCGATCCCCCTCCCAATGACGAGAAGGTATTCGCATGCAACAAGCCCAAACCGCCACGAAGCCGGCACCTGACGAAGCAGGCACCGGCAGCGCCGTCACCACCGTCGGCGCAGCCGTTGACTCCGTACTCAGCCGGGGACTCAACGTCCGCCACATCCGCTTCATGGCGCTGGGATCGGCGATCGGCACGGGGCTTTTCTACGGCTCCGCCTCCGCCATCCAGAAGGCCGGGCCCGCCGTCTTGCTTGCCTACATGATCGGCGGCGCCGCAGTCTTCATGGTGATGCGGGCCCTGGGCGAAATGGCGGTGCGGCACCCGGTATCCGGGTCCTTCGGCCAGTACGCGAGCCGTTACCTGGGGCCGCTGGCCGGGTTCGTGACCGGCTGGACCTATGTCTTCGAGATGGCGATCGTGGCCATCGCGGATGTCACGGCCTTCAGCATCTACATGGGATTCTGGTTCCCCGACGTGGAGCGCTGGGTCTGGATCCTGGCCATCATCTTCTTCCTGGCGGCCCTGAACCTGCTCAGCGTCAAGGTGTTCGGTGAGCTGGAATTCTGGTTCTCCCTGATCAAGGTTGCGGCCATCATCGCCATGATCGCGGGTGGGGCGGCGATCATCGTCTTCGGTTTCCAGGCCGGCGGCGCCACCGTGGCGCCCGGGCTTGGCAACCTCGTGGACCACGGGGGCGTGTTCCCCAACGGGTTCGAAGGGCTCCTGGCCTCCTTCGCCGTCGTGATGTTCGCGTTCGGCGGCATAGAAACCCTCGGCATCACCGCCGGTGAAGCCGCCGACCCGAAAAAGGTCATCCCCAAGGCAGTCAACACCGTTCCCGTCCGGGTCCTGCTGTTCTATGTGCTGACCCTCGGCGTGCTGATGAGCCTGTTCCCGTGGGATGAAATTGGCAGCAACGGCAGCCCCTTCGTGCAGATCTTCAGCGGTCTGGGCATCCCGGCAGCGCCCCACATCCTCAACGCCGTCGTGATCACGGCGGCGCTCTCGGCAGTCAACAGCGACATCTTCGGCGCCGGCCGGATCCTCTTCGGCCTTGCCCGGCAGGGCCACGCCCCGGCGAGCTTCGGCAAGGTCTCCCGTCACGGGGTGCCGTGGATGACCGTGGTGATGATGACCGGCATCCTGCTGGTGGGAGTGGTCCTGAACGCCGTGATCCCGGAGGACGTCTTCCTGCTGATCGCCTCGATCGCCACCTTCGCCACCGTGTGGGTCTGGGCCATGATCCTGGCCTCCCATGTCGCCATGAAACGCGAGATCGCCCGCAAGTCCCTGCCGGCGTCGGAGTTCCCCTCACCGTGGTGGCCCGCCGCCTCCGTGCTGACCATCGCGTTCATGGCCCTCGTGATCGTGATTCTGGGCGTCTTCGAGGACACGCGCGTGGCGCTGTACGTGGGCGCCGTCTGGCTCGGCGTCCTGGTACTCGCCTACCGGCTCTGGGTCCGCGGCCACGGCCGGGCGCGGGCGGAACTCGTGGATGAAACGGCCCAGCTCCCGCAGGTTCCCGCCGGGCGGTAAACGGCGCCTCCCCCTCAGGGGCCGCTCCCGGGAGTGGCCCCGCGGGGTTAAGATCAGGCATGGTCCCCGTGCCCAACGTCCTCGCCTTTGCCCTCGCCTCCCTCGTGCTCATCGCCGTCCCGGGGCCCAGCGTGCTGTTCGTGATCGGACGGACCCTGGCCCTGGGACGCAGGGGCGGGCTGTTGAGCGTCCTGGGGAACGCTGCCGGCGAG
The DNA here is from genome assembly GCF_040676555.1 of Arthrobacter sp. LAR12-1-1.1. Lineage (NCBI taxonomy): Bacteria > Bacillati > Actinomycetota > Actinomycetes > Micrococcales > Micrococcaceae > Arthrobacter > Arthrobacter sp. LAR12-1-1.1. The sequence continues at coordinate 539,885 of NZ_JBEGIG010000023.1, read as the reverse complement.
GTGGTGCAGATCGCCGCCGTGGCCCTGGGCGTCGGCGTGGTGCTGGCCCAGTCCGTGCTGCTGTTCAGCGTGGTGAAATTCGCGGGCGCCGCCTATCTTGTCTACCTCGGGATCCAGGCGATCCGGCACCGGGGCGGCGGACCGGCGACGGCATCGTCCTCGAACCCGTCCTCGACCGCCCGCGTGCTCCGGGAGGGCTTCATCGTGGGTGCGACCAACCCCAAGTCGATTGTGTTCTTCGTGGCCGTGCTTCCGCAGTTCGTGGACTACTCCGCCGGCGCGATTCCGGTGCAGCTCGGAACCCTGGGGGCCATCTTCTTGCTGATTGCCCTGGTCTCAGACAGCACGTGGTCCCTCGCGGCGGGAACGGCCCGGCACTGGTTTGCCCGCTCGCCCCGGCGGATCGCCGCGCTCAGCACCACCGGCGGCGTGATGATGATCGGCCTGGGCGGCACGCTCGCGCTCGTGGGCAACTCTGCGGAGTTCCAGCCGGGCAATTAGCCGGGCAACCCGGCCGGCAAGCGAGCCGCAACCCAGCCGTGCCGGCGACCGGCTACCGCGCGGACCAGCCGCCGTCCATCGTGTAGCTGGCGCCGGTGACCATGCCGGCGTCGTCCGATGCCAGCCACGCCACGAGGGACGCCACTTCCTCGGGTTCCACCAGCCGCTTGACCGCCGATTCGGTCAGCATGATCTTTGCGAGGACCTCGGACTCCGGAATGCCGTGCACCTTGGCCTGGTCCGCGATCTGCGACTCCACCAGGGGTGTCCGGACGTAGCCGGGGTTGATGCAGTTGGACGTGACTCCGTGCGCCCCGCCTTCGAGTGCCGTCACCTTACTCAGGCCTTCCAGTCCGTGCTTGGCCGAAACATAGGCGCTCTTGAACGGCGAGGCCCGCAGCCCGTGCACGGAGGACAGGTTGATGATCCGGCCGAAGTTGTTGGCGTACATGTGCGGCAGCGCGGCCCGGATCAGCAGGAACGGCGCCTCGAGCATGAGGGTGATGATGCGGCGGAAGTCGGCCGGATCGAACTCCTCGATGGGGCTGATGCGCTGGATTCCGGCGTTGTTCACCAGGATGTCGCAGTCCAGGCTGAGCGTCTGGAGGGATTCAACGTCAAGTAGGTTGACGGCCCACACAGTGCCGCCGACCTCGTCGGCGAGTGCTGCGGCGGCGGACTCGTCCACGTCCGCGATCACCACTTTGGCCCCGCGTGCCGCCAGGGCGCGGACGCTGGCTGCGCCGATCCCGCCGGCGCCGCCGGTGACCAGGGCCTTGCGTCCGTTCAGCGTGTTTTCCATAACTCAGCCTTCCATATCTAAAGATTCGATGAGGCGGCCGGCTCCAGCGTGGCTGGAGCCGGCCCAAACTCAAGCGGCCCAGTTACTCAAGCAGCCCAGTAACGCAAGCGGCCCAGTTACTCAAGCAGCCCAGTAACGCAAGCGGCCCAGTAACGCAAGCAGCTCAGCGCATGGCTGCTACGGGCAGGCCTTCGCGTTCGGCGTCGGCCCGGTCCACGTCCTCCAGTGCGATGCCCTTGGTTTCCTTCAGGCTAAGCACTGCCACGGTGGTGATGGCGCAGGCGACCACCAGGTAGATCGCGGTGGGCAGCCACGAGCCGGTGTCCTTGAGCCACTGGGTGGCCAGGAGCGGCGCCAGCGAACCGGCGAAGATCGAGGTGACCTGCGAGCCCAGGGAGACCCCGGCATAGCGCATCCTGGTCGGGAAAAGCTCCGACATCAGGGCCGGCTGGCCGGCATACATGAAGGCGTGCAGGCACAGGCCGATCGTGACGGCCAGGACGATGATCACCGGATTGCGGGTATCGAACATCGGGAAGGCGAAGAACGGCCAGGTGGCGCCGGCGATGGCCCCGACAAGGTAGACCGGCTTCCGGCCCCAGCTGTCCACGAGGCGCCCGACCTGCGGGATGACCAGGAAGTGGATGACGTGGGCGATCAGCAGGGCCAGCAGCAGCGAGGAGGTGTCGTACTTGTGCACGGACTTCAGGTAGACGATCGCGAAGCTGACCACGAGGTAGTACATGATGTTTTCCGCGAACCGGAGGCCCATGGCCTGCAGGATGCCCTTGGGGTATTTGCGGATGACTTCACGGACGCCGTAGCTGACAGACTGCTCTTCCTCCAGCTGGGCCTTGGCCTCGAGGAAGATGGGCGATTCGGAGACGTGGGTGCGGATGTAGTAACCGACGAACACGATCACGGCGGAGAGCCAGAACGCCACACGCCAGCCCCAGCTGAGGAAGTCGGCGGCGCTGAGCACGTTGGACATGATGAACAGGACCAGGGTGGCCAGCAGGTTGCCCACGGGAACGGCGGCCTGGGGCCAGCTGGACCAGAAGCCGCGGGACTTGTTGGGGCTGTGCTCGGCGACGAGCAGAACAGCGCCGCCCCATTCGCCGCCGAGGGCGAAGCCCTGGATGAAGCGCAGGAAGACCAGCAGCGCCGGGGCCAGGTAGCCGATGGAGGCGAAGCCCGGGAGGCAGCCCATCAGGAAGGTGGAGACACCGATGATGATGATGGTCAGCTGCAGGGTGGGCTTGCGGCCGAGCTTGTCGCCGATCTGGCCGAAGACAATGCCGCCCAGCGGGCGGGCCACGAAACCGACGGCGTAGGTCAGGAACGCCTGGATGATGCCGTCCAGCTCGTTGCCGGTGGCGGGGAAGAAGTACTTGCCGAACACCAGGGTGGCGGCGGTGGCATAGAGGAAGAATTCGTACCACTCGACGACGGTTCCCACCATCGAAGCTGCGACGATTTTCTTGAGCCCGGAACCCTTGGATGCGGGTGCTGCGGGGGTTGTTGCAGAGCGTTCGTTTACGCTCATCTGGTTCTCCTTAGTGTCATCGGTGACACGCGCTGTGACGCACAGCACTGAAATGGCTCCATTGAGTATTGCCGCACATTTACGGCGATTCAATGGCCAAACTGGCACCCGGCATGTGCAGAATTGCAGATATGAACGCCAATCCCGATGACCTGTTGGTCCTGCTCGCGGTGTCCCGTTCGGCGAAATTTACGACGGCGGCCCAGACTCTCGGACTGAACCACACCACCGTCTCCCGGCGGATCGCTGCGCTGGAGAAGGCGCTGGGCGGCCGCGTGCTCTCGCGCGCGTCCGGCGGCTGGGAGCTCACCGAGCTCGGTGCCGAGGCCGTGCGGGTGGCCGAGCAGGTCGAGAGTGCCGTGCGCACCCTGGAGCAGCCCGGGCACACCCCGGACCCCATCACCGGCGTCGTCCGGATGACCGCGACGGACGGCTTCAGCGCCTACATCGCCGCCCCGGCCGTGGCCCGGCTCCGCCGCGACCATCCCGGCCTCAGCGTGGAGATCATCACCGTGACGCGCCGGGCGCTCCAGCAGCGTTCCGGCCTGGACATCGAAGTGGTGGTCGGCGAGCCGCAGGTGCACCGGGCAGAGGCCGCGCAGCTCGGCGAGTACATGCTGGGAATGTACGCCTCCCGCGGCTATCTGGCCGAGTACGGCACCCCGGCCAACGTGGAGGAACTGACGGCCCACTCGCTGGTCTATTTCGTGGATTCGATGCTGCAGGTGGACGATCTGGACGCCCCGCGTCGGCTGGTGCCCACAATGCGGGACGGGCTGAGCTCCACCAACGTCTTTGTCCACGTGGAGGCCACCCGCGCCGGCGCCGGGATCGGGTTCCTGCCCTGCTTCGCGGCCGACCTGCATCCGGACCTCGTCCGGCTCCTGCCCGAGGAATTCGCGGAGCTGCTCCCCTACTGGATGGTGCTCCGGCCCGATTCGATGCGCCGGCCGGCAGTGGCAGCCCTCGTGCAGGCACTGCGGGAACAGACCGCGGCGCACCGCGATGCCCTGCTGGGGCGGGGAGCCACCACATCGATTGCTCCGTAGGCGCCGTTATGGTGCCGCAAAAAGGGCGTTACGGAGCAGTCGGCGGCTCAGCAAGGGTCTCAGCAGGCGGTTCAGCCGGGGTTGAACGTGCCGGGTCGTGGCGGACGGCGGCGCCTGCCGCGAACGCCCGCACCTTCCCGTCGTTCCAGATGTGGGCCGGCACCGCTCCGCCGAGCAGGCGCCGCGCGAGGCCGGGATCGTCGTCGAACGGGCTGTCGCTGCCGGCCATGATCATGTTGCCGTAACGCCGGCCCTTGAGCATGGCCGGATCCGCGATGATCACGGTGTGGGCAAAGGCGTCGGCGATGGTGGCGGCGTCTTCGCGGGCATTCCTGAGGTCAGGGGCGTCGCCGGAGTTCACCACGTAGATCCCGCCGGGTGCCAAGACGCGCTTGGCGTGCTCGGTGAATTCCCGGGTTGTCAGCGGCCGCGGGGTCAGCGAGCCTGCGAAGACGTCGCGGATGATCAGGTCCCGGGTCTGCGGGGTCAGGCTCTCGGTGACTTCCCGGGCTTCTCCCACGCGCAGGCGCAGCAGCGGGGCCTTGGGCAGGTCAAACCAGCCACGGACGTAGTCGGCGAGCTTGCCGTCCAGCTCCACCACCACCTGGCGGGCGTCCGGATAGGCGGCGTGGAAGTAGCGGGCCAGTGAGCATGCTCCCCCGCCGAGGTGCAGGGCGCGGAGCTTTGGCTTCGAATCGCGCGGCCAGCGCGACTCGACAAGGGCGGCGATCCAGCGCATGTATTCAAAGTCCAGGAACAACGGGTCTGCGAGATCAATGTGCGAGCTCATGACCCCGTTGATGCGCAGGAGCCAGCCGGTGGAATTGTCCTGGTCCGGGATCAGCTCGCAGTCCCCCGTGTCGATGTAGTACACCCCGGCCACAGGACCGGCCGGCCGGGAACCTTTGGGCACTTCCACCACTCCGGGTTCCGCGGTTCCGGTGCTTCGCCCCCTGCCCCGCTTGGCCATCAGCTATCCCCCGCATTGTGCATGTTTCAACCCTAGTTCACCGGCAGTGGTTCACCGGCAGGGGTGCCCCGGACCCCGATCCCCGGCTGGAGTGGCCCCGCGCGGCCGGACGCTGGCCGTCCGCTGGCCGTCCGCGGGACCAAAGCCCCTACCCATTCCCGGATCGCAGGGTTCTACTGGGGCTGCACATACTGCCGGGCGAGGGGGTGCGTCCGCCGAGCCGGGAGGAAAAATGTCGGCACCCGCAGGGCAGCAGGGCGGCATCGTGGCGGTCGGCTACGGCGGGTCCGAGGCCGCCCAACTCGCCGTTCGCTGGGCCGCCGGCTACGCGGCCGCCGCCGGCCTGAACCTCCGGGTGGTCCATGCCTGGGTGTGGCCGGTCTTCACCAAGAACCTGGGCCCTGTCAAAGGCGTGGCCGGCAGCGGGCTGCGGCACTCCGCGGAAGCCATCCTCGCCGAGGGCATCGAACTGGCCCGCGCCACCGCCCTCGAAGCGGCCGGAGCCGCGCCGCCCGGCGTCGAGGGTGCCGTTCCCGATCGTGCCGTTCCCGAAAATGCGACGGAACACGCGGCCCCCGCCGTCGACGGCGTCATGGAGGCCGGGCTCCCGGCACCGGTGCTGCGCGACGCTGCCCGGGACGCACGGCTGCTGGTGGTGGGCAGCCGTGGCCTTGGCGCCGTCCTGGGCCAGGTGGCCGGCTCGGTCTGCATCGATCTGGCCGGATCGGCACCCTGCCCGGTGATGGTGATCCGGCGCCCGCGCCGCCCGCATCACCCGGTCGTCGTGGGAGTTGACGCCTCGCCCCGCAGCCCAGCCACCGTGGCCGAGGCCATCGCGCTGGCCGAAGTCCTCGGCGCCCCGCTGCAGCTCGTCCACGTGGATCCGCTCCGGGCCGGGGCACGGGAGGAGCACGGCCGCCATGCCCGGCTCCACGGCCAGGAGCTGCTGGACCGGGCCGTCGCTGAGGCCCGCGGGCTGGCATCCGGCCTGGAGGTTTCCGGGGCCCTGCGCGAGGGCCATGGTGCCAGGGAGCTGCTCGACGCCGCGGACGACGCCGACGTCCTGGTGCTCGGGACCCACAACCCCTCGGCAGGACCGGGGAACACGGTCTCCGCCGTGCTGCACAAGGCGCACTGCAACGTGCTGGTCACCCGCTAGCCGCCGCAAATGTAACCAATTCGGACCTGGGGATGCTGCAGAGAAGGAGGCCGCGGTGCGAGCCTGGCGAGTTGGACTTCCGGGGCCCATGTCCAGCGGTCCCCTCGTCGCCGCCGACTGCCCGGATCCTGTGCCGGGACGCGGAGAGGTCCTGCTGAAAGTGCGCGTCTGCGGTGTGTGCCGCACGGACTTACACCTGGCCGAGGGCGACCTCCGGCCGCGGCACCCCGGGACCATCCCGGGACACGAGGTGGTGGGTGAGGTGATCGGACAGGGACCGGGGGCGGCCAGGTTCGGCCTCGGCGAACGGGTGGGCGTTCCCTGGCTGGGCGGCACCTGCGGCGCCTGCCGGTTCTGCGTGCGCGGCCAGGAAAACCTCTGCCTTTCCCCCACCTTTACCGGCTGGGACCGCGACGGCGGCTACGCCGAGCTCATCACGGTGGCCGAGAACTTCGCCTACCGGATCCCGGAGACGTTCAGCGACGAGGAGGCCGCGCCCCTCCTGTGCGCAGGCATCATCGGCTACCGTGCCCTGAGCCGGGCGGAGCTGCCGATCGGCGGCCGGCTGGGCATCTATGGCTTCGGCGGATCCGCGCATCTGGCAGCACAGATTGCCCTGTACCGGGGTGCCCGCGTCTACGTCATGACCCGGTCCGCGGAGGCGCGCAAGCTGGCCCTGGATCTGGGCGCCACGTTCGCCGGCGGGGCCGAGGAGCAGCCGCCGGATCCGCTGGATGCCGCGATCCTCTTTGCCCCCGCAGGCGGGCTCGTGCCGATTGCGCTGCGCGCCCTGGACCGCGGCGGGACGCTCGCCGTCGCGGGCATCCACCTGAGCGACATCCCGCCCCTGCACTACACCGACGAGCTCTTCCAGGAGCGCCAGCTGCGCAGCGTCACGGCCAACACCAGGGCCGACGGCGAGGAGTTCTTCCGGATCGCCGCCGAGATCCCGCTCCGTCCCACCACCGTGGCCTACCCGTTCGAGGCCGCGGACCAGGCCCTGCGGGACCTCGCGGAGGACCGGATCACGGGGGCGGCCGTGCTGCACATGGAGCCGACCTAGCCCGGGTGGTCCCGCGCCCGCCGCCGTCGAAATCGCCGGAACGGTGCGGGCTCGCCTGACACACAGGGACGTTGCGGCGATCTGGCAGGTATCCGGCGAACTCGCGGCGACGCGGGCGCAAAGAGCGTCGAAGTAGGATTCAGTAGTGAAGGACAGGCCGTCGAAGGCAGAACTTTCGTGAAATTCGTGCTGCGGTATCCGCTCGTCACGGGGACATTCCTTGCGCTGCTGGCGGTGGTGGCCATGTTGGCCGCTGGCCACGAAGGCATAGCCCGGGTCGCCGCGAGCGCCTATGCCCTGACCGTGGCGGCCTACCTCGCCGTCGGGATGGCGCGCCGGCTGGCAGGTGGGCAGTGGGGCATCGACATCCTGGCCGTGACCGCAATCGTCAGCACGGTGCTGGTAGGTGAGTACATCGCCTCGATGATTATCGTCCTCATGCTCGCCGGCGGTACGGCCCTCGAAGACTACGCCGCCGGGCGGGCCAGGGGCGAACTCACCGCGTTGCTCGAACGCGTCCCGCAGACGGCACACCGGGAGCGCAACGGCAGCGCCGCCGCCGGAACCCCCACAGACGGCCAGAACGAGGACGTCGCCGCCACCGACGTCGAGATCGGGGACATCCTGCTGGTCAGGCCCGGCGAGGTGGTCCCGCTGGACGGCGTCCTGCTCTCCGATTCCGGGTCGTTCGATGAATCCTCACTCACAGGGGAAAGCCTGCCGGTGGAACGGTCCGCCGGGGACGGCCTCATGAGCGGGTCGTTGAACGGTGAGGTCGCGGTCCGAATGCGCGTCACGGCACGCGTGGAGGATTCGCAATACAGCAGGATCGTCGCCCTCGTTAAGGAGGCGGCGGATAGCAAGGCTCCCATGGTCCGGCTGGCCGACCGCTATGCCGTTCCGTTCACCGCCCTCGCGTACGTTCTCGGCGCCGTGGGCTGGATCGTCAGCGGCAGCCCGGAACGATTCGCCGAGGTCCTCGTTGTGGCCACCCCGTGCCCCCTGCTGATCGCCGCGCCGGTGGCGTTCCTCGGCGGGATGAGCCGCGCCGCGCGCTCCGGCATCATCGTCAAGTACGCCGGAGTGCTCGAACAGCTAAGCCGGATCAAGACGGCCGCCTTCGACAAGACTGGAACCCTCACGTACGGCCGCCCGGCCCTGGTCGGCATCCGGACCGCCGGGAGCCGCACGGCCGACGAGGTCCTCCAGTTGGCGGCGTCCGCTGAACAGTATTCTTCGCACGTCCTGGCCGCATCGGTGATGGACGCGGCCAGGAACCGCGGGATGGCCTTCTCGTCCGCCACCGAGGCCACGGAAGTCGCCACCCACGGGGTGCGGGCCCGGTTCAACGGCCGGGACGTCGTGGTGGGCAAGCCGGCGTTCGTGGCGGAGTGGGCATCCGGCGTGACGGAGGCGAAGCTCACCAGCGGCGAGCTCGCCATTTACGTCGGTGCCGGCGGCGAATTCGTGGGCTCGCTCGTGATGAGCGATCCCATCCGCAACGAGGCCCGCCGCACCCTCGGCGAGCTCAAGGCGCTGGGCGTGGGCCGGACGGTCATGCTGACCGGCGACGCGCTCGCCACGGCCCGGCACATCGCGGAGGAGGCCGGGCTCTCAGACATCCGCGCCGAGTGCCTCCCGCCGGACAAGGTCGAGGCCGTCAAATCGCTGCCGGACCGTCCGGTCATGATGGTCGGCGACGGCGTCAACGATGCCCCGGTCCTGGCGGTCGCCGACGTCGGAATCGCCATGGGCGCCCGCGGCTCGACGGCGGCCGGCGAATCCGCCGACGTCGTGATCATCCTCGACGACCTCTCCAAGGTGGCGTCGGCCGTCCGGATCGGACGGCGCACCGTGCAGGTGGCCCTGCAGAGCATCTGGATCGGCATCGGGCTGAGCGTGGTCCTCATGCTGGCCGCCGCCGCGGGGTACGTGCCGGCCATCGCCGGCGCACTGACCCAGGAACTGGTGGATCTCGCCACGATCCTGAACGCCCTGCGCGCCCTCGGCCCCGGCCGCCGTCGAAATCGCCGGAAAGCTGCGGGTTCGCCGGGACGTTACGGCGATGTGGCCGGTATCCGGCGAACTCGCGGCTACCGGGACACTGGAGCTAGTCGTTGGCGGCGCTGATCCCGAACTGGCTCTTCAGCCGCACGCGGGCGCCGCGCTCAACCAGCGTGGGTATGTATGTCCTGATCCGGCCTTCGTTCAGGGCGTCGAATTCCTCGCCTACAATCCCGGCGATGTGCATCCGCGGAACGTGCGGAAACCGGGCGGCCAGGCGGTCGACAACCTGATCAATGCTGGGTTCTTTCGCATCGTCAGTCACTCCTTCAGTGTGGGGCGGAGCGGTCCCGGCGTCAACGAAATCCTCAGCCGGCAGGCGGAGGCGGCAACGGGCCCAGGCTCCGCAGGTACGTGCCAAAGCCGTGCGGTGCCCGGGCGTGGGTCCGGCCGGAGGTCAGGACCCGGGTGCTGTCCGTCGCCGTGACCGTAAAGGCGCGGCTGCGGAGGCTGTGCACCAGGGTCCGGTCTTCTTCGGACGTGACCCGTGCGAACCCGCCGGCGGTCAGGTAGGCCGAGGCCCGGACCCCGAAATTCGCGCCGTAGATGTGGGGATGGTCCTCGTGGAAGGGGTGACGTTCGCGCCAGCGCCGGAGCAGCTCAGGGTCCATCCCGGCGGGGTCCGGTTCCACGGATCCAAGCACAGCGTCGGCCCCGGCTTCGGCGAACTCTAGCTGGCGCACCAGCCAGTTCTCCGGCACCCGGGAATCGGCGTCGGTGTTGGCCAGCCAGGTCCGGCCTGCCCAGGGCGGCGGCGTCCAACGCTCGCCGGGCGGCCGCCGCCGTGGCACGCCGATGCCGGAGGCCCGGACGCCCGCGGACCGGCTGGCGCCGGCGCTGCGGCAGCTGACCTCCAGCGCGCTGATACGCGGGTCCGTGGCAGCGTAGGCAGCGGTGATGGCGGCGGAGCCATCCGTACAGCTATCCAGCACCACGGTCACGCGGGTGTCGACGTCGGGCCGGACCTTCTGCAGGGCGTCCGCGGACCGCTGAACGGCCTGCAGTGCCTGCCCAAGGTGGTCTTCTTCGTCGTGCGCGGGCATGACGACGGCGACCCGGTCGATGCGGTGCCCGCGCGGCAACGGCAACGCCGCCATCCGGGTCACCCCGTCCGTTCGGGGGCGCGGTCCGGCTCAGTGTGAGGCGCGGTGTCCGGGGCGGTGCCCGGCTCGGTGTGAGTCGCGGTGTCCGGTGCGGTGTCCGGTGCGGTGTCCGGTGCGGTGTCCGGTGCGGCGTCCGGTGCGAGGAACACTTCGAGGACGAAGTCGCGTTCCTTGTAGATCCCGCCGCCGGTCCAGCCCAGGTGCCGCCGGGCCGCTGCGTGGACCGAGTCGCCGTCGAGTTCCCAGCCGGAAACGGGGTGCCGCCAGTGGCACAGCGCGAGGGTCCCGCCAGGCATGAGAGAGCCCTCAATCCGGTCGAACAGTCCGGCGAGCTCTGCCGGCGAGAGGTAGTAACCCACCTCTGAGACCACGATCAGATCGAATGATCCGTCCGGCCACTCGTGCGGGACTGTCAGGTGCCGCGTCGTTGCCGCGGGCAGGTGGGCGAGCCGCCGGGCGGCGCGGTCCAGGGCGGTGCCGCTGGCGTCAACGGCGAGGAAGCTTCCGCACCGCGGCGCGAGCTCCGCGCTCAGGGTCCCGATCGAGCAGCCGATCTCCAGCCCGGCCGTGTAGCTGTCGCCCGGCAGCGCGGCCAGCGTGAGGGAACGCTTTCGCTGCTCGTACCAGCTCGAGGTGTACTGCCAGGGATCCTCGTCCCTGGCGTGGACCGCATCGAAGAGCCGCTCCGCGTCCCCCGCGGCGTAGGGGCGTGCGGATCCGCCCTCGGCCGGGGCTTTCGCCTCAGCGCCGGATCCGCCTTCGGCCGGGCCGTCCGCCGGATGCCAGGCAAATGTCTCCCAGGTCCGCTCAAAGTGCGCCAGGAAGTCCGGAGGCAGGAGCACCTCGTCGCCCGGCAGCCCGGAGAGCGGCTGCACCTGGGACGTATGCGCCGCCATGGCGGCAGCCTTGGCCTGCAGCTCTGCCGGGCGCAGCGGCAGCCGGAACCAGCCCCGCCATGCCCCGCCGGCCGGGTCTTCCGGTCCATCTGGTGCCGCCCACAGCCAGTACCAGATAGGGTATTCGAGCAAAGCGTAGCCCGCCGCGGCGCTGAGCTCTGCGGCAACGGATCCGAGGACGTCGTGGTCGGAGTGAGCGTCGGAGCGGTACGGCGCCACGAGAACTGTCTTGTCGGCGGTGCGCCCGCACGCGGCCGACGCCTCGCGGACCGCGGCCCGGATCTGCTCCCGGTGCCCGGCGAGTTGTCCGTCGGGCAGGCCAAGGCACTGCCAGTTCCGGTCCCCACCGCCGCCCCCGGAAAGGCGTTCCAGGGCGTCACCGAACTCCTGCAGCCGGACCGCGGCGAGCTGTTCCGGCGTCGTCGTTGGCGAGCCGGGATGCGATCCTTCCCCTGCCGTGCACAGCAGCACGCGGACCGTGGCGCCGACGGCGTGCAGCCGGGCCAGCAACCCGCCGGCCCCGAGCGATTCGTCGTCCGGGTGCGCGGCCAGGACAATGAAGGCCCGGCCGGCGAGTGCAGCGTCATCCAGCGGCAGTTCCGGCAGCCCGGCGGCACGGCTGCCGGCCCACGCGGCCTCGCTGGTCCCGGCATCGTTGTGGGTGAAATTCACCATGGGTTGCTTCCTGTCAGCGTCAGGGTGCCCAGTTGCGCGTCGTCGCGCATGGCGTGGTGCTGGCGGATGTACAGGGCGAGATCGGCCATCCGTTTTCCGTAGCGCTCGTCGAAGGCGAGCGGGGCCGGCCCCAGATTTTGGCTCACGAGCGTCTGGACGCGTTCGACGGCGGCGGCCACGCTTCCCCGCACGCGCAGGGCTTCCTTCCACGCGCCGCGGTCCGAGAGCTCCCCGGCGTCGATCCTCGCGGCCGTTCCGGCCAGGTAGGCGGTCAGGGCGGCAAGCGTCCGGTCAATCTCGCCGAGATGGGCCAGGGCTATCTGGTCCGGCTCCCGTCCGCCGTCGGCTGCTTGCTGCAAGGAGGCGGTGAAGCTGCGCGCCACCGCGACGGCGCCGCCCAGCCAGCAGGCGGCCACGCCCATGCCGCCCCAGGCGAAGCCCGGGCGCCGGTAATACCAGCCGGCGCCGCCGAGGGGCACGGCGGGGACGGCCTCGAAGTGGACGGTGCCGCTGGGAATCTCGCGCAAGCCCCGGCTGGTCCACTCCGGATTCGCGAAGCTCACGCCGTGCGCGTGGAGGTCGACGGCGAAGGCCGCCCGGTCCCCGTTCTCCAGATGGGCCGTCAGCACGGCATGGTCCAGCTGCGCGGCGAGCGAGCACCAGGGCTTGGACCCTTGGAGGATCCACCCGCCGGCGGATTCCTTGGCCTCAAGCCGCAGGGCGGGCGCCTCGGCGGCGAACACCCCCCAGGTCCCCTCGAACTCGGCGCCGTCGGGATTCGGGAAGTCGCCGCCGTCCTGTGCCGCCTTGCCTGCGGCCTGGGCGAGGATCGCCACGGCGTCCAGTTGCGGTTCCAGCACGCGTCCGGCAGCGACGTCGACGGCGGTCACGGAGGCCAGAATCTCCCACAGGAACGCGGTCCGGCCGTCCCCGGGCTTCGGCGCCGTCGCCGCTGCCGCCTTGGCCAGGTCCAGCAGCGCCGGGACATCGCCGACGGCGGCGTGTGCCTCGGACAGCAGGGGGCTGAGCGCGTCCAGGGCGGCGGCCGCGGAGCTGATCCTGACAGGTAGGGGGTAGTGGGCGGTGGGGATCCCGTTCATTGCGACTGCCTGTGTTCCTTCGGACTGGGCGGATTCGGGCTGTGCGGAAGGCGTGTGGGCTGGCTACGTGGCTGGAGTCCTGCGCGTCCGCGGCCGCGCCGCCATCGCTGGCGCCGTCGACAAGCAATCTAAGCATACTTAGCACTTGTTGCTGGCCGGCCGGCCCCACGCATGCGATGCCACCGGCGCTCGTGCGCCCTGGCGGACAACCTCCTGCACCTAGCGGACGATCGCGAGGGCGAAGCCGTCCCAGCCTTTCGAACCCACGGTCTGCATGACGGTGCCGTCCAACCGCGGGTCATCGCCCAGCATCTGGAGCGTGCTGATGATTCCGGGGGCGTTCACCGGGTCCATCGACGCGTCCAGCACGGCGCCTTCCCACACGACGTTGTCCACCACGATGGTGGTGCCGGGCCGGCCAAGCCGGATGGCCCAGTCCAGGTAGTGGGGGCTGTTTTCCTTGTCGGCATCGATGAACACGAAATCGAAGGGCGGTCCCGCCTCGCTTTCCAGCTCCTGCAGGGTGTCCAGTGCCGCGCCGACCCGGATGTCCACCTTGTGGCCCAGGCCGGCGTCGTCAACGTTCGCGCGCGCAACGCGGGCGTGCAGGGGGAGGTACTCGCAGGTGACCAGACGGCCGTCGTCCGGCAGCCCCTGGGCCATCCAGATGGTGCTGAAACCGGCCAGCGTGCCGATCTCCAGGACGCGGCTGGCACCGGAGAGCTGGACCAGCAATTTCAGGAGTTTGCCGGCGTTGGGGGCCACTTCGATTGGCGGCATGCCGGCCTCGAGGGCGCTGGTCACGGCGCGCTTGAGCGAACTATCCGGGCGGACCACCGCGTCGGAGAGGAAGTTCTCCACGGCGACCCAGCCGGGGGTGGACTGATGCTCGATCATGTCCCCAGTGTTCCAGCCGCCCGCGCCCGGCGGTAGTCTCCGGGCGCGGTTTCCGTCCGGTTTTGGGCCGGATTCCGGCGTGCGGACCGGCGCTAGGTTTCCGGCGTGGTTGGAATTTGCGGCCCGGTGCCGCCGGGGCCCTGCCCGTCGATGGCGTTTTCGAGCCGCTCCACCTTGCCGGTCAGCTCGCCGCTGTAGCCGGGCCGGATGTCCGCCTTGAGGACCAGCGAGACGCGGGAACCATAGGCGCCGACCGCGTCTGTGGCCCGCTTGACCACGTCCATGACCTCATCCCACTCGCCCTCGATCTCGGTGAACATGGAACTCGTCCGGTTGGGCAGACCCGACTCGCGGACGATCCGCACCGCGGCCGCGACGGCGTCATGGACCGACGCGTCGCCGGGCGCCTGTCCGTTGGCGGGGTCACCGGAGGGTGCTACGGAGAATGCGACCAGCATGTGGTGGTTCCCTTCACTCAGTTCGGACAGCGGGGCGAAAATTCCAGGGCTGTCCGACACTAGTCTTTCACGGGATTCCGCCCCGACAGCGCCCGGGCGAACCGTCGAAACCGTCACATAAATCACTACCCGCCGGTAACAGGTTCGCGCACCCGTCGCGTTGCTAACCTAGGCAAATGAACCGGGCAGTAGATCGCAGGCCGCTCCGCGCAGATGCCGCGCGCAACGTGGACAAAATTATCGCCGCGGCCCGGCAGTGCTTCCGCGAACACGGCCCCGAGGTGCCGTTGCAGACCATTGCCGTCACCGCCGGGGTGGGTCCGGCCACCCTCTTCCGGAACTTCGCCGACAAGGAAGAACTGGTGCTCGCTGCCCTGAACAGGCAGCTCCGGCTTCAGGTGGATCCGGCCATTGATGAGGCGCTGGCCGATCCGGACGCCGCAGCCGGACTCTTTCGGGTCATCGATGCCACGATGCGTGTTGCCAGCGAAGAGGCCAACCTCCTGGGAGCTGTTGCCGGCCGGCGCGGCCTGCTGGCGGGGATCACCGGCGGCCTGGTTGAATCCATCGCCGTGCTGCTGGGCCGTGGCCAGGGCCAGGGCACCCTGCGCAACGATATTTCCATGACAGACATGATCCGCCTGCTGGCCATGCTGATCGGCGCCGTCGACACGATGGAGCCGGGCTCCGACGCCTGGCGGCGCCCCGTGGCGCTGGTCGAGGACGCCATCCGGACGGAGCGGCCGGACCGGGCATTGCCACCGCAGGCCCCGCTGCCGGGCACCGCGTTCGACTCCGTTCTCGGCTAGGGCCGCCGTTCTTGGCAGAGTGGATAGGATCTAGCCCATGGGATGGGAAACCCTTGCCGGGGTAGTCGGCGGTGTACTGGTGGTCTATGCGGTCCTGCTGTTGCTGCTGTGGGGCTATGCCCGCCGGCACCCCGAGACCGTCACCATGAAGGATGCTTTGCGGCTGCTGCCGGACCTTCTTCGGCTCATCCGGCGCTTGCTGGCCGACCGTTCGGTGGCGGTGGGGGTCCGGGTCCGGCTGGCGCTCCTGCTCGTCTACCTGGCCTCCCCGATCGACCTCGTACCGGACTTCATACCGGTGATCGGCTACGCGGACGACGTCGTGATAGTGGCTCTGGTGCTGCGCTCGGTGGTAGCCCGCGCGGGGGGCGACGCCGTCCGGCGCCACTGGCCTGGAACCCCGGAGGGCCTGGCCGTCATGCTGCGGCTCGCCGGGCTCGGGACGCCAGTCTAAGCGTCCTCGGCCGGCTTTTCCTTGGCTTCGAGAAGGTGGTGCTGCAGCTTCTCTTCGGCTTCCCGGCGACGGCGGGACATTTCGCGCATTTCCCTGGTGGACTCAGCCCCTCCAGAAACGAACGGCTCGTGCTGCTTGGACCTCTGATCCTTGCGTGGCTCCGCGACCTCCTGCTCCGCAGCTTCATGCTCCGCAGCTTCATGCTCCGCAGCCGGCTGGTCGGCAGCCGCCTGCTCGCCGTCGTGTTCGCTCATGTTCGAATGCTCCCACGCGATCCCCGCGCCAAGTAGGGACTAAAGACCATTCCGGCCGTACCGCAATCGGATCGCCGAGCAGCACCGCTAGGGGTCCCCTGGGCGGGTCAATCCCAGCCCAGCAGCCGGAGCCCGGCGGCCGCCGCCGCGCCGGCGATCACCACCACCAGGAACGGCGCCCGCAACCACAAAGCGATGCCCGCCGCCGCCAATGCACCCAGCCGCGCGTCCAGGACAAGCGACTGGCCCGAGGCGACGGCATTGACCACCGTCAGGGACGCCAGCAGCCCGATCGTCATGGTGCCGGCAATCCTGGACATCCGCGGGTTGCGGAGCAGGCTGGCTGGCACCAGGTAGCCCAGCAGCTTCCAGGTGTAGGCGAGCAGGCAGGAGAGCAGCAGCCACATCCAAAGGTTCATGCGTCGTCTCCAGTGCGATCGCGGTGGTCGCCGGCGGGGTCGTGGTGGTGGTGCACGTGGTTCTCCGCGTAGGGATCGACGTCCGGTTCCAGGCCCTCGTCGCTGCGGCCGTGGCTGAACCAGCCGATTCCGGCCGCGACGACGGCGGCGACGAGGATCGGCACTCCCGGGGGCACGAACGGCACGGCCAGCACGGTGGCCAGCGCACAGACAACCGCGATGGCGACAGGCTCCCTGCCTTTCAGGCGGGGCCAGAGCAGGCCCAGGAAGGCCGCCACGGCGGCGCCGTCGAGCCCCCACTGTTTGGGATCCCCGAGTGCCCCGCCGGCCAGTGCGCCGAGGGCCGTGAACAGGTTCCAGAGGACGAAGACACCGATTCCGGCTGTCCAGAAGCCGCGCTTCTGCTCGTCCGGGTCCGTCTGCCCCGTGCTGGTGGCGGTCGACTCGTCGATGGTCAGCTGGGCGGCGGCAAACTTGCGCCACCCGCGCGGCTGCAACAGGGCGTTGATCTGCATGCCGTAGATGCCGTTGCGCATGCCCAGCAGCGTCGCGGCGCCCATCGCGGCGATTCCGGACCCGCCGCCGGCCACCACGCCGATGAAGGCGAACTGGGATCCGCCGCTGAACAGCAGCAGGCTCAGGGCCATGGTCTGCCAGAAATCCAGGCCCGAGGTGACGGACAGTGCGCCGAAGGAGACGCCGTAGAGACCGGTGGCAATGCTGATCGACAAGCCGATCCGCACTGCCGGCGACTGCAGGATTTTCACGGGCGCGGGTTCCGCCGCGTCAGAGTCCAGGCCCACGCGATGAGGGGCGCCTGGAGCGGGAGCCGCAAGGTATGCACGCGTCGCGCGCGCGGCGTGCCGTCTGCCCCGTAGGCCCGGCGCAGGGCGTCCACGTGGCCGGAAAGAAACGCGGTGAACAGTGCCGTGACGGCGCCGGCGGCGGCCCTCCGGGTGGCCGGGATCAGGAGCCCGACGGCGACAGCGGCTTCCAGCAGCCCGCTCGCCGCCACCCATTCCTCCCGGGACAGGACGGCCAGGGGGCCGTTCGGCTGCTCACCGGAGTCGTCCCGGCACAGGATGTCGGGAACCACCGGGTGGAAAAATTCGGGTTCGCGGAAGTGCTTGGCGGCGCTCGTGAGCAGCAGCGCGCACATCGCTGCCGCGGACAGGGTCTGGAGGTCCGGGCCGGACCAGCGAAATGGCATGCAACCACTCAACCACAGCGGTCACTCCGGCCGTAATCCGCCGGGGCGCGTAACGGTTTCCGCAGGAATCCGCCCCAGCTCCGCAGCGCGGCCGGGCTCTTAGCGGAGGGGCGGACTGACCGACATCAGCTGGGACAGGACCTGGGCCGGCCAGTTTGTGGTGATCTCGTGGATCCCCAGTTCCCGGCACCGTTCGACGTCGTCCTCGGCGTCGACCGTCCACACCCGGAACCGGAGCCCCGAGGCGAGCCAGCGCTGAACGGTGGGGGCGTGCGCGCGGACGTACCCGATTCCGGGGCCGGCAATGCCCGCCTCAGCCCCATCCAGGATCCGTTCGCCCTCCGCCTGGGCGGCCTTCATCACGTTGGCCAGGGCCCCGCCGGTCAGGGCACCGAGGCCCAGTTCCTCCCTGATGTCCGCCACATTGACGTTGTCCACGAGTTGGCAGACGGCCCCTGCCGGCACGGACTCGAGAAGGTGCTTGACGGAGTCGGGGCTAAAGCTCATGAAGGAAACGACGATCTTGTCCAGCATCGACGTCCGCGGATTCCAGCCTTCGTCCCTCAGGACCTCGAGGACGCGGTCCTCGAGTCCGAGCTGGTACGGGCTCGGGTGCTTGAACTCGATCGCCAGTCCGATCCCGCGGCCCGCCCCGCGCAGGATGTCGATCAGTTCCGGCAGGGTCAGGAGCTGCTCGGACTTGGCACCGTAGGCTTCCGGGATCCGGGCTCCCTTCCAGGAGGAGAAGTCCAGCGGCCGGAGCTCTTCCAGGGTCCGGTCGGCCACCTGGCCGGTGCCGTCCGAGGTGCGGTCCAGGGTGGCATCGTGCAGGAGCACCACGTGCTGGTCCCGGGTCAGGTGGACATCGCATTCCACACCGTCGGCGCCGTCGGCGATTGCCTGCAGGTACGCGGCCCGGGTGTGCTCGGCGAAGGCTCCGCTGGAGCCGCGGTGGGCATAGACCAGAGGACGGGCGGCGGCGGACTCGTCAGTCGTCATGGTGCCACGTTAGCGGACGGCCCGTTTCCGTGGCGGGACTAGGCTGGGCTCATGCAGGTGAATACTGAGCCAACATCCCTGACCGGTGCCGCGGGACTTCCGGGCGGTGTCCGCCCGGATGGTCCCCCCGGACAGCGTGCCGCTGCGTCCAGCGACGCCGAGAAGGCCGCGGCGCTGCGCCGGATGAAGCTCCTGGCCCTGGCGCTCCTGATCGTCATGGCCGTGATCTTCGTCGTCGCGTTTGCCCTGCAGAAGCAGTATCCGGGGCTCGAGTACGTCCGCGCCGCGGCCGAGGGCGGCATGGTGGGTGCCCTGGCGGACTGGTTTGCCGTTACGGCCCTGTTCAAGTACCCCATGGGAATCAAGATCCCGCACACCGCGATCATCCCGCGCCGCAAGGACCAGATCGGCGCCTCGCTGGGCGAATTCGTGGAGACCAATTTCCTCTCCGAACAGGTGGTCCAGGAAAAGCTGGCGTCCGCGGACATTGCGCGCAAGGCCGGCGCCTGGCTCTCCAGCCCCGGCGGCCCGGACCGCGTCGCCAAGGAGGGTGCCGCCGTCATCCGCGGCGCGTTCAAGGTCCTCAACGACGACGACGTCAAGGCCGTGATCGAATCCATGGTCCGCAAGCACCTGCTCACCCCGCCGTGGGGGCCGCCCGTGGGCCGGCTCGCTGAGCGGATCTTCGACGACGGGCACCACCACGCACTGGTGGACGTGCTCGTGGACCGGACGGTGGACTGGGTGCGGGACAACCAGGAGACGGTCAACAGGTTGGTCACCGACCGGTCCCCGACGTGGGTACCGTCGTTCGTGGACGGCCTGGTTGGGGACAAGGTGTACGTGGAGATCCTCAAGTTCACCCGCGCCGTACAGTCCGATCCGCAGCATCAGGTCCGCCTGTCGATCGATAAGTACCTCAAGGACCTGGCGCAGGATCTGCAGCATGATCCGGTGATGATCGCCCGTGCCGAGGGCATCAAGGCGCAGGTGCTCGGCGACCCCGAGGTCCGGGAGCTCGCCTCCCGCACCTGGGACACCATCAAGACGGCCCTGCTCACCGCCGTCGATGACCCGCACAGCGAACTGACCGTCAAATTCAAGGCAGCCATACATGACTTCGGCACCCGGCTGGTGGTCGATCCCGAGCTCGCCGGCAAGGTGAACGCCTGGATCGGCGACGCGGCGGGCTACCTCGTAAAGACCTACCGCTCGGACATCGCGGGGGTCATCACGGACACCGTGGCCCGCTGGGACGCCGAGGAAACGTCCCAGAAGATCGAACTGCAGGTGGGCAGGGACCTGCAGTTCATCCGGATCAACGGCACGGTGGTGGGCGCCTTGGCCGGGCTGGCCATCTTCACGGTGGCCAACATGCTGTTCGGCTAGCTACCCTCCGGTCCCGGCTCCGGTCAGGCAGCGGCGACCTCCGCCTTGGTCCGGCCCTGCATGGCGAAGATCGTGAAGGCCAGCGCCCCGAGCGCTGTCACCACGAGCAGCAGCAGCCCGATCGCGTAGCTGTGCGCTGCGGCGTCGTAGGTGGCACCCATGATCAGCGGCGGGAAGTAGCCGCCGAGTCCTCCGGCGGCGCTGACCACCCCGCTGATGCTGCCCACTTTGCCCTGCGGCGCGAGCACACCCACCCAGGCGAACACCCCGCCTGTGCCCAGGCCGAGCGCGCCGGCCATGGCGACGAACGTCAGGCCGGCGGGGACGTCGCCGTCGGGCTGCAGGTTCACCACCCAGGCGAGCGCCGCGACGCCGGCGAGCGCTACGATCACCACTGGCTTGGGGCCGACCTTGTCCGCGAGCACCCCGCCCAGGGGCCGCGCCAGCACGGCGGCCAGCGCAAACCCTGCGGTGCGGGCGCCGGCCGCGCTGGGATCGAAGCTGTAGACATCCCGGAGGTAGGTGGGCAGATACGTGGCGAAGGAAACGAAACCCCCGAAGAGGACGGCGTAGAGAAAGCACAGCTTCCACGTGACCGGGGTCTTCACGGCGTCGAGCAGCTTGGGCATCACGGGCGCGTTGCTGCGGGTCCAGCCCGGCGCCTCCTTCATTCGGAACCAGATGAGGGCGGCCATGCACGCCAGGATCGCGGCGATCAGCACGTGCGTGGGAACGTAGCCGATGCTCGCGACAAGCCGCGGGTTCAGGAAGGCCGCCAGCGCCGTTCCGCCCATGCCCGCGCCGAAGACACCGGTGGCAAAGCCCCTCCGGGCGGGCTCGTACCAGGCGCTGACGAAGGGGATCCCGACGGCGAAGACCGTGCCGGCGACCCCGAGCAACAGTCCGGCGCCCAGCACCAGCGCGAAGGAGTCGATGGTGCCGCCCACCGCCACCAGCAGGATCGGGATGATGGAGGCCAGCAGGACAAAGGTGAACATGGCGCGCCCGCCGTACTTGTCCGTCAAGGTGCCGACGACGATCCGTCCCAGCGAGCCAACGAAGACGGGCATGGCCACCAGCACCCCGGTGGTGGCCGGATTGAGGTGCAGGTTCTGGGTGTAGTACGCGCCGAGCGTGGCGATGGAGTTCCAGGCCCAGAAGCACGCCACCGACGCCGAGGTGGCGAGTGCCAGGTTGAGCGTCCGGCCGGCGGGGGCGGCGACGAAAGGGGACACTGCTCCGGCCACGGTGGTCTCCTTTTCGGTTCGGCAACGTTCGGTTCGGCAACGTTCAGTTCAGAATGCAGTTCAGCAGTGCAGGTCAGGAATCGCAGGTGTTCACCGGTTCCTGGTGTCGCGGTCCCGGGTCCCGACGGCGGACCAGCCCCGCCGCGCGCCGACCGGGTTCCGGGCACCGGCGGCGCCGGCTGTCCCTTTGGCTCCGGCTCCGCCGGTGTCCCGGTCCCTCGAGCGGTAGACGATGTAGGGGCGGAAGAGGTAGTGGAACGGTGCCGTGAAGGCGTGGACCAGCCGGGTGAACGGCCAGATCACGAACAGCGCCATGCCCACCAGGGTGTGCAGGTGGAAGGAAAACGGCGCCCCGGCCATGGCCGCGATGTCGGGCTGGAAGATGAACAGCGAGCGGAACCACGGGGCGACGGTCTCGCGGTAATTGTGCCCGTGCTCGCCCTCAAAGACGCTGGCCAGCGTGGTCCACAGCCCGAAGACGATCGCCGCCGTCAGCACCACGTACATGGTCTTGTCATTCCCGGTGGTGGCCATGAAGACGGGCCCGGTGGTGCGGCGGCGGTAGATCAGCAGGATGATCCCGCCCAGGGTCCCTACCCCGGCCACACCGCCGACGAACAGAGCGTTGAAGTGGTAGAACTCCTGGCTCATCCCAGCCGCTTGGGTCCACGCCATCGGAATGACGAGACCGAAGAAGTGGCCGGCGATCACGGCGAGCAGGCCGAAATGGAACAGCGGGGACGCGATCCGCAGCAGCCTGGACTCGTACAGCTGGGAGGACCTCGTGGTCCAGCCGAACTGATCGTATTTGTAACGCCAGACCAGCCCGCCAACAAGGACCACCACCATGACGTACGGCAGCACGCCCCACAGCAGGATATCCAGTGCGGAGATGTCGACGGCGGATCCGGTCTCGGCTTCGAATGCCAGCATGGTCAGGCCCCCTTCACGGGCAGCAGCCGCGGATCGTAGGGGTCCAGGCCCACGGCCTCGGTGGGTGGGCCGTAGCCGGCCATCCGCATGACGGCCTGCTCGTCGGCCGGTGATTTCCCCGACAGGGTGGCGCAGACGGCCTGCAGGATCCGGGCGTGCGGGAGCTCGTCCCGGAGCAGCCCGAAGCGGAGCATCTCAAGGCTCGCCCGGAAGCGCGTCAGCAACTCGCGGCCGGCCGCGAGGTCCACCAGCGCGGCGTATTCGAGGACCATCGGGAGGTAGTCCGGCAGTTCGCCGTGCGTGTCCACCAGGATGTCGCTTTGCCGATAGGTCTTCTTGAAGTTGCCCAGGACCTCGCCGCGGCGCCGGGTGTCCCCGTCAGTCCAGTAGGACAGGTGCAGGGCGTGGCGCTTGCCGAGGTCGAACTCGCGCACATACTGGGCCTGGATCTGAATGGGCGGTGTGGACTCCAGCCGGTCCAGGACCTCCACGAAGTCCGCCGCGGCCCCCGGGAACTCGGCCAGCGCGGCCCGCATCAGCGGAACCCGGCCGATCAGTTCCTCATCCGGGTAGGACAGGCACCACGCCGCGGCGAGGTAGAGGACCTGCTGGCGGCGGGTCATGGCTGTTCCCCCGCCGGAGGAGAGTCCGGGGAGTCCTCGGGGGCCGACGGTTTCATGGGAGGCGGTTTTTCCGGAAACAGCCCGGAGGGGGCGCCTGTGCCGTCCCAGTTCAGCAGGTTCACCCTGCCGCGCAGGGTGCTTTCGCCGGGCGCGGAGCCGGAGGTCTGCCGGTCGCGGAGGGCGTTGAAGGTTTCCACCGCCACCGGGACGGGCCTGCCGCTGGCTTCGCCGAACGGGGCCGAATCCTGCATGCCGGGCCCGCCCTCGAAATCGAGCGAACAGCCCATCTCTTCGAGGTCGTGGGCCTGCTCCACATGCGCCTTCGGGATGACGTAGCGCTCCTCGTACTTCGCGATCGCCATCAGCCGGTACATCTCGTACATGCTCTGGCTGTCCATCCCCACGGCCTCGGGGATGGCGTCGTCCGGGTCGTTGCCGAGGCTGATGCCGCGCATGAAGGACCGCATGGCCGCGAGCTTCCTGAGCACCGCGGCGACCCGTTCAGTGTCTCCGGCGGTGAAGAGTTCGGCGAGGTATTCCACCGGGATGCGCAGCGCGTCGATGGCGCCGAAGAGGTTGCCGGCGTCCTCGCCGTCGTGCCCCTGGTCGCGCAGCAGGTCCACAACGGGCGAGAGCGGCGGCACGTACCAGACCATCGGCATGGTCCGGTATTCCGGGTGCAGCGGCAGGGCCACCTTGTAGACCTTGGCCAGGGCGTAGACCGGCGAGCGCCGGGCGGCGTCGATCCAGTCTTCCGGGATATTCTGGGCCCGGGCCTCGGCCTGGACGGCTGGGTCGTTCGGGTCCAGGAGCACGTCCATCTGGGCGTCGTAGAGTTCCTGGGGGTCAGTGACGGACGCCGCAGCGGTGACGGCGTCGGCGTCGTACAAAAACAGCCCCAAATACCGCAGCCGTCCCACGCAGGTCTCCGAGCAGACCGTCGGCAGCCCCACTTCCACCCGCGGGTAGCAGAAGGTGCACTTCTCGGCTTTGCCGGTCTTGTGGTTGAAGTAGATCTTCTTGTAGGGGCAGCCCGTGACGCACTGGCGCCAGCCGCGGCACTTGTCCTGGTCCACCAGCACAATCCCGTCCTCCACGCGCTTGTAGATCGCTCCCGAGGGGCACGAGGCCATGCAGGAGGGGTTCAGGCAGTGCTCGCAGATCCGGGGGAGGTAGAACATGAAGGTTTGTTCGTAGGCGAACTTGATCTTGTCTTCGGATTCCCGCCGGACCTTTTCCACGATCGGATCCAGGTGGCCGTTCTCGGCGGAGCCGCCCAGGTCGTCGTCCCAGTTCGCGGACCAGGTGATCTTGGTGTCCTCCCCGGTGATCAGGGACTTGGGCCGGGCGACCGGGAAGTCGTCGCCGAGCGGCGCGTCCACGAGGGTTTTGTAGTCGTAGGTCCAGGGCTCGTAGTAGTCCTTGAGCTCGGGCTGGACGGGGCTGGCGAAGATCCCGAAGAGCTTCTTGACCCGGCCGCCGGCCCTGAGCACCAGCTTGCCGCGCTTGTTCAGCGCCCAGCCGCCGTGCCACTTCTCCTGGTCTTCGTAGCGGCGCGGATAGCCCTGGCCGGGGCGGGTCTCGACGTTGTTGAACCAGACGTATTCGGTGCCCGCACGGTTGGTCCAGGCCTGCTTGCAGGTCACCGAACAGGTGTGGCAGCCGATGCATTTGTCCAGGTTCATGACCATGCCCATTTGAGCCATGACACGCATCAGTACTGCACCTCCTGGGAACGACGCCGGACGGTGGCCACCATGTCGCGCTGGTTTCCGGTGGGGCCAAGGTAGTTGAACGCGTAGGCCAGCTGGGCGTAACCGCCGATCAGGTGCGAGGGTTTGACCAGCAGCCGGGTCACGGAGTTGTGGATGCCGCCGCGCCGGCCGGTGGCCTCGGACTTCGGCACGTCGATGGTGCGTTCCTGCGCGTGGTGCACGTACACCACGCCGGCCGGCATCCGGTGGCTGACGATCGCCCGGGCCACCAGGACGCCGTTGATGTTCAGGCACTCCACCCAGTCGTTGTCCTTGACCTCGATGGTTGCCGCGTCGGCGGGGCTCATCCAGACCGTGGGTCCGCCGCGGGAGAGCGAGAGCATCAGCAGGTTGTCCTGGTATTCGGAGTGGATGGACCACTTGGAGTGCGGGGTCAGGTAGCGGACCACCACCTCCATGGAGCCGTCCTGGCCGAGTCTGGGCTCGCCGAAGAGCCGGTGCATGTCCAGCGGCGGCCGGTAGATCGGCAGGGCCTCGCCGATGTCCCGGATCCAGTCGTGGTCGAGGAAGAAGTGCATTCGCCCGGTCAGGGTGTGGAAGGGCTTGAGTCGTTCCACGTTGATGGTGAAGGGTGCGTAGCGCCGGCCACCGGTCTCGGAGCCGGACCATTCCGGCGAGGTGATCACCGGCACCGGGGCGGCCTGGGTCTGGGCGAAGGTGATGAATTTTTCCTCGGAGCCCTCGGCCAGGTCCGCCAGTTTCTTCCCGGTGCGGACTTCCAGGTCCTTGAAGCCCTGGACTGACAGCGCGCCGTTGGTGGTGCCGGAGAAGGCCAGGATCGCCTCCGCCATTTTCGCGTCAGTGTCGATCGCCGGGCGGCCGTCCGCGGCGCCGCCGAGCATCACCCCGTTGGAGCGGCTGAGCCTCTCCAGCGGCCCCTGGAGTTTGTAGGTGACGTTCTTGACGGTGAAGCCGAGTTTGTCAGCCAGCGGCCCGACGGCGGCCAGCTTGTCGGCGATGGCGGTGTAGTCGCGCTCCACGACGGAAAAAATGGGCATGTTCTGCCCCGGGACCGCGGGAATGGACATGTCCCGCCAATCCCGCACGATCCCGCCCGGCTGGGCGAGCTGGCCAGGTGTGTCGTGCTGCAGCGGCACGCTCACCAGGTCCCGGCGGACGCCCAGGTGGGTTTTGGCCTGCCGGGAGAACTCCTGGGCCAGCAGGTGGAAGGCGTCGAAGTCCGTTTTGGTCTCCCACGGCGGGTCGATCGCGGGGCTGAAGGCGTGGACGAACGGGTGCATGTCGGTGGAGGACAGATCGTGCTTCTCGTACCAGGTGGCGGCCGGGAACACGACGTCGGAGAGCAGGGTGGTGGAGGTCATCCGGAAGTCCGCTGAGACCAGGAGGTCCAGTTTCCCTTCCGGTGCCTGCTCGTGCCATTTCACGTCCTTGGGCCTGAGCCCCTCGGCATGGTCCGGGCCCAGGACATTGTTGTGGGTGCCCAGCAGGTTCCGGAGGAAGTACTCGTTGCCCTTGGCCGAGGAGCCAAACAGGTTCGAACGCCACAACACGAGGGTCCGCGGCCAGTTTTCCGGGGCGTCCACGTCCTCGATTGCCGGATTCAGGGTACGGTTCTTCAGCGCGTCAGCGATGTAGCCGGGAGTATCCTTCGCGGTGCCGGCGCCGACGGCGGCTTCCGCCTCGTCCGCGAGGTCCAGCGGGTTCCGGTCGAACTGCGGGTAGAACGGCATCCAGCCCAGCCGCGCGGACTGGGCCAGCGCGTCCGCGGTATGCATGCCGTCCAGGCTTCCGGTGGAGAGCGGGGACTTCAGCGCGTCCGCGGAGTAGCCGTCCTGCCGCCACTGGTCCGTGTGCATGTACCAGTAGCCGGTGCCGATCATGGTCCGCGGGGGCCGGGACCAGTCCAGTGCGTTCGCCAGCGACAGCCAGCCCGTGACGGGCCGGGTCTTTTCCTGCCCCACGTAGTGTGCCCAGCCGCCGCCGTTGCGGCCCATGCAGCCGGTCAGCATCACGAGGGCCAGCACGGCGCGGTAGGTGGTGTCGCCGTGGAACCACTGGCAGATCCCGGCGCCCATGATGATCATGGACCGGCCCTTGGACTGCTCGGCGTTGCGGGCGAATTCGCGGGCCACCCGGATGCAGGCCTGTGCCGGGACGGAAGTGATCTCCTCCTGCCAGGCCGGGGTGTAGGGCGTCGCGGCGTCATCATAGCCGGCGGCCCACTCCCCCGGGAGCCCGTCCCGGCCGACCCCGTACTGGGCAAGCATGAGGTCGAACACGGTGGTGACCAGCTGGCCATCCAGTTCCAGGACGGGAACACCGCGGCGGAGCACGCTGCCGTTCCCGCCGGCGTCCTCGAAGCACGGCAGCAGGATCTCGGCGCTGTCCCCGGAGACCTCGCGGAGCGACAGGGCCGGTTCGATCCCCTCAAGGTCCAGGTTCCATTTGCCCTCGCCGCTGCCGGAGTAGCGGAACCCCAAAGAGCCATTCGGCACGGCCGGACGGCCGGTAGCTTTGTCGAACAGGACGGTGCGGAAGGCCGCGTCCTCGGCCCCGGCCTCGTCTGGAAGATCCTTGGCGGTGAGGAACTTGGCCGGGGTGAGGGAGCCGTCGTCGCGCCGTTCCAGCCGGACCAGGAACGGCAGGTCGGTGAACTGGCGGACGTAGTCGGTGAAGAACGGCACGTCGCGCTCGACGAAGAATTCCTTGAGCATCACGTGCCCCATGGCCATCGCCAGCGCGGCGTCCGTCCCGGCCTGGGCGGGCAGCCATTCGTCGGCGAACTTCGTGTTGTCCGCATAGTCCGGGCTGACCGTGACCACCTTGGTGCCGCGGTACCGCACCTCGGCCATCCAGTGCGCGTCCGGGGTGCGGGTCACGGGGACGTTGGAGCCCCACATCATGAGGTACCGGGCGTCCCACCAGTCCCCCGATTCCGGGACGTCGGTCTGGTCCCCGAACACCTGCGGGCTGGCCACGGGCAGGTCCGCGTACCAGTCGTAGAAGGACGTCATCACCCCGCCGATCAGCTGGATGAAGCGGGTCCCGACGGCGTGCGAGACCATGGACATGGCCGGGATGGGCGAGAAGCCGGCGCAGCGGTCCGGCCCGTAGGCCTTGATGGTGTGCACGTGCGCGGCGGCGGCAATTTCGATCGCCTCCTGCCACGAGACGCGCACGAGGCCGCCCTTGCCGCGGGCCTGCTGGTAGCGGCGGCGCCGCGCCGGGTCCCCCACGACGTCGGCAAAGGCCAGCACCGGGTCACCCAGCCGCGCCTTGGCCTCGCGGTACATCTCGATGAGGACACCCCGGGCATAGGGAAAGCGCACCCGGGTGGGCGAATAGGTGTACCAGGAGAAGGCCGCCCCGCGGGGGCAGCCCCGCGGCTCGTATTCCGGGCTGTCCGGGCCCACCGAGGGGTAGTCGGTCTGCTGGGATTCCCAGGTGATGATGCCGTCCTTGACGTACACCTTCCAGGAGCACGAGCCCGTGCAGTTCACCCCGTGGGTTGACCGGACCACCTTGTCGTGGCTCCACCGGTCCCGGTAAAAGATGTCGCCCTTGCGGCCGCCTTCCCGGAACACCGCCCTGCCGTCGTCGGTCTGGTCCCATTTCGTGAAAAATCGGCCCAATTTCAACATTGCATCCGAGGCGGGTCCGTCCAACCCCGCGGCGCCTCCGGCAGTCATGCCTTCAAGCTAGGATGCACTTTCTGGCCCGGATAGGGCCTTAGGACACGGTGCGCACGCCGGCCGGTGCCGGTTTGGGGGCTGCCCGGCCGCGGGTCAGGCGAAACTCTCCAGCTCCACGCCGGCGGCCTCCAGCGCGGCCCGCACGGCGGCGGCAACGCTGACGGAGCCGGGCGTGTCCCCGTGCAGGCAGAGCGAATTAGCCCTCACCGCGATCACCGATCCGTCCACCGCCTCGACCTCGCCCTTCGTGGCGAGCCTGACCGCCCGCTCGGCGACCTGTCCGGCGTCGAGCAGCACGGCGCCTTCCTCCGTGCGCGGCACGAGGGTGCCGTCCGGGAGGTAGGCGCGGTCGGCGAAGGCTTCGGCGAAGACGGGGTGTCCGGCGTCCCGGGCGATTTGCAGCAAGGCTGAGCCGGGGAAGCCCAGGACGGGCAGTCCGGGATCGTAGGCCTGGATGGCGGCGATCACTGCGGAGGCCTGCTCGGCGTCGCGCACGGTGCGGTCATAGAGCGCCCCGTGCAGCTTGACGTAGTCCACCGAGGCGCCCACGGCATGGGCAACGCCGTCGAGCGCGCCGAGCTGGTACAGCACCGCGCCGAACAGGTCATCGAAGGTCATGTCCAGCGAGCGCAGGCCGAAGCCGGCCAGATCCGGGTAGCCAAGGTGGGCGCCGACGTTGACGTCGAGCTCGTAGGCGGCCCGGCAGGTGTCGAGCATGGTCACAGGGTCGCCGGCGTGCATCCCGCAGGCCACGCTGGCGCTCGTGACAAGCGGAAACATCGCGGCGTCGTCGCCCATGGTCCAGGTCCCGAAGGACTCCCCCAGGTCAGCGTTCAGATCCAAAACGTGCCGCCGCCCTTCGTTGGGTTGTTCGGGGTGCCGCTGCTCGGGGTGCCGCTGTCCGGCGTCGTCCCCGGTGGCGTGTCCAGGGAAGTTTCGTAGAGCGCGAGCGGCCCGGTGGTTTCTGCCAAGGCCTGCAGTTCTCCCGGGATCGTGTCCGGGATGGGCCCGAAGGCTTCCTTGGCGTTCGCCACGACCGCATGGCCCATCACCCGGTTGCCCACTCCGCCTACGACGGCGCCGATGCCGAAGGGCAGGGCACGGCCCAGCCAGGCTGTGCCCTGGGTCTTGAGGAGGGAGCGCAGGAACATCGTCTGGATCTTGGCCCGCACGGCACCGAAGCCGGCGAGGGGGACGCGCCGGGTGAAGGCCGCGGCCCAGGCCTGGGTGGGCCCCTTGCCCCGGCCCGCCGCCTGTCCGCTCAGCGAGCTCAGCAGCTGGGTGCCTTCCTCTCCCAGCATGATCGCCATGACCAGGGTGCTGGCTCTGTCCGGATCCACCATCCGCACGCCGTGCAGTTCAGCGAGCGCTGTGGAATACAGTGCGGTGGCTTCGAGGAACCCGACGGCTGCGGCGGCCGAGAGACCGAGTGCGGCGGCAGTTCCGACGCCCGGAATCACGGCCGCCCCGCCCACCAGCGCGCCGCCGCCGGTGACGGCCAGCAGGTAGTCGCGTTCCAGGATGGCGGCGAGCTGCGCCGCGGTGGCGTGCGGGTGCCTGCGCTGGAGCCTGCGGATATTGGCCAGCACCAGGGGCCGCTGGACTTCAACCGCGCGCAGGAGCACCTTGTGCAGGCCGGGCCGGGGCTGGCCTGCGGCGTCGAACATCGCGCTGTGGGCTGTTTCCTGGGCAATCTTCATTGCCGGGTTGCTGCGCTTGGCCATGATCGCCTCTCGTCGGAACCATAAAACTAAGTGCACTTAACACTACACACGGGCCGGCCAGACCCAGCCCCGGGGCCGGCGCACCCCTCCGGTCCGGCCGCGTGGCCGGCTACTAGACTGGGCCCATGCCCGCCCTGCGAGCCCTCAGCCCCTTCGCGCACCGGGAGTACCGCGTGCTGATCACGGCGCTGGCCATCTCCATCTTCGGTTCCGGGATGTGGGCCGTTGCGATGGTCTACGAGGTGATCTATCTCGGCGGCGGTCCGCTGGAACTCTCGCTCGTGGCCGCGGCGGGCAGCGTCGGGCTCGTGGCATTTCTGCTGGCCGGCGGCATCGCCGCGGACCGCGTCCCCCAGCGGCTGCTGATCATCGCGGTCGAGGGCGCCAACCTCGCCGTCATCGCCAGCATCAGCGCGCTGGCCATGGCCGGTTTGCTGCAGCTCTGGCATCTGGCGCTGGGGGCCTTCGTGCTCGGCGTCGGGGCGGCGTTCTTCTTCCCCGCCTATTCCGCCATCCTGCCGCGGATCCTGCCGCCCGAGGACCTGCTGGCGGCCAACGGCCTGGAGGGGACCATGCGGCCGATCCTGCAGCAGGCCGCCGGGCCGGCCGTTGCCGGGGTCCTGGTGGCGGCCATGTCCCCCGCGTACGCCGTCACCGGTGTGGCGGTCTGCCACCTGCTGGCTTTCTGCATCCTGAACTTCCTCCACCGCCAGCCCGCGGCAGGGGCGCCGGGCACAGTGGGCAGCGAGGGTACGGCCGGCGGCGGGGCCAACGTTTCAGGCCAGACGCGGGCCAAGAAGTCCTTGCGCCACGACCTCCGCGAGGGCGTCAGCTATACCGTCCGCACGCCCTGGCTGCTGTGGACGCTGCTCTGGGCCTGCATTTCAGTGCTGTTCCTGATCGGCCCCATCGAGGTCCTCATCCCGTTCGTGGTCCGGGACCAGCTCGGCGGGGACGCGCGCATGTTCGGCTTCCTGCTCGCCATCATGGGCGTCGGCGGCGCCGCAGCCTCGCTGGCCACGGCCTCTTTTCCCCTCCCTCGCCGCTACCTCACCGTGATGATGGTGTCATGGGGATTGGGAAGCCTGCCGATCGCCGCCATCGGAATCATGGACAGTTTCTGGGCCGTGGCCGCCGCACTGTTCGTTTTCGGCGCCACCGGCAGCGTGGGCATGGTGATCTGGGGAACCCTGCTGCAACGCCGTGTGCCGCCGCATCTGCTGGGCCGCGTCTCGAGCCTGGACTTCTTCGTGTCGTTGGCCCTCATGCCGGTCTCCATGGCACTGGCCGGACCGGCCGCCGAAGTCTTGCCGCTGTGGCTGATCTTCCTCGTCGCGGGAACCGTGTGTCCGGTGATGGCCGCCGTCGCGATGGTGGTGGCGCGGATGCCGGCCGACGAGCTGGCCCATCCGCTCGCCGGCGGCGCCGAAGAGGCCCGTGAAACAGAACAATCCAGCGGCGCGGAAGAACCCGCCGAGGACGGTCTGGCGGGCAGTTAAGGGCGGATCGACGCCGCCGATCCGCCCTCATCTGCCCCCGCGGCGACCGCCGCAAACCGGACGCCCGCACCGTCAGGGCACCGGCGCCTCAGGCCGCGGGGGCTCAGACCGCGGCGCGCACCACCGGGATCGACGCCGTGGGAAGGCCGCTGGGGAAGATGGTGGGCTCCGGGTCCGTGACGGGCGCCAGCGGAACCCGGGCCGGGTTGCCGTCGACGGTGAGCAGTTCCCCGCGCACGTCGACCTCCAGCGGCGCGCCCTCACGGACGGTCAGGCTGATCGAGCCCTGCTCCAGCCCGATGTGCAGGAGCCTGCCCTGGATCTTCAGGTGGAACTCGAGTCCGTCCCATTCGGCCGGCAGCCGCGGATCTAAGTACGGCACCGCGCCCTGGTCCCGCAGACCGGCGAAGCCGCTGACCAGCGAGCTCCACACCCCGCCGGTGCTGGCGATGTGGACGCCGTCGATCGTGTTGCCGTGGGTGTCGTCGAGGTCGATGAACAGGGCGTGGGTGAAGTGGTCCAGCGCAGCCTTGCCGTAGCCGACCTCGGCCGCCATGATGCCCTGGACACAGGCGGACAGCGTGGAGTCGCCGGTGGTGATGGGGTCGTAGAAGTCGAACGCGCGGCGCTTTTCCTCGGCCGTGAAGTCCTGCCACTGCAGGAACATGGCCAGCACGCTGTCCGCCTGCTTGAGGACCTGGTGCCGGTAGATCACCAGCGGGTGGAAGTGCAGCAGGAGCGGGTACTTGGACCGTGGCGTGGTCCAGTCCCACGGCTCCAGGGTCATAAAGTCGTTGTCCTGGGAGTAGACCTGGAGGTCTTCGTCGTAGGGCAGCTGCATCCGGTTGGCGGCCTGCTCCCAGAACTCGCGTTCGGCGTCGTCGATCTCCGGGTGGTCCAGCGCCGCCGCGGCGCGCAGGTTAAACCGCGCCATGACGTTTGTGTACAGGTTGTCGTTGACGACGGCGGTGTACTCGTCGGGGCCGGTGACGCCGTGGATGTGGAAGAGCCCGTCCTTGCCGAAGAAGCCCAGGGACGCCCACATCCGGGCGGTCTCGATCAGCAGCTCGGAGCCCAGGGTGTCCTGGAACTCGGTGTCCCCGCTGGCCCAGATGTACCGGTTGGTCGCGAACGCGATCGCGGCGGCGATGTGGAACTGCGCGGTGCCTGCCGCGTAGTAGGCGCTGGCCTCGAGTCCGTTGATGGTGCGCCAGGGGAAGAGGGCGCCGTCCACGCTGAGCTCCTTGGCGCGGATCTTCGCCTCGGGCAGCAGGTCGTGGCGGAATTCCAGGACCTGGCGGGCGTTGCCTGGGTTCGTGTAGGTCAGGTAGGGCAGCAGGTACACTTCCTGGTCCCAGAAGTAGTGGCCGTCGTAGCCGGAGCCGGATACGCCCTTGGCCGGGATGCCGGCCACATCGGCGCAGGCAGTGGCCTGTGCGAGCTGGAAGAGGTTCCACCGGATGCCCTGCTGGAGCTCGGTCTGGCCCGCCACCACGATGTCGCTTGTGCTCCAGTAGCCGCGGTAGTAGTCCTCGCTCTGGGTGAAGATCTCGCTGACCGGCTTGAGGCTGGCTTCGGCGCTGTCCGCGAGGTCCTCGGCGGCCTGGCCCACGGCGTAGCTGACGCTCTTCTCCAGCACGAACGGTACGTCCGCGCTGACGGCGAGCACGAAGCGGACGCTGCTGTCGTCCTGGTCCACCTGGGTGTCGAACGGCTGCACCCCGGCCGAGGTCCAGTGGTCCACGGCCATCCCGAGCCGCTGCTTGGATTCGGAGGCTTCCCAGGACAGGCGCAGGGAGCCGTCCCCGCCGTCGAGCCTCAGCGGCAGCAGCACGCGCCCGGCGTGGCGGCCGGCGCGGCGCGGATCGTGGGCGGAGTGGTCGTCCACCGGCTGGTCTTGGCGGTTGATGACCGAGGACGTGACGTCGGCGGAGATATCCCGGTCCGCCGCCACTTCGAGGCTGATGCCCAGCGCGCCGCGGGATTCGTAGCCGACGGCACGGCGTTCGGTGGTGGTCACGGTCGCGCCGGAGCGGCACTGCCACGTGATCCGGCACTCGTAGATACCCGTGGCGAAATCGACCGAGCGGCGGTAGTCCAGCACCGTGGACTCGTCCAGGCTCAACGGCTCGCCGTCGATGATGACGGTGAAGTTGTTGGCATCCGGGACGTAGAGGATCCGCTGGCCGGTGCGGGCGAAGCCGTAGGCGTTTTCCGCGTGCTTGATGTCCCAGGTCTCGTGGAAGCCGTTGATGAAGCTGCCGGGAAGTTCGGCATCAGCGGCGCCCCAATGCGCGCCGCGGATGCCCAGGTGCCCGTTGCCGAGGCTGAACAGGGTCTCCAAGGTGCCGGCATTGCCGGGGAGATGGACGGTCTCGACCAGCTGCCAGGGATCGTTGGGGAACCGGGCGCGGTCCGAGGTGATGAGAGCCATGGTTTTAGGGGGTTCCTTCGGCGGGAGTGGGCAGTGGGCTAGGCGGTGGGAGCCGGGAGGGATGAGGTGTTAGGCGGCGGAAGCCGTCGCAGAGCTAGAGCAGTTCGGCGAGGTCGTTGACCACAACCGTGGCCCCGGCGTCGAGCAGCGTCTGCCGGCCGGCTCCGCGGTCGACGCCGATCACCGAGCGGAAGTCTCCCGCGCTGCCGGCCTGGACGCCGGAGACGGCGTCCTCCACCACGACGCAGTCCTGGCTCGGCAGATCCAGGAGCCGGGCGGCGTATTCGTAGGTGGCCGGGCTGGGTTTGCCGGGCAGCCCCTGGGTGACGGCGACGACGCCGTCGACCACCACGGGGAAGTAATCGGAGAGCCCGGCAGCCTTGAGCACAGCAGGGGCATTGCGCGAAGAGGAGACGACGGCGAGCTTGAGTCCGCGGGCCAGTGCTGCGTCGACAAGCCGGACGGAGCCCTCGTAGGGCTGGACTCCGCCGGCCTCGACGATGTCGTTGAAGACCTTGTTCTTGCGGTTGCCCAGCCCATGGACGGTGTCATGCGCGGGCTCGTCGTCCGCCGGACCCTCGGGCAGCACAATCCCGCGGGAGGCCAGGAAGTCTCGGACGCCGTCGAAGCGCGGCTTGCCGTCGATGTGGTCGAAGTAATCGCTCTCACGGTACGGCGCAGCCTCAGGGACCGAGGCCAGGAAGCCGTCGAAGAGCTGCTTCC
Organism: Arthrobacter sp. LAR12-1-1.1; assembly: GCF_040676555.1. Classification (NCBI taxonomy): domain Bacteria; kingdom Bacillati; phylum Actinomycetota; class Actinomycetes; order Micrococcales; family Micrococcaceae; genus Arthrobacter; species Arthrobacter sp. LAR12-1-1.1. Next base: position 505,457 of record NZ_JBEGIG010000023.1, on the reverse strand, counting down.
AGGCCTGCTCGTGTACCACCGCGGTGGGCGTCAGGACGCCGTCGAGGTCAAAAAGGATGGCGGATGCGCCGGAGAGCGCACCGGCGAGGCCGGAGGTGTCGGGAACTACAGTCATGAGTCAAAGTCCTTTCAGACAACGGGCAGGCAAGACGGTTTGATCAAAGTTATGGTCTAAGGCAGTCAGTGCAGGGCAGTCGGTCCAAGCGCTGTCCGTTGCGACGGCGGCCCCGGCCTTTGCTGCTGTGTTTGGGGTCGTTCCGGCGGCGGGCGCCGTCCGGATCAGCGGCGGCGCGTGCTGGTGCGTTCCAGCAGTTTGGTGTCCAGCAGATGGTTCGACGGCGGACCGGCAAGGGGCGGATTGGGAAGTCCCGAGCAATGAAGTCTTTCAATCAGCAGGGTGGCCGCGAAAGCGCCCTGGTCGGCCACTGGCTGGGCAATAGTGGTCAGGCCCAGGAACCAACTCATCTGATGATCGTCTATTCCTATGATGGACACGTTTTCCGGCGCTGACAAACCGAACTCCCGCATCGCCATGAGCGCTCCGAACCCTGTCTCGTCGCAGCCGGCGAAGATCGCGGACGGCATTCTGCGGTTTTCCACGAGCTCCACCATGGCCAGCCGGCCGCCTTCGATGCTGGAGCCGGCGTCGAGCACGAGGTCCGGATCGACCTCGAGGCCGTGGCCGGCCAGGGCCTGCTCGAAGCCCCGCCGCCGCTCGCTGGCGGTCACGAGGGAGGGCGCACCGGTTTCGCTGCCGGCGAGGATTGCAATGTCCCGGTGGCCCAGTTCCAGCAGGTGGTTGGTGGCGGCGCGGGCGGCTTCCGCGTTGTCGATCCCCACGTTGTCCCACGGCACGCCGTGCATCCCGACGCTGGCCACGGCGAGGCCCGACCCTGCGAGCGCGGCCATGTCGGCCTCACCGAGGCCGATGTTGAGCAGCAGCACACCGTCCACGCGCTGCGCCAGGCCCGCGAGGTCGCCGAAAAGCTTCTGCTGCAGGCTGGGCCGGTTCCGGAGGCTGATCAGGACGGTGTCATAGCCGCTGTCGGCAAAGACTTCCTCGGCCGCTTCCACCGCCCGGGCAAAGAACCATGCCGTGGCGGTCGGGGCGATGATGGCCACGGAACCGGTGTTGCCGCCGGCCAGCCGGGATGCTGCCGCCGAGGCCTTGTAGCCCAGCTGGGCTGCCGCGGCACCGACCCTTGCCTTGGCTTGTGCCGAGACGTTGGGAAGCTGCCGGAGTGCACGGGAGACGGTGCAGATGGAGAGCCCGGAGAGCGCGGCGACGTCCTGGATTCTCACGCGCGAGGTCTTGGCCTGCGGCACGGGCTCAGCCCTTTCTCCCCCCGAAGTAGTGGGCCCGGTGTTCATGGCCGAGGTCGATTGTAAGCGCTTACAAATTTGGCATGCAAGTGGATGGTCCCATGTCGGGTGGGTGTTTGGGCGGCCGGCGGGACGGCGTCCAGGACTGCGGGCGGGCGGCGGCTGCTCAGCGTCTGGTCAGCGCAGTACGTAGTGCCGCAGGAACGCACTGACGTCCACGAGTTCGGCCTTGGAAATCGAATGTCCCATGCCGGGGTACGTCCGGGCCGTGAGCTGGGTGTTCTGCTCCAGCCACTCCTCGGTGTGTTCGGCGGCGGCGTCGTTAATCACGACGTCGGCCCTGTCCCTGCCCCAAAAGAACGGCGGGCGGGAGGTGAAGGATTCGCTCATAGTCAGGAGTTCGTTGTCCAGGACAAAACCCGAGAGCCCGACCACCGCGCGGAACTGGTCAGGCCGGAGCCGCAGAAGCGTGCTGGCCATGGCCATCCCCTGCGAAAATCCGAACAGGCTGACGCTGCTGTGCCGGGACTTGACGGACTCGATCCAGGCGAAGACCGCGTTCGTGGAGGCAATGACATCGGCAAAGTCGTGGGTGAGGAAGTAATCCAAAAGGAACCAGCCGTGGTGGTCTCCGATGTCCTTGGGCCCGCGCAGGGCGGCGCAACTGAACTCCGGCGGCAGGGAACCGAACAGCTTGGACATCCGCAACTCGTCCGTGCCGTAGCCGTGCAGCATCACCAGCAGCGGCGTGCCGGCGCGTTCGTGTTCGGGTTTTGACCAGACGACCGTCTCCATGGGCCCAGCCTATCCAGCGCGGGCTCGGGCTCCGCGCAGCATGCTTGGCGCAGCGTCCTTGACCGGCCCCGAGTTCCGCCGCGGAAGCGGACTTCTGCCCCCCGGATCCGCGGCGCGGCCGTCCGATTACGGGCCGGATGTCCGGAATCGGCGCGGAAATATCCCGGCCGGTCCGGGGGTGATTCATTGAAACAGCAGGGTCGGGGTTGTAGCGTGACGCTGGACAGCATGCTTAGCATCACCAAACTGCCCCTGCAGGCACCAAGGAGATCGTCTTGAGAATCGGTTCCGCAATCTTCCTCATCGCCATCGGCGCTATCCTTGCCTGGGCCGTCGCCCCGGGGCTGATCCCCAACGTGAACCAGGCCATGATCGGCTACATCCTGATGGCGGTCGGCGTGATTGGGCTCATCGCCTCGCTCGTCCTCGCCTCCCCCGGACGCGGCCGCACGCGCCGGGTCAGCGAAAGCCGCACGGTCGTGGACCCCAACACCGGCGAAACCATCACCCGCAATGAGAGCCGCGACGCGGGCCTCTGAGACTTTCCCGTGCACCCTTCGCGGCGCGGAATCCAACGACCCGGAAGCCGGGCCGGACCTTGAGGTCGGGCCCGGCTTCCGCCATGCGGGCTGTTTGTTCCCACCGCTGGACATGTCCCACAGAACCCGCCCCGCAGCCACCCCGGGCGGAGCACATGTCCCGCCCCCCGGAGGAGCCATGGACATAATCCCAACCTGCCCGCTCCCCGGCCCGAACACTGGACATGTCCCGCAGAACCCGCCCCGCAGCCATCCCCGAACAATGGACATGTCCCCCGCCGCGGACACAACTTTCTGCGTTCATGTGGTTTTTCATTGACAAACCAACACGAACGAAGATAAAGTCAAACAATTCCACTTCATGTGACGGGAGTCACCGAAGCGGCGGGAACGGGTTTTCGAAATACGGAAGCCCGGGCAAGAACAAAACCAAGTCAGACGCAGTACGCAATGGAGGGTAAGTGTTCGCCGAAGAGCGCCAGCAGCTGATCGTGGGGCTCATCTACGCCAGCGGCCGGGCCAGCGTCACGGACCTGGCCGAACGCTTCAGCATCACCACCGAAACCGTCCGCCGGGACCTCGCCGCCCTGGAAGCCGCCGGCAGCGTCCGCCGGGTGCACGGCGGCGCTGTTTCCCCCGACCGCTTCAGCACCACGGAGGAAAGCATCCTCGAGCGGACCGTTCAGCGGCAGCCCGAGAAGATCCGGATCGCCGAGGCCGCTCTTGCCCTCATGCCCCCGGGCCTCACCGGCAGCATCCTGATCGACGCCGGCTCCACCACGGAGGCCCTCGCCGAGCTCCTGTCCGCCCGGGCCGCCGGAGCCGCCGCAGCCGGCAGTCTGCCCGGACCCGGGTCCGACGCCGAACTCGTCGTCATCACCCACTCCCTGCCCATCGCATCCAGGCTCTCCGGCGAACCCGGCATCGCCCTGCACCTGCTCGGCGGCAAAGTCCGCGGCCTGACCCAGGCCGCTGTCGGCCAGTCCACGGTGGAGGCCGCGCGCCGGATCCGCCCGGACATCGCCTTCATCGGCACCAACGGAATCCATGCAGCCTTCGGGCTGAGCACACCCGATCCTGAAGAAGCCGCTGTCAAGGCTGCCTTCGTCCAATCAGCGCGCCGCATAGTGGTGCTGGCTGATTCCTCCAAGCTGGACGCGGAGACGCTTGTCCAGTTCGCCTCGTTGAAAGATCTGGACACCGTGATCACAGACACGCAACCCAGCCGGGAACTCGCCGACGCCCTTGCGGAAGCCGGAGTGGAGGTGGTGGTCGCGTGATTGTCACCCTCACCGCCAACCCCAGCCTGGACCGCACCGTAGCGCTGCCCGGCCCGCTCCTCCGCGGGGAAGTTCAGCGGGCCATCTCCGTCCGCCAGGAATCCGGGGGCAAGGGAGTCAATGTCTCCCGCGCCCTCGTCGCCTCGGGGCTCAAGACAATTGCTGTCCTCCCCGGCTCGGAGGCCGACCCTGTCCTCACGGGCCTGCGGGAGACCGACGTTCCGTTCGCGGCCCTCCCGATTGGCGAGCCGCTGCGCAGCAACGTGGCCCTCACGGAGCCCGGCGGCGTCACCACCAAGATCAACGAACCCGGACCGGTCCTCAGCGCGGATCAGCAGGAGGCCCTGATCAGCCTGTTGCTGGACCACGCACGCGGTGCCGCCTGGGTGGTCCTGGCCGGCTCGCTCCCACCCGGGGTTCCAGCCGACTTCTACGCGACCGTCACGCGGCGGCTGCGTTCCCTGTTCGACGGCGAGACCGCACCTCGGGTCGCCGTCGACTCATCCGGCGAACCCCTCGCCGCAGCGGTCTCCGGCGACACCTCGGGAAAACCGGACCTCTTGAAACCCAACGCCGAGGAACTGGTGGAACTGGCTGCCGCAGCCGGGTTCGCCACGAACAAGTCCGCCGAGGAGCTCGAAGCGGACCCGGAGGCTGCAGCAGCGGCCGCCTCCGCCGTCGTGCGCTCCGGAGTGGGTGCTGTACTGGCCACCCTCGGTTCCAAGGGCGCCGTTCTTGTGACGGCCGACGGCGCGTGGCTGGCCACGCACCCGCCGGTCACCGCGGTCAGCACTGTCGGCGCCGGCGATTCCTCGCTGGCCGGATACCTGCTCGCATCCAGCCAGGGCGCCGCCCCGGTCGATTGCCTCCGTCAGGCGGTGGCCCATGGTGCCGCCGCCGCTTCCCTGCCTGGCTCCACTGTCCCGGCAGTCAACCAAACCACCCCTGATGCCGTAACCATCACGGCCCTCCGGAAGGATTGACAGTGACACAGCTCATTACTACCGAACTGGTCGAGCTCGACCAGAATCTGGGCAGCTCGCCCGAGGACGTGATCCGGCATCTGGCAGGCAGAGTTGCAGCCACCGGACGCGCCACCGAGGCCGAAGGCCTCTTCGCCGACGCCTTTGCCCGGGAATCGAAGACCGCCACGGGAGTCCCGGGCGGCATCGCGATCCCGCACTGCCGCTCGACGGCGGTCACCGAACCCACCCTGGCGATGGCGCGGCTGTCCCAGCCGGTCGACTTCGGCGCCAAGGACGGGCCCGCGGACATTATCTTCTTCATCGCCGCTCCTGAAGGCGCGGACCAGGACCACTTGAAGCTGCTGTCGAAGCTGGCGCGGTCACTGATCAAAAAGGACTTCACGGCCAGCCTGCGCGCCGCGACCTCCCAGGCGGAGATTGTCGAGCTCGTCGACGCCGCCTTGGCGGACAAGCCGGCCGCCCACACCCCTGCCGAAGCGACCGGCGCCGCTTCCGCGGCCGCCGCCTCAGCCACTGTCGCGGGTGCTGAGGGAGAAGGTGCCGGCGCAGCGAAGGCCAAGAGGCCCAAGCGCCTCGTCGCCGTCACAGCCTGCCCCACCGGCATCGCCCACACCTACATGGCCGCCGACTCGCTGGTTGCCGCGGCCAAGGAAGTCGGCGTGGACCTGCAGGTGGAAACCCAGGGATCCTCCGGCGCCAAGGCCCTTGACCCCGCCGTGATCGCGGCCGCCGACGCCGTGATCTTCGCCGTGGACGTGGATGTGCGCGGCAAGGAGCGCTTCGCCGGCAAGCCGGTCATCAACGCGCCGGTCAAGCGCGGCATCGACGAACCGGACAAGATGGTCGCCGAAGCACTCGCCGCCGCGGACAATCCGCACGCCCACCGCGTGCCGCACTTCGGCGCCGAGGAGCAGGCCGAGCTCGCGGCCGAGGAAAAGAGCGAACACATCGGCACGAAGCTGAAGAAGGCCCTCCTGACCGGTGTCAGCTACATGATCCCGTTCGTGGCCGGCGGCGGTCTGCTGATCGCCCTAGGCTTCCTGTTGGGCGGCTACGACATCACCGCCTTCGCGGACAAGATCCTGGCGGAAAACAGCCTCTTCAACCTGCCCACCGTGTATCCGGAACTGGCGTGGGGCCCGCTGGGCGCATACCTCGGTGCCGTGATGTTCAAGATTGGCGCCCTGTCCCTGGGCTTCCTCGTACCCGCACTGGCCGGCTACATCGCCTACGCCATCGCTGACCGGCCCGGCATCGCCCCGGGCTTCGTGTCCGGCGCTGTTGCCGTCTTCATGGGCGCAGGGTTCCTCGGCGGCATCGTGGGCGGCCTGATCGCCGGCTACGTGGCACATTCGATCGGCAAGCTCAACGTGGCCCGCTGGCTGCGCGGCCTGATGCCGGTGGTCATCATCCCGCTCATAGCGTCGCTCGCGGCTTCCGGCCTGCTGTTCGTGTTCCTGGGCGCCTACATCGCCCGGGTCACTGTCGGGCTCAACGAATTCCTGTCCGGCCTCACCGGTGCCAGCGCCATCGCCCTGGGCGTCATCCTGGGCCTGATGATGTGCTTCGACCTCGGCGGTCCGGTCAACAAGGTGGCCTACTCCTTCGCCGTCGCCGGCCTGGGTGCAGCCTCCATCACCAACCAGGCCCCGTGGCAGATCATGGCAGCCGTCATGGCCGCCGGCATGGTCCCGCCGCTGGCCATGGCACTTGCTGCGACCGTGCTGAACAAGAAGCTCTTCAGCCTCGCGGAACAGGAAAACGGCAAGGCCGCCTGGCTGCTGGGCGCCTCGTTCATCACCGAAGGCGCCATCCCGTTCGCCGCCGCCGACCCGCTGCGCGTCATCCCCGCCAGCATGCTCGGCGGAGCCGTGACAGGCGCCATCTCGATGGCGGCGGGCGTGGGGTCCAAGGCCCCGCACGGCGGAATCTTCGTCTTCTTCGCGATCGATCCCTTCCTGATGTTCGTCGTCGCCATTGCGGCCGGTACCGTCGTGAGTGCCTTCGCCGTGATCGCGCTCAAACGCTGGGCAGTCAAGAAGCCGGTTGATACGGTGGAAACGGTTCCCGTAGCCGCCTGAACCAGTGCATGATTCTTTCAAGCAAACACCCACAGCTGATAAACACAGAAGCTGACTTCAAGGAGCAGAAATGACCGAACGTAACGCCACCATTGCCAGCCGCGTTGGGCTGCATGCCCGTCCGGCAGCCATCTTCGCCGAGGCTGCAGGCGAGTTCGACAACCTCGAGATCACGATCGCCCGCCTGGGCGAGCCGGAGGACGAGGCCATGGACGCCGCCAGCATCCTGTCGCTGATGAGCCTGGGCGCCTCCCACGGCGAGGTTGTGGTTTTGCGTGCCAAGGGCGAAGGCGCCGACGCGGCACTGGACCGCCTCGTGCAGATCCTTGAGACGGATCACGACGCCGAATAGCCTCACCTTCCGGCCCCGCGCCGGAACACCGGCAGCTTCAGAAGGCCCGGCCGCCCCCGATGAGGGGCCGGCCGGGCCTTCGCGTTGCCGGGCCACCCCTGTGGCTGCGCCGGCTTGAACTGGCTGGATTGGCTGAATTGGCTGGGCTGGCTGGGCTGGCTGCGCGGGAGACCGTGATTTTTGTCAGTGAGCTTAGTGAATGCTTGTCACGGCTCCGCGGCGCGGCTAGTTTGGAATCCCCGGCGGCACCGTCCGCGGGCCGCCGCCCAAGTGGTTCCCGGCCGAAGGAGATGATCGCGCAGCCATGCCAACAAAGAAGGGCGAGCCCCGCGGCTCAGAAAGCCCCAGCATCAAGGACCCCGAGCTCTACGAGAAGCTGCTCGAGGACGGCGCCTCCAAGCAAAAAGCCGCCAGGATCTCCAACGCCGCCGCCAAACGGGGCCGTTCCTCAGTCGGCCGCAAGGGCGGCAAGGCCGGAGACTATGAGGACTGGACAGTGCCGCAGCTGAAGGCACGCGCCAAGGAGATCGGCCTCACGGGCTACTCTGCCAAGAAGAAGAGCGAGCTCATCTCCGCCCTGCGGAACTCCTGATTAGCGTGCGCGACGGCGCCAGCCGGCTTCCGGGCTCAGGCACCCTTTCGGGCCGTCTTCGCGGCCGTCGCTGTGGGAGCCGCCGCCGTCTTGGAAGCCGCAGTCTTGGCAGAACCAGCCCTGGTGGATGCCGCCTTGGTGGCTGTGGACTTGGACGCCGGCGTCTTCGCGGCTGCCTTGGGGGCGGCCTTGGCCGCCGGTCCGGAAGCCCCGGCCGGCGCCTCCGCGGCACCTCCCCCTCCGCCGCGCTTTTTCTCGATGCTGCGTTTGAGGGCTTCCATCAGGTCGATCACTTCGCCCTCGCCGGCCTCGGCAGGGGCGCCGAAGGTCTCCTCCGTATCCAGCGACTCCCCCTTGTCCAGCTTCGCCTCGATCAGCTGGCGCAACTGCTCCTGATAGTCGTCCGTGAACTGGTCCGGCTCAAAGTCGGAGGCCATCGAATCGACCAGGGCGGCGGACATCTCGCGTTCCTGCGCCGAGATCCGGATGGAGGTCTCGAGTGCGGGAAAGCTGGCTTCGCGGACTTCGTCGGCCCACAACAGCGACTGCAACACCAGGACCTCATCGCGAATCCTCAGCGCGCCCAGCCGCGTCTTGTCCCGGAGCGCGAACTGCACAACTGCCACACGGTCCGTGTCCTCCAAGGCCCGCCGCAGCAGCACATAGGCCTTGGGCGACTTGGAGTCGGGTTCAAGGTAGTAGCTTTTTTCAAACATCATGGGATCGAGCTGATCGGCCGGAACGAACTGGACCACTTCGATTTCGTGGCTGTTTTCCGCCGGGATGGACTTGAGCTCGTCGCGGGTCAGGACCACCGTGCGGCCATCGTCCTCATACGCCTTGTCGATGTCCTCGTAGTCGATGATCTTGCTGCAGACCTCGCAACGGCGCTGGTAGCGGATCCGGCCGCCGTCGGCGTTGTGGACCTGGTGGAGGCTGATGTCGTGGTCCTCGGTGGCGCTATAGACCTTGACCGGCACGTTGACCAGCCCGAACGCTATTGCGCCTTTCCAGATGGCTCTCATGGATCAAGTGAACATCACAGTTGCGCGGAGGTGAAGGGTTTTGCCCAACGGTAAAGAGCGCGTCCGGGTGGACGGACGCGAACTGGTGCTCACCAACCTGGAAAAAGTCATGTACCCGGAGACGGGCACCACCAAGGCCGACGTCCTGGCCTACTATGCCGCCGTCGCACCAGTGCTGATCCCCGCGGCCCGCAACCGGCCGGCCACGCGGAAGCGCTGGGTCCACGGCGTCGGGACCGCCGATGCCCCCGGGGAGATGTTCTTCCAGAAGAACCTGGACCATTCAACGCCCGGCTGGGTGCCCCGCGCCGCCATCACGCACAAGGACCGGACCATCCAATATCCCCTGGTCAATGATCCCGCCACCCTGACCTGGCTGGCCCAGATCGCGGCCCTGGAGATCCACGTGCCGCAGTGGCGGGTGGACTCCCACGGCAATGCCTTGCCTCCCGACCGGCTGGTGCTGGACCTGGACCCCGGCGAGGGTGCGGGACTGGCGGAGTGCGTGGAGGTGGCCCGGCTGGCCCGCACCATCCTGCAGGACGTGGGCCTAGATCCCGTGCCCGTAACGAGCGGCAGCAAGGGCATCCACCTCTACGCCGCCCTGGACGGATCCCAGAGCTCGGACCAGATTTCCGATTTCGCCCACGAACTGGCCCGCTCGCTCGAAGCAGACCACCCGGATCTGGCCGTCAGCGACATGAAGAAGACCCTGCGCGCCGGCAGGGTGCTCGTGGACTGGAGCCAGAACAACGCCGCCAAGACCACCATCGTGCCGTACTCGCTGCGCGGCCGGCCCCGGCCTACGGTGGCCGCACCGCGCACGTGGCGGGAACTCGGCTCCCCCTCGCTGCACCACTTGGACTTCCAGGAGGTAATGAAACGCGTCGCCGCCGGCAAGGATCCGTTCGCTCCCGTCTCCGGCGGCCGGCACGACGGCGGAGCCGCCGCGGCCCACGCGGCGGAACACCCACCCGGAGGACGGACCGAGACATCTCCCGAGCAGGCCGGCAACGGCGGCGACACCGACCCGCGGCTGGACGAGTACCGCACCAAACGGGACCGGGCAGGCACGCCAGAGCCCTTCACGGCGGAACGGCACCAGGCCGGGGACGACGGCGGGACACGGCAGGAGAAATTCGTCATCCAGGAGCACCACGCCAGGCGGCTTCACTACGACTTCCGGCTCGAACGCGACGGGGTGCTGGTGTCCTGGGCACTGCCCAAGGGCGTCCCGACCAGCAAGGCCAAGAACCACCTCGCGGTCCAGACCGAAGACCACCCGATGGACTACGCCGACTTCGAAGGTGACATTCCCCAGGGCCAGTACGGCGCCGGGACGGTCAGCATCTGGGACCGCGGATACTACGAATGCGAAAAGTGGATCGCCGGCAAGGAGGTCATCGCCACCCTGACCGGAGCGGAGGGCGGCGGCCTTGGCGGGCCCCGCAGGTTCGCCCTGATCCACACCGGTCAGGCCAACGACCAATGGCTCATCCACCTGATGGACCCGGCGGGCTCGGCCAAAGGCCACCCCGGCGCGCGGCGCCCGTCCGGCACAGCGGACGACGCCGACGACGGCGGCGGCGGCCACGTCGAGGGCGAAGTCGAGGGCGACGACGGAGCGGACGCCGGCACCGGCGCCGAACCGGCCCCCGACGCCTCCGGGTTCAGTCCGATGCTGGCCACGTCCGGGACCCTGGCGGACCTGCCGGACCTGGACTGGCAGTACGAGCTCAAATGGGACGGCGTGCGGGCCCTGGTCATCGGCGACGCCACCAGAATCCGGCTCATCAGCCGGAACGGCATCGACATGTCCGTGAGCTACCCCGAACTCACGGACCGGGCCCGTTGGCCGGAACAGGGCTTCGTCGCCGACGGCGAGATCATCGCCGTCGGGCGCTCCGGCCGGCCGGACTTCGGCCTGCTGCAGAGCCGGATGAAACTCAGCAAGGCCGCCGACGTCACCAGGGCGCAGGAGTCGACGCCTGTGCGGCTGATGCTGTTCGATCTGCTCTTCGACGCCGGCCAGGACCTGCGCCGCCTGCCGCTGAGTGAGCGCCGGCACCGGCTGGAGCAGTTCTTCCGCCCTTCCGCCGGCCCGGTGGAACTCTCCGGCGTGATTGACGGCGACGCCGCGCACATCCTGGAAAGCGTCGCCGAGCTGGGGCTGGAGGGTGTCATGGCCAAGCGGACAGACGGGCGCTATGTCGGCCAGCGCAGCCGGTCCTGGCTGAAGCTCAAGATTGAGCGGACCCAGGAGGTGGTGGTGGGCGGCTGGCGGCCCGGAAAGGGCGAACGCGGGGATTCCGTTGGCTCGCTGCTGCTGGGAATACCGGACGGCTCGAAGCTACGGTACGTGGGGCGGGTGGGCAGCGGCTTCAGCGACCGTGAACTCAAGGAACTCAGGCAACAACTGGACGCCCTGCCGCGGAAGACCTCCCCGTTCCGGGAGGTGCCCCACGCCGACGCCGCAGACGCCAACTGGGTGAGTGCAAAACTCGTCGGCGAGGTCACCTTCGGGGAATGGACCGGCACCGGGAAGCTCCGGCACCCGGTGTGGCGCGGCTGGCGCCTGGATAAGACGCCAGCCGACGTCGTGGTCGACCCTGCCGCCGGCCCCTAGTTAGGGGGCCGGTTGTGATGGGGCTAGTCGTGGTGGGGCATCTGTGGACGGCTTTGCCGGTGCATGGCTCCAGTGGCCACCTGCTGGCCTTGCCGCCCGCGGGCGGTATCGCGGTCCTTGGGGTGACGCTGCTTGCCACTGCCGTCCGGCCATTGCTGTCCTTGGCCCGCCCCGGGGGGAGCATGGTGCAGGGTCTCCGGTCCGGGCGCGTCAGCCATGGACTGCGCCAGATGGCCCGCGACCTCGGGCTCGATTTCTTCTCCGAATTGATGGTCCGCCATTGATCTTCCTTTCCGCTGTAATAACCGCTGTGAAGTGAAGTGTCCATCAATCGTAGGACTGCACGGATGAGATGTCTGTAGTGGCTGTGGCTGACTCTCCATTGGCCCGAATTCCGCCCAAAAATCCGCGTTTGCAAGGGCTGGTGCGGAAAATTTTGGCCGCGGCGCCGCCGGGATCGCCGCTTCCCAGTAATCGCGCGGCGAAACGGGGCAAAAGAAAATAGCGGAGTGGCCCCAAATGCCACCCGAAATGAGCGATCATACGGCACCAAACTCGGAAACTCCAGAGAAATCCCGTAAAATTGAAAGCCTGCCCAGAGCGGGGCAGCTACAAGTCGCAAGCAAATGACCTCCATAGGAGTGGCCCAAATGCCCACAGACCGAAGCACGACCGACTCTTCAGCAGGCGTTATTAACGCCAGCGGAACCAACCAAGGCGCGCCCAAGGGTGTGAAGAAACCAAAGCTACGTCGCCGTCGACTCCGCGAGTCCGACGTCAACGTTGTCGACCAGCCGATGCTCAAGAAGGCGCTCGGCGGCACCATCGTGGGTAACACCATGGAGTGGTACGACGTCGGCGTGTTCGGCTACCTGATCACCACCATGGGACCGGTGTTCCTGCCGGAGGCGGACAAGTCCGTCCAGACCCTGTTCCTGCTGGGAACCTTCGCCGCCACCTTCATCGCCCGCCCCCTCGGCGGAGTCGTGTTCGGCTGGCTTGGCGACAAGATCGGCCGCCAGAAGGTCCTTGCCACGACCCTGATGATCATGGCCGCCAGCACCTTTGCTGTCGGGCTCCTGCCCGGCTACGCGCAGATCGGCATCTGGGCTGCGGTCCTGCTGGTCCTGTTCAAAGTTATCCAGGGCTTCTCTACCGGCGGTGAATACGCCGGCGCCACGACCTTTGTGAGCGAGTACGCCCCTGACAAGCGCCGCGGATTCTTCGCCAGCTTCCTGGACATGGGCAGCTACCTCGGCTTCGCCCTTGGCGCAGCCCTCGTGTCGGTGCTGCAGCTGACCCTCGGCCAGGACACCATGGAGCAGTGGGGCTGGCGCATCCCGTTCCTCATTGCCGGCCCGCTCGGCCTGATCGCCGTGTACTTCCGGAGCAAGATCGAGGAATCGCCGCAGTTCCAGGCAACCCTGGATGCCCAGGAGAGCCTCGCCAAGGACGCAACCGCCTCGGACACCGCAGCCTCCAAGGGCCCGGTGGGCATCGTGAAGGCGTACTGGCGCTCCCTCATCGTCGCGATGATCCTGGTAGCGGCAGCAAACACCGCCGGCTACGCACTGACCTCCTACATGCCGACGTACCTCACGGAGTCCAAGGGCTACGACGAGCTGCACGGCACGCTGCTGACCATCCCCGTGCTGGTCATCATGAGCCTCTGCATCCCGCTGACCGGCAAGCTTTCTGACCGGATCGGCCGCCGCCCCGTGCTGTGGATCGGCGCCATCAGCACGGTGGTCCTGGCCACCCCCGCGTTCCTCCTGATCGGCATCGGCGAAGTCTGGTCCACGTTGGCCGGCCTTTCCCTGATTGCATTCCCGGTGACGTTCTACGTGGCCAACCTGGCTTCGGCCCTGCCGGCCCAGTTCCCGACGGCAAGCCGCTACGGCGCCATGGGCATCGCGTACAACTTCTCGGTGGCCATCTTCGGCGGCACCACGCCGTTCATCGTTGCTGCCCTGATCACCGCAACCGGCAACGACATGATGCCGGCCTACTACCTGATGGCCACCTCGGCGATCGGCGCCGTAGCGATCTACTTCCTCAAGGAATCCGCCCAGATGCCGCTGCCTGGCTCCATGCCGAGCGTGGACACCCAGGCCGAGGCCCGGGAACTGGTCGCGACGCAGGACGAGAACCCGCTGATCGACCTTGAGCACATGGATATGCCCATGGTCGCACCGGCCACCGCAGGGCGCGGGGAAGCCGAGAAAGTTCCGGCCTCAGTCTGACCTGCCCGGTCCGACCGGTCCCGGCAGCGGTAGCCCAGGCTACGTAGCTGACAGCCCCGCCCTTCGAGGCCTGTTCCGTATGTTTACCCGTTGGGGGAGCATCCGGAACAGGCCTTAGGCGTGTCCACACCACTTTCAGTCCCCGGGGACCCGGGGCCCCGGGGAAAAACACCGAAAACGGAGAGGCAGTTGTGATGACCCTGCTGCACCACATCCGTTCGCTGCACAGCCTGGCCCCGGCCAACAAGGACCACGTGTCGGCCTGGCGGGTGGCGATCAGCGTGGCCGTTCCGTCGTTGGTGCTGTTGGCGGCAGGGCGCCCCGAGCTGACCGGCTACGCCGTTTTCGGCGCGCTGACGGGCATGTACGGCCGCACCGAGCCCCATCAGCTCCGGCTCCGCCACCAAGGCCAGGCGGCTGTCCTGCTGCTCAGCGGTGTGGGGGTCGGCGTCTTCCTCTCCGTCCATCACATTCATTCGTGGGCCCTGGTGATCGCGGAGGCCGCGTTTGCCGGCGTGGCTTCGCTGTTCACGGACAGGACGGCCCTGAAACCGGCCGGCCCCTTCTTCGGGATCCTGGCCCTGGGCGCGTGCGCTTCTGTTCCGGCCGCAGTCCCTTGGCAGGCGGCTGTTCTCATCGCCGCGGGATCGGCCGCGTTCTCGATCGTGATCGGCTTTGGCGGCTGGTTCCGGGGCCGCACCTGGCAGCGAGGTTGGCGGCGGGACGTCACGGTGCTGAGCGGGGCAGGCCGCCGGGCGGTGTGGCTGCATGCCGCCCGTTACGTGAGCGCTGTCGCCGCCGCCGGGACCCTCGGGGTCCTCAGCGGCAGCGGCCACCCGCATTGGGCCATGGCCGCGGCGGCGGTGCCGCTTTCCGGCGCGGATCTGCCCAGCAGCGTGTACCGCGGCGTCCACCGGATTGTCGGCACCCTCGTGGGCCTGGTGGTGGTTGCAGCCATCCTGTTCCCGTGGCCGGGCTCGCCGCTGCTGGCCTTCCCCGGACAGGAGGCCGCCGTCTTGGTCTGCCTGGTGATCGTCCTGCAGTTCAGCACCGAACTGTTCATGACCCGGCATTATGGCCTGGCCATGGTGTCCTTCACCCCGGTGATCCTGCTGGTCGGACAGCTGGCGGCGCCGACCGATCCCGGCGTCCTGATAGCCGAACGGGCCGTAGAGACCGGCGTGGGCGCCGCCGTCGGGATTCTGGTGGTCGTGCTGATACGGCGCGGGCGCCTGGCTATGCCCTGATGTGCCCGGCGCCTACTTGGCGCGCCGCGCCGGCCCAGCGACGAGCTTTGACGGCAGCACCCGTGAAACCGAGGTCAGGACCTTGTAGCGCTTGCTGGGGATGGAGACGGCCTTGCCCTTAGCGTTGTCCGCCAGGCCCTCGCTGACCACTTGCCGCGCCTCGAGCCACATCCAGCGCGGCGTCACGGTCTTGTCCATCCCCATCCGGTCGTGGAACTCGGTGTGGGTGAAGCCGGGGCACACCGCGGTGACCTTTACCCCGCGCGCCGCGTAGGCCATGTTGGCTGAGCGCGAGAAGCTCAGCAGCCAGGCCTTCGCTGCGGAGTACGTTCCGCGGGGCAGGAAGGCCGCCACGCTGGCGACGTTGATGATCCTGCCGGACCGGCGCGCGAGCATGCCCTGCAGGGCGGCGTGGCTGAGCTCCATGGCGGTTTCGACATGGAGTTTCAGGTGCTTCTTCTCCTCGGCAATGTCGTTGTCCTCGAAGGACCGCAACAAACCGATTCCCGCATTGTTGACCAGGATCTCCACCGGCCGTGCGGGATCGGTGAGGCGGGCGACGACGGCGGCAATCCCGGCGTCGTCGGTCAGGTCCGCGGCGATCGTCTCCGCCCCGGCCCCGTAGCTGTTCTCCAGCTCCGCCGCAGTGGCCGCGAGGCGGCCAGCGTCCCGGGCCACGAGCACCACGCGGTGGCCCTGTTCGGCCAATTGGCGGGCGAACTCGGCGCCCAGGCCTGCCGTGGCGCCCGTAATGAGAGCGGTGGTGTCCGGAGTGGACGCTGTTTGTGGATTCATAGCGACAGCCTAGCGGTGTACCGGCTCAGGCAAAGGCCGTGTCCGACGCCACTTCGTCCCCCGTCTGGCCGTCGCCCTCCGCCAGGCCGTCACCATCGGCCAGGTGGCGGTTCTGAAGCTCTTCGGCCGCGAGTTCATACCAGGTGTGCGCTCCGTACGACGGACTGCTGGTGTCGAGGTGGCGGTACAGGGCGTCGGCGAGCCGGCACAGGGCAGTGTCGGACAGGGCCCGGACCGTGGCCGCCGGATCCAGTGTGTCCTCGAAGTACTCCGAAAGCGCCAGCCCGTCCATGGCGCCAAGGTCACTGACGATGCCGGCCTCCGTGGCCAGCGGAATGTTGGCAGCCCCAAGCCCGGAGTCCAGGTCGGAGTCCAGGCCCGTGTCGAGCCCGGAGTTGAGACCGGCGTCGAGTCCGGCGAGGACTTCGGCGTCGGCGCCGACGTGGAGGAGGCAGATAGGCAGCTCAGCCGGTTCCTCGAGGGTGAGGCGGAATGGCACGGCCGCTCCGGGGTCCACGGCATCCTGGGGCTCCGGAAACGGCAAGGGGCTGGCATCCGCGAGCCGCCGGAGGTCCAGCAGCACATCCGGGTCCAGGTGGGACGTGCCGTGGAGGTCTACGATCACCTCGTCCCCGGCACCGATGCGGCCGGCGCGACGCACGATATGCATGAGGGCAGCCGAATCCGACGGGGCGACGCAGCCGGTAATTTCGAGCGTGACACGGGCGGGATCGATGTCCATCCGGACAAACACACGCAGTTTATGGTTCATGGGGTTCTCCAAAGGGACCTGTCCAAGAGCCAACTGCATAACTCTGCTCAAACTTTACGAGGTTGTTCTCCGGCTCACAAGCGGGCCCGGCACCCGTACAGATCCGGGCCTGCCGGATCAGGCGTTCAGGCCCCCTCAGGTACCCGCTCGGGCCAGTCCACATACTGGTGGTACGACTCATGTTTGCGCAGGTAGCGGTACATGAACGGGCAATTCGGGATGATCCGCTTGCCGGAGGCAACGACGTCATCGAGGGCGAAGTGCGCCAGCACCTTGGCGAGCCCCTGGCCCTGGAACTGCTCAGCCGTATCCGTGTGGATGAAGTCGATATGGCCCGGCCTGTCGATGAAACGCACCTGGACGGCCAGCTTGCCGCCGACACGGAGTTCGTAGCGGTGCAGCTCGTCGTTTCTGATGGTGGAGACGTCCGGGGCGAAGGTGTCTTCCGTGGTTGCCGAGTTCTCCGTCATGGTTCGACATTGGCACTTAATGGCGGGCGTGGCAATGGCGGTTCAGATCCGCTCTGCCCGTCATGTGGGGTGGTCAGCCGGATAGGAATCCGTCCCAGGAGCACGACGGCGAGCGCGAAGCAGGCGGCACCCCCGCCGAGGAGCCCAAGCATGAGCCCGTTGAGCGCCGCGTTGACCGCCGGGACAAAAACGGCGACCGCGGCCAGCAGCACGGCGGCCGCCGGGCGGCTCTGCGCCGGGCCGGACGCCGTCGGCCGCTCCTCCAGCCTGCCAAACAGCGCCAGCACCGGCAGCAACAGCGCGATGACGCCCATCAGCACCAGGGGCCGCCCCCACCACCAGGCCGCGCTTCCTCCGGCCGGCTGGGGAAAATCCGTCAGCAGCAGCAGCCCGGACATCGCCGCCAGCAGGGGCAGGTGCCACAAGTAGACGGTCATGGACCGCCGGCCGGCCACGCCCATCATCCGCCGCACGCCGGCCAGGGACGCGATCCGGGACAACCCCGGCCGGAAGAGCTGGAGGGCGGCGGCCTGGGAGATGCCCAGGAGCAGCAGCGTCACGTTCGGCGGATTGAGGTTCACCAGCATGTTCCCGGAGTACAGCCGCAGCAGCACTATCAGCCCCAGCAGCATGTTGCTGGCAACCATGATGCCAAAATGCGCCGGCCGGCCCGGCAGCAGCCGCTCGCCGTCTGCCACGATGAATCCGAGCTGCTGCACGGCGCACCACACGAACACCATGTTCAGGTAGGCCAGCGGCGGCAGCACTCCCCGCAGGCAATCGACCGCCACCACCAGGGAGGTCAGCCCGGCGAGGGTCAGCCACGGCGCGCGCGAGTGGAGAGCCGCCAGCCAGGGAAGGTTGAGTTGCGCGGCGAGGTACGCGGCCAGGAACCACAGCGGCATTCCGGCTCCGCTGGTCAGCAGCTCGATGACCTGGGCGTCAACCCCTGCCAGGCGGGCAGCGGACAGGGCGATGAACATGACAGCCAGCAGGACGGCAGCCGGACGGATCAGGCGCAGCAACCGGCCCTGCATGAAATCGAAGGCGTTGCCGCCCCTGGCGCGCAGCCGCTGCCAGGAGTGCAGACCGGTGATCCCGCCGGCCACAAAGAACAGCGGCATGATCTGGAAGACCCACACCACCGGCTCAAACCAGTGCTGATCGCCCAGGATGTTCTCGGTGGTCACGGTGCCGTCCGGGTGCAGGACCGGGCTGACCATCATCGTGTGCGCGACCACCACCAATGCCAGGCAGAAGAACCGGACAAGGTCGATCACCGGGTCGCGGTCCGGCATCGGGGCCGGGCCGCCGGCTGACCGCTGCTGTGGAACCATGGCGCCCCCTGGGAAGGCCGGCTGTGTCGCATCATTGTCGGCCCTGGGGCGCCTTGACGGCCAGAGCAGTTTGGCCCAGTTCCGTGCCGGTGTTCAGGCGCTAAGCAGCTCCAGCATGCCGAGGGAGGCCAGGATCATGGTTCGATCCCAGCCTCCCGTTCCGCCGGTTGCGGGTTGAACAGGCCGTCAGCGGGAGAGTGTGGCCAGGGCAGTTGCGGCGAACGTCCGCGCTGATGCATCCCAGTGGCCCAGCAGCGCCTGGAGGTTCTCGCCGTCGGCCCGGTGGGCGGCGGTCTGTTCCTCAAGGACCGCCAGGACGCCGGTGCGCAGCTCGGTGTTGAAGTTGACCTTGCCCACGTTCATGGCGGCGGCCTTGACCAGTTCCTCGGCCGGGATGCCCGAGGCGCCGTGCAGGACCAGCGGAATCCGGGTCCGCACGGCGATGTCCTGCAGCACGTCCCAGCGCAGCCGGGGCTCCCCCGTGTACTTGCCATGGACGTTGCCCACGGCTACGGCGAGCAGCTGCGCCCCGGTGCGGGCCACGAAGTCCTCCACCTGGGCGGAGTCGGTGAGGCCGGCGGGTTCCTCCGCCACGTCGGTCCCGAAGGCCCGGTCCTCGTCACCGGCGAGTCCGCCAAGTTCGGCTTCAATTACGACGTCGGCGCTGCCCTGCGCCGCCAAGGCCGCCCGGACGCCCTGGACCAGGGCGATGTTGTCCTCATAGGGCAGCGAGGACCCGTCGACCAGCACCGAGTCGGCCCCGGCGCTGACGGCGTCGGCGATCACCTGCGGGTCGGTGGCGTGATCGAGCTGCACGGCAATCGGAACGCCGGCGGCGTCGGCGAGTCCGCGGAGAGCGGCGATCAGCCGCAGCCCGTTGGGCGTGGCCGCGGTCTTCGGCGCGACCAGCAGGATGGCGCCCCGGCCGGATTCCTCGGCCGCCGCCACCACGGCGAGCGCGGTGGTGAAGTCGTAGCAGGTGAAGGCAGGGACAGCGGAGCCCTGCTGGAGGGCTGAGGCCACAAGGTGATCGAGTTGGGTACGCATCAGGCGCTCAAGCCCCCCACCAGGATCCAGGCCACGAACGTCAGCGCGAAGCCGGCGAGCCCGAGAATAGTCGTCAGCACCGTCCAGGTCCTGAGGCCGTCGGAGACGGTCAGGCCGTAGTAGCGCACGACGGTCCAGAATCCGGCGTCGGTCACGTGGGACAGGCCGAGGGCACCGAAGCCGATGGCGATCACAATCACGGCGATCTGGGCCGGCGAGTAGCCGCCGCCGGCAACGGCGGAGGTCAGCAGGCCGGTGGTCGTGACGATCGCGACAGTGGCTGAGCCCTGGGCGGCGCGGAGGGCAAGGGAAATGATGAAACCAAGAACGATGACCGGCAGGCCCAGGTGGTCCAGCGTCTGGGACAGGGCTGCACCGATACCGGAGGTCCGCAGGACCTCGCCGAACACACCGCCGGCCGCGACGACCATGAGGATGGACGCGATGGGAGGCAGCGCGCCTTCGAAAATTTCGCCGGTTTCCTTCAGTGACCAGTTGCGACGGACGGCCAGCAGGAAGAAGGAGAGTGCCACGGCCACCAGCAGGGCGAAGAACGGGTTGCCGATGAAGGCGGCCAGGCCGTACCAGCCGTTGTCCTTGGGAATGGTGAGGGTGCCCAGGGTGCCGATCAGGATCTGCACGATCGGGGCAGCGATGAGGAAGATGATCAGGGCCGGACGCGGCGGGGCAACGGCGTGGGCACCTGGACCTTCGTGGCCCACGCGCACCAGGGAGTCTGAACCGTACTCGTCCACCTGGGCTTTGACGGCGGGCAGCAGCTCGTAATCCCTGCTGTTCATGATGCTGGCAACCCAGTAGGACAGGAAGCCGAGCGGGATGCAGATGAGCAGCGAGATGAGGGTGATCAGTCCGATGTCGGCGCCGAACACCCCGGCACCGGCCACGATGCCCGGGTGCGGAGGCACAGCCACGTGAATGGACAGCATGATGCCGGCCATGGGGAGGCCGAACTTGACCGGGTGCACGTTGGCGATCTTCGCGAAGGCGTAGACGATCGGTACGAGCACGATGATGCCCACCTCGAAGAACACCGGGATTGCCACAAGGAAGCCAACCCCGGTGAGGGCCACGGCCACTCGCCGGGCGCCGAGCTTGGCGGTGAAGTGCGCCGCGAGGGACTGCACGCCGCCGGAGACCTCGATCATCCGCCCCAGGATCGCGCCGAGCGCGATCAGGAGGGCGACCTTGCCCATGGTGCCTCCCACTCCAGCGGCAACCACGGTGAACACGTCTTTGAGCGGGATCTGTGCGGCCACGGCCACCAGGATGCTGACGGTCAGCAGGGCCACGAAGGCCTGGATCTTGAACCGGATGATCATCATCAGCAGCAGGGCGACGCTGGCAGCCGCGATTGTCAGCAGCAGCGGAGTTCCCAGCTCCACGGCCGGCTTGATGACGGGCGCGTCGGCCGCGCGCACCATCAGGGAATTGAGCAGGGGGGTCATGAAGAGGCGTCTCCTTCGACAGGAAAGTCGCCCGACGAGTCAGTCGTCGGGACCAGGGGCGGGGAGGGGCCCGACGACGGCGGAGGGGGGACCGCCGTCGTCGGGGGTGGGATGGCTGGTTAGGCGGTGCGCTTGGTGGGCGCGAGGACCTTGATCACGGCGGAGTCATCCGCGGCGGCCAGGCCCTGGGCCTGGCCCAGGAGGTAGAGCTGCTCCGCGGCGGCGGCCACCGGGGCGGCGAGGCCGGCCGCGCGGGTGGCCTTGCCGACGATCCCCATGTCCTTGACGAAGATGTCCAGGCGGCTGAGGACCTCGGCGCCGTTTTCCGTGTAGGCCTCCAGGATGCGCGGGCCGCGGTTGGAGAGCATGAAGGAGCCCGCCGCGCCGGCTTCGAGGGCGGCGAGGGTCTTGGCCTGGTCCAGGCCGAGGGCGTCGGCCAGGGCCATTGCCTCGGCGGCGGCGGCGATGTGGATGCCGCAGAGCAGCTGGTTGACGGTCTTGAGGGCCTGGCCGTCGCCGGGCTTGTCGCCGACCACGGTCAGGGTGGAGGCCAGCAGCTCGAGGGCCGGGCGGGCCTTTTCCTGGGCCTTGGGCGATGCGCCCACCACGATCAGCAGGTCGCCTTCGCCGGCACGCTTGGGGCCGCCGGAAAGCGGGGCATCAACCAGCTCGACGCCGTATTCGGCCAGGCGGTCCACCGTGGCGGGGATGGCGTCGGTGCCCACGGTGCTGCCCAGGATCACGACGGAGCCCGGTTTGAGCACGGAGGCCACGCCGTTCTCGCCGAAGAGGACATCGTTGAGCTGCTCGCCGTTGCGCACTGCCAGCAGCAGCGCATCGGCGCCTTCCGAGGCTTCCCGGGCGGAGGCGAACGTGCGGATGCCGGCCTCTTCAGCCAGCTTCAGGCGCGGCTCGGCGATGTCGAAGCCGTGGACGGTGAGCTGGCTTGCCAGGCGCGTGGCCATCGGCAGGCCCATGGCGCCAAGGCCCAGGACGGTGACGGTGTAGTTGCTGGTCATGGTGTTCTCCATCGAATGACGTGTTGTGGCGTGCGGTGTTGAGCAGAAGATGTTGGTCAGAAGGTGTTGCTGAGCTTGCGCGTGACATCGGCGAGGGACTGGTCATCGCCCACGTTGCCGGCGAAAACGATGTAAGGGATGCCCTTGGCCGGGCCGTCCACCGGCTCCCACAGGCTGACAATGCCCGGCAGCATGGGCCCGCGGACAATGGCGTGCCGGATCTCCAGGCCGTGTGCGGCCACGTCCGAGGACGTGATGCCGCCCTTGGCGATCACGAAGCGGGGCGGGAAGGTCTTGAGCGTGCGGTTCACCACGGCGACGACCGCGGCGGAGACGGTGCGGGCGATCCGCAGGCTTTCGGCGGCGTCGGCGGTCTTGATCAGGAGCCGGCTGGTGTGGACGATCACGTCGCCGCCGCGGAGGGCCGTGACAACCGTGTCGACGGTTTCGTCCAGGTACTCCCGCGCGCTCTCGCCGAGCAGTTTTTCGACGTCGATCTCCACGATCCGGGCCGCGCTGTGCTGCTCGGTGAGGGCGTTGAGCTGGCGGGTGGTGACGCCGACGTGCGAGCCGACGACGATCAGGCCGCCGGCAACCGAGGGGGTGTTGCCCGCATAGGCTTCTTCGCCGCTGAGTTCGGTGCGGATTTCCTGTCCGATCCGTGCCCGGACGAACGGCGGGCCCACACGGTAGAGGAGCTTCTTGCCGCGGCGTTCTGCTTCTTCCAGGCCCAGGGACAGGGCGCGCAGATCATTTTCGGTGACGATGTCTGCCACGATCGGGGTGGAGTCCGTGGCGGCGTCGATGGCGTCGGCGATGGCCTTGGCGGAGATGTTCGGATCGGTGGAGGCCCGGATGATGTCCAGATCCAGCACGATCACCGAATCCGCGGGGAACCGGCCGTTCGATTTCTCCTCAACGTACTTGGCCATCTCCGAATTCGCGAAGCCGAAGCTGGCGTCCCGGGCGAATTCGGTCTCGGCCACGGGGGTGAGCTGTCCGGCGTCCTCGCCGGTGCCGCGGGTGAAGTGCACGCCGCCGATCGTCACGCGGCCGGCGTCGGGGAACGCGGGAACGATCACGACGCCGTCCGTCGTCTCGCCGTTGACGGCGGTGACAGTGGCGGCGATGACGTCGGGTTCGAGCGGGTAGTGGCCGCGGAGCGTGGAATCGCTGCGGCTGACAAAGCTGAGCCGCAGCGCGGGGTCCGCGGATGCGGCGGCCGCGAGGGCATTCCGGACGATTTCCTCATTGCGGGCGGCCGCCTCGGCAGGGTCAAGGCTGCGCGTGTTGGTCAGCACGTAGACCGCGCGCTGGCGCTGGCCGTTGACTTCGTAGCCGAACGCCCAGGCGAAGTCCGCCACGTCCCAGCGGGTGAGGACCGGCAGGTTCGACACGGACTGGGTGCCGGTGGGGTCGTCGTCGAGCACTACCAGGACGCGGGGAGATGCCTCGGACGAGGCAGCCACGCTGTCTGCCACTAGCCGGGCGGGGATCTGTACTTCCGCGGGGAAGGCGGCCAGCACGTCTGCTTCGAGGGGCACTATGCACTCCATTGTGTGGGGATCAATCGGTGGAAACCTGCGGCTCTACGGGAGCCACAGAATTGAGTAAATGTAAGATGTCAGACATTTTATTTCTGGGTGTTAGTGTGGCATATGGCACAACGACGCGCAAGTAGACTTGGCCATCAGGAGCACGCCATCAGGCAAAGCCGGGTCGCTGGACGGGGAGAATTGGCTAGGAAATCGCTGGTCGGCGTTGTGGCCGACGAACTGCTGGACCGGATCATTGCCGGCGAGTTTCCGCCCGGCGCGAGCGTCCCCGGCGAACTTGAGCTCAGCTCCCGCCACGAAGTCAGCCGAATGACCGTGCGCGAAGCCATGAAGACCCTTGAAGCCCAGCGGATTCTCAGCGTGGAGCGGGGCCGCGGCACGTTCGTGAACCCGGTCAACCGCTGGGGCTCCCTGGACGCTGTGCTGCGGGCGGCCTCGGAGGGCGAGAACGACGCCTCAGCCGCCATTCAGCTCATTGAGCTGCGCCGGATGCTGGAGACGGGCGCCTGCGAACTGGCCGCCGGGCGGATGGCGGATACGGACATCGAGGCCCTGCGCGCGCAGGTCGAAAAGATGCGGCTCGCGCATGAGAACAACGATCTTCCGGCGTTCGTCGAGGCGGACCTCGCCTTCCACGACCTCATCCTGCAGGCCTCGGAAAACGTGTTCGTCGCCGTGTTGTTCGAACCCTTGCACCGCGTGCTGGAAAAGCGGCGGACGGAAACGTCCAAGGTGCCCCAGATCCAGGAGCATGCCATCGGGCACCACCAGAACATCGCGGATGCGCTGGCCTCACGCGACCCGCACCGCGCCCGTGACGCCATGGACGCCCATATGCAGCAGACCCTCGACGACCTGAAGACGTTCGTGCTGGCCGAGGGGACCGCCTGACGCGAAACCGCGCTTCGCCGGATGCCCGGCTCAGGCGAGCGAGAGGAAGAGCTTCTCGAGCTCGGCCCGGTCCAGAGTGGGGTCGTCCTGCTGCATGCAGCGCTGCAGACCCGTGGCGATGATGGAGAATCCCGCCTTGTCCAGGGCGCTCGAGACGGCGGCCAGCTGCGTCACGACGCTCTTGCAGTCACGGCCCTCCTCGATCATCCTGGTGACTGCCGCGAGCTGTCCCTGGGCGCGGCGAAGCCGGTTGATGACAGGCTTCATGTCGGTGGGATCGAGTTCCATTGGTTCCTCCGGTTCGATGCGTCGGGCTTCACATCATACCCCCCTGAGTATTTTGGCCGCCTGGCGGCCGAGGGGCGCGGTGCGGGCGCGGACGCCTCCAGGATGCCTCGCTAGGGGCATAAGTACCTAGCGCGGCATGGAATATCGGCGTAATGCTGGTGATGTGAACGCCGCCAGGTTCCTTGAACCGGACGCCGGCCATACCGGCGTCAATATCCCCGCCGCGGGGCCGTGGCATTCAGGGGATCAGAGCTCCGCACAAGGGCATTCCGGCATCCGGCGTTCGCGGCCCTGGAGCCGGTACGTCGCCTTGGGGGATTCGTTTACGGCTGGCGTCGGCGACCCGGAACCGCTGAGCCCCGGCGGCATGCGGGGGTGGGCCGACCGCATTGCCGAGGAACTCGGTGAGGGCCGCGGCGAGTTCGGGTACGCAAACCTTGCCATTAGCGGACTGGTCCTGCGCGAAATTCTCGACCAGCAGCTCGGACCGGCCCTGAGCCTTAAGCCGGACCTTGTCACCCTCTCAGCCGGCGGGAACGATCTCGTGTTCCATCGCGGCGATCCGGACCGGATGGCCGCCGCGCTCGACGACGCCGTGGCGGCACTCTCGGCCACCGGGGCCACGGTGGTCCTGTTCACCGGCCCGGACTGGGGCGAGACGGCCGTGTTCGGACACATCCGGGGGAAGGTCGCGGTATTCAATGAACATATCCGCGTCATCGCCGCCCGGCACGATGTCGTTATCGCTGATCTGTGGGCATTGCGGCAACTGAGCGATCCGCGGATGTGGGACCCGGACCGCCTGCACTTTTCGCCGCTGGGGCACCACACCATTGCGGCCATGGTCCTGGACACGCTCAGCGTGCCACACCGCCTGCGGCCGCTGGAGCCCAAGCCCATGCCGCCGGGCAACTGGCGGGAAGCCCGGGCCGGTGACCTGGCCTGGGTGGCGCACTACATGCTGCCCTGGGTGGTGAGCCGGATCAGGCCGCGGGCGGACGCCCTGCCGCGGCAGGCCAAACGCCCGCTGCCGGGTCCGCCTCCCGGGGTTCCCGACTCCGGGCACAAACCCCTAGTCCGGCCGGGTTCAGTCGGCTAGTCTGCAGGAACGGCCCCCAGCCGGGAATCGATGGCGATCACGAGGAGCGAAGTTGTCTAATCACACTTACAGCATTTCTGAAATTGTCGGAACCTCGAACGAGGGCGTCGATGCGGCCGTCCGGAACGGCATCGCCGAGGCCGCCAAGACCCTCCGAAACCTTGACTGGTTCGAAGTCAAGGAGATCCGCGGCCACCTTGAAAACGGGCAGGTCGCCGACTGGCAGGTCACCATCAAGCTCGGGTTCCGCCTGGAGCGCTGAGCCCAGCCTCCGGAGCGGCGGCGGCACGCGCCGGTCGGCCTTCGGAGAAACCCCGCAACACGTCAGGGCAGAGGAGGTCAGGACGGAGAGGAACGCTTCATGCGCTACACGCATCTTGGCCGCTCCGGCCTGACGGTCTCGCGCCTGTGCCTGGGGACCATGAACTTTGGCCCGCAGACCGAGGAGACCCAGGCCTTCGCCATCCTGGACACCGCCCAGGCCGCCGGCATCAATTTCGTCGATACCGCCAACGTGTACGGCGGCTCGAGCCACCGCGGGTGGACGGAGGAAATACTCGGCCGCTGGTTCGCCCAAGGTGGCGAGCGCCGTGAACGCACGGTGCTCGCCACCAAACTGTTCGGCACCATGACGGACCGGCCCAACGAGTCCAAGCTCTCGGCCCTGCACATCCGGCGGGCGCTCGATGCCAGCCTGAAACGGCTGCAGACGGACTACATCGATCTCTACCAGTTCCATCATGTGGACCGGAACACGCCCTGGGAGGAGATCTGGCAGGCTATCGAGGTCGCCGTCCAGCAGGGCAAGATCCTGTACTCCGGCAGCAGCAACTTCGCCGGATGGCACATCGCCCGCGCCCAGGAAACCGCCGCCCGCCGGAATTACTACGGGCTGGTCAGCGAACAGTCGATCTACAACCTGCTGACCCGGGGCGTGGAACTGGAAGTCATCCCTGCCGCCCAGCAGTACGGACTGGGGATCCTGCCATGGTCGCCGCTGCACGGTGGCCTGCTGGGCGGAGTGCTGAAGAATGAGGCCGACGGCGTCCGCCGCATCGCGGGCCGCGCCCTCGATGCGCTCAAGTCGCACCAGAAACAGATCCGGCGATACGAGGACTTCGCCGCCGAACTGGGTCAGGACCCGGCGGACGTGGCCCTGGCGTGGCTGCTCCACCAGCCGGCAGTCACCGCTCCGATCATCGGCCCGCGTACCCTCGATCAACTCGAAGGCTCCATCAGGGCGCACAAGCTGAAGCTCGACGCCGACGCACTCAAGCGCCTTGACGAGATTTTCCCTGGCCACCGCACGGCCCCCGAAGACTACGCATGGTAGGCGTCGGGCATCCCAGCGAACAACTGGACTACCGAACAACTGAACGACGCCCGAACAACGCCCGCACACGGCATGAACTTCCGTGAATCGTCCGGCCACAGTTGGCTGTTTTGGCACCCCGCCGCTCAAACCCACGACAGGCCGGGTGGCTCTTTGATACTAAGCATGATTAGTATTGAGGCAGAAGGATGAAGCGCACCCGGCGATCCGGGTGCCTCCTCTATGAAAGAAGAAGGAACGAAAAAATGGGTTTTCTCGCATTTCTGATTCTGGGCCTCATCGCCGGAGCAATCGCTAAGGCCATCCTCCCGGGCCGTCAGGGCGGTGGCATTATCATCACCCTGATCCTCGGCGTCGTCGGCGCCCTCCTGGGCGGATTCATCGGCAGCGCACTGTTCGGCGTGGGCATCAATGAGTTCTTCTCGCTGTCGACCTGGCTGCTGGCCATCGGCGGTGCGATCATCGTCCTGCTCGTTTACGGCATGATCAGCAAGCGCTCAGCCCGCTAACACGGAGACTGACCGGAAACCGGTCCCGGGATATTCCCGGGGCCGGTTTTTTGCACTACTTTGACAGGGAAGGTGGCCTGCGGACCGCTTGAGTCGGCCCCGCCACCCCTGTTCAGAAACGTCTACTTTTCACCTACGTCAGGGAGCAGGAGTACAGCATGAAAGGCAAACTTCTTTTCGGCATCGGAGTGGCAGCAGGATATGTCCTGGGATCAAGGTCCGGCCGCGCCGCCTATGACCAGCTCAAAGCCCGGAGTGCAGAACTGTGGCGCAGCAAGCCCGTCCAGGACAAGGTGGCCGCGGCCACCGAAACGCTCAAGGATAAAGCCCCCGAGGTCTCCGAGCAGCTCGGCGAGGCCGCCCGCCGCGCGGGTACTGTCATCAGCTCCGCCGTTCACCGCGATGCCGGACACGGGAGCACCTCCGCGCCCACGCAGGGCACAGCCACGCCCGGAACGCCCGTGACTGTGGCCCCTGATGTCCATTCCGACCCGGCGCTCACAGATCAGCACGGCCAGGACTGGTCGGACGAGGGCGGCGCCACCCCGGCGGGTCCGGCCACCAGTGTGGGCGGGGACAAGCTGCCCTAGGCGTTCCCGGCAGGGACCGCCTGAGCCTCCCTCGGGCAGCTACCGCCCGCCGGAAGGCACCAGCGCGCCGGCCACCACCGTAGCCCCCAGCTCCTCCGAGCGCAGAACGCGGGCCGCCAGCCCGTGCCTGCGAAATATTCCGGCCGTCTGTGCGGCCTGCCGGCGGCTGGTCTCTATCAGCACATGGCCGCCGGGCACCAGCCACTCCCGCGCGCCGGCGGCGACCCGCCGCTGTACCTCCAGCCCGTCGGCGCCGCCGTCGAGGCAGGCCCGCGGCTCATGCACGCGCGCCTCCTGTGGCATGGTTTCAATGTCCGCCGAGGGAACGTAGGGGGCATTGACGGCCAACAACCGGACGCGGCCCCGAAGTCCAGCGGGGAGCGGAGCATAGAGATCGCCTTCGTGGACCTCCCCGCCCAGTGGCAGGACGTTGGTGCGCGCACATGCCACGGCCGTGGGGTCGATATCCGCGCAGTGGAGTTCGGCGGGGCCGGCCAGCGCGGCAAGCGCCGCGCCGACAGCACCGGATCCGCAGCAGAGATCGACGACGACGGGCGCCGCGCGGCCAGGACCGGGCACTATGCGCCAGGTGTCCAGCAGCGCGGCGGCCTGCCGGACGAGGAATTCCGTCCGGCGCCGCGGCACGAAGACTCCGGTATCGACCGCGATGCGGAGTCCGCAGAACTCAGCCCAGCCGAGAATGTGTTCCAGGGGCAGGCCGGCAACCCTCCGGCTGGCCATCGCCTCGAGTGCCTCCGGCGTCGGGGCTGCGTCGATCAGCAGGCGGGCTTCGTCTTCGGCAAACACGCAGCCGGATGCACGGAGCCTGGCCGTGAGGGTCTCGTGCGGGGAAAGTTGGCGGATTGCTGGCATGGGAGCGCCTTTCGGTCTGGTGTCAGACGCCCTCACCGTGAGCTGGCCGCAGCCGGCGCTGGGAGGGCACCCTTTCTGGACTTGCGTGAACGGGACCCACCTCCTTTTGCTGCAGTTGCTCGGACTCCCCCATGCTACCGAAGGCGCAGGTTCCCAGCTGATTGGGCCCGCGGTGATTGCTGCTGCGGTTCGTGACGTTTGTTTGGGACGGTTGTTTGCTGGGGTGCCGCACCTTGGCCGGGCGGCTGGCAGGATGTCAGCATGGACTCCATCCCTGCACACGGCCTCATCTGGACCGGCTCCTACACGGCAGACTCTGGCGGCAGCGGCGCGGGGATCGGCGCGGTTGCCACGGCGGCCGACGGCACCCTGCACTGGCTCGGTGTCGCAGCGGCGGCCGACTCTCCGTCCTTCCTGGCGGTACACCCCTCACTTGAAGTGGTCTACGCCGTGGCCGAGCAGGCCAGGACTGTCCGGGCCTACCGCCGGGACGGCGCGTTTGGCCTGGAGCCCGCGGGCCCCGCATGGCCGGCCGGTGAGGCGGCCTGCCATGTCGCCGTCGAGCCCTCCGGCAGGTTCCTCGTGGTGTGCTGCTGGGGCGACGGCCAGGTGTTGTTCTATGGGCTCGACGCCGACGGCGGGATCACGGCCCGGACCGCCGCGACGGAATCACGCGACCCCTACGGTGACGCTCCCGACGGCAGTGCCCCCGAACAACAAAAGCGGCCAAGCCGCGCCCACGCCGCGCTCATGCTGGCCGACGGCCGGGTGATGACCACCGATCTAGGCCACGACCTCCTGCGGATCTGGAAGGTCCGCCCCGGGCCGGGGCTGGCTTTGGGACCGGTCCTGGACCATGAGGTGGTCCTGCCGCGGGGCAGCGGCCCCAGGCACCTGGTCCAGCACCCGGGCGGCAACGTCTTTGTGGTGACCGAGTATTCAATTGACGTTGCCGTGGCCGGGCTGTCGCCGGAGTCCGGGGCCTTCCGGCTCGGTTTCGTCGGGTCCGCCACCGCCGGCGGGGCGCTGCCGGGAGATTCGGCGGCCGAGATCGCGCTGGCGGCCGACGGCAGGCACGCCTACGTGGGCGTCCGTGGCTCGAACCGGGTCAGTGTGCTGGAGGTGGGGGCCGGAGGCGCGGCGCTGCGTCCGGTGGCCGATGTCCCCAGCGGCGGCAACTGGCCCCGGCACCACCTGGTCCGCAATGGCCTGCTGCACGTCGCCCACGAACGCTCCGGCGACGTCGTGACGTTTCCCCTGGACGCGGAATCAGGGCTGCCGGAAAGTCCCGCGGACCGGCTCCCTGTGGCCTCCCCTACCGCGCTGGTGCCGGCCCGGCCCTCAACGCGAGATTGAGGGACTGACGCCCGCGTGATCCTGTTCGAGACCGTTCAGCTGGACATCACCGTTCAGCTGGAAATCACCGTTCGGCTGGAAATCACCGTCCAGCTGGAAACCGCAGGGGCAGCGCCACACAGCCGGGAGGGCCAAGGAAGGGTCGGCTGGCCCGAACGAGTAGGAGGACATGGCGCCCGGCTCCGGCGAGCGCCACTGCATGGGTGCGCCGCAGTGCAGCGGGGCCCAGGGCGAGGGAACCGTTGCCGGGTTCCCGGCAAGGGTTGCGGATTCAGCCACGTCGCCTACTCTCGTCTGATGTCGAAAATCAAGTAGTAAGCATACATATGAATAGTTAAACGAGCTAGTTGCGCCGCTCGTCGCCAATGGCCGCGCCCATCCGGCGCAGAAACGTAATGACCACCCAGGCGTCCTCGGCGCTCATGGACTCGGCCACCTCCATTATCCGCCGGTGCATGTGGCCGAGCATGGCGCGGACTTCGGAATCCGTCTCCACCGTAGGCACGATCACGAGCGAGCGCCGGTCGGTCGGGTGCGGCTCGCGCCGGACATGCCCGCTGGCCACCAGCCGGTCGATCAGCGACGTCGTGGAAGCGGTGGTGATGCCCAGGACGCGGCTGAGGTCCTTCGGCCCCACCCGTTCGCCGGTCGCCTTGGCCCGCAGCAGGTAGCGCAGGGCCAGCAGGTCCGTCTCGCCCATCCCCATCGAATCGCGGGTGGACCGCCTGGTCGCCACCTCCGAGATCCGATAGTCGCGGAGAGCCTGCAGGATGGCCGCAGGGGGGTCCAGGCTGCCATCGGGGCCATACCAATATCCGGAGGCGCCGTGGGAGTCCATCCGCCAAGCCTAGCGGAACTGGTAAGTAGCCTGCCGTGCAATCCAGGCCGACGGCGGGCACAAAAAACCCCGGCCTCCTGTTGCCAGGAAACCGGGGATTTTTCCACTCTTCGCTAAAGAGTGGGCCCTGTGGGGATCGAACCCACGACCCACGGATTAAAAGTCCGATGCTCTACCAACTGAGCTAAAGGCCCCAGCCGATAGCTCCGAACCAGCGGATAAATCCGCTGCTGCGGCGCGTTTCAGCCCAGTCCATTTCTGGACGTTAACACTGTACCCCAGACCTGGGCCGGCTTTTTTCACATTGCCCGGACCGGCGTCGTCGTCGGTCCGGGCGTCACCGGCAGCAGCGCCGGCCCATCCTCGATTCCCTTGCGGCACTGGAGTAGCGTGGGGGCATGAGCGAGCAAGCAGGATCAAGCGCCCCCGCCCCGCGGCACCACAAGCCGAAACCCTTCGCGCCGATCGACTTTGAGCCCTTCGCCGGCGGGGCCGATCCCGCCCGAGTCTCGGAGGCGGCCCATCTGGCCGCGCAGGCGCTGGTGCGCCGCGGCCGCGACAGTGACGATCCCAAAGTCACCAAGCGGCTCGTGAAGCTTGCCGATGAGCAGGGCCTGGAAGCGATCGCCGAAATGTGGGCCGAAAGCCCCGCTCGGTCCCTCCCCGGCGCGCTCTGGCGCCTGTACGCCCTGCGGGCCGCCACCATCCAGGATCCCGAGCGGATCTCCGTCTACTTCAAGGCGGGCAAGGACACGGCCCAGGTTTCGCATGTGGTGGCCGGCGCCGCCGAACCGCCCGGCGCGGATGAGATGAAGTCCATGGCGGACGCCATTCTCTCCGGGGCGTTCGACGGCGAATTCGACGTCGCACTGGAACGTTCTGCCGCATTCTGCCGCGTGGTGGCCCTGGGCCAGGCGACGCTTGCCGACAACGCCGAGCACAGCAACGAGAACCACGCCAGCAAGCTCACCCGCAACTCGCATCTTCTGGTCAAGACGGCCGAAGACCTCGAGCACGCCGCCAATGCGTGGCGGCTCGGCGAACTGGACTGAAGGGCCAGCCGGCGGGCGGCGGGCACCCGGACGCCGGGCCCGCACTACCGGCGGCCACGCACGGCAGGGGCAGGCTGTCAATGTTGACTTGCAAGAACCTACGTAGAAAACTGAAAGCGGTGCCGAACCGCGAAACCCCCGGGCTTCAACATTTAGCCGCCTAGAGCGGCCTACCGCCGAGAGGCGTATCCGGTTCGGCACCATTTTCATGTCCGTTTGAGCTGCCCTTTTAGATGCGTTCCTGCCTGCGCCGTCATATGCCGCGTCCCGCCGGTCCGGGCCCAACACGGACGGTAAGGTAATGCGTATGCGCTGGTCTCCGTCAAGTCACACGGCCGGCCGACTCCACCCGCGAGCCCCTCTTCGGAAGACCGGTGACACCACGTGAAGCTGCGCCTGTTCCCGCAAGAGTCCGCCGGACTGAACCTGCTCTCCCAGATGGCGCGCCAGATCGTGCTGGCGGCTGGCACACTCTCGGAGATCCTCGGCGCCCCGGCCAGTGAGCATGCCCGGCTCGTGGAAGACATGCACAACCATGAGGCCAAATCGGCGGAACTGCACTTTGCCCTCCTGACCCACATGCGGACCAGCTTCGTAAACCCGCTGCCCCGCGAGGACATGTACACGCTGTCCCGCTTCCTCAACGAGGCCATGGAGAAGCTCGACGCCGCCGCCGAGCTCGTGTCCCTCTACAAGCTCGAACGGCTGCCCAAACGCGCCGCGGACCAGCTGGAAATCATCAGCCGCCAGGCCGAACTCACGGTCGAGGCCATGCGGCAGCTGAACAATCTGGACGACCTTGAGGACTACTGGATCGAGATCCTGCGCCTGGCCAAACGTGCCGAACGCACTCACCGGGTCTGGGTCGCGGACATGCTCCACGAGATGAAGGCGATGCAGTACGCGCGCAACCGCGATGTCGCGAACCAGCTCGTGGAAGTCACGAAGGACATGCGCCGGATCGCCACGCAGGTGGGCAGCATCATCGTCAAGGAATCCTGACGTGGTGATGTTCTTCCTTGCCCTGGTGCTGCTCAGCGCCGGGGTCTTCGCATTTCTCAACGGCTTCAGGGATGCGTCCTCGTCGGTGGCCCTGGCCGTGCGGACGCGGGCGCTGACTCCAACAGTGGCGGTGCTGCTGGCAAGCCTGTTCAACTTCATCGGCGCCAGTCTCAGCGCCGCCCTGACGCTGGCCGTGAGCCAGGCGTGGCTGTCACTGCCGCCGGGCACGAACGGCCTGACGATCCTCCTGGCCGGGCTGCTCAGCGCTATCTTTTGGGGCCTGTACTTGTGGTGGCGCGGCATCCCGGCGTCCTCCACGCACGCCCTGGTCGGCGGGCTCGCCGGGGCGGGGGTCGCGAGCGTCGCCGTCGGCGGTAACCCCGTGACGGGCGTTGACGCCTCGCTCCTGTCCCAGGTGGTGATCCCGCTGCTGGTCTCACCGGTGATCGCATATGTCGGGTCGTTCCTGCTGGTCTGGCCTGCCGGCTGGGCCGGCCGTTACACGCCGCCCAACGTCGTCAACACCCGCTCCCGGCGGGCCCAGGCCATCGCTGCCGGCGCCGTCGCCTTCGGCCACGGGCTGCAGGACGGCCAGCGCACCAGCGCGGTGGTGATCCTGGCGCTGCTCGCGGCCGGGCTCTCCGACGGCGGATCCGTGCCCGTCTGGGTGGCCCTGCTGACGGCCGTCATGATGGCTGCCGGGACCCTGGCAGGGGGCTGGCGGATTTCGTACACCATCGGCTACCGGCTGACCCGGATCGACCCCCTGCGCGGCTTTGTCGCGCAAATGTTCAGCACGGTAATGCTGCTCGTGGGCGCGATCGGGCTGCACTGGCCCGTCTCCACCTCGCACACGGTGACGGCGGCAACCCTCGGCGCCGGCGCCAACCAGAATTTCCCGGACACCAACCGCCGGCTGGTGATCCGCATCCTGGCGTTCTGGGTCCTGACCCCGATTGCCACCGCCGGCGCCGCGTTCGTCCTTCAGCTGGCGCTCTCGCCGGTGGCCGGCCTGTAAGGGCCTCGCCGGTTATCCGAAGCGGCCGGAGACGTAGTCCTCGGTGGCCTTCTCGGTCGGGTTGCTGAAGATCGTCGGGGTGTCGCCGAACTCGATCAGCTTGCCCGGCTTGCCGGTACCGGCAATGTTGAAGAAGGCCGTCTTGTCCGACACGCGGGCAGCCTGCTGCATGTTGTGGGTCACGATCACCACCGTGTACTGGTCCTTGAGCTCGTTGATGAGGTCCTCAATGGCCAGCGTCGAGATCGGGTCCAAGGCGGAGCAGGGCTCGTCCATGAGGATCACCTGGGGCTCCACGGCTATAGCGCGGGCAATGCACAGGCGCTGCTGCTGGCCACCGGAGAGTCCGGAGCCGGGCTTGCCCAGACGGTCCTTGACCTCGTTCCACAGGTTCGCCCCTTGCAGGGAGCGCTCCACCAGGACATCGGCCTCGCCCTTGGAGATCTTCGTGTTGTTCAGCTTCACGCCGGCCAGCACGTTGTCCCGGATGGACATGGTGGGGAACGGGTTGGGTCGCTGGAACACCATGCCGATCTGGGAACGGACCGTGACCGGGTCAACGCCGGGCCCGTACAGGTTGTCACCGTCCAGCAGCACCTCGCCCTCAACCCTCGCACCGGGGATGACCTCGTGCATGCGGTTCAGGGTGCGCAGGAAGGTGGACTTGCCGCAGCCCGAGGGGCCGATGAAGGCAGTGACGGATTTGGCCTCGATGTTGATGTTGACGTCTTCGACGGCCAGGAATTTGCTGTAGTAGACGTTCAGGTCCTTGACGTCGATGCGCTTAGACATGGTGTTCCTTCACTTGCTGGAGGTATGGGCGGCGGGCGCGGCGGTGGCCTAGCGGCCTGTCTTGGGGGCGAACATGCGGGCGATCAGGCGGGCGCCAAGATTGAGCAGCATCACCAGGATGATGAGCACCAGGGCCGCGCCCCAGGCCCGCTGGGAGGACGGATCCGGGTTGGACGGCGAGGTGGGGTTCAGGATCTGGGTGTAGATGAACGTCGGCAGGGAGGCCATCCAGCCGCTGAACACGTTGGTGTTGATGGTGGTAGCGAATCCGGCGGTGACCAGAATCGGTGCGGTTTCGCCGATCACGCGGGCGATCGCCAGGGTGATGCCGGACGCGATGCCGGAGATCGCCGTCGGGAGGACCACTTTGAGGATGGTCCGCCACTTGCGGACGCCGAGGGCGTAGGCGGCCTCGCGGAGTTCGTTCGGCACGATCTTGAGCATTTCCTCGCTGGAGCGGACCACCACCGGGATCATCAGCACCGAAAGTGCGACGGCGGCAACGGCGCCTGTCTTGGTGCCCGGGCCGACCACGGCGAAGAAGGCGGCCGCGGCGAACAGGCCGGCGACGATCGAGGGGATGCCGGTCATGACGTCCACGAAGAAGGTGATGGCCCGGGCCAGCGCGCGGTCCTCGCCGTATTCCACGAGGTAAATCGCGGTCAGCAGGCCCACGGGGACCGAGATGATGGTGGCGAGCACCGTAATCAGCAGTGTGCCCATGAGCGCGTGGTAGATGCCGCCCAGCAACGGGGCGCCTTCCTCGACCGTCTTGTTGTCGAAGGCGCCGGTGACCCCGTTCATGGAGGTGGTGAGGAATCCGGGGTCCAGGAGCCCGGGGAGCCCGTTGACCAGCACGGTCCAGATCACCGAGAACAGGGGCAGCAGGGCAGCCAGGAAGGCGCCCACAACCAGGCAGGTGGCCAGCTTGTCCTTGGCTTTGCGGGCGCCTTCCACAACCAGGCTCCAGCCCACCAGGCCGGCGGCGAAGAGGATGGCGGAGACGATTGCCCAGCCGAAGGCATTGAAGCCGATCAGCGCCAGGATCGCCGCGCCGAGGACCAGGGCAACGGCCAGGACAATGTACGGCGCAGCCTTGGGCAGCTGGCCCTTGGTCAGTGCCGAGCGCTTGCGTACCGGAGTCAGGGTGGAGGTCATTTAGTTGGCTCCCGAGAATTCTTTGTGCCGGGTGATAATCCCGCGGGCAATCATGTTCACGCCGAGGGTAATGACGAACAGCACCAGGCCGGCGGCGATCAGCGTGCTGACCTTGAGCCCGCTGGCCTCGGGGAAGTTCAGGGCAATCTCGGCGGCGATGGTCTGGTTGCCGCTCTGGATCAGGCTGGCGGTCAGGGCTCCGGAGGACAGGACCAGCGCCACGGCCATGGTCTCGCCGAGGGCCCGGCCTAGTCCCAGCATCACGGCGCTGATGATTCCGGGCCGGCCGAACGGCAGCACGGTCATCCGGATCATCTCCCAGCGGGTGGCCCCGAGCGCAAGCGCGGCCTCTTCGTGCAACTTGGGGGTCTGCAGGAAAATTTCGCGGCTCAGGGACGTGATGATCGGCAGGACCATGACGGCGAGCACGATCCCGGCCGTGAGGATGGTCTTTCCGGTGGCAGAAGCGGGACCCTGGAAGATCGGCAGCCAGCCCATGTTGTTGGCCAGCCAGTTGTAGGCCGGGGAGATTTCATGGGCCAGGAACGCAACGCCCCAGGCACCGTAAACCACGGAAGGAATTGCTGCGAGCAGGTCAATCACGTAGCCCAGGCCGGAGGCGAGCTTGCGAGGTGCGAAGTGCGAGATGAACAGCGCGACGCCGATCGCGATCGGCGTCGCGATCACGAGGGCGATCACCGATGCGATGAGGGTGCCGATGACGAGCGGCCAGATGTAGGTGAAGAATCCTTCGCCGCCCTGGATCTTGTCCGGCGAAGCCACGAGGGCCGGGAACGCCTGGATAACCAGAAACAGTGCCACGCCGAAGAGCACGACGAGGATCAGACACCCTGCCGCCAAGGTGGCTGCGGAAAAGACTTTGTCACCGACGTGGCCTGCGCCCCGGGACTTGGTCAGGGAGGTGGTGGTCACTTCACGGCCCTTCGGTTTGGATCGGGATCCGGCTGCCGGCTGCGGAAAGCCCCGCGGCCGGCGCCCGGCAAATCTTGATGTATGGAACAAACGCGTCGGTTCCCTGCTCCATGGCGGCCGCCGGTGACGGCCGCCATGATGCAGGGAACCTTGATTAGGCTCGTGTTTCCACTATGCCTCGCGGTGCAGCGTAACCCTAGGCCTTGGCCTTGACGGTTTCGACGGCAGCGATTGCCTTGTCCTGGAGGGTCTTGGACAGCGGCGCCGACTTGGCGGCGTCGGCGGCGGACTGCTGGCCCGCGTCGGAAGCGGCGTACTTGACGAACGCCTTGACCAGGTCAGCGGTGGCCTGGGTGTCGTAGGTGGTGCAGACGATGTGGTACGACACCAGAACGATCGGGTAGGCGCCTGCGACCGTGGTGGTGCGGTCCAGCTTGATGGCGAGGTCGTTGGCGCTGCGGCCTTCAACCGGCTTGCCCTCGTCGACTGCCTTGGAAGCGGCATCGGCGGAGATCTTCGTGAAGGAGTCGCCGACCTTGATCTGCGCGGTACCGAGCTTGCCGCTCACAGCGGAGTCGTCGGCGTAGGTCACGGCGCCGGGGGTGTCGGTGACAGTCTTGACGACGCCGGAGGTGCCCTTGGCGTTCTCGCCCTTCAGGCTCGCGGGCCAGATGCCGGCGGCCTTGTCGGTCCAAACCTCAGGGGCGACGGCGGCGAGGTAGTCCGTGAAGTTGGTGGTGGTGCCGGAGTCATCGGAGCGGTTCACCGGGGTGACCTTGAGGTCCGGAAGCGTGACGCCCGGGTTCAGTGCCGCGATGGCGGGGTCGTTCCAGTTGGCGACCTCGCCGCGGAAAATCTTGGCAACGGTGGGAGCGTCAAGCTTCAGGTCCATGATGCCAGGCAGGTTGAAGGCCACGGCGATCGGGGAAATGTAGACCGGGATGTCGATGGCCCCGTCGGGACCGCACTTTTCCTTGGAGCTGGCGAGCTCTTCATCCTTGAGGTAGGCATCCGAGCCGGCGAACTGGGCCGAGCCGTCAAGGATCGCCTTGCGTCCGGCGCCGGAACCGTCCGGGGAGTACTGCACATTGGCGCCCGGGTTGGCTGAAGCAAAGTTGGTCTTCCAGACATCCATGGCTGCGCCCTGGGCGGAAGAACCGATACCGGTCAGGGTGCCGGTGACCGCGGGACCCGAGGCGGACGGCGCCGTGGTCTGGGCCGTGTTGGTTGCGTTGTCCGAACCGCAGGCGGTCAGCGCGAGTGCGCCGACGGCGATTACAGCGATAGCCGCGTTGCGGCCGAAGCGGAGTGCCTTCACTGAGTTGTACCCCTTCCAGGGCTGTGAGTGCCGGGCCAGGAGAAGGCCCGCAGGGATGCGTACGGTTTGTACCTTTACCGACCGTAGGTGGCCCAGGTAAAGAGAATTGCGGACCAAAGTGAACAGCCGGTTAACGACGCAGGGCTATTGGCTTACATATGCCGGGCAGGCATTGTGTTCTGTGCGTCACAGTCGTATCGGCTTCAGTGTGATGGCGGGTGCTGTCCCGGCTGATTGGCCCGGGCTCCGTCCTGCCGCGAACGGCCTGCCGCGAACGGCCGCCCCCGGGCAGCAAATAGACTGGAGGGCATGGCCTCCGCGACTGGACTCACCGCAAGCGCACGATTCCTGCGCGGCCGGGTCCGGACCGGCTTTGTCCGGAGCCGGAACTCCCTGGTCCCGGCCATCCAGATGACCGCTTGCGCCGTCGGCGCCTACGCGTTCGCCGAATACGTCCTGGGCCATTCCGCGCCGTTGTTTGCGGCGACGTCAGCCCTGATTGCCCTCGGGTTTTCCCGCGACCCCCGGCTGCGCCGCGTCATCGAGGTGGGCATGGGCTGCACAATCGGAATCGTGGTCGGGGACCTGCTGCTGCACTGGCTGGGCTCCGGAATCTGGCAGGCCGCCGTCGTGCTCCTTTTCTCCATCCTGCTGGCCAGGTTCCTGGACAGCGGGACGATCTTCACCACCCAGCTGGGCCTGCAGTCCGTGCTCGTGGTGCTCCT
The DNA here is from genome assembly GCF_040676555.1 of Arthrobacter sp. LAR12-1-1.1. Taxonomy (NCBI): domain Bacteria; kingdom Bacillati; phylum Actinomycetota; class Actinomycetes; order Micrococcales; family Micrococcaceae; genus Arthrobacter; species Arthrobacter sp. LAR12-1-1.1. Next base: position 466,131 of record NZ_JBEGIG010000023.1, on the reverse strand, counting down.
GCCCGCGCCCCTCGGGGGGCCTTTCACCCGCAGCATCGACGCCGTGGTGGGCGGGGTATTCGCGCTCCTGGTGACCATCCTCGTTCCCAAGGACCCCCGGCGCGAACCCCGCAGTGACGTCAAGAAGCTCCTGCACGAGCTCGCCGAGGTGCTGCGGGAATGCGCGTCGGCGCTGAGCTACAGCGACTCCACCCAGGCCTGGCATGCCCTCATCCGGGGCCGGAACTGCCAGCCCCTCGTCGACGCCATGCGCCAGTCGCTGCGCGCCTCCGGCGAAGTGGCAACCCTGGCCCCCGCCTACCGGCGGCACCGGGAAGAGCTGGACCATATGGAGCAGTCACTGGACTACATCGACCTCGCGCTGCGCAACAGCCGGGTCTTTGCGCGCCGCCTGACCAGCGCCATCAACCATGCGGCGCTCTCGGACGAGGCCACCCAGAACATTTCCGAGGTCCTGCAGGAGACGGCCGCCGCCGTTGACGAGCTCTCGCGCGGCCTGGCGGAAGTCCACGACGGCGCCCGCCGCGCCCACCTGCGCACGGCCCGGTCCGAGCTGCGGGAGATCGCCGTCCGCCTGCATCCGCGGATGCTGGACGTCCAGCTGCTTGAGGGCGAAACGGTGGTCATGCTGTTCCGCCCGCTCATGGTGGACCTACTGGAGGCCGCCGGGCTGGATTCCAAGGAAGCCCGGGACATTCTTCCCCCGCTGTAGCCCGCCCTGGCACTGCTGACCCCACCGCCGGCGCCCTTGGTTGTCGCTGGGCCCCGATAGTGTGGACCAATGGCTACGAAGACTTCCCGGGGGCCGAAGGCACCCGGCTACAAATGCGCCGAATGCGGCTGGACTACGGCCAAATGGGTGGGCCGCTGCGGCGAGTGTCAGGCGTGGGGCAGCGTGGAGGAGACCGGCACCGCCGTCGCCCGGACGACGGCGGCCACTACGGTCCTTGAACCGGCCCGCCGGATCGCCGACGTCGACGCCACAACTGCCGCTTTCCTGCCCACCGGGGTGGATGAACTCGACCGCGTGCTCGGCGGCGGGCTGGTGCCCGGCGCCGTCATCCTCCTCGCGGGCGAACCCGGGGTGGGCAAATCCACGCTGCTGCTGGATGTCGCGGCCAAGTTCGCCCGCACGGCGCAGGACGTCCTCTACATCACCGGTGAGGAATCCGCCGCCCAGGTCAAGCTCCGCGCGGACCGGATCGACGCCGTGGCCGAATCCTTGTATCTGTCCGCCGAAACGGACCTCGGGCAGGCCCTGGGGCAGGTGGAGAAGCTGGAACCGCGGCTGCTGGTGGTGGACTCCGTGCAGACCCTCAGCAGCGCCGACGTCGAGGGCAGCGCCGGTGGGGTGTCCCAGGTGCGCGAGGTCGCGGCCTCCCTGATCGCCGCGGCCAAGCGCCGCAACATGACCACGCTGCTGGTCGGGCACGTGACCAAGGACGGCTCCATCGCCGGGCCCCGGCTGCTGGAACACCTCGTGGACGTCGTCTGCCAGTTCGAGGGCGAACGGCACTCGCGGCTGCGGCTGCTGCGCGCCGTCAAGAACCGCTACGGACCTACCGACGACGTCGGTTGCTTCGATTTGAACGAGGACGGCATCGAGGGCCTCGCCGATCCCAGTGGACTGTTCGTTTCACGGACCAAGGAGCCCGTTTCGGGAACCTGCATCACGGTCACGCTGGAGGGCCGCCGCCCGCTGCTGGCCGAGGTGCAGGCGCTGCTCGCCGAGAGCGCCAGCTCCCAGCCGCGCCGCGCCACCAGCGGACTGGACAGCTCGCGCGTGGCCATGCTGCTGGCCGTCCTGCAGCAGCGCGCCGGCTGCCTGCTGCACAAGGACGACTCCTATGTCGCAACGGTCGGCGGGGTCAAGCTCAGCGAACCCGCCACGGACCTCGCCGTGGCCCTGGCGGTGGCTTCCGCCAAGGCCAGGAAGCCGCTCCCCCAGCGGCTGATAGCGTTCGGCGAGGTGGGCCTGGCCGGCGAAGTCCGTCCAGTGCCCGGCATTAATCAGCGCATCCAGGAGGCGCACCGGCTCGGCTTCACCCATGCCGTGGTGCCGGCCAGCCCGAACGGGCACGGCCCGGTTCCCGCGGGCTTTTCGGTCCGCGAGGTCGGCCACCTGGCCGAGGCGCTGGGGCTGCTGATCAGCTGACGCCGCGGAGGCCGCGGCGCGCGGGATGATGCGTGTCATCCAGGTCCGCTGAAACAGATAAGCTCTTGCCAAAGATACCCCCCGGGGGTATCTTTGGCGTAGCCGCAGATGACTGAACTTCCTTCAGGAGCACGCACCATGGAACACCGGCACAGCAGCCCAGGCGCGGACCAGGGCATCCAGAATCAAGGCACGCACCCGACGCCGCACGGTAACCATGCTGCGAAGCCGGGCGCCTCCCCCGCCGCCGTCCCTGCCACCGCAGGCTCCGCCGGGGACGACCACACCGTGCACAGCCACGGCCAACACGCCGGGCACAGCGTCGCCATGTTCAGGGACAGGTTCTGGCTGACGCTGGCCCTGGCCGTGCCGGTGCTCTTCTTCAGCCCCATGTTCGCGGAGCTCCTGGGCTACGCACCTCCCGCCTTTCCCGGCTCTGCCTGGATCCCGCCCGTGTTCGGTACGGTGATCTTCCTTTACGGCGGCCGGCCGTTCCTCAAGGGCGGGCTCAATGAACTGAAGACCCGTAAGCCGGGCATGATGCTGCTGATCGCCATGGCCATCAGCGTCGCCTTCATCGCCTCCTGGGTGACCAGCCTCGGCATCGGCGGTTTCGATCTCGACTTCTGGTGGGAGCTGGCGCTGCTGGTCCCCATCATGCTGCTGGGCCACTGGATCGAGATGCGCGCCCTCGGCTCGGCCCAAGGCGCACTGGACGCCCTGGCGGCGCTGCTGCCCGATGAGGCGGAACGTGTCACGGACGCCGGCTTGGAGACTGTCAGCGTCTCCCAGCTCCGCGCCGGGGACACCATCCTGGTCCGCCCCGGCGGCCGGATGCCGGCCGACGGCACGGTCAGCGACGGCCAGGCCGACTTCGACGAATCGATGATCACCGGCGAATCAAAGACCGTCCTGCGAACACCCGGTGATCCCGTGGTGGCCGGTACCATCGCCACGGACAGTTCCGTGCGGGTCCGGGTGTCAGCCATCGGCGAGGACACCGCCCTGGCCGGGATCCAGCGCCTCGTGGCCGAGGCACAGGCATCCTCCTCCCGGGCCCAGGCCCTCGCCGACCGGGCTGCGGCGTTCCTCTTCTACTTCGCCGCCGGCACCGGCGTCCTGACCTTCATCTTCTGGACCCTGATGGGCAGCGTCACCGACGCCGTCACCCGCACTGTGACCGTGCTCGTGATCGCATGCCCCCACGCGCTGGGGCTTGCCATCCCGCTCGTCATCGCCATCTCCACTGAGCGGGCGGCCCGGGCGGGCGTCCTGATCAAGAACCGGATGGCGCTGGAGCGCATGCGGACAGTCGACGTCGTGCTGTTCGACAAGACCGGAACCCTGACCAGGGGCGAGCCGGAGCTCAAGGAGGTCGCCGCCGCAGGCACGGGCACAGCAGCCGGCCAGGACGCAGTGCTTGGACTCGCGGCCGCCGTGGAGGCGGACAGCGAACATCCGCTGGCCCGCTCGATCGTTGCCGCCGCCCGGGACCGGGGACTAAAGATTCCGACGGCGGACGGGTTCACCTCGCTGACCGGCCGCGGAGTCCGCGCCACGGTCGATGGCCGCACGGTCCAGGTGGGCGGCCCGGCCCTGCTCCGGGAGCTGGGTTTGCAGGAACCGCGGTCTTTGGCCGCCACCACCGGCGCCTGGCTGGAGCGCGGCGCGGCGGTGCTCCACATCGTCGACGGCGGCACAGTCGTGGGCGCTGTCAGCCTCGAGGATGCCGTGCGGCCCGAGTCCCGCCAGGCCGTCCGGGCCCTCCAGGCACGCGGCATCAAGGTGGCCATGGTCACCGGCGACGCCCGCCAGGTGGCGCACGCCGTCGCCGCGGAACTTGCCATCGATGAAGTGTTCGCCGAGGTCCTCCCCGCCGACAAGGACAAGAAGGTGGCGGAACTGCAGGGCCGCGGACTGAAAGTGGCCATGGTGGGCGACGGCGTCAACGACTCCCCCGCACTGGCACGGGCGGAGGTGGGGATCGCGATTGGCGGCGGCACGGATGTGGCAGTGGAATCCGCGGGCGTGGTCCTGGCCGGCAACGATCCGCGGGCCGTGCTGTCGATGCTGGATCTGTCCAAGGCGAGCTACCGGAAGATGTGGCAAAACCTCGTGTGGGCCACCGGATACAACATCATCTCGGTGCCGCTGGCGGCCGGGGTCCTCGCCTTCGCGGGGATCGTCCTCTCCCCCGCCGCGGGCGCCGTGATGATGTCGGCGTCGACCATTGTGGTTGCCCTCAACGCCCAGTTGCTGCGCAGGCTCAAGCTCAACCCGGCCGCTGTCGGCTGACCGCAAGGACGCCCCCATGCCGGAAACCAGCCGCCGCGAGTCATCCTTCGGGAGATCCTATGCCCGCGTGGGTCCGCGGATGGATGCCCGCGGGGCAACGGAGCACCGCCGGCGGCTCGTGGCAGCGGCTCACGGCGTCGTCATCGAAATCGGGGCGGGCTACGGGGCCACCTTCGCGTTTTACCCTTCAGCGGTGACCGGTGTGCTGGCCCTCGAACCGGACCCCACGCTCCGGGGGCTGGCCCTCGCCGCCGCGAGCAAGGCACCGGTGCCTGTCAGGGTGAAAGACGGCGTGGCGGAAGCGCTGCCGGCGGCGGACGCCTCGGTGGACGTCGTCGTCTCCAGTTTGGTGCTGTGCAGCGTGGCGGACCAGTCCGCCGCGCTGGCGGAGGTGGTCAGGGTCCTGCGCCCCGGCGGCTTGCTGCTGTTCTATGAACACGTCCGCTCCGCACACCGCGTCCTGGGCGCCGCCGAAGACCTGGTCACCCCGCTATGGAGCCGGGTGGCAGGCGGCTGCCACCCGAACCGCGACACAGCCGCCGTGATCGCCGGGGCCGGCCTCACCGTGCAGGGCCTCGAGCGCTTTGGCTTTTCGGTCCTCCCCGGCAACCCGCGGCTTGCCCACGTTCTTGGGATGGCGAGCAAGTCCTGAGCCCCCGGCCCGCATACGCCGTTACAACGGAGGGGGCGCACGACAGAGGGGCGCCTGCCGCGATGGCAGACGCCCCTCTGGTCAATCATTTAAACCCGGCATTCAAACCCGGCGTTCAAACCGGGCCGCTGGGCCCTGGAAGTTGGGCCCGGCCGGCTAGGCCTTCTTCGGAGGCAGGGCCAGCTTGAAGACCTTGGCCCACGTGGAACCGACCTGCTTCAGCAGCGGACCCGTGGTGTACGGCAGTCCGTAGCGCTTGCAGATCTCCTGCACCTTCGGTGCCACTTCCGCGTAGCGGTTCGAGGGCAGGTCCGGGAACAGGTGGTGCTCGATCTGGTGCGAGAGGTTGCCGGTCATGAGGTGCATGAACTTGGAGCCGGAGATGTTGGCCGAGCCGATCATCTGGCGCACATACCAGTCGCCGCGGGTCTCGCCTTCCACCATTTCCTCGGTGAAGGTGTCAGTGCCTTCGGGGAAGTGGCCGCAGAAGATCACCGCGTGCGCCCACACGTTGCGGACGGCGTTGGCGGTCAGGGTGCCGTAGAGGGCCTGTTTGCCGGAACCGGTCAGCATGGCGACGGCGGGCGTGGCGGCGTAGTCCTTGGTGAACTGCGTCAGGGCCTTGCGGCCGAGGGCCTTCAGGTCCTTGGTCAGGGCTTCCTTGGATTTCCGGCCCTCTTTGTAGTCCACCAGTTCGAGGTCGTAGATCGCGATGCCCCACTCGAAGACGGGTGCCAGCAGTGCGTTGTAGAGCGGATTGCCCAGGTTGAAGGGCGTCCATTCCTGGTCCGGATCCATCCGCAGCAGGTTGTATCCGATGTCGTTGTCCTTGCCGACCACATTTGTCCAGCGGTGGTGGAGATCGTTGTGGGTGTGCTGCCAGGAGCGTGCGGGGGTGACGAAGTCCCATTCCCACGTGGTGGAGTGGATGTCCGGGTCCCGCATCCAGTCCCACTGGCCGTGCAGGATGTTGTGCCCGAGTTCCATGTTTTCCAGGATCTTGGCGAAGCTCAGCAGTGTGGTGCCGGCGATCCAGGCGGGCTTCTTCTTGCTGACCAGCAGCAGGGCACGGCCGGAGAGCTCCAGGCCGCGCTGGATCTTGATCATCCGCCGGATGTAGGCGGCGTCAGATGCGCCGCGCTTGGCGAGGATGTCGTCCTTGATGGCGTCGAGTTCGCGCCCCAGCTCCGCCACCTGCTCGTCGGAGAGGTGGGCGGCCGCGGGCGGGCGCAGCAACGGGCTGCCGGTCTCGGCCAGGGCGCCGGGCCGCGTCTTCGCGGCCGTTCGCACCTCTGCTGCTGGGGCGCCGGCGGCTGACCCGTCTGTACCGCCTGCGGCGGTGGCGTCGTTGTCGGAAATATCCGGTTTGTTGGAAACAATCGTCATGCGGTGATACTCCTCAGAGGTCGAGGTTAACGGGGCCGGCGGCTGCCGACACGCACGTCTGGATTAGTTGGCCGGGCTCGCCGTGCACTTCGTTCGTGCGAAGGTCACGGACCTGGCCGGCACGCAGCGGGATGAGGCAGCTGTGGCAAATGCCCATGCGGCAGCCGCTGGGCATCAGGATGCCGGCGTCCTCGCCGACATCGAGCAGCGGGGTGTCCCCGTCTGCCTCGACTTCGCGGTCGGAGGCCTCGAAGGTGACCAGTCCGCCGTCGTGCCCGGCACCGCCGGCGAGGCTGGTGCTGAAGCGTTCGATCGTCAGGGTGCCCGCCCGGGCCGCCGCGGCCTGCTGAGCGTCCTCGGCTTCGGCTTCCCACAGCGCCTCGGCGTCGTTGAGGAAGCCTTCCGGGCCGCATGCGTAGGCGGCGCGCTGGCGCCAGTCCGGGCACAGCCGGTCCAGGTCGGCGGCAGAGGTGAAGTCCAGCCGTCCGCGCTCCCCGGTGAACCAGTGCGTGACGCGCAGGTTGGGGAACTGGTCGGCGAGCTCGGCGAGTTCTTCACGGAAGATGGTGTCCGCGGCGGTGCGGGCGGTATGGATCAGGACGACGTCGGAGTCGGGGCGGTGCGGCACGAGGGTGCGGATCATCGACATCACCGGCGTGATTCCGCTGCCGGCTGTGAGCATGAGCAGCGGGCGCGGGTGTTCCGGCAGGACGAAGTCGCCCTGCGGAGGCGCCAGGAACAGGACGTCGCCCGGTTTGGTGCCGCGCACGAGGGCCCCGGAGACGGCGCCCATGTCGGTAACGGTGATTGCCGGATCCTGTCCGGCGGGGGCGCTGAGCGAATAAGACCGCCAGTGGCGGACGCCGTCGAGCTCGACGCCAATACGGGCCCACTGGCCGGCAAGATGCGCTTGCCAGCCGCGGCCGGGACGGAAGAAAATGGTGGCGGAATCGGCCGTTTCTGGAACCACCTTGGTAACCACGCCGCGCAATTGGCGGGCGGAAAACACAGGATTGAACAGCGACAGAATGTCTTCTGGAGCTAGGGGGGTGGTCAGTAGAGATGCGGCGCGCGCCAGCTTACGGAGCCGGATCATTCACCAAGCTTATGTCAGATTGGGCCATACTTCTTCACCCAAGGCATACGATCGACTCGAGAAAACTATCCCGCCGCAACAACTCATCGGATTGTCCATGAACGCATACCCTGCCAGGGAGCCCGCCGGCCCCGCCCCCGCCTACGATCCGCCATGGCTGGCCCTGCCGCGGGAGGTCAGCGACATGCTGCGTCCCAGGATGCCCGGCATCGTCGAGGCGATCATCGAGGCCGTCCCCCAGCTCGTTCCGGCGTACGCCAGGCCGATTGAGGGGCGCTTCGGCAGGGGCCTGAGAAGGGGCGTGGCCGCGGCGCTGGACCGGTTCCTGCAACTGCCCGGGACCCGGCTGCCGGCGTTGTCCGAGGAAAGCCGGGAGCTGGTGGCCGGGCTGGGCAGCGGCGAGTTCCGGCAGGGGCGGAGCATGGACGCGCTCCTGAGCGCCTACCGGATGGGTGCCCGCGTGACCTTCCGGGAAATGTCCAAGGTTTCCGTGGAACACCACCTGGGCCAGGGCGTCGTGGTGGATCTGGGCGAATCGATCCTCGCGTACATCGATGAGCTGTCGGCGGTCAGCGCCGAGGCCTACGCCTTTGAACAATCCGAACGCGCCGGAGCGGTGGACCGGCGACGCACAGAACTGCTGGACCTGCTCCTGCTCGGCCAGGCCGACGAGGCGGCCCTGCGCCAGACGGCGGCGATGGCGGACTGGTCCCTGCCCCAGCGCATGGCGGTGGTGACGCTTCCGCTGGACCGGGCAGCCGGGCTGCGGCTGCGCCTCGGTCCAGGCACCCTAGTGATTGAGCGCGAGACCGACGTCGTGGCCCTGGTTCCGGCGCGGAAATCGCAGTCCGCCCGGGAGGACCTGGACCGTGCCCTGAAGGGGCGCGGCGCCTCCGTGGGGCCGTCCGGCGGCTGGGAGAGGGTTCCGGATTCACTGCGGCTGGCCGTGCTGGCGGCCGCGGCGCTGCCTCCGCGCGAAGGGCCGGACGATCCCCCGATCTGGGCCGACGAGCATTTGGCGCAGGTGATTCTCGGAGCGGAGCCCTCGGCAATCACCGAACTGGCCACCCGGCGGCTCGCGCCGCTCGAAGGGCTCCGGCCCGCGCAACGCGAGCGGCTCGCCGAAACGCTGCTCTCCTGGCTGCGGCACTGGGGCCAGCGGGCACCTGTGGCCGCCGAGCTCGGGATCCACCCGCAGACCGTGGGCTACCGGGCCGCGCAGCTGCGCGAGCTCTTCGGCGACGCCCTCGAGGATCCAACGGCGCGCTTCGAACTCGAACTGGCCCTGCACGCCGGCCGGCGGTAGGCGGCCGGGCGAGGCCGGCGTTCGACGTCGGCACCGACTTCGGGGGCCGGCGGCGGGCCCCGGATTACCCGGCGAGCGCCCGCGCCCGGCGGCGGGCCCCGGATTACCCGGCGAGCGCCCGCCGGCTGTGGAGCCGCAGCTCCAGGTCGTGCATCACGAGCGCCGCCAGGTCCTCCAGCGCAGCGGTGTCCTCATCGCTGAAGTCTCGGGGCTCACGGTCCAGGATGCACAAGGTGCCCAGGTTGTAGCCGTCCGGAGTGCGCAACGGCACCCCTGCATAGAACTGCAGGCCGAACTCGCCGGCCACGAGAGGGTTGGACAGCGTCCGGGGATCGTTGATGGCGTCCCGGACAATCCAGGCATCCCCTTGCAGGACGGCGGAGGCGCACAACCCGGGGTCCCGGCCGATCTCGGTAACGTCCGTGCCGTGGTGGGACTTGAACCAGATCCGGTCATGGTCCACAACACTGACAATTGCCACGGGCACCGAGAACATGCGTGCGGCCAGCGCCGCGATCCGGTCGAAGGCGCCATCCGCGGGAGTGTCGAGGATCCCGTACCGCCCGACCGCCTGCATCCGCCCGTCTTCGTCGGTCAGCAGCGCGGCCGCTTCCCTGCGGTGGCGACCCGCGCCATTGATGACTTCCTGGCGCAGGGCCAGGGACACTTCCCGGGCCGGCGGGCGGGCCGCCGGATCCCTGTCCAGCATGGAGGTCAGCAGGACCGACCACAGGGGCGCCAGCTCTTCGGGGATGTGCGGGTCCTGGAGCAGCCGGGCCAGGGCGGACTGGACCGGCGCGCCGGGGTACGCCATTTTCCCGGTCAGGCCTTCCAGCAGGACCAGCCCCAGCGAATAGACATCGCTGGCAGGGCCGGCCGGTTCACCGGCGGCCTGTTCGGGGCTGAGGTAGGCCGGGGTGCCGGAGCTGTCGTCGGGGTCGCCGCAGTGGCCCTCGCGGACGGTGATGGCCACGCCGAAGTCGCTGAGTTTGGCGCGTGGACGCCGGTCCTCGGCGCTGTAGTCCACCAGCAGGATGTTGGCCGGTTTGACGTCCCGGTGGATGATGCCGTGGTGGTGGATGTGCGCCAGTCCGTCGGCGAGATCGTGCCCGATCAGCGCCATGTGGGCCGCCGAAAGCGGGCCCTCGGCCGAGCGGCGCCGGAGGTCGGGGCCGCGGACGAGTTCCATCACCAGATAGCTGAGCCGGCGGCTCGGGTCACTCAGGTCGGTCCCGGCGTCGAACAGTGTCACGAGGGCGTGGTGGGCCATCCCTGCCAGGATCCGCACTTCCTCGCTTTGCCTGCGGGTCCGTTCCTCGTCCACAGTGCCGTCGCGGAAAAGTTTGACCGCCACTTCGCGTCCCAGGACCTCGTCCGTGGCACGGTACACACTCGATTGGCTGCCCCGGCCAATGAGTTCTTCGATCCGGTAGCGCCCGCTGAGCAGGAAACCGGGGTCCATGGTTGTCAAAAGGTCTACGTGGTCCCTCTAATGGGGCCGCCGCTGGAATCGGGCGGATCAGTCCAAAGCCGGAAAACTGATCCCGGCACCCGCATCATAAGCAAGCTTACTTATGATAGCGCGGAAACCGGATTTCGGAAGACGTCCGGGCGGTCTTCCGGCCCGGCGTCCTGCCGCTATTTCGCGGGGTTGTGGGTCCCGATCGGCACCAGGGTGAGGTCAGGGTGGTTCTTTTCGATCCGGCGCAGGGCCCAGACGTCGTTGAACAGGGCCAGATATTCCCCGTCAGAGCGCAACAGGACTTCGGCGCCGGGGACGTTGGCCAGCGCCGGCATGGCGTCGGCGGTCGAGATCCGGGCCATGGAATACGGGAGTCGTTCCAGCCGCATCGGGGCGCTGAAGTCGTGTGCCATGCGGTCTTCGACGACTTCGAACTGCATGGGGCCGACGGCGGCAAGGACGGGCGCCTGGTCGCCGCGGATATCGGAGCGGAGCACCTGGATAACGCCCTCGTGCTCGAGTTGTTCGATGCCGCGGCGGAACTGCTTGAACCGGCTAGGGTCCTTGGAGCGCGCCACCTGGAAGTGCTCCGGGGCGAACAGCGGGATCGCCGGGAACTCCACCGGCTGGTCCAGGAACAGGCTGTCCCCCACCCGGAGGGAGGAGGCGTTGACGAGGCCAACCACATCGCCCGGGAATGCCTCGTCGATCACCTCGCGTTCGCGGCCGAAGACCTGCTGGGCGTACTTGGTGGCGAAGGATTTCCCTGTCCGGCTCTGGGTGACCACCATGCCGCGCTCAAACATGCCGGAGCAGACCCGGATGAAGGCAACGTGGTCCCGGTGGGCCTTGTTCATGCCGGCCTGGACCTTGAAGACGAATCCGGCGAACGGGGCATCGACCGGGCGGGGCTCGCCTTCGACGTCGGGCCGCGGGGCAGCGGGCGGCGCAAAGTCGACGAGGGCGTCGAGGATTTCCTTTACGCCGAAGTTCAGCGCGGCCGAGCTGAAGAGGATCGGCGTCGCCTTGCCGGCATGGAAGGCCTGGACGTCGAACGCCAGGTTGGATTCGATGACCAGCCCGGCCTCGTCCACGGCGTTGGACCAGTCCTCGCCCTGGCTGGCCGCGGCCTCGTCCGGGGTGAAGTATTCGGTGAGGGCGATGTTGGCGCCGGAGTTGTTCCGCTTGAACTGCGCGAAGCGGTCGTTGCGCAGGTCCCAGACGCCCCGGAAGTCGCCGGAGATGCCCACGGCCCAGGTCAGCGGCATGGGCTGCAGTCCGGTGCGCTCGGTGATCTCGTCCATGAGGGCCAGGGCGTCCAGGCCGGGCCGGTCCCACTTGTTGATGACCGTGATGATGGGCAGGTTCCGCTGCTTGCAGACCTCGAAGAGCTTCATGGTCTGGGTTTCCAGGCCCTTCGCGGCGTCGACCAGCATGACGGCGCAGTCCACGGCTGCGAGCACGCGGTAGGTGTCCTCGGAGAAGTCCGCGTGGCCCGGGGTGTCCAGGAGGTTGATGACGGTGTCCCGGTAGCCGAACTGCAGGGCGGCGGAGCTGATGGAGATGCCGCGGTCCTTTTCCATCTGCATCCAGTCCGAGACCGTTTCCTTGCGGTTGGCCTTGCCGCTGGAGGCGCCGGCCGTGCCGATCACCTTTGCGTGCAGCGCAAGGGCCTCCGTCAGGGTGGATTTGCCGGCGTCGGGGTGCGAAATGACCGCGAAAGTCCGGCGCCGGGCCGCCTGCTTGTGAATCTCCTGGACTCGGGCGGGGCTGAGGACTTCTTGAGACACGATGCTACTTTCGCTGCGGCTGTGGACGGGTCACGGCGCGGAGAGCCCGCGGTACACCCAAGGACTCAAGTTTATCGCAGGCCGCGGACCGCGCACGAAGCGGCGGCCATTCAGCGCCAAAATGCCTTCACGGACGGGACCCGGGACAGCCGTTCCGGGGGCTTCCGGCGGCATGCCGCAATGGACCACTTTAAGGCTTGCCTGTGCGGAAGTTGCGGTACTTTGCCCCTATCATGGGGAGAGCGGGGAACTGAGTACTTTTGATCCTGCCGGGGGACCCTGGAAACCGGCGCACTTGCAGGCTCTCGCCTGCACCTTTGAAGGGGAAATCTATGGCTCGGAGCCCTGAAGATGCGCTCAAGGCGACTCTGGCCAGGGTGGCACCGGGCACAGCCCTCCGCGACGGCCTGGAACGCATCCTCCGCGGACGGACCGGCGCGCTGATCGTGCTGGGCATCGACAGGACCATCGAGTCCATCTGTTCGGGCGGCTTCGAGATCGGCATCGACTTCTCCCCCACCCGGCTGCGGGAACTGGCGAAGATGGACGGTGCCATTGTCTGCGACAAGGATGCCAGCAACATCCTGCGCGCGGCGGTCCAGCTCGTCCCGGACTCGAGCATCGAAACGCAGGAATCGGGCACCAGGCACCGGACCGCGGAACGAGTGGCCATCCAGACGGGTGTCCCGGTCATCTCAGTCAGCCAGTCAATGCAGATCATCGCCCTGTACGTGCACGGACTACGCCACGTCCTGGAGGGCTCCGAGAAAGTCCTGGCCCGCGCCAACCAGGCCCTGGCAACCCTGGAACGCTACCGCTCGCGCCTGGACCAGGTGACCAGCTCGCTCTCCGCCCTGGAAATCGAGGCCATGGTGACGGTCCGCGACGTCGCGGTCACGCTTCAGCGCCAGGAAATGGTGCGCAGGATCTCCGAGGAAATCTCCCAGTACGTCCTGGAACTGGGCGAGGACGGCCGCCTGCTCTCCCTGCAGCTGGACGAGCTCACCGTGGGCCGCGGCCCGGGCAGCGACGTCATCATCCGCGACTACTCCGGCCCGGCCGCAACGGCGGAGGACATCGACGACGCGGTCAAAGCCCTTGTCAGCCTGGGCCCAACCGAGCTGATTGACCTCGGCAAGATCGCCGGGATCGTCGGCTTCGCCGGCGGCGAGGCCAACCTCGACGCCGTCGTCCAGCCGCGCGGCTACCGGCTGCTCTCCGGCCTTAAGGCCGTGCCGAAGGCAGTCGCCGACCGGCTCGTCGACCACTTTGGCGGCCTGCAGTTCCTGATGGCGGCAACGATCGATGACCTCATGACCGTGGACGGGATCGGTGACCAGCGCGCCAGGACCGTCAGGGAAGGCCTGAGCCGCATGGCCGAGGCCAGCCTGCTGGACCGGTTCCTCTAACCCTCTCCAATACCCGTTAACCCCCTCCAACACCCGTCGGTTGTTCCCCGCCGGCCCCCTCGCCTCGCAAGCTCGGCCAGGGAACCCTGCCGGCGTGGGCCCAGATGCCCTTTTGATCGCCCAAAAGGGCACCTACCGACGGGGGTTAGCGGGGCTGACTGGGGTTAGTTGAGTTGGAACACGGCCTTGGGGCTGGTCTTGTTCGCCAGCCGGGCGGTGAAGACATAGTAGGCGCCGCCGGCACCGGGCTCGGCCTCGACGGGTTCGCAGCCCTGCACCGTGCGGTTGCGCTGCCACGGGAAGTTGGCGGTCTCGCTCTTGCCCGGCGCAATGGTCTTCGTCAGGTCCGTGCTCTCCGCCTGACAGTCCTTGGAAGAGAAAATCCGGTCCGAGCCGCTGGTGATCATGTATTCCATCTGGGAAGTGCCGATGTTGACCTCGCACGGCACTTTGTTGTTGTTAGTCACCTTGAGGCTCAGCAGCGGCTTCTCCCCCGCGGCATAGACCTGCTTGTCGGTGGCAGCTGTGACTATCACCAGGTTCTGCTCGCAGCCATCGCCCGATGATGCGGCGGGTGACGCCGAAGGATCCCTGGACGCCTTGGGGCTACCGGACGCGGACGCGGCCGGCAGGCTCGCCGGCGCCGCTCCGGACGGCTGGTCGCCAGAAGACTGGCCGCCGCTCATGGCACTCGAGACCGCGACGAAGCCACCGAAGACCACGGCGATGACGAGCAGCAGGACCAGGCCAGCAAACAGCCGGCGACGGCGGTATACCGGGCGGAGTGGTGGCCGTCCGGTTTTCCGCCCGGATTGTCCTGGGGGCGAACCTTTCGTCCTCGAACCGCCCGTTCCTGAATTGCCTTGCCTGACCATTCTTCTAGCCTAGAGAACCGTGCGGGCTATGGCGCCCGACCACGCCGCGGGACCTGCCGCCGTCCCGATCCGTTACCCCGATCTATTACGCTGAATGGATCGAAACTCTAACCCCAACGCCCCCCGTATCCGCTCCGGCACAGCGGCAACCCCTGCCCGCCGGGCCGCGCGCCCGCGCCGCCGATCTCACCGCGCTTCATGCCGCCTTGGACGACTGGTTCGCAGCCAATGCAAGGGAACTGCCATGGCGGGCTGCGGAGTGCACGCCCTGGGGCGTGCTGGTCAGCGAGGTCATGCTCCAGCAGACGCCGGTGGTCCGGGTCCTGCCGGTCTGGGAGGAATGGCTGCGCCGCTGGCCGGAGCCGTCCGATCTGGCGCGCGAGCCCGCCGGGGAAGCCGTCCGGTCCTGGGGCCGGCTGGGGTATCCCCGGCGCGCCCTGCGCCTGCACGCGGCCGCCGTCGCCATCAGGGACAGCCACGACGGCGCCGTCCCCGACGCCTACACCGAGCTCCTGGATCTCCCCGGCGTGGGCAGCTACACGGCCGCGGCCGTCGCGGCGTTCGCCTACGGACGCCGCGAAACAGTGGTGGACACGAACATCCGCCGGGTCCATGCGCGGCTTCTCACCGGCTCGGCCCTGCCGGCGCAGGCCCTGACCGCTGCCGAAATGCGGCTGGCGGCGTCCCTGCTCCCGGACGACCCCGGCGCCTCGGTGCGCTGGAACGCCTCCGTCATGGAACTCGGTGCACTGGTCTGCACGGCGCGGGCCCCCAAGTGCGGCCAGTGCCCTGTCCGGGAGTCCTGCGCCTGGCTGGCTGCCGGCGAGCCGCCGCCAACGTACACGCCCAAGGGACAGGCCTGGCACGGCACGGACCGGCAGGTGCGCGGCGCCGTGATGGCCGTCCTGCGCGTAGCCGAGGACCCCGTGTCGCCGGTGCTGTTCCACGAGGCCCCTGCGGACCTGGGCTTCGAACCGCAGGGAATCGGGATCCCGCTCGCGGCCCTGCACCGGCTCAACGCGGCTCCCGAGCAGCTGGAACGGGCGCTGGCCGGCCTGCTGGGCGACGGCCTCGCGGAACTGCACCGGGGCGGCTTCCGGCTTCCGGGCTGAGGATCTACGCTGGAGCATGCGCAAGCTGGCGGCCGCGGCCGCACTGGCCCTCACCGCCGTCCTGGTAACCTCGTGCCGGCCGGAGGCCGCCTGCCCGGCGATCGCTCAGGCGCCCGTCGTGTCCCTGACCGTGGACCGGGAATACGCACCGTCGGTGCGGACCATCCACCTTTTGGCCTGCCAGGACGGCCGCTGCAAGGAAGCGGACCTGGAACTGGTTCCCGGGAGCACCACCGTGGACCAACGCTGCGAACCCGGCCGTTACGGCGGCGACGGCGTCTGTTCGGCCACGTCTTCGCCCGACGGCACCCTGACCGGCATGTTGATGATGGAGACGCTGACGGCCAGCCCCATCGGGGTGACGGCCACGGGCACGGATACCGCCGGGAACCCGCTGCCGGCACGGACCGCGGCCTTCACGCCCCGCGCGGCGCAGCCGTTTGGCGAGCAGTGCGGAACCTTCATCACGGCCGGCGTGGTGCTGGACGCGGCCGGCCTTCGGCAGGCACCCTAACCCCGGCACCCCGGAACCCCAGCCCCGGACGCTCGGCCAGCCAGACCCGCACGGCCCGCCAGGTTTGCCTGCGAAATCCAGGCCCCGCCTACGGTTCTCCGAACCCCGAACTGACCAGGCGCTCCAGGTAGCCGACCGCCTTGGCGGCGTCCGGGCCGCTGGCCTCCACATGCAGGACTGTTCCCTTGCCCGCGGCGAGCATCATGAGCTCGGTCATGGAGGCGCCATCGGCGCCGTTGACGGTCACGTCGGCGTCCATGGCGGACAGGCCGCCGGCAATCTTCGCCGCCGGCCGGGCGTGCATGCCAGCCTGGTTGACGAGCTCGAAGTCCCCCGTGGCGTCCGGCGGCTGCTGGTGTACGTGCTCGGCCTCCGCGGGGTGGGCCGGGGGCCGGTAGACGGCCTCGGCCGCGTCCTTCACCGCCGCCGCTTCGGCCCCCGCCTGGGCAGCCACCGCTGCTGCAACCAGTCCTTCCACCAGGGGTGCGTCCGCGAGCAGCACCGATCCCGGATCCGGCGCGAACTCCGCTGCGGACTCGGCCGTCATCACGGCGGATCCGAGGTCCGTGAGTACCACGACGCCGTCACCGGCGGCCTGCTCGAGCGCAGCCATGACCTTCTCCAGGCTCGTGCCGATCCGGCCGTCGTCGGTACCACCGGCGGGGAGGATCAGGACGTCGGGGGCCATCTGGGCAGCGAGCTCGGCGGCGCCGTCCGCGATCTTGGCGCTGTGCGAGACAACGACTAGCCGGACTGTCATTCGGCTGCCCCGGCGGCGGCGCGCAGGATCAGTGCGCTGGAGACCGCTCCCGGGTCACGGTGGCCGATGCTGCGCTCCCCGAGGTAGCTGGCGCGGCCCTTGCGGGCGAGCATCGGATCCGTGGACACGGCGCCGGCTTCGGCGGCCTCCGCCGCGGCAAGCAGCACCTTCCGGACGTCGCCGTCGCCAGCCGCGGCAGCGGCGGCCTCGATCGCGGGCGTCCACGCGTCCACCATGGTCTTGTCCCCGGACTCGGCCTTACCGCGGACGACGATGCCGTCGCGGGCGGCCTGCAGGGCGGCGGCCAAGGTGGCGGCGTCGACGTCGGAGGTGTTGCCCAGCGCTGTGGCGGCCCGCAGGAATGCCGTGCCGTACAGCGGACCGGCCGCCCCTCCCACCTTGGACATCAGCGTCATGGCCGTCAGTTTCAGTGCGGCGCCCGGGGTTTCCGGCGGTGTCTCGGCGAGTTTGTCCATCACGGCCTTGAAGCCGCGGTCCATGTTCTCACCGTGGTCCGAGTCCCCGATAGGCCGGTCCAGCTCGATCAGCTCCACCCGGTGATCCGCCATGGCCTGCGCCGAAAGGGTCAGCCAGCGCACGGCCCAGCCGACATCCAGCCCCACCGTCAGACGCCCCAGCGGAGGGCCGGAGTGTGGACGGGAGCGTCCCAGAGCGACGTCATTTCGTCATCGAGGCGCAGGACCGTGATGGAGCAGCCCTGCATTTCCAGGGACGTGATGTAGTTGCCCACGAGGGAGCGTGCCACGGTGACGCCCTGCTCCGCCAGTCTCTGCGCGGCCCGGCGGTACACGATGTACAGCTCGCTTGCCGGGGTGCCGCCCATGCCGTTGACGAAGAGGAGCACCTGGTCCCCGGAGCTAAGTCCGAGGTCGCTGACCACCGGGTCCAGGAGGCGGTCGGTGATGCCGTCGGCGTTTTCCATGGCAATCTTGTGCCGTCCCGGCTCGCCGTGGATGCCGATCCCGATCTCGATCTCGTTTTCCTCGAGCTCGAAGCTGGGGACTCCCGCGTGCGGAACGGTGCAGGCGGACAAAGCAACGCCCATGCTGCGCACGTTCTGGTTGACGCGGTCACCGATCGCGGCGACGGCGTCCAGGTTGTCGCCGCGTTCGGCGGCCGCCCCGGCGATCTTCTCGACCAGGACAGTACCGCCGACGCCCCGGCGGCCGGCCGTGTACAGCGAATCCTGCACGGCGACGTCGTCGTTGACCAGGACGGTGCGGACCTCGACGCCTTCTGCTTGCGCGAGTTCGGCGGCGGTTTCGAAGTTCAGGACGTCACCGGTGTAGTTCTTCACGATGTGCACGACGCCGGCGCCGGAGTTCACGGCCAGCGTGGCCGGCAGGATCTGGTCCGGGGTGGGCGAGGTGAACACGGCGCCCGGAACGGCGGCGTCGAGCATGCCCATTCCCACGTAGCCGCCGTGCAGCGGCTCATGTCCGCTGCCGCCGCCGGAGACGAGTCCGACTTTCCCCGCCACGGGCGCGTCTTTGCGCACGATGTATTTCGGGTCCGGAAAGACGGTCACGAGGTCGGCGTGTGCAAGCCCGAACCCTTCCACTGACTCGTCGACCACGGCTTTGGGATCATTGATGAGTTTCTTCATGGCGGTGCTCCCTGGATGGTGTCCTGGCTGCTTGCTTAGACCCTACTACCGGGGCACGGCCGGCGGTAGGCTCCCGATTCCCTCGGCCCGGGGGCTCCTGGCGGGGCTTCGAATCCCGGACCGGCGGGTTGTTGCGGTGCGTTCCTGCGGATGCTTCAGGCTTGTTTGTCGGCCCACGCCGGGAAATGCGGCCAGGCGTCGACGCCCAGCCATGAGAACGGCGGCGCTGCGAGCCGGCCTTTGCGGGCGCGGGACGTGGCCGGTGGCGCTGCGGCTGCAGGCGCCGGGCCAGCGGTTTGTCCCGTCACGGGAGCACCCGTGCCGGGCGAGGAGCGGTTGGTGGATTCTACCGGTGGCGCTTCCAGCGGCTGGCCGGGCAGCTGGACCGGCGGCACTGCCGGAGCGCTGGCTATTGTCCTGTGAACGGCGGAGAAATCGGGAAAAATCACGTCTTTATGCAATTTTTTGCCTCCGAAAGTATGGCGGCCCACCCCCTGGGCCGGGATCAGTTTATCCACCAAATTTATTGAAGGGAAGCCCCGGGCGGACGTCGTGTTCCAGGCGGCTGCGGGTGCCGGCCGGAATCCGCCGAAAGTTCCCCGGACGGGCACAGCCGGCGGGCGCTACAGCTCCTTGATCATCCTGGTGTTGCCGAGCGTGTTCGGCTTGACCCGGGCCAGGTCCAGGAACTCGGCCACGCCTTCGTCATGCGAGCGCAGGAGTTCGGAGTACACCACGGGATCGACCGCGCTCTGGTCAGCCATGACTTCAAAGCCGTGTTTCTTGAAGAAATCCACTTCGAACGTCAGGCAGAAGACGCGCGAGACTCCCAGCGCGCGGGCATCCCCCAGCAGACGCTCCACCAGCGCGTGGCCCACGCCCTTGCCGCGCCAGGCATCCGAAGCCGCGAGGGTGCGCACCTCGGCGAGATCCTCCCACATGACATGCAGCGCTCCGCAGCCGATCACCTCGCCGTCTTGCGATTCGGCGATCCGGAATTCCTGCAGGCTTTCGTAGTAGGCCACGGTTTCTTTGGCCATGAGGATCCGCTGGTCGGCCAGCGGCGCCACGAGCGTCTTGATGGCGCCAACGTCGCCGGTGCGGGCAGGGCGGATGCGGATCGTCTCAGTCGCGGTCTCAGTCACGGTCTCAGTCACAGCCCAATCTTACGGGTGCCCCGGGTCCGGCCGGCTCGCGGCCGGTCCCGGGGACGGAGTGTCAGAGACCCAGTTCGTCGGGGACGGGAATGTCCTTGTCCAGCAGGTTCCTGGCCAGGAAGTGCTCCACCACGCCGTACCAGACCTTGGCGTGCTGCGGCTGCAGGATCCAGTGGTTCTCGTCCGGGAAGTACAGGAAACGGTGGTCCGTTTCGCCGTTCCCGTCTGCCGCCAGTTGTGACTTGGCGAGCAGCTCGTACCAAAGCCGGAGCCCCTCACCGATCGGGACACGGTAGTCCTTGTCGCCATGGATGACCAGCATGGGAGTCCGGATGTTTTCCACGTGCAGATGCGGGGAGTTCTCCAGCGCCATCTCGGCCGTCATCTCCTTGAGCCAGTACTGCGCGGCGTCGGTGGTGGGACCGAACTGGTCGAGGGCCCAGAGGCTGGCGTGCGTGACGATTGCCTTGAAGCGGTCCGTATGCCCGGCTACCCAGTTGGCCATGTACCCGCCGAAGGAACCGCCCATGGCGGCGGTACGCGTCTCGTCGATGTCCGGGCGCTGCACGACGGCGTCGGTGATGGCCATCAGGTCGGTGAAGGGAGCCTTGCCCCATTCCCCCCAGCCGCGCTGGATGTGCTCCTGGCCGTAGCCGGTGGAGAGGGCAGGGTCCGGGAGCAGCACCGCGTAACCGCGGGCCACCAGCAGCCACGGGTTCCAGCGCCAGGTCCAGGCGTTCCAGGATCCCAGCGGGCCGCCATGGATCCACAGCAGCAGCGGGGCCGGGCTCGCGGCGGACGCGCCCTCGGGCAGGGCCAGGTACGCGGGCACACGGGCGCCGTCGGCCGCCGTCGTCTCCACGCGCTCCAGCGTCCCCGTGAAGTGCGGGCGCTCAGCGGGTGCGGGCAGGCGGACGACGCCGCCGCCGGCGAGGTCGATCCGCACAGGTTCGGCGGGGAATTCGTAGGAGCTGCGCAGGGCGTAGGCGCTGCGTCCGTCCGGCGAGACGACGACGTCGGTGTACGCGGCGGCGTCGTCCGTCAGGCGGAGCACCTGGCCAGCCTGGCCCGGGTCCCCCGCGACACCGATCCGGAATACCGGCGATGCGCCGTCCTCGTCGGCGGTGACCAGCAGGGCCGATCCGTCCGGCAGCCACGCGGCGGGGCGGGCCCAGCGGTCCCAGTCATGGGCGAGCGGCGTCAGGGCGGCCTCGCCTGTTGCCGGGCCGGCGACGTCGAGGAGGTGCAGCTTGACCTGCGGGGCCGCCAGCGGCGTGGTGTCGCTTTCACTGACCACCACCAGGCTCCGCCCGTCCGGACTGACCGGGCCCGGGAAGTAGCTCAGACCTTCCGTGTCCAGCAGAACCGTCCGGGTGCCGGTGGCGACGTCGATGGCGACCAGCACGGAACGTGAATCGGCGTTCGCGAAGGGCTTGGCGAAGCTGCTGTAAATCATCGTGCCGTCCGGGCTGACCACCGATTCGGCGTCCCTGAGCCGGGTGCCGGCGTCGGGCGTCAGGTTGCGGAGCTTCAGCGGCGGCGCGGCGTCGACGGTGGTCGGCTT
This sequence comes from Arthrobacter sp. LAR12-1-1.1, assembly GCF_040676555.1. Lineage (NCBI taxonomy): Bacteria > Bacillati > Actinomycetota > Actinomycetes > Micrococcales > Micrococcaceae > Arthrobacter > Arthrobacter sp. LAR12-1-1.1. Next base: position 444,971 of record NZ_JBEGIG010000023.1, on the reverse strand, counting down.
ACCGGCCTCCACCGGCTCGCCGGGTTCGACCGCGAACAGCCGCGGCTGCGCCGGGCCCAGGTCCGCGTCCCAGTAGCGGACGGGGTAGCCGCTGTGCAGGATGGCCGCGACCTTGTTGTCTTTGCGCGCCTTGCGGCGTTCTTCGTCATTGTCCTCGTCCGTGGAGCCGGCCAGCACCGAGGCCGCGACCACCACGGTGTCGGCGTCCTTGGCGGCGTGGACCCCGCCGATTCCGCCGGCGCGGGACAGGGCCACCCGGGCTTCGCCGCCGTCGGCCGGGAGTATCCAGAGGGCGCTGACGGGGTCAGCCTCGGGGCTCTCCGGATCGGGACGGGCCGAGGTGAAGTAGAGGTCGCCGTTGGCGGCAAACACCGCACCCGCCTCCCCCTTGGCGCTGCGCGTGATCCGGCGGGCCTTTTTGACCCCGCCCGGGTCCACTTCCCACAGCGCGGTGCAGTATTCGGTGCCCTTCGCGCCGAGTGTCGCCACAGTGGTGACCAGCCGGTCACCGTCCGGGCTCAGCGTTAAACCACTCACTTTGGGGATGGCGAGGTAGTGGTCCAGATCATGGAAGGGGGTCTCGGGTTGTTCGCTCAGGGTCTCTGAGTCCTTGGCAGCCATGCACCGATTCAACACTGTATGTGGCATCGATCACAGAAAGTTCACTGAGAGTGAAACGGTGCTTTCAGAGTACGAGCGGGCACTCCGGTCTAAGCACGTGCGATCACCGCCGGGACGCGCAGGCGCCACAGACCCGCGTATGAGGCGCTACAGGTCAGCGAATTGACGACGATGGCCGCTACGCCCGGCCCCTTAGCGGCCATCTCTGGCAAATGGCCCAGACACGTGGGGCGCTGGCAGCCCCGGTCCCCAGAACCCCCACGGAGCGCGGCCCGGGAAGAGCAAACGCGAAGGCCCCGCCGTCCTTGACAGGACAGCGGGGCCTTGGTCTTGATGCTTAGACGCTCGGAGCGATCTCCGGGATGCGCGGCTTGGCGTTGCCGGCGAAGGTGAACTTCGCGTCGTCGCCTTCGCCCTCCACATCCACCACCACGATGTCGCCGGAGTGCAGTTCGCCGAAGAGGATCTTCTCGGAGAGCTGGTCCTCGATCTCGCGTTGGATGGTGCGGCGCAGCGGCCGGGCACCCATGGCGGGGTCGTAGCCGCGGGTTGCCAGGAGCACCTTGGCCGCGGACGTGAGCTCGATGCCCATGTCCTTGTCCTTCAGGCGCTTCTCGAGGCGGCCAACGAACATGTCCACGATCTCGATGATCTCGTCCTGGGTCAGCTGCGGGAAGACCACAACATCGTCAACACGGTTCAGGAACTCGGGGCGGAAGTGCTGCTTGAGCTCCTCCGTGACCCGGGCGCGCATCCGGTTGTAGCCGGTCTGGGTGTCCGTGCCGGACTGGAAGCCCGTGGCAACACTCTTGGAGATGTCCCGGGTGCCGAGGTTCGTGGTCATGATGATCACGGTGTTCTTGAAGTCCACCACGCGGCCCTGGGAGTCGGTCAGGCGGCCGTCTTCCAGGATCTGCAGCAGCGAGTTGAAGAGATCGGCGTGCGCCTTCTCCACTTCATCGAACAGGACCACGGAGAACGGACGACGGCGGACCTTCTCGGTCAGCTGGCCGCCTTCCTCGTAGCCAACGTAGCCCGGAGGGGCACCGAAGAGCCGCGAGACCGTATGCTTCTCCGAGTACTCGGACATGTCCAGGGTGATCAGCGCGTCTTCTTCGCCGAACAGGAACTCGGCGAGGGCCTTGGCGAGCTCGGTCTTGCCGACGCCGGTGGGGCCGGCAAAGATGAACGAGCCGCCCGGACGCTTGGGGTCCTTGAGCCCTGCACGGGTGCGCCGGATCGCCTGGGACAGGGCCTTGATGGCCTCGTCCTGGCCGACCACACGCTTGTGCAGCTCATCTTCCATCTTCAGCAGGCGCGAGGACTCTTCCTCGGTCAGCTTGAAGACCGGGATGCCAGTGGAGTTCGCCAGCACCTCGGCGATCAGGTCCTCATCAACTTCGGAGATGTCGTCCATGCCGCCGGTCTTCCACTGGCGTTCCTTCTCGGCGCGCTCGGCAATGAGCTTCTGCTCCTTGTCGCGCAGCGACGCGGCGCCTTCGAAGTCCTGCGCGTCGATCGCGGATTCCTTCTCCAGCTTCATGGCGGCGATCTTCTCGTCCATGACCTTGAGCTCGGGCGGGGCGGTCATGCGGCGGATGCGCAGCCGTGCCCCGGCCTCGTCGATCAGGTCGATCGCCTTGTCCGGCAGGAACCGGTCCGAGATGTAGCGCTCGGAAAGGGCCGCCGCCGAGGCGAGGGCGCCGTCGGTGATGGTGACGCGGTGGTGTGCCTCATACCGGTCGCGGAGGCCCTTGAGGATCTCGATCGCGTGCGCAACGGAGGGTTCCTTGACCTGGATCGGCTGGAAGCGGCGCTCCAGGGCGGCGTCCTTCTCGATGTGCTTGCGGTATTCGTCCAGCGTGGTGGCACCGATGGTCTGCAGTTCGCCGCGGGCCAGCATGGGCTTCAGGATCGAGGCCGCATCGATGGCGCCTTCGGCGGCTCCGGCACCCACCAGGGTGTGGATCTCATCGATGAACAGGATGATGTCGCCGCGGGTGCGGATCTCCTTGAGGACCTTCTTCAGGCGTTCTTCAAAGTCGCCGCGGTAGCGGGAGCCGGCCACGAGGGACCCGAGGTCCAGGGTGTACAGCTGTTTGTCCTTGATGGTCTCAGGGACGTCCCCGCGGACGATCGCCTGGGCCAGGCCCTCGACGACGGCGGTCTTGCCGACGCCCGGCTCGCCGATCAGCACGGGGTTGTTCTTGGTGCGGCGGGAAAGGACCTGCATGACGCGTTCCATTTCCTGCTCGCGGCCGATCACGGGGTCCAGTTTGTTCTCGCGCGCCGCCTGGGTCAGGTTGCGGCCGAACTGGTCCAGGACCACGGAACCGGCGGGGGTGCCCTCGGCCTGGCCGGGGCCGACGCCGGCGCCGGTGGCCTCCTTGCCCTGGTAGCCCGAGAGCAGCTGGATGACCTGCTGGCGGACCCGGTTCAGGTCGGCGCCGAGCTTGACGAGCACCTGGGCGGCAACGCCCTCGCCCTCCCGGATGAGGCCGAGGAGGATGTGCTCGGTCCCGATGTAGTTGTGGCCCAGTTGCAGGGCCTCACGCAGCGAGAGCTCCAGGACCTTCTTGGCGCGAGGGGTAAAGGGGATGTGGCCGGAGGGGGCCTGCTGGCCCTGGCCGATGATCTCCTGGACCTGCTCGCGGACACCGTCGAGCGAAATGCTCAAGGATTCAAGGGCTTTGGCGGCAACACCTTCACCCTCATGGATCAGACCCAAGAGGATGTGTTCGGTACCAATGTAATTGTGGTTCAGCATGCGTGCCTCTTCTTGGGCAAGCACAACTACGCGACGGGCACGGTCCGTAAATCGCTCAAACATTTCGCCACACTCCTAGCTACGACGTACTTTGATGCTACGTGGCCGGGTTCCAGATTTGGGGCTTGTTCGCCACAGGGGAAACCGGAGGGTTTGCGCGCCCCTGCCCGGACCCCGTCCCCGGACGGGGCGGGAACCGTCCGGAAGCCTTCCCGGCGGGCGCAACCGGATGTCCCGGGCGGGACCCTCCGCCCCTTCCCGGCGGGCGCAACCGGACGTTCCGGCCCGGCCCGTCGGCGGGCCGGCGTGCGGTACGGGCGCACGGGCGCACGGGCGCACCGCCGTCGGCATGCAAATGCCCCCGCCAGATAACGGGGGCATTGGCATTTGACTGCGACTTCATTGGGACTTGATTGCGACCTGTTACTGGGTCCTGATACGGCACCCTGACGCGCGGTCCCGGCTAGGAATTAGCCTTTTGGTACGCTTCCTGAATTTCAGCCTGGATACGTCCGCGGCTGTTTACCGCATAGCCGTTGTCCCGTGCCCACTGACGGATCTGGGCAGAGTCCTGATTCCGTCCGCTGGAAATTTTCGTACGCGTGGCGCGTCCGCTTGACGTCTTGCGTGCGTGCACCACAAAACGCTCCACCGCGGAGCGCAGTTCTGAAGCATTGCTTGACGACAGGTCTATTTCGTAGCTCACGCCGTCAAGGCCAAACCGGACAGTTTCGTCCGCGGATCCCCCATCCAGATCATCAACGAGGATGATTTTTACTTTCTGTGCCATAAAGGACTCTCTTTCCAAAGATCGAGCGTTTAGAAAAGCAGGATGTATCTGGAATAAGTATCCTCCGCGTTACAGCAGGGAGTCAAAGCGCAAAACTCTGTTCAAAGGAAAACCACAGGCGGCAATAGGGGACTATTACTTTCCCGGGTAATTAGCCCCCGAGGGCCCGGAATCCTGCTCCTTGGTTTGAGCTACCGCTCGCGTTTCCGCTTCGGCATGGGCGCGGGCTTCTGCCTGCCGCTCTGATTTGTCGGCATTGAATATGGATTTCATGGCAAACCAGAAAAGCAGGCCCACCACGATGGGGGGCAGCAATACGGCGATATAGTCCATGCTCAGTGTCCTTCAGGCTTCAACAGGGGGAAGAGGATCGTTTCGCGGATGCCGGCGCCGGTGAAGAGCATCACGAGGCGGTCGATGCCCAGGCCGATCCCGCCCATGGGCGGCGCGCCGTACTCGAGCGCACGGAGGAAGTCTTCATCCAGCTGCATAGCCTCCACGTCGCCCGCGGCGGACCGGCGGGACTGTTCGGTGAGGCGTTCGCGCTGGATCACCGGGTCGATCAGTTCGGAGAACGCCGTGCCCCGCTCCATGCCGCCGATGATGAGGTCCCAGGCCTCGATCAGGCGGCCGTCTTCGCGGTGCTGGCGGGCCAGCGGCTGGGCGGACGGCGGATAGTTGTAAACGAACGTGGGGTTGAGCAAAGTGGGCTCCACCAGTTCGCCGAAGAGTTCGACGACGAGCTTCTCGGCTTCCCAGCCGGCGTCGACCTTGACGTCGTGCTTGGCGGCCAGTTCCAGCAGTTCGGCAACCGTGGTGTCCGGGGTTACTTCCTGGCCCACGAATTCGGACAGTCCCGGGTAGACGGCCAGCCAGGTCCAGTCACCGTCGAGGTTGATCTCCCCGGCTTCGGTCTGCAGCACGCGGCCCACACCGGCGGCGTCGGCGGCGTCCAGGATGATCTCCTTGATCCGGTCCGCCATGACGAACTGGTCCGCCCACGCCTCGTAGGACTCCAAAGTGGTGAACTCGGGACTGTGCGTGGAGTCCACGCCTTCGTTGCGGAAGACCCTGCCCATGTCATAGACGCGGTCGATCCCGCCGACCACCGTGCGCTTGAGGTAGAGCTCGGTAGCGATGCGCAGCGTCATCTTCTGGTCGAAGGCGTTCATGTGCGTCTCGAAGGGACGGGCCGTGGCGCCGCCGTGAACCAGCTGCAGCATGGGGGTTTCGACCTCGACGTAGCCCTGGCGGTGCAGGGTTTCGCGGATGGAACGGGTGATCGCGGCGCGGGTGTAGACCATCTCGCGGGCTTCGTCGCGGACAATGAGGTCCACGTAGCGCTGGCGGACGCGCGTTTCTTCGTTAAGCCCGGCGTGCAGCACGGGCAGCGGGCGCAGCGCTTTCGAAGCCATGGTCCAGGAATCCGCCATGACGGACAGCTCGCCGCGGCGCGAGGAGATGACCTCGCCCTTGATGAAGACGTGGTCGCCGAGGTCCACGAGGGACTTCCACTCCGCGAGCGCCTCCTCACCGATGTTGGCCAGGCTCAGCATGACCTGCAGCCGCACAGCCTTCCCGTCCACTCCGCCCTCCTGGAGGGTGGCGAAACACAGCTTGCCCGTATTGCGGATGAAGACAATGCGGCCGGTCACGCCGACGACGTCGCCGGTGGTTTCATCGGCCTGGAGGTAGGCGTATTTCTCCCGGATTTCCGTGAGCGAGTGTGTGCGTTCGACACCCACCGGATAAGCCTCGACGCCGCGTTCAATCAGCTTGGCGCGCTTCTCCATGCGGATGCGGGTCTGCTCGCTGGCATCGTGCGGCTCGGCGGCGGTGTTCGGGGCGGGGGTGTTTTGGGAAGTCACAATCCCCAAGTTTACCGGGGATTCCACCGGGGCGGGTTCCGCCCGGCTATGGCCACGGCGGAATAGACTCAGGCTGTGGAGACGCGGAGGATCAGCACCGACGACGGCGAGGGGCACCTCGAGCTGCACTCCTTCCGTCCGGCTGCCGGCCCGGCTCCGGCGCCAGCACCCGCCCCGGGACCCGCGCCAGGTTCGACGCCCGGACGGCCGCCCGCGCCAGGCATCGTCGTCGTGCACGGCACCATGATCACCGCCGCGCTGTACCGCCCGTTCGCGCGGAAGATCAGCCGCCTGTTGGGCCGCCCCGTGCACTGCTACAACCGGCGCGGGCGCGCCGGGTCCTCCCCGCAACCGGCCGGTTACTCGGTGGCCACGGAGGTCGGTGATCTGGCGGCGGTGATGCGGGAAACGGGATCGAGCGACGTGGTGGCGCACAGCTACGGCGGCTTCGTGGCCCTGCAGGCGGCACGGACGGTGCCGATCCGCAGGATGGTGACCTATGACGCGGCCGTGTCCCTCTCCGGAAACCTCACCCACCGCTGGCGGCCCGAACTGGAGCGTTCAGTTGCTGCCGGGGAACTCGACGAGGCCTGGGCGCATCTGGTCCAGGGCATTGAGGTGGGCGGACCGGTATCCAAGCTCCCGCTGGGCGCGCTGCGGATGCTCAGCATCCTCTCCGCCCGGACCAACATGGGCGCCGAGATGCGCAAACTGCTGCCCACCGCCGTCGCGGAGATGCGGGCGGTGCTCGACGCCGACGCCGAACTGGACGACTTCGCAGCCGTGACCACCCCCACGCTGCTGCTCAGCGGCGGCTGGAGCCCGGAGTACTTTACCGAGACCGGCCGGCAACTTGCCGCCGCCGTCCCTTCCTTTGAATTTGCCGTGTTGCCAGGGCAGCTCCATGAAAGCCCGCTCCGGCCCGGGATCCGACTGCCCCGGGCAACTGCGCGTTTCCTCCTTGCCGGCGAAGGACACCTGCGGCCCCTCCCGGCGCCCAGGCGGCGGCTCAAGCTGGGCCACTGACGGGTGCGCCTTACAATCGGTGGGCGACCCTTTCGAAAGGACCCCCTTGGCCAAGCTCTACTTCCGCTACGGCGCCATGAACTCCGGCAAATCTACGGGGCTGCTGCAGGCGGCGTTCAATTATGAGGAACGCGGGCAGCACGTTCTGCTGGCCAAGCCGGACGTGGACACCAAAGGCGACTCCGACGTCGTGTCCCGCCTGGGCATGACCCGTTCGGTGGACTTCCTGATCCCCGCCGGCGCGTCGGCCCGCGAGCTCTTCACCGCCCAGGCCCACGGGGACGATCCCGACGCCCTGCTGCAGCACGTGGACACCCCGCCGGTGGCCTGCCTGCTGGTTGACGAGGCCCAGTTCCTCGAACCGGAGCAGGTGGACGATCTTTTCCGCATCGCGGTCCTGGACAACGTCCCCGTCCTTGCCTACGGCATCCGAACCGACTTCCGGACCCGCGCGTTCCCCGGTTCCCTTCGGCTCCTGGAGATTGCGCACACCCTCGAAGAGCTCAAGACCATCTGCCGCTGCGGACGGAAGGCCATCTTCAACACCCGCCGGATCGGGGACCAGGTGGTCTTCGACGGAAACCAGGTTGCGATTGACGGCCAGGACGTCTGGTACGAGTCGCTCTGCGGCGCCTGCTACCTCGAGGTCTCCGGCGGCCGCCTGGGCAACTAGCGCCAGCGCGCCGGCGCAATGCTGTACCCAATTGAACTGCGGCCTACTGAACTGCGGCCTACTGAACTGCGGCTTACTGCACTGCGGCCTACTGAGTTGCGGCTTACTGCACTGGGGCGCGGCCTCGGCTAGGCTCGGAGCATGACCCGCGAGAACATCAGAACCCCCGACGGCGGAACAATCGAGCTTTTCAGCACGGGCGCCGAGCTCGCCTCGGCGGGTTCGGGCATCGTCGTCGTGCCGGCCTCGATGGTGACGGCCGCCGACTACACGCGCTTCGCGCAGAAACTCAGCGCGTCACTGGGCCGGCCGGTGCACACCTTCAACCGTCGCGGCCGCGGCTCCTCCTCCCCGCAGCCGGAGGACTACACCCTGGACGTGGACATCCACGATCTCGACGCCGTCATGAAGCACACGGCCAGCACCGACGTCTTCGGCCATAGCTTCGGCGGGGCGGTGGCCCTGCACGCGGCCCGCACCCTGCCGGTGGAACGGCTCGCCGTGTACGACCCCGCCGTGTCCGTCAACCACAGCGTGACGGCGGACTGGACGCCCGAATACGAGCGGGCGACCGCAGCTGGCGACGACGACCGGGCCCTCGCCGTCCTGCTCAGGGGCTTGGAGACCGGCAGCGCCCTGTCCCGGATGCCGCTGTCCATGCTGACGCTGGCGAACAAGCTTTCGGCGGGCACTCCGATGGGCAAGCAGCTGCGCGACCTGATGCAGACCGGTGTCCGCGAGATTAAGGCGATCATCGCCGCGGACATGCCGGCCGAACCGTTCCTGGAACTGCCGCTGGAGACGCTGATCATCGTGGGCGAGAAGAGCCCGGCATACTTCGGCGTGGCCTGTGCCCAGATCCACGACGTCCTCTCCGGTTCCAGCTATACGATCCTGCCGGGCATGGGCCACGACGGTGTCAACAAGGCGCCGGACAAACTGATCGCAGAGCTCAGCGCGTTTTACGCGGGCTGAGCCTCTAGTGGGCGGCCGGGTGCGGCGCGCCTTCGGTCTTGCGCATCATAGTGGACAGCACGACGGCGGCGACCGCTATGACGGCCGCGGTCAGGAAGGCCGCATGCATGCCGGCAACCATGCCCGAGGCTTCGGACACGAAGGCATAGATCGAGACCAGGAGCGCCGTGCCGGCCGCGCCTGCCACCTGCTGCAGCGTGCTCATGATGGCCGACCCGTGTGAATACAGGTGCGGCGGCAGCGGGTTCAGGCCGGTCGTGAAGGCGGGGGTGAACAGCAGCGCCAGGCCCAGGCTCAGTGCCACATGCAGGGCAATGATCCACCCCACCGGCGACGCGGCGTCCAGCATGGAGAACTGCCAGAGGGACAGCACCATCATGATCGACCCCGTCACTGTCAGCGGCAGGGGCCCGATCTTGTCGAAAACGCGGCCGATGAAGGGCCCCAGCAGGCCCATGGCGAGGCCGCCGGGCAGCAGCACCAGGCCGGTCTCAAGTGAGGTCAGGCCGCGGATCTCCTGCAGGTACAACGGCAGCAGAATCACGGCGCCGAACAACGCGATCATGGCCACAACCAGCAGCAGCACGGACACCGTGAACATCCGGAAAGTGAAGGCGCGCAGGTCCAGCAGGGGTCCGTCGGTTTTCTGCAGCTTCAGCTGGCGCAGGACGAACACCGCCAGGGCCACCACGCCGACGGCCAGCGACAGCACCGCCGGGGTACGGGATCCGGCCTGGCCGCCGCCGATCTGGCTCAGGCCGTAGACGAGGCCGCCGAAGGCCGGGACCGTTAGCACCACCGAAAGGGCGTCCAACCGCGTTTTTTCGGTTTTGCCGATGTTGGTCAAATACTTGGCCCCGATGGCCAGCGCGGCGAGGGCAATCGGCAGCACGAAGACGAACATGAACCGCCAGGAAAAGTGCTGGAGGATCAGGCCGGAAACCGTGGGGCCCAGGGCCGGCGCTACCGAGATGGCGATGCTGACGTTTCCCATGACGGCGCCGCGGCGTTCCAGCGGCACGAGTGTGAGGATGGTGGTCATCAGGAGCGGCAGCATGATGGCGGTGCCGCCGGCCTGGACGATGCGGGCCAGCAGCAGGACTTCGAAGCCCGGCGCGAGGGCGGCCAGCAGTGTGCCGCCGGAAAAGAGTCCCATGGCCAGCATGAAGACGGCACGGGTGCTCAGGCGCTGCAGGATGAACCCGGTGGTGGGAATGACGACAGCCATGGTGAGCATGAAGCCGGTGGAGAGCCACTGCACGGTGGGCGCATCGATGTTCAGGTCCACCATCAGCCGCTGCAGGGCCACGTTCATGATGGTTTCGTTGAGGATCACCACGAAGGTGGCCACCAGCAGCGTGACGATGATGGTGACGGACTCCCGGGACATCTTCGCCGGCGCGGTGGGCGCCGTCGTCGCTGCTGCAGACGCGGCAGGCGCTGCGAGGGCCGGGGCAGCGCCCCGTGCGGGATCGCCGGCGGCGTTGGAAGAGATGTCTGTTGACATGGGAATTCCCTCAGGGAGTTGGGTGTGGGTCCGGTGAGCGTCGGCGCTGCTGCAGATTCCAACAGTCTAGGCCCCGGGGGCATTCCCGTCGCCGGAAAACCAATGTGGGGTATGTGTCAGGAGTTCAGGGGCGCGTTGTCGATGAGGCGGACGGGACCGACCTTGGCGGCGATGATCGCCAGCCCCTCGCCGCGGAACGGGGTGTCCCTGCAGTTTTCCGCAAGGGGCTCGAGGGTGCGCGGATCCACCACTTCGAAGTAGTCCAGTTCCACGAGCGGCTGGGACCGGACCAGGTCCTGCGCGGATTCGATGTCCAGCGGCTCATGCGCGTTGGCGCGCTCCCCGATGAGCCGCAACGCGCGGGAGAGCACCAGGGCGGCCTCGCGCTGGTCCTCGGAGAGGAAGCGGTTGCGGCTGGACAGTGCCAGGCCGTCGGCCGAGCGCACGATGGGCACGGGCACGATCTCCACAGGGAAATTCAGGTCCGCCACCATGCGCTGGACGAGCGCCAGCTGCTGCGCGTCCTTCTGGCCGAAATAGGCGCGGTAGGCCGGCTGTCCGCCGCCGGGCAGGCCGGTCCCCGGGAAGCCATAGTGGAGCAGTTTCGCGACGACGGTCAGCGCGCCGTCGAAGTGGCCGGGCCGGGACGCGCCCTCCCATTTTTCCCCCAGGGGTCCCGCCGTGATCCGTACCAGGGGTGCCCCGCCGGGGTAGACCTCCTCGACGCCGGGCGCGAACGCCAGGTCCACGCCCTCGGCGTCGAGCAGCGCGAGGTCGGCATCGAGCGCCCGGGGGTAGCGTTCCAGATCCGTGGCCTCGCCAAACTGCAGCGGGTTGACGAAGATGCTGGCCACCACGACGTCGTTCTGGGCGACGGCTGTCCGGGCCAGCTGGGCATGCCCCTCGTGCAGTGCGCCCATGGTCGGCACGAGCCCCTGGGACGTGCCACCTTTCTGCGCCAGCAGCCGGGCGCTTCCGGCGCGGAGCTGGGCGGCCGTGGTCACGAGTTGGATTGCCATGTCAGGGTCCTTCCGGGGCGTGCGTCCCGTTCTGGTCGGGGCCGCCGAGCGCCTGTTCGATGCCGTCGATTTGTTCCGGCTTCAGGAGTCCGCGGCTTCCTGCCCGGCGGGCTGTCGCCCGGGCCATGGCCAGGTACGCCTCAAGAATATCGCCGGCGGCCCCGCCGTCGTATTCGCGGAGGGCGCCGGCGTGCGCGGCAACCGTGCCGGTGTCGCCGCGGGCTACGGGCCCGGTCAGGGCCGATTCGCCGGAGGCGAGGGCGTTCTCGAGGGTGGCGCGCAGCAGCGGGCCCAGCATCCGGTCCGGGGCCTCGACGCCGACGTCGCGGAGCAGTTGCGAGGCCTGCGCCACGAGCGTGACCAGGTGGTTCGAGCCGTGCGCGAGGGCAGCGTGGTAGAGGACGCGGTCGGCCTCGGCGATCGCGACGGGCTCGGCGCCCATTTCGACGACGAGTGCCTGGGCGATCGGCAGCATCGCGGCGTCGGCCGTGACGCCAAAGGTGCAGTCCAGGAGCCTCGTGAGGTCCAGGCTCATGCCCGTGAACGTCATGGCCGGGTGCAGCGCGAGCGGCACGGCGCCGGCGGCACGGACCGGGTGCAGGATCCCGACGCCGAAGCGCCCGGAGGTGTGCGCCACGAGCTGGCCGGGTTGCCAGGCGCCGAGCTTGGCCAGGCCGTTCACGAGCGGGCCCAGGGCATCGTCAGGGACGGCGAGCAGGACCAGCTCGGCGCGCTCCACGATGTCCTGCACGTCCAGGATCGGGACGCCGGGCAGGAGTGTTTCGACGCGTTCCCGGCTGGCGTCCGAAACGGCGGACGCCCCGATGACAGCGTGCTCGGCTCCGCGCAGCGCCGCCCCCAGGACGGCACCGACCTTCCCGGCGCCAATGATTCCGACGCCGAGGCGTCCTGGTTTAGCCATGATGCGGGCCTTCCTGGGGGTCGTCTGCGGGTGGTGCGGCCGGCTTGGCCGCCGGCTCCATCCAGTGCTCGCTCTTCTGGCGCTTGCGCGCGGCGCGGGCACGGGACGACTGGGCATCGAGCAGGGCCCGGGCTTCGTCGAGGCCGGCCTGGATGAGCCGCGGGGCCACCGGACCTGCCGTGGTGTGCAGGACCAGGTCCGCCACGCGGAATCTGCGGGCGAGCGGGCCCTGCTGCAGGGCCATGGACTGGGTGCGCTGATGCGGCACCACCACGAGGTTCCGCCACCACCGGCCCGATCTCAGGAGCAGGGCGGTCTCCGTTGCCGTGAAGCCGTTGCGCCGCCAGCCCAGCGGTGCCAGGAACCGGGCCCGGCGCGGGCTGGTCACGAAGCCGCCGTCGGTGTCCTGCCCGCCTCCGCTGCCTGGCGTCCCGGCGGCGTCCGCGAGGCCGGTGATCCCTGCGGTGAACACGCCCAGCGGATCCGGAGTGCCTGGATCCGGGAGCACCAGGGCGAGGATTTCCAGGACGTCGGCGAGGGATCCCACCGGAAGCAGCGTGGTCCGGGCTGATCCTTCGCCGGCGCTGGCGGCCAGGCCGTAACCGGCCACATTGACCTGGATCCGGTACCAGCCGAACAGCCGCCACAGCGGCGGCTGGCTGACCTTCAGCGCCTGGATCCTGCCCGGCGGCACGGTCTGCGCCTGTGTGTCCAGCAGGCCGTAGCGCAGCCGGATGCCGTCCGGGGAAACGGCGGCGGTGAAGTTGTAGCCCTTGTTGAACGAGGACCAATAGGAGGCCACGAGTCCGATCGCGGCAGGGATCAGGAAGACCGCGAAGCTCCGGTTTTCGGTGACGGCGGAAAGCAGCACTGAGGCGATGCCGCCGGCCAGGATCACGACGCTTTGTTCGCTCAGGAGCAGCGAGCCCATCAGGCGTGGCGGCGGCACGGTCAACACCACCCGTTCCGGGGCCTCCACGGCGGCGGTCTCGGGCTGTCCCGGCTCCGGCGACGGCGACAGCGACCCGCCGGAGGTGCCTGAGGCGCCTGAGGCGCGGGCCAGGATTGTCGCGCGGAGCTGTCGGGCCTCGTCCGCGCGCAGGTACGCCAGGCGCACGGCGGATTCGCCGGCGTCGGCGACTTCGAACCTCAGTTCAGCGAGTCCGAAGATCCGTGCCAGCAGGGGCTGCACGACGTCGATTGCCTGCACCCGGTCCAGCCTGGCCTGCCGCTGCTGCTTGAAGAGGAAACCAGTGTTGACGCGCACGTAGCCGCCTGCGACCTGGTAGCGGGTGAAGTACCAGCTCAGGACGTAACCGAAGACAGTCAGCAGCAGCAGGATGCCGCCGCCGGCCAGCAGCCACGGCGCCCGTCCGGCCAACCGCTCGTCAAAGAGCGGGCCACCCTGAAGGAGACGTTCGAAACTGTCACGTCCAAAAAAGAACAACAGTGCGGCCAGCGCCACCCAGCCGCGGACAAAGGGGGACGCCGGGTGCACGCGCAGCCAGACGTCGTCGGCGGGTCCGCCGGCGTCTGCCGTTCCGGCGGCGATTCCGTCGCCGGCGGGTCCGGCGCCCTGCGGTGTCAGCGCCATCCCGTCACGCTCTTCCCGTCACAGCCCGGCCAGCCGGGCTTCGCCGCGGGCGGACAGCTGTTCGCGGAGCCTGGCCCCTTCGCTGGCGGGCAGGCCGGGAATCTCGGCGCTGGTCGCGGCTGCGGCGGTGTGCAATTTCAGGGTGCACAGGCCCAGCGGACGCTCGACCGGGCCCACCGAGATGTCCACGTACTGCATCCGCCCGTAAGGGACCACGAGGGTGCGCTGGAAGAAGATGCCCCGCCGGATCAGGAGGTCGTCCTCCCGCTCGGCGTAGCCGATCGAGCGCACCTGCCGGGGAATCAGCACGAGCCGCCACAACGCCAGAAGCAGCCAGGCGGCGGGAATGGCGATGCCCAGCCAGACCGGCGGCCAGGTCCACGCGCCGGCAAGCACCAGGACCAGGGGAAGCGACAGCAGGGACACCGCGATCAGGTTTCCCAGCGCCCACCCGGCGAGGCGCACCGTGACGTACTTCGGGGACACCCTGAGCCAGTCGATGCCCGGGGGATCAATCGCTTCGGTACGCATATTCGCCTTCCGCCGAGGGCTTGCTGCGCTTTCCCTGCACGCCGGGCCGGGATTCGGCCTCGCCGTCCTCGGGCGGAATCCGGCAGAACCGCTCGACGACGAGCCCCACGATCACCATGATCAGCCCGCCGCCGGCCATTGCCAGGGCCTGCCAGGTGAGGTCCTGGTTGCTGCGCAGGTTCCACAGCCGCAGTTGCTCCAGCACAATTCCCGCGTGCCAGCCCAGCAGGACCGTGCCGGTATAGGCGCAGGCCTGGGCGAGGACCAGGGTCCAGGCCGCCAGGATGGGGTTGAGGATTTTCTTCTTCTTGCCGTTGCGCCACCGGAGCACGCGGATGCCCAGCACCAGGGTGAGGGCCACGATCACGCCCATGGTCAGCAGCCCCGTCAGCGGCAGCACCGGGGTGGCCAGGCCGTAGCGGCCCGAGAGCATGGTGGCGAACCAGCCGGCCACGGCCAGGACCACGCAAATGGCCAGCAGGAGCAAGGGGCTGGTCAGCTTCACGGCCGCTCCGCCGCGCCGGACACGCCGGAGCGCCCTGTGGCTGCGATGTCCGCGCCAGCGGTGCTCTGGAAGCCGTCAAACGTGGCGAGGTCGCCGAAATCGGCGGCTTTCGCGGCGAGGTCGCCCACGCGTTCGCCGTTGAGCTCCGCCGCGGAATCGATCAACGACCACGGGTAGAGCACGAACGCCCGTTCCGCGGCCCGGGGGTGGGGCAGGGTGAGCTCCGGGTCGGAGCTCACCACGTCCCCGTAGGTGATGATGTCCACGTCCAGGGTCCGCGGCCCCCACCGGACCTCGCGCACACGCAAATGCTTCTGCTCCACGGCGTGGCAGTGCTCCAGCAGGGCACGCGGCGGCAGGGACGTCTCGACGGCAATCACCATGTTCAGGAAGTCAGGCTGGCCGGGCGGGCCACCCACGGCCTTCGTCTGGACGATCGGCGAGATGGCCAGCAGGCGCACCTCCGGCGGGTCGACGAGGTCCGCGACGGCGGCAGAGAGCGTGTCGCTGCGCTCCCCCAGATTGCTGCCGAGCGCGATCACGGCGCGGGTGTAGAGCGGGCTCACGGCCGCCTCCGGTGCACGCTGACGGAAACGTCGCCGAAGTCGACTTCGATTGGGGCCTTGGGCTTGTGCACGGTGATGTCCACAGCGGCCACCGGAAATTTCTGCAGCACGTCCTCGGCAATCCGCACGGCGAGGGCCTCGATCAGGTTCAGCGGAACACCCGTGATCCAGTCCCGAATGCAATTGGCCACTTCGCCGTAATGCGCCGTGTCCAGGACGTCGTCGGAAGCCGCGGCCTTGCTGAAGTCCAGGTGCAGCACCGCGTCAACGACGAACGGCTGGCCGTCGCGGCGCTCGAAATCGAACACACCGTGATGGCCGACGGCGGTGACGCCGCTCAGCGTGATCTGGTCCATGGCGCCGGCCGGATCAGTTGGTGCCGGCGTCGGCGGAACCAGCCGTTGCCGGGGGCGTCGGGGGTGCCATGCGGGCGGCGACCTTGACGGCGTCGAGGCTCGCGCCGACGTCGTGCACGCGTACGGCCCAGGCACCGCGGAAGGCGCTGATGGCGGTCACGGCGGCGGTCGCGGCGTCGCGTTCAACGGGCTGGGCGGCCTTGCCGGCGACGGTCAGGAGGCTGCCGAGGAAGCGCTTGCGTGAGCCGGCGACGAGGACCTTGTGACCCATGGCCTGCAGCACATCCAGGTGCTGCAGGAGCTCCCAGTTCTGGACCTCGTTCTTGGCGAAGCCCAGTCCCGGGTCCACAATGATCTGCTCCGGCGTGACGCCGGCGGCGTAGAGCTTTTCGCGGACACCGGCGAGTTCCGTCACCACTTCGCCGGCGACGTCACGGTAGTCCGTCAGGGAGTTCATGGTGCTGGCGTCGCCGCGGCGGTGCGTCAGGATGTAGGGGACCTTGGTGCGGGCGGCCAGTTCCGCCATTTCAGGCTCCATAGTCAGGCCCGAGACGTCGTTGATGATCGCGGCGCCGGCTTTCAGGGCCGCAGCCGCCGTCACGGCGTGGGTGGTGTCGATGCTGACGAGGGCGCCTGCCTTGACCAGGGCCTCGATGACCGGCAGGACCCGGCGCTGTTCCTCGTCAACGCCGACTGCCGTGGCACCCGGGCGGGTGGATTCGCCGCCGACGTCGATGATGTCCGCCCCGGCGTAGAACATCCGCAGTCCCGCCGCGATCGCCGTGTCCGGGGTCGCGTGCGCTCCGCCGTCGCTGAAGGAGTCGGGGGTGACGTTGAGGATTCCCATCACGAGTGTCCGGTCCGCGGGCAGGTCCTGGAACTTCGCCGCCGGGCGCGGTTTGCGCAGGATGGGCAGGGGCGAGGTGGCGGGCCCGGTCCCCGGGGCTGCAGCTAGGGAGTCCATAGTCTGTGTTCTTACCTTCCGAGTATGAGGCTCATGGCTTCGGCACGGGTGGCCGGGTCATGCAGTTGCCCGCGCACTGCGCTGGTGACGGTCTTGGCGCCGGGCTTGCGGATTCCCCGCATGGACATGCACAGGTGTTCACATTCGACGACGACGATCGCGCCGCGCGGTTTGAGGTGCGTGACGAGGGCCTCGACGATCTGGGTGGTCAGGCGTTCCTGTACCTGCGGGCGCTTGGCGAACATGTCCACGAGCCGGGCCAGCTTGCTCAGGCCCGTAACCTTGCCGTCATGAGACGGGATGTAGCCCACATGCGCCACCCCGTGGAACGGCACCAGGTGGTGCTCGCATGTGGAGTAGAACGGGATGTCCTTGACCAGCACGAGTTCCTCGTGGTCGAGGTCGAAGGTGGTGGCCAGGATCTCGGAGGGGTCGTGGTGCAGGCCGGCAAACATTTCCGTATAGGCCTTGGCCACCCGCTTCGGGGTGTCCAGGAGACCGCCGCGATCCGGGTCCTCGCCGATGGCCAGCAGGATTTCCCGCACGGCGGCTTCGATCCTGGGGCGGTCCACCTTGGACCGTGAATGCGGGGATTCCCCGTCCCCCGCCGAAGCAGCAGCGGGGGCGGGAACGTCGTCGTCGAAGTTAGAAGTCACAGAAGAAGCCTAGCCGGGATGACCATCAGTCCCGATATCCGTTGCACCGCCCTGGAAGGACTCCTGTCCGGACACGCCCTGGGCATGCGGGGGCTGGGCATCCAGGGGCTCTTCGAGCCGGGCCTGCGTAGCTTCCTCCTGCGCTTCACGCTCCGCCTTTTCGCGGCGCGACTCCACCGGGCCGGCGGACTGGAGCGTGCGGGTCTCCTTGGAGAGCCAGACGTCGCGGAAGTCGCGCTTGCGGATGTTGGTGAAAACTTGCGCGATTTCGGCCTGGTTCAGCGTCTCGCGTTCGAGCAGTTCCAGCGCCAGTTCGTCCAGGACGTCCCGGTTCTCGGTCAGGATGGCGTAAGCCTCATCATGCGCGCCGTCGATCAGGCGGCGCACCTCTTCGTCGACGATGTAGGCGATCTGGTCCGAGTAGTTGCGCTCGTGGCCTGCGTCGCGGCCCAGGAACGGCTCGCCGCCGCCCTGGCCGAGGCGCACCGACCCGACCCTTTCACTCATGCCGAACTCGGTGACCATCTTCCGGGCGATTCCGGTGGCCTTCTCGATGTCATTGGAGGCACCCGTGGACGGATCGTGGAAGACGAGTTCCTCGGCGACGCGGCCGCCCATGGCGTAGGCCATCTGATCGAGCAGCTCGTTGCGGGTGATGGAGTACTTGTCGTTTTCCGGGACCACCATGGTGTAGCCGAGGGCACGGCCGCGGGGCAGGATGGTGATCTTGGTGACCGGGGCGGAGTTCCGCAGGGCAGCCGCCACGAGGGCGTGGCCGCCTTCGTGGTACGCGGTGACCTTGCGTTCGTGTTCCTTCATGACCCGGCTGCGCTTCTGCGGGCCTGCCATGACGCGGTCGATCGCCTCGTCGAGGGCGCGGTCATCGATCAGGTTGGCGTTGGAGCGGGCCGTCAGCAGGGCGGCCTCGTTCAGGACGTTGGCCAGATCCGCGCCGGTGTAGCCGGGGGTCTTCTTGGCAACAGCCTTGAGGTCGACGCCGGCAGCCATCGGCTTGCCCTTGGCGTGCACCTGCAGGATCTGGTCGCGGCCGATCAAATCGGGGGCCTCGACCGAGATCTGCCGGTCGAAGCGGCCCGGACGCAGCAGTGCGGGGTCCAGGACGTCGGGGCGGTTGGTGGCGGCAATCAGGATGACGTTGGTCTTGACGTCGAAGCCGTCCATTTCCACCAGCAGCTGGTTCAGGGTCTGCTCGCGCTCGTCGTTGCCGCCGCCGATTCCGGCGCCGCGGTGCCGGCCGACGGCGTCGATCTCATCGACGAAGATGATTGCCGGCGCGTTGGACTTGGCCTGCTCGAAGAGGTCGCGGACGCGGGAGGCGCCCACACCGACGAACATTTCCACGAAGTCGGAGCCGGAGATGGAGAAGAAGGGAACGCCGGCCTCGCCGGCAACCGCGCGGGCCAGGAGGGTCTTGCCGGTGCCCGGAGGACCGTAGAGCAGCACGCCCTTGGGGATCTTGGCGCCGACGGCCTGGAACTTGGCCGGCTCCTGCAGAAATTCCTTGATCTCCTCGAGTTCCTCGACGGCCTCATCGGCGCCGGCGACATCGCTGAAGGTCACCTGGGGCATGTCCTTGTTGACGAGCTTGGCCTTGGACTTGCCAAACTGCATGACCTTGGACCCGCCGCCCTGCATCCGGGAGAGCAGGAACCAGAACAGGACGCCGAGCAACAGCACGGGCACCAGCAGGGAGAAGAGCCCGGAGAACCAGTTGTTTTCGAGCGGCTGGTCCGTGAAGCCGCCCGACGGTTTGGAGTCCGTGACCGCCTTGACGACGTCCTGGGCCCGGGCGTTGACGAAGTAGAACTGGACGTTCTTGCCCTTGTCCTGCCCGTCGACCTGCAGGTTGTCCTTAAGGACCAGGTCCACACGGTTCTCGGCGTCGAAAATCTTGGCCTGTTCAACCTTGCCGCCGGCCGTCAGCAGTTCAAGGCCTTTGTCGGTGTCGATCCGGCTCGCGCCGCCCGGTGCCAGGGTGGCAAATGCCAGCAGCAGCATGGCCACCACGACGACAATCCAGATGCCGGGGCCCTTGAAGAAACTCTTAGCTTTCATCTGTTCGGGGCTGGCCCCGTCCCTCCTGGTAGTGCTGCACGGCGACCGTTCTGCGCGCGTGTGGTGCTGCGTCAGGTTCTAGCTATACACCGTCGCACTAACTCACGCACGGCGGAGTGCAAAAGTTCCCTGTGGGCGTAGCGGGGCCGGGCCTCCCCGGCACCCGGGCGCCGGGCGGAGGGGTGCCTCTGCACGAACGATTTACTCGTAGACGTGCGGGGCCAGGGTGCCAACGAAGTCCAGGTTGCGGTACTTCTCGGCGTAATCCAGGCCGTAGCCCACGACGAATTCGTTGGGAATGTCGTAGCCGACATACTTGACGTCGATCTTGACCTTGGCGGCCGTCGGCTTGCGGAACGCGGTGCAAATTTCCACCGACGCCGTGCCGCGGGATTCCAGGTTCGTCTTGAGCCAGGACAGTGTGAGGCCGGAATCGATGATGTCCTCGACGATCAGGACGTCCTTGCCCATCAGATCGGTGTCGAGGTCCTTCAGGATGCGGACCACGCCTGAGGACTGCGTGCCGGAGCCGTACGAGGAGACGGCCATCCAGTCCATGGAGACGTGGCTGTGCAGTGCACGGGCCAGGTCCGCCATGACCATGACGGCGCCCTTGAGCACGCCGACGATCAGGAGGTCACGGCCCGCGTAGTCCTTGTCGATCTGCGCCGCGAGTTCGGTGATCCGTTCCTGGATCTGTTCCTTGGTGTAGAGAACGTGTTTGAGGTCTGCCTGGACGTCGTTTGAATCCACCAATGGCTCCTGTGTAGATGCGGGGTGCGACTAATTTCGGGGCGGCTGTTGAGGCCGGAATACAAGCTTCCCACAGCGGGCGGCTTCGCGGGGAACACCGGAGGCACCGGACGGCTCCGCAGCAAGGAGCTGCGCGAGCGAGAGCCGGTAGACGCTGACCGCACCGGGAAGCTCCACCGGACCGGCTGATCCCTGCCGGCGCAAGAGTGCTTCCGCTGCGAGCAGGCGCTGGTAGCTGGGCTGCTGGCCTCCGACGGCGGCGGCGGCCTTGGCGATCACCCGGAACCTCACGGCCGGGGCAAGATCGCGCAGCTCAGCTTCCGGGAGGCTGATCTCCTCCCCGGTCTGCTCGCGCAGCCGGTCGAAGGTGTCGTTCGCCACGTCCTCCAGGTAATCGGCGTCCAGCTGGAGGATCGCGGCCGTGCGGGCGAGCGATTCGGCGACGCCGGGGCCGAGCTTGTCCTCAAGCAGGGGCAGCACTTCAACCCGGGTCCGGGAGCGCGCGTACACCGGGTCCGTGTTGGACGGGTCGTGCCAG
This sequence comes from Arthrobacter sp. LAR12-1-1.1, assembly GCF_040676555.1. Taxonomy (NCBI): domain Bacteria; kingdom Bacillati; phylum Actinomycetota; class Actinomycetes; order Micrococcales; family Micrococcaceae; genus Arthrobacter; species Arthrobacter sp. LAR12-1-1.1. Next base: position 424,264 of record NZ_JBEGIG010000023.1, on the reverse strand, counting down.
GGCACCAGGGCCTCCACCCGGCAGATCTCAAGGGTGTCCGCACGCCGCAGGCCCAGGAACGGGCGCAGCAACCTGCCCCGGGAAGGTCGCATCCCGGCGAGGGACCGGGTGCCCGACCCCCGCGCCAGGCCGAGCAGCACTTGCTCGGCCTGGTCATCGAGGGTGTGGCCGAGCAGGATCGCGCCTGCACCCGCCTCATCCGCGGCGGCCTCGAGGGCCGCGTGGCGGGCGTCCCGGGCTGCCGCTTCGGGGCCCACGCCGGTGGATGCGACGTCGACAGTCCGGATCTGCACGGGAGAGAGCCCGAGGTCCTCAAGGGTCCGGGCGGCGGTGGCGGCGACCCCGGCCGAGCCCGGCTGCAGCTGGTGGTCCACGACGACGGCGCCAATGGACACAGGGCGGCCGCCCACGTGACCGCGGCGGGCGAAGTAGGCGGCGACGGCGGCGAGAGCGAGCGAGTCCGGCCCGCCGCTGCAGGCGACCAGGACGCGCTCGGGGTAGCCGGCCCCGGCAAGGGCGTCCTGCAGCATTTTTCGCGCCGTGCCGACCACCGGCGCGAGGCGGCCGGGCCGGCGTCGTCCGCTGGAAACTGAGGTCGAACCGGCCCCGTTGCGGGCAGTCATGACGGTTAGAGGCCCATCCGGTCGAGCCAGAGCTTGGAGTCGTGGATCTCGGGTTCGCTGGGGAGATGCTCAGCGGACTCCCAGACCTTGTTGAAGCCTGCCATGCCGGCGGCGTCCACCACTTCCCGGACGAACTTGGCGCCGTCAGTGTACTGGCGCATCTTGGCGTCGAGGCCGAGCAGGTTGCGGATGAACTTCTCGATCATGCCGCGGTCCTGGCCGCGGGCATTGAAACGCTGCCGGATGGTCTTCACCGAGGGGACGATGCTGGCGTCCACGGCGTCCATGACAACAGTGGCGTGGCCCTCGAGCAGGCTCATGAGAGCCGTCAGGCGGGACAGGGCCGCCTTTTCCTCCGGGTTCTGGAGCAGGTCCAGGATGGCGCCACGTCCGGGCGCGGCGCCGGGTGCCGCGCGGTCCTTCAGCGACTTCGCGGCCGCGGAGGCCCGTTCCATCAGGGAATCGACGTTGCCCAGCAACAGCCCGCTCAGGTTTTCGATCTCTTGGAGCATGTGGTGCCGCAGCCACGGGGCGGCGGCAAACTGCACCCGGTGCGTCTGTTCGTGGAGGCAGACCCAGAGCCGGAAGTCCGCGGGCTCGACGTTCAATTCGCGTTCCACGGAGATGATGTTCGGAGCGACAAGCAGCAGGCGCCCGGATGCGGGGGCCGTGGAGTTTTCAGCCAACGCGGAGAAGGGATCGTACTGGCCCAGGACTTTGCTGGAAAGGAAGGCCAGGATGGCGCCGAGCTGGCTGCCCGTGATGGCCGCGCTGACGCCGGCAGCTCCGGGGCTGAGGGATCCGCGGCCCTCCAGCAGCTTTTCCATGGCGGGCTTGAGCATGACGGCGAAGCTTTGCGTGTTGGCCTTGGCCCATGAGGCCCTGTCCACCACGAGGACCTCGGAGTCGCGCAGGTCCCGGGCGGCGTCAAGGCCGGTGATGTCGTGGACGTGCGGCACGGAAATGTCCGCCATGAGCCGCAGGTTCTCGACGGCGGCGCCGATCTCGGCAGCGCTCAAAACAGGGCCCGCCGGGGTCAGGCGGGCCGCCGTGGACGCGGCGAGCTCCCAGTTGATGAGATCTTGGGCCTGGACCTCGCTTGATGTCCCACTCGGCGTCCTTGGTGATGGCTTGCTTGATGTCTCGCGTGCAGAGGGCTCCATGGGATCCATCAGAACACAGAGGCCCGACAATCCGCCTTAATTTTCGCTGACCGGCGAACCAGCCGGCCCAAGTCACGGGCGGGCACCGGGGTCCAGCCGGGCCGCCGACTGTCAGCGGCAGCCGCAGCCGGCGAGGACAGCGGCGGAGCGGTCCAGCGCGGCCTTGTTCGCGGCACCCGGGGTCAGCCCGTTGCCGACGAACGAAAAGACCAGAAGCCGGCCGTCGGCGTCGACGACGTAGCCGCTGAGCGCAATGACCGTGTTCAGCGTGCCCGTCTTGGCGCGGACCAGCCCGGCGCCCGCGGCCGAAGCCGCGTCCGTGTACCGGTCCCCCAGCGTGCCGGTGAGACCGGCTACCGGGAACCCGCTGAGGGCGGCGCGCAGCCGGGCGTCTGTCCCCGAGGTCATGGCCCGGACCACGTCCGTGAGCTGCCGGGCCGAGACCCTGTTGGCCAGGGCCAGGCCGGAGACGTCCGCGGCCCGGAGGGCGTCCGTGGGAACGCCCATATCCCGGACCTGCGCCAGCACGGCGGCAATGGCGTCGTCGCTGCTGCCGGGCCGGCCGGCGCCGAGGGCGGTCATCCGTCCCATCACCTCGGCGAGATAGTTGTCCGAGGTCTGCAGCATGAAGTCCACCTGCTGCCCCACCGTGGCGGACTGGACCTCGGCCAGGACCTTGGCGTGTGCGCTGTCGTATGCGCTGTCCGGTGCGCCGGCGCCGATCCGGGCGACCCCGGGGGCCACGGACAGCCCCGCGGCCGCCGCGGCCGCCGCGAGCCGGGCGGCGAACGCCTCGGCGGCGGTCATGGCCCCGTCCTGCGGGCGGGGTCCGGTGGTCTTGGCGGGATCGAACCTGGCGGAGTTCAGGGCCAGCGGGTACAGCGGGGCCATCTCCCCGGCGGCCACGTCCTCGGGGCTCCATGCCTGGCTGAGCGAGGGGCCGGTGAAGAGGGAGTCATCCAGCAGGACGCTCACGGCGCCGGTCACGCCGCCGGCCTGGAGGGCCTCGACCGTCGCGTCGGCGAGCGTCGCGAGCCCGGCACGGCCCAGAACGGCCCCGGGGGCGGATTCTCCGGAGCCCAGGAGGACGTCGCCCCCGCCGGTCAGGACCACCGAGCCGGGGGTTGGCCCCGCCACCACCCGGGTGCTGAAGCGGCGGTCCGGGCCCAGGACGCGCAGGGCCGCGCCCGCTGTGAGGAGCTTCATGTTCGACGCCGGAATGCGGGCCTCGTCGGCCGCGCGGTCAAAGAGCACCTGCCCCGTGGTGGCATCCTGGACGATCCCGGTGAAGGAGCCGGCGCCGTCGGGCTTTAGCGTCCCGTTGAGCTGCGCCGCGAGGGCAGCGCCGGCTGGGACTGGCGCGTTATCGCTGAGGGGCCCGATTCCAGCGGCACCGCTGCCGGGGGCGCTCAGCGTGGCGGGGATCTGCTGCCAGGGCGGGGCTGCCTGCGAGGCGCCGAAGGGCCGGTCAGGGCCGAGGAATGCCGGGGCGATGGCGATGCCGGCGGGCAGTGCCACCGCTACCACCAGGAGGGTCTGGAGCAGCAGTACGGGGATCCCGCGAATCCTGCCGGCCGCCTGTTCGGTGCCCGCGCGGCTGGTTCTCGGTTTCATGCTGCTGCTGGTCCTTAGTCCTGAAATGTCCCCACTAGTTCCTGAAACCAGCGCCTCTCGCTATATCCTCAATAGTAGTCGGCGGCACCGACAGCCCTTATGCACGTGCCGCGCACCCCTGAATTCGTCAAGGAGCATTCCATGAAGCATGACGTGACCATCGAGATCCCCAAGGGATCGCGCGTCAAGTACGAAGTCGACCACGAGACCGGCCGCGTCCGCCTGGACCGCGTCCTGTTCACGTCGATGCAGTACCCCACCCACTACGGTTTCTTCGAGAACACCCTGGGTGAGGATGGAGATCCGCTGGACGCACTGGTGCTCCTGCAGGACTTCGACCTTTACCCCGGCGTGATCGTCGAGTCCCGCCCGATCGGCGTTTTCAACATGACCGACGACGGCGGCGGGGACGCCAAGGTCCTGTGCGTCCCGACCGATGCCCGGTTCGACCACATCAAAGAGATCAGCGATGTCAGCGAGTTCCTGATCAAGGAAATCGAGCACTTCTTTACCCGCTACAAGGACCTGGAGCCGGGCAAGTGGGTCAAGGCCGAAGGTTGGGGCGACCGCGCCGCCGCCGAAGCCGAACTGGCTGCGTCCATCAAGCGCTACGTTCCGGCAGCCGGCCACTGACCGTTTCTGCGCTCCAACGCGGGGTTACTTGCCGCCCATCCGGACCTCCGGACCGGGCGGCAAGTGACCCCGCGTTTCTTTATTTACTGACGGCGCAACGGTGAGGACCCTCGGCGTCGACCTCGCTGCCGCCGAGAAGAAAACGGCGGTGGCGGTCATCGAATGGGCCGACGGCGCGGCACGCCTGGCGCAACTGTCCCTGGACGTTGGCGACGAGGAGATCCTCCGGCTCTTCGGCACCAGCGACATGACGGGAATCGACTGCCCCCTGGGCTGGCCGGACGCGTTTCTTCCCTTTATCGCCGGGCACCTGAACTTCGACGCCCATCCGGTGCTGGACCATGACGGGATCGAAGGCCGCCGGCTGCTGGCCTACCGGGACACAGACAGGTTCGTCACCGGCCAAACGGGCCTGATCCCGCTCAGCGTCTCCGCTGACCGGCTGGCCCACCCGGCGATGCGTTGTGCCGTCATCCAGGCAAAGATCGCCCGGGAATTCGGGGTGCAGGCCAGGGACGGCAGCGGCCGGCTCGCCGAGGTGTACCCGGCGGCTTCGCTGAAATTGTGGGGCCTGCCGACCCGCGGCTACAAGGGGCGGGGCGCACCGGAAACGGAGCGGCTGGCAGTGGCCCTGGACGCGCTGTCGACGGCCGCACCGTGGCTGGACCTGGCCGGACATGATGACCGGCTGGCCGCCTCCGATGACATGTTCGACGCCCTCATCGCCTCCCTGACCGCGCGGGCAGTGGCCCTGGGCAGGACGCTGCACCCCGATGACGGACATCGCCGGGTCGCCCTGACCGAGGGCTGGATCCACATCCCCCGGGGCGGGCTGCAAGAGCTCTCGGGCTAGCCCCGACGGAGGGGCTACTCTCGCAGCGACCAGTTGCTGATCGCGGCCGGGTCCTCGCCGTGCTCCCGGGTGTGGTCACGGGCGCGCATGCGGCTGTCCTGCAGGGACTGGCGCAGCAGCGAGTGCTTCTCGGACAACCCTGGGACCCGGTCGATCGCGTCAATTGCCAGCTGGAACCGGTCGATCCCGTTCAGCATGGCCATGTCGAAGGGGGTCGTGGTGGTGCCTTCCTCCTTGTAGCCGCGCACATGCAGGCCCTCCTGGTTGGTGCGCCGGTACGTGAGCCGGTGGATCAGCGCGGGATAGCCGTGGTAGGCGAAGATCACCGGTTTGTCCGCCGTGAAAATGCCGTCGAAGTCCCGGGACGTCAGCCCGTGAGGGTGCTCGCTGGCGTCCTGGAGCCGCATGAGGTCCACCACGTTGACCACCCGCACTTTCAGCCCGGGCGCCCCCTGCTTCAAGAGTTCGGCCGCGGCAACGGTTTCGACTGTGGGGACATCGCCGGCGCAGGCCAGGACGACGTCGGGCTCCTCACCGCTGACTTCGGAGCCGGCGAACTCCCAGATGCCCAGGCCGCGGCGGCAATGGTGCGAGGCCTCGTCCGGCCCGAGCCAGGTTGGCGAGGGCTGCTTTCCGCTGACCACGATGTTGATGTAGTCGCGGGAGTCCAGGCAGTGCTCCATCACGGCCAGCAGTGTGTTGGCGTCCGGCGGCAGGTAGACCCGGATGATCTCGGCCTTCTTGTTGACGGCGTGGTCAATGAAACCGGGGTCCTGGTGCGAAAAACCGTTATGGTCCTGCTGCCACACATGGGAGGACAACAGGTAGTTCAGCGAGGCCACGGGCTGGCGCCACGGCAGCTGCCGGTGGACCTTGAGCCACTTGGCGTGCTGGTTGAACATCGAATCGACAATGTGGATGAACGCCTCATAGCAGTTGAACACCCCGTGCCGGCCGGTCAGCAGGTACCCCTCGAGCCAGCCCTGGCAGAGGTGTTCGCTGAGGACTTCCATCACCCGCCCGGCGCGGGCAATATGCTCATCCAGCGCATCAATCCTGTACTGCCAGACCTTGTCGGTGGCGTCGTAGACGGCCTGCAGCCGGTTCGATGCGGTCTCGTCCGGGCCCAAGAGCCGGAAGGTGTCCGGGTTCAGGGCAATAACGTCCCGCAGCCAGGGTCCGAGCGTCGTCATCGGACTGATCCGCTCGACGCCGGGTTCGGCGACGTCGACGGCGTGCCGGCGGTAGTCCGGCAGGGTGAGCGGACGCAGCAGCAGCCCGCCGTTGGCGTGAGGGTTTGCGCTCATCCGCAGCGGGCCGGCAGGGGCGTTCCTGGCCGTCTCCGGCAGCAGCCGTCCGCGGCCGTCGAAGAGTTCCTCGGGCCGGTAGGACTCGAGCCACTGCTGCAGCTGGCTCAGGTGCTCGGGGTTGGTGCTGACCCCGCCCAGCGGAACCTGGTGGCTGCGCCAGGTTCCCTCCACCTGCAGCCCGTCCACCTCCTTGGGCCCGGTCCAGCCCTTGGGGGAACGCAGCACGATCATCGGCCACTGCGCTGCCCCGTCCTGCGCAGTGCCGTCCTGCGCCGTCCGGCCGCTGCGGTGGGCCTGCTGGATGGTCCGGATCTGGGCCAGGCAGGTGTCCAGCGCGGCCGCAAAATCCCGGTGGGCCGCGGCCGTGTCCGCCGGATCGGCCACGGTGACGAAATGGGGGACGTGCCCGTAGCCGCGCAGCAGCTGTTCCAGCTGGGCTTCTGGCATGCGGGCCAAAATCGTGGGGTTGGCGATCTTGTAGCCATTCAGGTGCAGGATGGGCAGCACCGCGCCGTCGGCCGCCGGGTCCAGGAAGTTGTGCGAATGCCAGCTGGCGGCCAGCGGCCCGGTCTCGGCCTCGCCGTCACCGATGACGACGGCGGTGATCAGCTCCGGGTTGTCGAAGACGGACCCGTACGCGTGTGCGAGTGAGTACCCGAGCTCGCCGCCTTCGCTGATCGAGCCGGGGGTCTCAGGGGCGGCGTGGCTTGGAATGCCTCCCGGGTAGGAGAACTGCCGGAACAGCTCGGCCAGGCCGGCTTCGTCGTCGCCGACGTGCCCGTAAATCTCCGAATACGTGCCTTCCAGCCAGGCGTTGGCCACCAATGCGGGGCCGCCATGGCCGGGACCGGCGACGAACAGCATTTGCTGGCTGTCCCGGCGGATGGCCCGGTTCAGGTGGGCATAGACGAAATTCAGTCCGGGCGTGGTCCCCCAGTGGCCAAGGAGCCGGGACTTTGTGTGTTCTGCGCTGAGGGGTTCGCGCAGCAGCGGATTGGACCGGAGGTAGATTTGCCCCACTGAGACATAGTTCGCCGCCCGCCACCAGCGGTCCACCAGGTCCATGGCCGCACCGTCCGGGATCGGGCCGGCCAGAATCGGGCCGTCGGCCGGCATTTGAGTGCGGGTGCTTCCATTCAGGTCACTGCTGGACATGTCACTGCTCACTGGGGTCCTCGCATCCGTGGTCCTGCCTCGGCGTATTTTGTCCATCGCAACACGTCCGGCGGACGGGACACAACCCCGGTCCACGGGCGCTGCCGGCGACTTGCCCCCCAAGTGCCAGCAGGTAGTGTGTCATCCAGAATGTTCACGCTGACCATCAATCAAACCGACAGCCGGCGCGACGGCGACCGCGTGCCGCAGCTCCTGAGGGACCTGCGGCACATTCCGGCGCGCCTCGATTTCGACCGTTCCGTGGAGGACGAGGTACAGGGGATCGTGGACTGTCCGCATCAGGCGGTGGAAGCGGCCATGATCGCCCTGCGCAGCGGCAGCTGGTACGTCGGCATTGGCGTGGGACCGGTCAATGAACCCCTGCCGAACCAGATCAAGGACGCCTCCGGACACGGGCTGATCTATGCCAGGCGCGCCGTGGATCGCCTCCGGAACCACAAGGACCGCGTTCGGGTGGCCGTGGAGGGACCGCTGGCCGATATTGCGGCAGAAGCCGAGGCCGTCCTGCGCCTCCTGGGCCACATTGTGCACGACCGGAGCCACGCGGAATGGCGGGTGCTGGACCTGCTCACTCCGGGGGTACGGGGTCAGCAGAAGGCAGTCGCGGAGGAACTCGGGATCACTACGCAGGCCGTGAGCAAAGCCGTGGCCCGGTCCCAGTGGAACGAAGAGCACGCGGCCCGGCCGGGCGCGGCACGGCTCCTGGGCCTCATCCTGGACGTCCGCTAGCCGGCCCGGTCCCTTCCGGGAACCGTCCGCCCCGCGATGCCTAGAGGAGGCTGCGAAGCACGTGCGCGGCGCCGTCGTCGTAGACCGATTTCGTCACTTCATCTGCGGCGGCAATCACTTCAACGGGGGCCTGGCCCATGGCCACGCCGCGGCGCGCCCAGGTCAGCATCTCGATGTCGTTGCGGCCGTCCCCGACGGCGATGGTGCGGTGCGCTTCAATGCTGAGCCGGTCCCGGAGCTGTTCCAGCGCGCTGGCCTTTGTGACTCCGGCGGCGGCAATGTCCAGCCACGCCGTCCAGCCCACCGAATACGTCACGCCGGCGAGCCCGATGTGGCGGATCGCGGTGTTGAACTCTTCGGGGGTGTTCTCCGAGCTGAAGACCACCACGCGCACGGCGGTTGCCTCAAGCATGGTCTGGAAGTCGACGCCGACCGCTTCGACGCCGAAGCTGGCGTCCTGGAAGCGTTCGGTGGACAGGAAGTTGCCGTCCGCGTCCTCGAGCGCGTACTTGGCAGTGGGCAGCCGCTTGCGCAGGGCGCGGAGCACCGGCCCGGGGTCAAATGTTGCCTTATGGAGGATTTCATAGCCGTCCGGCAGCCCGGAGTCGACGCGCAGGATCACACCGCCGTTGGAGCACACGGCGTAGCCGTTGTCGATCCCGATGTGTTCGATCACGGGCAACGTGGCGTTGAGGGAGCGGCCGGTGGCGATCATGACGTGGTGGCCGGCGGCCACGACGGCCTGGGCGGCCTCGCGGACGGGAACCGACATGTGCCCGTCGTGGTCCACGAGGGTGCCATCGACGTCCAGGGCGATCAGCATCTTTTCGCCGGCGCCGTTCCGGGCGCTTCTGTCCCGCGCTGACTTGATCGGGGCTGACTTGATCGGGGCTGCCGTGTTCTGGTCTGCCGTGTTCTTGTCTGTCGTGTTCTGGTGTGTGGTGCGCCGGTCATCGTTGCCGGCGACTGAGGATTCAGTCATGGTTGTCATCTCACAAGTAGAGCAGACACCCCCGACGGCCGCTAGGACACACGCCACAGCAGCGTGTTAACTTGTGGTAAACACCCACAGCTTCTCCCCAGTGTGAATGTTTACCCGGCGGCCACCGGAGGCCTGGCTGGGGTTAGGGACGGGGGTTAGAGGACGGGGAAGACCGTCATGCCGCCGAGGTACTTCTGCAGCGCGGCGGGGACGTTGACGGAGCCATCGGGGTTCTGGTGGTGCTCCAGGATGGCCACGATCCAGCGCGTGGTGGCCAGGGTGCCGTTGAGCGTAGCCACGGCCCGCGTGCCCTTGGGCGCACCGTCCTCGTTCACAACCCGTTCCCGGATGTTCAGGCGGCGCGCCTGGAACGTGGTGCAGTTCGAGGTCGAGGTCAGCTCCCGGTACGCGCCCTGGGTGGGGACCCATGCCTCACAGTCGAACTTCCGCGCCGCCGAATTGCCAAGGTCCCCGGCAGCGGTGTCAATGACACGGTACGGGAGTTCGCACTTGGCCAGCATCTCCTCTTCCCACGCCAGGAGGCGGTCGTGCTCGGCGGCCGCCTCCTCAACCGTGGTGTAGATGAACATCTCCACCTTGTTGAACTGGTGGACCCGGATGATGCCGCGGGTGTCCTTGCCGTGCGAGCCTGCCTCGCGGCGGTAGCACGAGCTCTGGCCCGCGTAGCGGATGGGGCCGGCCGAAAGGTCCAGGATCTCGTCGGCGTGGTAGCCGGCCAGGGCCACTTCCGAGGTGCCCACCAGGTACAGGTCGTCTTCGGCGAGACGGTAGATCTCGGCGTCGTGCTTGACGTCGAAGCCGGTGCCCTGCATGGTTTCCGGGCGGACCAGGGTGGGCGTGATCATGGGGACGAACCCGGCCTCGATCGCCTGTTCCATGGCCATCTGGAGCAGCGCCATTTCCAGCCGGGCGCCGACTCCGCGCAGGAAGTAGAACCGGGATCCGGAAACCTTCGCCCCGCGTTCCATGTCAATGGCCCCGATTAGCTCACCGATCTCCAGGTGGTCCTTCGGCTCGAAGTCGGGGAATTCGCGCGGCGTGCCCACCTTCTTGACCACAATGTAGTCGTCCTCGCCGCCAGCCGGGACGCCGTCCTCGATCAGGTTGGGGATGGCGCGGAGCAGTTCCTCCTGGGCCGTTTGAGCTACATCGGCCTCGGCCGATGCGCTCTTGACGGAGGCAGCCAGAACCTTCAGCTCGGCGAGGAGGGCCTGCTTTTCCTCGCCCTTGGCCTGGGCGACCTTCTTGCCGTAGGCATTCTGTTCGGCCCGGAGGTTCTCGAACCGGATCAGCGCCGCTCGCCTGGCCGAGTCCGCAGCGATGATCGCGTCCACCACGGATTCGTCGGCGCCGCGGGCGCGCTGGCTGGCACGGAACTTGTCCGGATATTCGCTGAGGTCTTTTACGTCGATCACCAGACAAGAGTATCCAATCCGGCCACCGTTGCCGGGCAAGCCGGTCGGGGGCGCTGGCGGGATACTGTTGGATCACAATGCGCGACTGGCTGCTCTACCTCGTCATCGCTGGGGTCTTGGTCTTTGCCGCCTCCAGTTGGTGGGGGGTGCGCCGGCTCAAGGCCAAGCACACCCGCCCTGCCGTGTGGGAGGAAACCCACAGCCCTGGCACGGGCCGCCAGAAGGTTGCCGTGGTCCTGAACCCGATCAAGGCGAGATCGGCCGAGGCCCGGGGCCTGATTGAAGCCGCGTGCGCGGAGGCGGGCTGGCCGGCGCCGCGCGTCTTCGAAACCACCGCGGAGGACCCCGGCTTCTCGCAGGCGCGGGCGGCGGTGGCCTACGGGGCCGACGTCGTACTGGCCGGTGGCGGCGACGGTACCGTGCGTGTGGTGGCCGAGGTCCTTGCCGGGACGGACATCCCGATGGGCCTGGTCCCGCTGGGCACCGGGAACCTCCTGGCCCGCAATGTGCATCTGGAGGTGAACGACCTCCCCGGCAACGTGCAGGCCTCTTTGTTCGGACACCAGCGGTTCATCGATACGGCGCGGCTCACCTTGGAGAATTCACGCACCGGGGAATCCGCGCAGTACACGTTCCTCGTGATCGCGGGCATCGGCATGGACGCCGAAGTGGTCACTGACACCCTAGATGGCCTGAAGAAGGCCGTGGGCTGGCTGGCGTACACAGAAGCCTGGGTCCGGCACCTTGCGGGGCGTCGCAAGAGGGTCTCGATAGCGCTCGATGACCAACCCGAGCAGACCCGGAAGATCCGCAGCGTTTTGTTCGCGAATTGCGGCCTGATCCCCGGGGGAATCGACTTCATCCCGCAGGCCATGATCGATGACGGGATGCTGGACATCGTGGTGATGAGCCCGCGCAGTGCAATCGGCTGGCTGGCCATGTCCACAAAAATCGTGCTAAAGCACAAGAAAGACCTGCCGGTCATGACCTATTACCGCTCCGGCAAGATCACCATCCGATGCCCCGAACCTATGCCCACCCAGGTGGACGGCGATCCTTCCGGGGAGGCCACGAAGGTCGTCGTGGAAGTGGCCCCGGGATCCCTGCTGGTCCGGGTCAAGGACGGTATCAAAGGCGGCTAGGCGCCGACGGCGGCTGGAGCGAGGGCTAGGCGCTGGCGGCCTTCTTCGCCTCAGCCGCTTTTTTCGCCTCTGCTGCAGCCTTGGCGGCCCGGGCTTCGGACTGCTCCCGGATCATTGCCTGCTCCTCTTCGAAGCGCAAGCGGTCCGCGCGGTCGGCGTCGTCGCCGTCCCAGTCCTGGTTCTCAGCAGTCGGCTTGGGATTGACAATCATTCCCTGGCCGTCATTTTCTGTGCTGGTGCCTGACATGACCCGCTCCCTCCCGTAGGGGACTTCCCCAATATGGATCAGGCAAGCATACGCACAGTTGGGAAGTGGTGGAAGTGCGCCATATGGCATTTGCCTACGCTCTGGGCGAAGCCCCCGGGGTATATTCCGCCTCAGCAGATGCGCCGCCCAGAATGTCTTTCACCCACGCATGCGCGGCGCGGAATGCGTGGTCCGAGGTATGCGGGGCAACGCTGGTGCGATGGCCGTCGGCACGCTCGTAGGAACCGAGGAAGCGTGTGGCCGGGCTGATCCGGTGCAGACCCGCGAGCGCGTCGGCCACCCGGGCGTCCGCCACGTGGCCGTCGGCGTCAATGCTGAAAAAGTAATGGCCCAGGTACTGCCCGGTCGGCCGGGATTCGATCCGGCTCAGGTTCACGCCGCGGGTGGCGAACTGGTCCAGGATCTCCATCAGCGCACCCGGCCGGTCCTCGGGCAGGGGCACCACCACGGTGGTCTTGTCCGCGCCGGTGGGGGCAGGCAATTCGCCCGGCCGGCCCACGAGCACGAACCGGGTGACCGCGCCCGGGTTGTCGCCGATGTTTTCCGCAAGCACCTTCAGGCCGGGCTGCTCTGTGGCCACTATCGGGGCGCAGATCGCGGCGTCGTAATGGACGCTGTCGCCGTCCAGCAGGCCTATGGCGGCAGCGGCGGTGGAAGACCCGGGGATATATTCCGCATTGGGAATATTAGCTTCAACCCAGAGCCTGCACTGGGCCCAGGCATGACCGTGGGTGGAGACGCGCCGGATGTCCCCGATTGCGACGCCGGGCCTGGCCACCAGGACGAAGCTGATGGGCACCAGGGCCTCCCGGAGGATCCTGAGTTCCTGGCCGGTGGCGATGGCGTCGAGGGTGGCCGTGACGCCGCCCTCGACCGAGTTTTCGATCGGCACCATGGCCGCATCGGCGGAGCCGTTCCGCACCTTGTCCAGCGCCGTGTTCACATTCGAGGACGGGATGCGGATGGCCTCGGCCGCGTCCGGGACCTGCATCAGGGCAGCCTCGGTGAAGGTGCCCTCGGGTCCGAGGAATGTGTAGGTGAGCGTTGGTGCGGGCATCAGTTCTTCCTTCTTCGGTTACAGGACGACCGGTTTAAGCCCGTTGTCGGACACCAAAGGCATGCCGGACTCGACCCACTGGTCCATGCCGCCGGCCACATTCACCGCGGAATATCCCATTCCGACCAGCCACTGAGTGGCCCGGTAGGAACGGCCGCCGGTGCGGCAAATAACATAGAGGTCCTCGTCCGGGTCAAGCTCCTCGACCCGGGCCGGCAGCTGGTCCATGGGAATGTGCAGGGCACCCTCGGCGTGGCCCGCAACCCATTCGTAGTCCTCGCGGACGTCCACGATCTTGGCACCATCGGGGATGCCCGACACGCTCACGGTCTGGAAGTCGCTCATGTTCACCCTTTCCGCAGATTTGAAGCTCCGATCCCAGCGTATCCCCCGCCGCTTCCAGCGCGCCCACGCCGGCGGCAGGTTACGCTTCTGGAGACCGCAAAGGAGACCTCATGGCAGCCCAACACCCCGCGGAGCGGTCCGTCCGCGGCCCCCGCCACGGGACATGCCCTCCCCTGGCCGCGAGCGCTGGGCATAATGCCATTGTGTCCTTCCGCAGTTCCCAAGAATGGGCATGTCCCGCGGGGATTCGGGCCGCGCGGCCCACGGAACGGCCGGGACCCCATCTCCTTGGCTGAGATCCACGAGCTCTCGGCCGTCGAGCTCCGCGATGCGCTCCGGTCCGGGGAACTGTCCGCCAGGCAGGCCACAGATCATTTCCTGGACCGCATCGAAGCCCACAATCGGCAGCTCGGGGCCTTCATCACCGTCACCGCGGAGCAGGCGCAGAAGGACGCCGCGGCAGCTGACCGGCTCCACGCCCTCCGGAGCCGGAACGGCGGCGCCTTGCCGCCGCTGCATGGGATACCGGTCGCGTTCAAGGACCTGACGGATGTGGCAGGGGTCGTTACCACGCATGGCAGCGCCGCACTGGAGCGTAAACCGGCGCTGGCCGACGGCGCACTTCCCGTCGCGCTCAAGACTGCGGGGGTTATCTCGCTGGGCAAGACCCAGGTCCCGGAGTTCGGCCTGACAGCCTACAGCGAGAACCGGGTCGCTCCGCCGTCGCGCAATCCGCATGCGCTCAGCCGCAGTTCGGGCGGCTCCTCGGGCGGCAGCGCTGCCGCCGTGGCCGCGGGACTGTTGCCGTTCGCCCGGGTCCGACGGCGGCGGCTCCGTCCGGATCCCGGCCGCGGCGTGCGGGCTGGTCGGGCTGAAGCCCGGACGTGGGCTCGTGCCGGCCGGGGAAAGCTCCGGCGATCCCGCGCAGCTCGTGGTTGCCGGACCGCTCGCCCGCTCCGCCGCCGATGCCGCCCTGCTGCTCGATGCCCTGATGCCCGGCGCGGCCCCGCACGGTGCAAGCCAAAGTGAGGACGGACCGGCCGCGGCAGGCCCGGCGGAGGCCGGATATCTCGAACTGACTGCCAGGGAGCCGCGCCGGCTGCGGATCGGGATAAGCCTCGACAGCCCGTGGCAATCGATCTTCCCTGTGATCCCGGACCCGGAGGCGCTCGACGCGCTGGCCGACGGCGTCGCGCGGCTTGAGGCGGCGGGCCACGAGACCTCGACTGCAGCGATTCGCTATGACAACCGCTACCCGGATGCCTTCACCACAGCGTGGACCGCCGGCATTGGCAGCGCGCGAATCGCGCCCCAGCGCGAGGCGCTGCTGACCCCGCTCACCAGGACGTTCCGCCGGCGCGCACAGCAGCGCAGTGCGGCCAAAGTCAACGAATCGGTCGGGTTCCTCCGGCAGTTCCAGCGGGACACGATCGCGCAGTACACCCCATGGGACCTCATATTGACGCCGGCCCTGGCACAGACACCCCGCCCGGTGGGCTGGTTCACGGGCGCGACCCACGGCGGGGGCTACTGGCCGGTCGCGGAATGGGCGGGCGACGCCGACGACGACTACCGCAAACAGTGCGAATACGCGCCGTGGTCGTCCATGGTGAACGTCTGCGGGCTGCCGGCGATCAGTGTCCCGGTGCACTGGACCGGCGGCGCCCCCGGTTCCGGCCTGCCGATGGGCATCCAGCTGATCGGGCCAATGGGTTCCGAGGGGCTGCTGCTGCAGGTGGCCGCCCAACTGGGGTTCTAGCCAAGGACCCGCCACTCACCGGGGACATGCCCAGTTCTCACGCCGGACACGGGACATTTTCGGAACGCAGGTCAAACAGGGGACATGCCCACCCTCCACCGTTGAGGACATGCCCATTCCCCACGCCGCACCCGGGACATGTCCGGTGCTCATCGGGGACATGCCCACCCCTTGCCGCGGCCGCTGGACACAATGCCATCATGTCCACCCGCGGGCGCCAAGAATGGGCATGTCCCCCGGCCGGGCCCAGGAAGCCAGCCAGACACCTACCCCGTGGCACCCAGGAATCCAGCGGGCCGCCCTTCGTTCCGCGACGGATCGGCCCCCTACCCGCGGAAGTAGCCGGCGACGTCGGCGATGATCTGGACGGATCCGCTCGAGTTATTCGTAATCTTGACGTTGCCGTCCGGCCCCACCGGAACCACGGCCAGGTTGGCGATCGTCTGGCCGCGCACGTAGAACAGGCTCGAGGCGTTCGGCGTGGGCGACCCCGAGCCGAACGCCGTGAGGAACCCGGTGGACTTTGCCTCGGTGGTCGTCAGGTTGACCACCACGGCGGCCACGGTTGTCGCGATTCCCTTGACGCCGCGCACGTGGAACGTCAGCGAGGCCCCGGCCGCGACGGGGCCGGAGGAGACCCGCGTGTCCAGGAAGCGCGTGGGGCTCAGGGCGCGGAGGGCGCCTGCCTGGACGGGTTTGCCGGGCAGGAAGTATCCCGCGACGTCAGCAATGACCTGCGCGGCCCCGGATGAGGTGTTCGACACCGTCACTTTCCCGTCCGTCCCGACGGGGACCACGACGAGGTTGGGCACGGTCTGCCCCGCCGAGTAGTTGACATTGGACGCCCTCGGCATCAAGGAACCCGCGGCGTACGCGGTCAGGAAACCGAAGCTCGCTGTCTGGGTCGCCGTGAGATTCAGGACCACCGCCGAGGCGTTCGTCGGGATCCCCAGCTTGCCACCGACCATGAAGGACACCGATTTTCCGCCGGCAACCGGCCCGGAGGACAGCCGCGTGTCCAGCAGCCGGGTGGGCGCCACGGAACTGAACGTCCCCGGCGACGACGGCTTGCCCTCGTGGAAATAGGCGGACACATCTACGATCAGATGCGCTGTCCCGGACGAGGTATTGGTGAGCGTCAGCCGGCCGTCCGCGCCCAGGGGCACCATGGCGAGGTTTGAAACGGTCTGCCCGGCAACGTAGTTCAGGTTTGAGGTGCCTGGTTTGTTTGTTCCGGAGGCGTAGGCGGTGATGACGCCGTACGACGTCGGCGAGGTCACCGTCAGGTTCACGACGACGGCGGACGCGTCGGCCGGCACGCCGCGGACGCCGGCAACGCGGAACGTTACCGACTTGCCCGCAGCCACCCGGCCCGGCCAGACCCTGGTGTCCAGGAATCGCGTCGGATCGATGGCAATGGCCCGGCCCGCACAGTTCGGCACTGCGAGATCCGGAGTGGCAATGCCGGACGCTTGAGTGTTCGCGATCGCCTTCCGATACGCGGAAAGGTATGACCTTCCCAGGTATTCGATGCCGGCCCGGGAGAAGTGGGTCATGTCCCCCGGATTCAGGGCGCAGGCCAGGGAGGGCGCGAAGCCGGTATAGGCGACGCGGCCCGGAGTCTGGTACTGGCTCTTGTCCACGTTGCCCCTGCCCGGAGTGGCCGCGATGCCTTCCGGCGACATCCGTCCCAGCACAAAGGGCAGCTTCGGCGCGGACAGCCGGTCGCGGAAGAAGGCAATGAGCTGGTCCAGCCTCGCACTGTAGGTGGCAGTGCTTGTGGCGGAGTTGCTCTCGCCCTGGTGCCAGAGGATGCCCTTGAGGCTCACGGTGTAGCCGGCCGTTTTCGCCGCCGCGATGCCGCTCAACGTCTGCTTGACGGCGAGCGTCGGCAAATCGAACTCCGGGGCCGAAGCCGCGCCGACGGCCCAGGTCAGGGTCCCCGGCAAGCTGGTGAATGCGGTGTCGCCGTGCGCGGCCGGGATGATGAGGACTCCGACGTCGGGGGGCTGGGTCTTCAAATACTCGCGGGCCATGGTCATCGCGGGGGAAATGCCGCTGGGCGTGTCGTTCATGTCCAGCGGGACAGAGGCAGGGCGGAGCGAGCGGATCTTGGCTCCGTACTGAAAGATTCGTGGGTTCGGCGCCGTGTCTGCCGTTTCAATGATGGGAACGCCCCGCCCGGACATGTTCGACTGCCCGGCGGCGAGAAAGACGTGAAGAGTGGTGACTTTCCCTACAGCCTGCGCCGGTACAAGGCCCGCCATCATGAGGGCAGAAACCGCCAGGCCGATCAGGAAGCGGTGAAGCCACCGGCCGTGGGCCCATGTGGCGGACCTTCCTGACGGGGCCGGGGCCGAGGGCCACCGGGGTGGCCGCGGAACAGAGGCCGTTGTTGAGGAAGGCAATACCCTCACCACCCTCACCGCGGCCCTGCCGGGTTCGGGGGACGACAGAGCTTTCCCCGACCAGCCATGGTTCACACTCTGGCCCTGCCACCTTGAGGTTTTCTTGCCTGCGGGGGCGGCCCGGGGCCCTCCGTGGCGCCGGGGCGCGGCCCTCCGCCAGCCGCTAACGGCCAGCGCGGGCGCCGTCGGGAAGCCCCAAATGGACGCTGGCTGCGGCCGGCGGCTATCGTTCACTCAAACCCGACCAGGCCGCGAAAGAGGATCAATGAAGATCACCGGTGCAGTACTTGAGGAAATCGGCCGCCCGCGCCCCTTCGCGGACTCCAGGCCCATCAGCATCTCCGAGCTGGAACTCGCGGCTCCCGGGCCCACCGAGATCCTCGTCCGGATGGAGGCCGCCGGGATCTGCCACTCGGACCTGAGCGTTGTCGACGGCAACCGGGTCCGGCCGGTACCCATGCTGCTGGGCCACGAAGCGGCGGGCCGCATCGTGACGGTCGGTTCCGACGTCACGGACCTTCAGCCCGGCCAGCGGGTGGTCATGTCCTTCCTGCCCCGGTGCGAGAGCTGCGCGAACTGCGCCGAGGACGGCCGGCTGCCCTGCACGGCAGGCTCGCAGAGCAACAACGACGGAACGCTGCTGCACGGATCCAGGCACCTGAGCCGCGACGGCGAACCCGTCCACCACCACCTGGGCGTCTCAGGTTTCGCCACCCACGCCGTGGTGGACCGCGCTTCCGCCGTGCCGGTAGACGACGACATCCCCGCGGACATTGCGGCGGTCCTGGGCTGCGCCGTGCTGACCGGCGGCGGCGCGGTGCTCAACGCGGCCCGGCCCCGCCCGCAGGACAGCATCATGATCGTCGGTCTCGGCGGCGTGGGGATGGCGGCGCTCATCACCGCCATCTCCCAAGGAATCTCGCGGATCATCGCCGTGGACACGCTGGAGCAGAAGCTCGATCACGCCCGCCGCCTCGGCGCCCACGAGACATACACTCCGCAGCAGGTCCTCGAGGCCGGGGTTAAAGCCAGGTTCGTGATCGAGTGCGCGGGAAATCCGCGCGCGTTCGAAACCGCGTTCGCTGCGACCTCCCCCGGCGGCACCACCGTCACGGCCGGGCTACCCTCCCCCGATGCCCGCGCCCAGCTGGCGCCCCTGACCGTCACCGCAGAAGCCAGGACAATTGTGGGCAGCTATCTTGGCTCGGCCGTCCCGTCGCGGGATATCCCGAAATACGCCCAGTTGTGGCGGGACGGGAAACTCCCCGTCGAGGAGCTGATCTCGGACCGCATCGCCCTGGCCGACATCAACCGGGCCATGGACCAGCTGGCAGACGGCCACGCTATCCGGCAGATCATCATGTTCGACGCGGACGAGCCCGTCGGCGAGCCCGCCGGGGAGACCGCCTAGGACATAGCCGCGCGGCCCGGCACGCCCCGGGAAGTCCTCCCGAAAGAGAGGCAAAACACGGTTTGGGTTGCTTGCCTGGGGCCTGCGCGAATGTGACAATCGCGCGTCACAATGTCACCATTAAGTAAATGAGCACAACTCATTTATCCCATCCCCCCGCTACAACGCCGGGCGATCCCTCGTTCAGTCCCCCCACGAAGACGCCGGACGACACGTCGTTTTTTGGCCACCCAAAGATGCTGGCCAGCCTTTTCTCCGTAGAGATGTGGGAGCGCTTCTCCTTCTACGGAATGCAGGGGATCCTCCTCTATTACATGTACTTCTCGGCCGCCCAGGGTGGCCTTGAGATTCCGCAGGCCCTGGCGGCCGGCCTGGTCGGCGCCTACGGTGGCGGCGTCTACCTCTCCACAATCCTCGGCGCCTGGCTCGCGGACCGGCTCTTCGGGTCCGAGCGCGTGCTGTTCGGCGCGGCCGTCCTGATCATGGCCGGCCACATCGGGCTGGCACTCGTGCCCGGCGTACCCGGCCTGATCGCCGGACTGGTGCTGGTGGGCGTCGGCTCCGGCGGGCTGAAGGCCAATGCCACCGCCCTCGTCGGCAGCCTGTACGGCGAGAAGGACGAACGCCGCGACGCCGGGTTCTCCATCTTCTACATGGGCATCAATGCCGGTGCGCTGATCGGCCCGCTGGTCACCGGCTGGCTGCAGGAAAGCCAGGGCTTCCACTGGGGCTTCGGCGCCGCCGCCGTCGGCATGGCCGTGGGCCTGGTCATCTACTCGCTGGGCCGCAAGAAACTGCCCGCAGAAGCACACCGGGTACCGAATCCCCTCCCGGCCGCCCAGCGCACCCGGTACGGCTTGATCTTCGCCGGCATCGCCGTGATCATCGCCGTGCTGCTCGTGACCGGCACCGTGAACGCCGAGAACCTTGCCGTGTCCATGGCCTACGCCGCCATTGGCGCGTCTGTGCTGTACTTTGCCCTGATCTTCAGCAGCAAGAAGATCACCGCCACCGAGCGCGGACGGGTGGCGGCGTTTATCCCGCTGTATATCGCCTCGGCCGCGTTCTGGGCGCTGTTCCAGCAGCAGTTCACGTTCATTGCCGTGTACTCGGAGGAGAAACTGGACCGGAATCTCTTCGGCTGGGAAATGCCTGCCGCCTGGGTCCAGTCCATTAACCCGGTGTTCATCATCATCTTTGCCGGCATCATGGCCGCCCTGTGGACCCGGCTCGGCCGGAAGCAGCCCGGTTCGGCGCTGAAGTTCTCGATAGGCCTCTTCGTGATGGGCCTTGCTTTCCTTGCCTTCATCCCGCTGGCCGGCGCCGGCAAGACCCCTCTGCTGGCACTCGTTGGAATCCTGCTCCTTTTCACTCTCGCGGAGCTGTTTCTCTCCCCCATCGGCCTGTCCGTCACCACCAAGCTGGCGCCCAAGGCCTTCCACACCCAGATGGTGGCGCTGTTCTTCCTCTCCGTGTCCCTGGGCACCACGGTGGCCGGCATCCTGTCCGGCCTGTACAACCCGCAGGACGAGCTGCCCTACTTCATCGGCATCGGTGGAACCGCGATGCTGCTGGCTGTGGGCCTGGCGGTCGCCTCCCCGGCGATCAAGAAGCTCATGGGCGGCGTACGCTGACCCGATGAACCCCGTGCATCGCGTCCCGGTTGCTTCGCGCGTCTACACCCCCGCCCCGGGCGAGGCGTCCGACGTCGAAAGTATGCCGGCGGGCGATGTCACCGCGGGTGTGGTGCGGGTTGGCGGAACCATCCGCCGCCCGCACCAGGAACAATCATTCGCCGTCGCCGAGTATCTCGACTGGCTCCACGACGCCGGCTTTGAGGGCTCCCCGCGCTTCCTCGGCCGCGACATAGAAGGCCGGGACGTCCTGACCTTCGTGCCGGGACAGTGCGCCGGGGCGCCGCCGGAAGCCTGGGTGCAGTCCGAGGACCTGCTGGCCTCCGTGGCCCGCCTGGTGCGGCGCCTGCACACCGCGTCAGCGGGCTTCGTGCCGCAGGTCCACGCGTTCCCGCCCCGGCCGGTCCGGCCGAACCCCTCCGATGCCGCCGGGCTCATCTGCCATCTGGACGTCACACCCCAGAACGTGGTGGTCCGGGACGGCCTGGCCGCGGGACTGGCGGATTTCGACCTCGCCGGACCCGCCACGGCACTCCACGATTCGCTCAATACCGCCATGCACTGGGTGCCGCTCCGCGACCCGTCAGACGCGTGGCCGGGCTGGGATGACCACGACCCGTTCCGCCGGCTGCGCACCTTCGCCGACGCCTACGGCTGGACCGAGGATGAACGACGCCGGGTGCCCGGCGCCGGGATCGAGGCCGCGGCGCTCAGCTTCGAACGGATGCGGCACAACGCCGCGGCCCTGGGCGGCGGCTGGGCGCGGATGTGGCAGGACGGCGTGGGCGGCCAGATCAACCGGCGGCGTGCCTGGCTTGAGGCCAATGCCGGAGCGCTCGTGGCTGCGCTGACACGCTGAGCCGACGCAGGCCCCGGCCGCAGGGCAGGCCTAGACGCCGTATCCGCTGTTGCGTGCGGTGCCGATGACCAGTCCGAAAATGACCAGCACCAGGATAGTGACGGCGATGCCGACGTATCCCATCACGAGGCCGGCGATCGCCATGCCCCTGCCGGCCGGTTCGCGCCGCAGGGCCAGGTGTCCCAGGATGACGGCGGCCAGCTGCGGGAGCAGGAAGAATCCGAATCCCACCAGCGCGGCGATGCCGCAGCACATGCTGGCGATGCTCAGGCTCTTGGGCGCCGCCGGTGCGCCGTAGTACGCGGGCTGACCGTAGGCGTTGGGACTGCCCGGCTGAGCGTACGGCGACGGTTGGCCATACGGTGGGGCCGGCTGGTTGTAGGCCGCTTGGCCGTAGCCCGGCTGGCCCGCCGCATATGGCGCCCGGTCGGACTCGCCGTAGATCGGAGGGTACGGGCTTGAGAACTGGCCATGGCCAGGTGCCGCCTGGCCGGGCTGCTGCTGGCCGGGCTGCTGCTGGCCCGCGTGGGGCTGCTGGCCGACGTGGGGCTGCTGGCCCGTGTCGGGCTGCTGCCCGGACCCCGGCTGCGCGCCCGCATAGGGCTGCTGCCCTGACCCCGGCTGCGCGAACTGCTGCGTCGCCGACTGTCCGTGGTCCTTACTGGCGGGCGGTGCCTGCTCTGGCGGAAAGTCCGGTTGGTGGTCCGGGAGCCGCAGGGTCGGCTGGTAACCCTCCGGGGTCTCGTCTTTGCCTTGTTTTGGCTGTTCAGTCATGGCATGTCCCCTCAAGAAGTCTCTGGATCCAGCGTACCGCCGCAGGGTTGGCTTGGGACCGGGCCGATCGGCGGGTTTTCTTTCGTCACAGGAACGGGTTTGACGCGAAACCGTGCTGCACCCCGCCCTCGTCTGGCATGCTGGTGCCATGGCTAGCCGCGCGGGCACTGTTGCCCAACCCCAAGACCTTGTTGACCTCACTGCGCTATTGGATGCGTACTACGACGTTTCGCCGGACCTCTCGGACCCGGGCCAGCGGGTGGCCTTCGGTACCTCCGGGCACCGGGGATCGAGCCTGAAGGCGTCCTTTAACGAACCCCACATCCTCGCCATCACGCAGGCGATCGTGGAATATCGCGCGGGCCAAGGCATCACCGGCCCCCTTTACATGGCGAAGGACACCCATGGCCTGAGCGAGCCCGCACAAAACTCCGCCCTTGAGGTGCTGGCGGCCAATGGCGTGCACGTCCTCATCGACGCGCGCCACGGCTACACCCCCACCCCTGCCCTGAGCCACGCCATCCTTACGCACAACCGGAACGCCGCTCCGGGCGCGCCGCAGGCCGACGGCATCGTGGTGACCCCGAGCCACAACCCGCCGGGAGACGGCGGATTCAAGTACAACCCCCCGCACGGCGGCCCCGCCGACACCGACGCCACCGGCTGGATCGCCAACCGCGCCAACGAGCTCCTCGAAAACGGCCTGCGCGGAGTCAAGCGGATCCCAGTGGCCGACGCCCTCGCCGCCGGGACCACCGGCAAGTTCGACTTCCTCAGCAGCTACGTCGACGACCTCCCCTCGGTGCTGGACCTGAATGCGATCCGCGAGGCTGGCGTGCGGATCGGCGCCGACCCGATGGGCGGCGCGTCGGTGGACTACTGGGGCGAGATCGGCGAGCGGCACCACCTGAACCTCACCGTGGTCAACCCCACCGTCGACCCCCAGTGGGCCTTCATGACCCTCGACTGGGACGAAAAGATCCGGATGGATTGCTCCTCGCCGTCGGCGATGGCCTCCCTGATCAACCGCATGTCCGACGGCGCCAAGTTCGACGTCGCCACCGGCAACGACGCGGACGCCGACCGCCACGGAATCGTTACGCCGGACGGCGGGCTGATGAACCCGAACCATTACCTCGCCGTCGCCATCGATTACCTGTACCGGCACCGCACCGGCTGGAACCCGCAGTCCGTGATCGGCAAAACCCTGGTCTCCTCCTCGATCATTGACCGCGTGGCTGAAAGCCTGGGCCGCAAGCTTGTCGAGGTTCCCGTGGGCTTCAAGTGGTTCGTCCCCGGGCTGCTGTCCGGAGAAGGCGCTTTCGGCGGCGAGGAATCCGCCGGTGCCTCCTTTAACAAGATGGACGGCAGCGTCTGGACCACCGACAAGGACGGCATCCTGCTGGCACTGCTGGCCTCGGAGATCACGGCGGTAACAGGCAAGTCACCGTCGCAGCTGTACAAGGGCCTCACCGACCAGTTCGGCGACCCGGTCTACGCCCGGATCGACGCGGCGGCCACCCGGGAGCAGAAGGCGGCCCTCGGCAAGCTCTCTTCGTCCGACGTCACCGCGACAGAGTTGGCCGGCGAAACGATTACGGCGAAGCTGACCGAGGCACCGGGCAACGGCGCGGCGATTGGCGGCCTCAAGGTTGTGACCGAGAACGCCTGGTTCGCGGCCCGGCCCTCCGGCACGGAGGACGTTTACAAGATCTACGCCGAGTCCTTCAAGGGTGCCGAGCACCTCAAGCAGGTCCAGGCCGAGGCGAAGGCGCTGGTGGACGGCGTTATTTCGTAGTTCAGCCGCCGGTGGCCAACTCGGCGCGGTCCCTGCCAAGCGTTTTTGCCTGGTAGAGGGCCGCGTCGGCCAGGACCACTGCAGCGTCGAGGCCGTCCGGTCCGGAGCCGGTGGACGCGATGCCGTAGCTCACGGTGGGCAGCCGGGGAACGGCTGCCGAGCCGGTTTGATGGAGCCGGACGCTGATGTCGGCCGCGATTTCCTGCGCCCGGTCCGGCGTGACGCCCGGCAGCAGGAGGATGAATTCCTCGCCGCCGTAGCGGCCCACGAGGTCGGTGGAGCGGACGCTACCGGCGCAGGCCCTGGCAAACGCCTGCAGGGCGGAGTCTCCGGCTGAGTGGCCGAACTGGTCGTTGATCGTCTTGAAGTGGTCCAGGTCCGCCAGGATCAGCGACGCCGTGGTGCCGGTCCGGCGCAAGCGGCGCAGTTCGTTTTCCGCAAGATCCAGGAACGCCGAGCGGTTGAGCAGGCCCGTGAGGCCATCCACGGTGGCGCGGGCCCGCAGATCCCGGGTCTGTTGTTCGTAGCTCAGCTCGGCCATGGTGAAGGAAGCAACCACCAGCGTCACCATCGAGAAGACCGTCATGGGGACGGATCCGAAGACTGACGTGAAAACCGCACCGTCCGGTCCCTTCGTCAGGAAGGCGAAGAGGCGGCCAAGGTAGAAAACGGCCAGGATGCCGGCGCCGACGGCGAGGGGACGGTGGACGCGCGAGTAGTCGCGCTCGAGCAGGAACAGCTCCCGGGATCCCAAGCCGATCAGCACGGCCATGAATCCCAGGTACACGGGGCCTCCGGCCCACGTGTTGGTGGCCGGGTGGTCAAGAACTGAAGCGACGGCGGTGGCAGCCGGGCCGGCCGCGAGGTGCCAGAGCCGGGGTGAGGGGGCCCTCAGCGATCGTCCGCCGGCCCAGATGCTGGCGGCACCGGCGACCAGCAGGACGTTGCCGGCAGGGTTGGCCCACCCCTGGTGCACCGTACCGTCCAGCAGGTACGCGGCGTTGCCGACCAGGAACAGCAAGAGGGCCATGCACCACCAGCCGCTGTAGGGCGACCGGGTGCGCCGGAACGTGATGAAGTAGAACAGCATGAGCAGTGTGAGGTCGACAAGCGCCAAGGCAACCCGCAGTGTCGCGGTGTCAAGCATCATTTAGTGGTCCCCCCGGTCCGCCGTGATTTGCCCGAATACGTCACTTCACCGTCGAAGTTGACCCAAGTATGGCACCCGGCCCGCAGGAATCCACCGCCGGTGTCCCGGATATGACGGGAAGGCTATCCCATGAGACCGTTCCGGCGCTTACGCCGGGTCTTCGGTCCACAACTTCAGGATCCGGCGCGTGGCGTGCCCGCCGTCGGGCGCCATGTCCACCAGCGCTATCCGGTCAAGGGCGAAGGTGTCGCCCTGCTGGAGCCGTTTGTCGCCGTGGTGCGAGACGTGCGGCCGGTATCCTTCCAGGGTGTAGGCGGGCGTCGAGATCCTGCCGGGCAGCTGCTCCACGATCCGGACCAGCTCGTTGTGGAGGAACTGCAGCTCTTCGCTGGGCTCAATCAGGTTGACCGGGATCGACCCTGCGCGCCCGAACCCGGCTTCGCCGTCCACGCTGAGCCGGCAGCCCAGGGCAGCGGTCACCGGGTCCGCCATGAGGGTGGCGATCCGTTCGGCGAGCGGATCGACTGAGGCCGGCGCGTCAGGTTCAGGTTCGGTGCCGGCTTCCTCGCGGGGTTCGACGGCGCCGAACTTAACCACATCGAACTTAACCACGTCGAACTTAACCAGGGTGAGGTGCAGCGGCCAGTCATCACGGGGAAACTCGAGCCCCTCGGCTACCGGTTCCACGAAGGCCACCGCGATCAGGTTCCGCATGGGAAAAGTGTGCCACGTCGCGGCGTTTACGGACCGGGCGGCCGTCGCAAAACGCACAGTGCCGGCGGCGAAGGCACGGACTAAAATAGGAAGTGGCCCTGGATGTGGGCCTTGCGCTGAACCGCAGAATCGCATCCCGCGTGCCTCCGGCCTGTCCCCCATGGTGCCGGAGGCACCTCCGCGGGCGGACAGCGCCGGAGGCACCTCCGCGGGCGGACAGCGCCGGAGGGCGGCGCCGGGCGGACAGTGCCGGAGGCACCTCCGCGGGCGGACAGCGCCGGAGGGCGGCGCCGGGCGGACAGTGCCGGAGGCACCTCCGCGGGCGGACAGCGCCGGAGGCACCTCCAGGGGCGGACAGCGCCGGAGGGCGGCGCTGGGGCCTTAGACGGTACGGACGACGTCCTCGTAGGCGAATTTCGGCTTGGCTGCGCCCCATGCATCTTCCCCGGGCTGGCCGATGTTGACCACCAGGAAGCTCTTCTGGCTCCCGTCGGGGAAGAACGCGGCGTCGATCTTGGCGAAGTCGGCACCGGTCATCGGGCCGGCCGCGAGGCCCAGGGAGCGGACCGCGAGGATGAAGTAGCCGGCCTGCAGGTGGGCGTTGTTGTTGCCCGTGGCCGCGGCGAGGTCCGGCGCGGCGTCATACATGGCCTTCGGGGCGTTGTAGCCGGGAAGGAACGCGTCCCACTGTTCCTGCCAGGCGGTGTCGTAGCTCAGGACCGCGACGAGCGGCGCGGAGGCCGTCTTGGCACGGTTTCCGGCGGAAAGTGCGTCCACGAGCGTGGCCCGGGCTTCGTCGGAGCGCACGTAGGTTACGCGCAGCGGCTGGGAGTTGAAGGCGGTGGGGCCGAACTTCGTCAGTTCGTAGATGGCGCGGGCCTGGTCCTCAGTAACGTCGCCGGTGAAGGCGTTCGCGGTGCGGGCCTCGGCAAAGATGGCGTCCACCGCTGCTGCGTCGATTACTGCTTCTTCATGGGCGATCGTCATTCGCATCCCTTTCCCTGGGCTGGCGCACTCTTGGGTGGCCGGCTTCTCCTGCTGTCCATAGTTGCAACTTCAACGGCCTGCGTCTGCTTCCCGCGGCGTCCTGTGACGTCGGACACCAGCCCGGCACACCCCGCCGTCCCGATCCGCGCCGTCCCGATCCGCGCCGTCCCGATCCACGCCCTCCAACACACGCCCTCCGGAGGCAACGGACGGCCGGTAGAGGATCGGCCGGTAAACCCCTGGGCGGTAAAGTTGCTCGGGAAGATTCCTTCCGCCCCCTCCCCACATTCTCTGAAAGGCTCCCGGCATGAGCATGCTCGGCACCAAATGGAAGCTCCACGGCACGGGCAAGTCCATCCGCCCCGGTGAGGTCGTCAGGCCGGATGAGCGGCTCATCTGGCCCCTGACGGTAGGGATCGGGATGCAGCACGTTGTGGCCATGTTCGGTGCCACCTTCCTGGTCCCGATCATCACGGGCATGCCGCCAGCCACCACCTTGTTCTTCTCCGGCATCGGCACCCTGCTGTTCCTGGTCATCACGCAGGGACGCGTGCCGAGCTACCTCGGTTCCAGCTTCGCGTTCATCGCACCGATCATGGCTTCCCAGCAGCAGTTCGGCATCCCCGGGGCGCTGGGCGGCGTGGTGCTGGCCGGCGCGGCCCTCGCCGTGGTTGGTGCCGTGGTGCAGAAGTTCGGCGCCGGCTGGATCAACCGGGTCATGCCGCCGATCGTGACCGGCGCGATCGTGGCCTTGATCGGGCTGAACCTGGCGCCCGCGGCGAAGAGCAGCTTCGACCAGGCCCCGGTGACAGCCTTCATCACCCTGGCCGTCATCATCGTGGTCAGCGTGCTGTTCCGCGGCATGCTGGGCCGGCTGAGCATCCTGGTGGGCGTTCTGGTGGGCTACTTTGTTGCGATGATCCGGGGCGAGGTGAACTTCTCCAAGATAGACGGCGCGGCGTGGGTCGGCCTGCCGCACTTCCAGACTCCCGAGTTCCACCTCGGCGTCGTGGGCCTCTTCGTGCCGGTGGTGCTGGTGCTGGTGGCGGAGAACATCGGCCATGTGAAGTCCGTGTCGGCCATGACAGGGCAAAACCTCGACGGCGTCTCCGGCCGGGCGCTGCTGGCAGACGGCGCCGCCACTGTACTTGCCGGTCTGGGCGGCGGGTCCGGGACCACCACGTACGCCGAGAACATCGGCGTCATGGCTGCCACCAAGGTGTATTCGACGGCGGCGTACTGGGTAGCCGGGGTCTTTGCAGTGATCCTGAGCTTCTCGCCGAAGTTTGGCGAACTCATCGCCACCGTCCCCGCCGGCGTCCTGGGCGGCGCGGCCACGATGCTCTACGGCATGATCGGCGTGCTGGGTGTGAAGATCTGGGTCCAGAACAAGGTGAACTTCTCCAACTCGATCAACCTGACCACGGCCGCCGTCGCCCTCATTGTCGGGATTGCCGACTACACCTGGACCATCGGGGACCTGAAGTTCACCGGGATCGCGCTGGGCTCGGCTGCGGCGCTGGTGATCTACCACGGCATGAAGGCAATCGCGAAGGTGCGCGGCACGGTGGCAGAGCCGGAAACTGAAGATCCTTCACCGGCTGCGGCCTCGACGGCCGCGGTCAAGGCAGCCACAAAGCGCACTCCCAAGAAGCGCCGCTAAAAAACTCCGCTAAGAAGCGCCGCGAACGGGCTACTTACCGCAGACGAAGGAGGCCGGACTCCGCCCACAGGCAGGAGTCCGGCCTCCTTCGCTGTCAGGGCCACTCCTTGGGACGGCAGCGCCGCAGCGGAGGGGCGACGGGGGGCGACGGCGCGGGGACTAGCCGGCGTCGAAGGCGTCCTTGTCGTCGTCGCGGTCCTTCGGCGACCTGCTCTCCGGCAGGTCCGTCCCGGAGCCGTCCGGCAATCCTGCAGCATCCTGCCCGGACTCTGAGGAGAAGGACCGCCCGGGGGCAGGCTCGTCGGTATTTGCCGGGTCCATTTCGGCCTCGGCAGACGGCACGGCAGCCCCGGACTCCGCCCGGACATGCCGGCCGGCCATTTCCTGCTCGGCGGTCGGCGCGCCGTAGCCGCCCTCTTCTTTGGCGGTCTTCGGATCCTGCTGGTTGTCAGTCATGTCATTGCTCCTGTCGTTGGAAATGGGACTAGCTGGCATTGGGACGGGTCCGGAGCGGGCTCAGAGTCCTTTGCCTCCGGTGACCGGAAGGACTGCTCCGGAAATGTAGGAACCGTGGTCCGAGGCGAGAAGCACATAGGCCGCCGCGAGCTCCGCCGGCTGCCCCGCCCGCTGCAGGGGCGTGTCCTGGCCAAAGGACGGCAACTTCTCCGGCCACTCGGTGGCCGGAATCAGCGGCGTCCAGATGGGGCCGGGGGCCACGGCGTTGACCCTGATCCCCTTTGGCCCGAGCTCCTGCGCCAGCGCCTTGGTGAACGCTACCTGCGCCGCCTTGGTCATGGCGTAGTCGATGAGTTGCGGGGACGGGTTGAAGGCCTGGATCGATGCGGTGGTGATGATGGAGGCGCCGGCTTTCAGGTGCGGGACGGCGGCGCGGGCGGTCCAGAGCAGGGAGTACAGATTGGTTTTGAAGACACGGTCGAACTCTTCGGTGGGGAGCGATTCCAGGCTGTCCCGGTTCTTCTGGTAGGCCGCATTGAGCACCAGGACATTGAGGCCCCCGAATTCGGCCAGCGTCGCCTTCACGATGTTCGCCGCGAAGTCCTCGCTGCGGCCGTCGCCAGGAAGCAGCAGGGCCTTGCGTCCGGCCTTCCGGATCCACTCGGCGGTGTCCTGCGCGTCTTCCTCTTCCTCCGGCAAGTAGGAGATGGCGACGTCGGCCCCCTCACGGGCGAAGGCGATCGCCACCGCTTTGCCGATTCCGGAGTCACCGCCCGTGATGAGGGCGGCTTTGCCGTTCAGGGCGCCGCTGCCGCGATAGCTTTCCTCGCCGTGGTCCGGTTTGGGCTCCATCGGCGAGGTGAGGCCGGGCTGTTTCTGGACCTGTTCCGGGAACGGGCCGGAATGGTAGCCGGCGCGGGGATCGCGCGGCTGGTCCTGCTGCTTGCCCTGGCCGCCCGAGCTGCTGGCTGCGGTGCTGCTTGCGTCACTCATAGTCCACCTAACCAATGTGTGTCGGTTTCCAGGGATGCGCCTCGGGCCCGTGTGACCGGGCCGTCGGAGAACATCCCAGCGAAGTAAACAGTCCTACCCTAACCGCAATATCATCAGCAAGCTTAGTACCGACTTGTTTTTGGCAACTCTCAAGCCTAGGTTGAGGGTGGACTGCACGCTGCGGCAGGTTCACGATGATTTCAGGATTGCGCGGAGGAGCACCAAATGACAGGCCCAGTGGCGCCGAAGGATCACGGCAGGGATGAATCACGCGCTGAGCGGATGGACCGCAACTGGGCCGAACTGCTGCAGGAACTGCGGGTTCTCCAGACCGGGGTCCAGCTCCTTGCCGGCTTCCTGCTGACGCTGCCGTTCCAGGCGCGCTTCGAGACGCTCGATGATTACCAGACCCGCCTGTACCTTGCCAACGTCGTCCTGGCCGCCCTCACCACGGCCACGATCCTGCTGCCTGTGAGCGTGCACCGCCGGCTGTTCCGGCAAGGCCTGAAGGCCACGCTCGTGGCCAGCGCCGACACCATCGCCAAGTTCTCACTGGCCGGCGTCGGGCTCCTGAGCGTGGGTACCACATCCCTCATTTTCGACGTCACCGTGGGCCGGACGGCGGGCGTGATAGCCGGCGCCGGCCTGCTGGCCGTGCTGGTGCTGCTGTTGGTGGTCGTCCCTGCCGGCCTCCACCGCAAGGGCCGCGAGGAGGAGCCACTATGACGGACGTTTCGCAGGAGCAGCTCGGGGCAGGCACGGGAGGAACCATGGGCAGGTGGGTCAAGGAACACGGACTGCTGCTGGCCAATATCGGGCTGTTCGCCATCTTTTTCGGCGGCATGGTCCTCAGCGGAGCCAGCACCTACAGCGACGAGCAGATGGCCCACGGCGAACCGGCCGTGACCGTCCTGAGGTACCTCGGCACCGGGGCCTTCCTGGAGGCGACATTCGAGAACTGGGAGTCGGAATTCCTGCAGATGGGCATGTACGTCGTCCTGACCGTCTTCCTGTTCCAAAAGGGGTCCTCGGAGTCCAAGCCAATGGGCCGCACTGCCCCGCAGGACGAGGACCCCCGGCAGGCCAAAGTCAAGGCTTCCACCCCTTGGCCCGTACGGCGCGGCGGCTGGGTGCTCACGCTCTACGAACACTCGCTTTCGATCATGTTCCTGCTGCTGTTCCTGGCATCCTTCATGCTGCACGCGGTTGGCGGCACGGACGAGTACAACAGTGACCAGGAGGCACACGGACAGCCCACCGTGACGGTGCTGGGCTATCTGGCGACGAGCCGATTCTGGTTCGAGTCCTTCCAGAACTGGCAAAGCGAGTTCCTCGCTGTGGCGGTCCTGGTGGGCGCCTCGGTCTACCTGCGCGAGAAGGGCTCCCCCGAGTCCAAACCCGTGGCCGAGCCGCACTACGAGACCGGCGCCTGAACCACAAGGTGGTCGGCACGGCAGCCGGCCAGCAGGTGCGCTAGGCGCCTTCGAGGACCTGGCTGGTGACCCAGGCAAGGTACTTTGCGGCGTTGGCGACAGCGTCCTCCGCGCTGCCGGCGACGTCCAGCAGTTGCGCCGCGGCGACGACTCCGTGCCGGCCGAGGTCCTCCGGGGTGACGAGGATCCGGCCGGCCACCACGATCACCGGAATGCCGAGGGCCTGGGCCGCGTCGGCGAGGGCGATCGGCGCCTTGCCCGTCAGCGATTGGCTGTCCATGGAGCCCTCCCCGGTGATGACCAAATCAGCCACGGCGAGTTTCGCGGCAAGCCCGGTGAGCCCGGCCACCAGCTCGAAGCCGCCTTCGAGGGCGGCGGTGCTGAAGGCCAGGAACGACGCCGGGAAGCCGCCGGCCGCGCCGGCGCCGGGCACATTGACGTCCCGGCCCGTCGACGCGCGCAGGATCGAGGCCCAGTTGCGCAGGCCGGCGTCGAGCAGCTCAATCGCATCGGCGTCGGCGCCTTTTTGCGGACCGAAGACGTACGCCGCCCCGTCGCTGCCGTACAGCGGGTTTTGGACGTCGACGGCGATCCTGAACTTCACTTCGACCAGCCGCGGATCGAGGCCACTGATATCCACGGATGCGACCTCGGCGAGCGATCCTCCGCCGAGGGGCACCACGTTGCCGGCGGCGTCCAACGGCTTGAGTCCGAGGGCCCGGAGTGCGCCGCTGCCGCCGTCGCTCATGGCCGAACCGCCTACGCCCAGCACGATTTCCGTGGCACCGGCGTCCAGCGCGGCGGCAATCAGCTGGCCGCAGCCATAACTGTGGGCGCGCAGCGAGTTCGCCGGTGTGGGCTCCATGTGCGCCAGCCCGGAGGCCTGCGCCGTTTCTATCACCGCGGTGGCCCCGCCGAAGGCGTCGGCACGGATGGCCCACGCGGCACCGATCGGGGCCAGGATGGGGCCAACGACTGCGTTGAGCCGTTCCTCGTAGCCGGCCGCGACGGCCGCCTCGAGGGTCCCTTCGCCGCCGTCGGCCACCGGAAACTGGATGGCTTCGGCGTCGGGGTAGACGCGCAGGGCGCCTTCGGCAATGGCGGCGGCGGCTTCAACGGCGGTGAGGGAGCCCTTGAACTTGTCCGGGGCGATGAGGATGCGCATGGCTCTATCCTGCCAGTCCGGCGGTCCCGGCGTGCTGAGGAGACGCGGTGTTCAGGCCCAGGTTCCGCGCTCCGTCAGGACCGCTTTGAGCAGGTCCGCTCGGTCCGTGACAATCCCGTCGACGCCGAGGTCCAGCAGCCGGTGCATTTCGGCGGGCTCGTTGACTGTCCACACATGGACCTGCAGGCCGTGCCGGTGTGCCCGCCGGATGAAGCCGGGCGTCACCACAGGCACGGCGCCGTAGCGGACCGGGACCTGAAGGGCGTGGACGCCGCGCAGCGCCCGGCGCGCCACGAGGGACATCAGCCGCGTCGGCAGCACGGGCCCGAGCAGAACGAACACGGCATTGGACACGATGCCGGCCGAGCTCGCGGCAGGACGGCTCAACTGCTTCAGCACCGCGCGGCGCCGCCGGTCCGAGAAACTGGCCACCAGCACGCGGTCGTGCAGTCCGTGGCGTTCAATCGCCGAGGCCAGGGGACCGACGGAATTCCAGTCCTTGACGTCGACATTGAGCCGGACGTCCGGGAAGGCCGCGATCAGTTCCTCGAACCGCGGGATCGGTTCGGTCCCGCCGATCCTGGCCAGGTCCACGGTCGCGGCCGGAAGGTCCGCGATCCGGCCCCGGCCCTCCGTGATCCGGTCCAGGGTTTTGTCGTGGAAGAGCACCAGCACGCCGTCGGCCGTTGTGTGCACGTCCGTCTCCAGATGCCTGAACCCGAGGTCGACGGCGGCGCGGAACGCGGCCATCGAGTTCTCCAGCCCGTCCAGCGAGAAGCCCCGGTGGGCCATCGCCAGGGGCGCCCGGACGCCGCCCGGGGCCCGGGCTGCGGTGTCCTCCGGACCGCCGTCGCGATTGCCGCGAGGGGCAAAGTAGGGGTGCTGGTCAGTCACTCCTGAAGCGTACCCGAGCCCTTGATCTGCCGGCCGCCGGGCCTCAGCTGCCCTTGGCGGGACGAGGTGTCAGGACTCGTGTTGGCGGATTTCGACGTCGTCGCTGCAGTGCAGCAGCGTGCGGCCGCGGCCGCCGTCGAGATCCACCCAGACCACGCTGTGGTCCGCCGTCACGGCGTCCACGAGCCCGCCCGTCTCGAAGCCCGGACCCAGCCGGACGCTGACGCGGTCGCCTTGGCGCAGCTGCCGCCAGTGCCGGTCCGGCTCCACCGGGTGCAGGGGTTGTTCGTCCGTGTTGTTGATGCGATGCCTGGCCATGATGTCCCCACTATCAGTCAAACGATCTGTCGCGAGCTTCCAGCCTAGGACGCCAAGGTGAACGCAAGTTGACTGTCCGCTGGGAATCCGGTGTCCACGGGGAACTGGACCGGTGTGCGGCGCAGTGCCGGCCGTGCCGGGCGCCTGTTCGGACAGCCGGGCGCCGGGTGGCTTTTAGCGGAGCCGGACGCCGAGTTCGGCGAGCTTGGCCTCGAGGATCTGGGCGACGCCGTCGTCGTCGAAATGCGGGGCCTGCTGGCCGGCGGCCCGGATCGCTTCCGGGTGGCCGCTGGCCATCGCGTAGCCGTGCCCGGCCCAGCGCAGCATCTCGATGTCGTTGGGCATGTCCCCGAATGCCACCACGTCCGCGGCGCCGATGCCGAGGGACGACGCATATTCAGCCAGGGTCACGGCCTTGTTCACGCCGGGCAGGGACAGCTCCAGCAGGGCCATGTTCGGCGCCGAGTGCGTTGCGGCGGCCAGATGGGCGACGGCGGGCGTCACCTCGGCCAGGAAATCGTCGGCGGTGCCTTCCCGGACTATGGCCAGGAACTTCGCAATGGAGTCCCCCTCGGTGAGGGTGGTGTGCAGCGGGGCCGGAGTGAATTCCGCGAGCAGTCCGCTCGAGCCGTTTTCGATAAACCCCGGCTCCAGGTGGAAGCCGGTCAGGGTTTCGGCGGCAAAGAGTGCGGACGGACGCAACCGCTTGATGATGCGGCGGACTTCGAACATAGCGTCAAGGTCCAGTGTCCGCGCCGAGAGCATGCGGTCCGCCTCGAGGTCCCACACCACGGCCCCGTTGGAGCAGATGACCGTTCCGGTGTGCCCCAGCTGGTCCTGCAGGGGGTGGAGCCAGCGCGGCGGC
This sequence comes from Arthrobacter sp. LAR12-1-1.1, assembly GCF_040676555.1. NCBI lineage: Bacteria > Bacillati > Actinomycetota > Actinomycetes > Micrococcales > Micrococcaceae > Arthrobacter > Arthrobacter sp. LAR12-1-1.1. The sequence continues at coordinate 389,652 of NZ_JBEGIG010000023.1, read as the reverse complement.
CGTCCCGTGACGAACACCAGTTCCAGCCCGGCGTCGCGGCAGGCGTGGAACGCGCGGACAGTCCGGCCGCTGATTTTGCCGTCATGGCCGAGGATCGTTCCGTCGATGTCACTTGCTACCAGCCGCATAGTGCCAGTCTACGTGCGCCGGGACGGTCGGCCCTCGCGGCCGTATGCGCCGAGATCGCCGGACCGCGCCGGGTTCGCCGGGCAATTCCGGCGATCTGGAGAGTTTCCGGCGAACTCGACGGTTTGGCGACGGCGGCGGCCGGCGACGGCGGCCGGCTCAGTGGCGTTCGAGGATGCCGGTGAGTGTGCCCCGGCCCAGGGTGTGCCGCGACAGCTTCGCTTCCAGGCTGCCCGGAGCGGTGTGCTCGTTCAGCCCCGACGGTGCAATGTCGAGCGCGTGGACGGTGATGACGTAGCGGTGCGGCCCGTGCCCGGGAGGCGGCGCGGCGCCCAGATAGCCGTGGAATCCGCCGTCGTTCCTTAGCTGAATGGCGCCCGCGGGAAGGAGGTGGCCGCCCTCGGCGCCCGCCCCTGCCGGCAGCGACGTGACGTCGGCGGGGACGTCCAGCACGGCCCAGTGCCAGAAGCCGCCGCGGCCCGGGGCGTCGGGGTCGAACATGGTGACTGCATAGCCCTTTGTGCCGGCCGGGGCGCCGCTCCAGCTCAGCTGCGGGGATTCGTCCTGGCCGCCGGCGCGCATCTTCCCGCTGCGCTGGGCAGGCGGGAGCGTCTGGCCCTCCGTGAAGGATTCACTACGGACAGGGAACACCGGAAAATCGTGGCGTGTCATGGCTGCCTTTCACTCACTGCAGGGGCGGGGCCCCCATTTCCATCCGTGCCATCTCCGCGCGGGTGGGCGGGTTGGCGCCGGCGCGGGACACGGTGACCGCCGCTGCCCGGGAGGCATGGGCGAGAAGATCGCGGAGACTTTCGGGGGAGAGTTCGCGCAGGGCCTCGCGGTTTTGTGCCCCGTCCAGGCCCAGGTCCACCACGCCGGACAGCAGCGCGGCCATGAACGAATCCCCTGCCCCGACTGTGTCCGCGACGCTGATCTCGGGGGCGGGGAACTGCGCCGCACCTGCAGCGTTGATGCCCCAGGGGCCCTTGCCGCCGCGGGTCACCACCACCATCGCGGGACCTTCGGAGCCGCCCAGCGCCAGCCAGCGGCGGGCCGAGTCCAGCGGGTCAACACCAGGGTAGAGCCATTCGAGGTCCTCGTCGGAGGCTTTCACAACGTCAGAGAGCGTCACGAACTTTTCGGCCTGCCCGCGGGCATAGTCCACGTCCGGGATGATGCTGGGGCGGCAATTGGGGTCAAAGCTGATAGTGGCGGACGGGTGGGCGCGTTCGACGGCGGCAAGCACGTCAGCGGCGCCGGGCGCCAGCATGGTGGCGATGGATCCGGTGTGCAGTAGCGTGGTTCCCTGGAGCAGGAACGGCAAGCGCGCCGCAACGCCGGGAAGCTCCCAGGCGAGGTCGAAGGTGTAGGTGGCGGCGCCGGCGTCGTCGATCAGTGCGGCGGCCACGCTGGTGGGCAGCTCGTCGGGTCCTAGCGGGAGCAGCACGGAGCTCGACTTCAGGTGCGCGGCCAGGGCCTCTCCATAGGCATCGCGGCCGTAGCGGCCAATGAACTGGACGGGATGGTCCAGCCGCGCCAGCCCTACCGCCACGTTGAGGGGGCTGCCGCCGACATGGGCCTGGACGCCGGAGGACCGCTGGACTACATCAACCAGCCCCTCGCCAATAACTGTGAGCATGACCATACTCTGCCAGAGAATCCGCTCCGGCGCCGTGTGTTGCGCGCACGGCCCGCAACCGCCTCGCTGCCCGCTCAGGCCGCCGTGGTGTCCAGGGCGATCCCGGCGGACGCGGCGTGGGCGAACCTGGCGTCGATGTGGACCACATCCCGGCCTGCCCGCGCCAGGAGGCTGGCGGCGATCCCGGCACGGTACCCGGAACCGCAGTGCACCCAGAGCTTCCCGGCAGGGACGTCCCCGAGGCGCAGCAACAGCTCGTGCAGCGGCACGTTGACCGCGCCCACAACGCGGGCGGCGGCGAATTCGTCGGCCCGGCGCACGTCCAGGACGGTGTCCCCAGGCGCCCGGTGCGCGAGCACGCCGTCCCAGCCCACGCGCGGGTAGGAGGCAAGGCCGGCCTGTGGCGCCAGGACCTCCGGCTCGGTTCCGACGGCGGCGTCCGGGGATTCGATGCCGATCCGGGAGAGGTCGCGGATGGCGCTCTCTATGTCTTCCCGCGAGCCCACCAGGGTCACCGGTTCACCCCACGGCAGCACCCAGCCGAGATAGGTGGTGAAACTGGAGCCGGAGCCATACTCAAAACTGACGCTGCCTTTGAGGTGGCTGCTGGCGAACGCCACCCGCCGCCGCACGTCCACCACCCACTCGCCGTCGTCCAACCGCCGGGTGAGCTCGGCGGCATCGAGCGATTCGGGAACGGCCAGCTCCGCAGGCCCCGGGCCCCGAAGGTTGGCCGGACTCATGTGGGCGTAGTACGACGGGTGGTCCGTGAGGTTGGCGATGAGCTGGCTGACGAAGTGGTCCTCGTCAGGGTCCGTCAGGGCATGGTTGGCGGCGAGCTGTTCGCCGATGGTCGAGGACCGGGCGCCCGTGGCGGGTCCCGAGGAGCAGAACGAGCCGAATCCGTGGGTCGGGAACAGCGCGGCACCACGGCCGGCCTCGGCGGCGAGGCGACGGACCGAGGCGTACTGGTCATGGGTCAAGCCGACCGTGTCCGCCTCGGCTACGAGGTCGGTGCGGCCCACGGAACCGTACAGCAGGCTGCCGCCCGAGAAGACGGCCCGCTTCCCGCCGTCGTCCACGATGAACGACATGTGGGTGTGCGTATGGCCCGGTGTGGCCACCGCCTTGACCGAGAGCGAGCCCACCCGGATCGTTTCGCCGTCGGAGATTGGCGTGCGCTCGAATGCCACGGGATCGGCGGCGTTCACGAGGTAGCTGGCGCCGTGGGCGCGGGCCAGGATCAGGCCGCCGGTGATGTAGTCATTGTGCAGGTGGGTCTCGGCCACGTGCGTGATGGAAACGCCGGCGTCGCGGGCGGCCGCCTCGATGCGGTCGGTGTCACGCTGCGGGTCGATCGCCAGCGCCACAGAGCCGTCGTGGACCAGGTAGCTGCGGTCCCCGAGTTGCGGGGTCTCGATAACGATGACTTCCATGGTCCCTCCGCTGAGGTCAGCCCTGTCAGGTCAGCCCCGGTTGACGGGGTGCCCCTCGTCCTGCCACTGCATGATCCCGCCGGTGACGTTGACGGCGTCGTACCCCTGGTCCTCCAGGTAGGTGGTGGCCTGGGCGCTGCGGCCCCCGGCGGCGCACATGACGTAGACGGTTCCGCTGGCCGGAACCTCGTCGAGGGACTGGACAAACCGTGAAAGCGGGATGCTCCTGGCGCCAGGAACGCGGACAGCGGCGTATTCGTCTTCCTCGCGGACGTCGACGATTTCGGTGGCGTCGCCCAGGGCGGCCAGGTCCTTGACGGAAATGCTCTTCATGCCTGTTCCTTTCGCGGGCGCCGGACGGCCCGGCGCGCGTATTCCAGCGAGACAATGATACCCCTTGGGGTATCATGCATGCTCTGGACGGCACGTCCTTGCCGCACCCTCAAATCTAGTCCGTCGGCCTGTCCTGTCCATCTGGCCCGCGGACTCCACTTAGTCTGCGGGACGGTCTTGCTGGTAGACGTCCGGGATGCCGTCGTGGTCCGAGTCGATCTTTTCTTCCTCCTCGGCCCGGCGGTACTGCTGGTTGCGGGCCCGGAGCACGCCGGTGGCGAGGAGCGCCGCGAGCACAGAGGCCGCGAGAATCCCCACCTTCGCGTGGTCTTCGTGGGCAGTACCTTGACCAAAGCTCAACTCAGCCAACAGCAGCGACACCGTGAAACCAATGCCGGCCAGGATCGAGAGGCCGAAGACGTCGATCCACTTGAAGGAGCCGTCCAGCCGGGCCCGCGTGACTTTGGTGATGAGCCATGTGGTGCCGAGGATCCCGGTCGGCTTTCCGGCCACGAGCGCCAGGATGATGCCCACCGCCACGGGATCCGTAAGGGCGGCACCGAGGCCCTGCCAGCCACCAATGACCACCCCGGCGGAAAAGAACGCGAAAACCGGGACGGCGATCCCGGCCGAAATCGGGCGGAACCGGTGTTCGAAGAGCTCCGCGAGCCCCGGGCCGGCTTCAGGGCCGCCGCTGGCCCGGGAGCGCTTGACGGGAATTGCAAACCCGAGCAGGACCCCGGCCACGGTTGCGTGGATGCCTGACGCGTGCACGAGCGCCCACGTCGCCGCGCCGAGCGGCAGCAGGATCACCCAGGCCGCCCATGCGTGCATGCCGAAGAACCGGCGGCATTTGTGCGCCAGGATTGTGTAGAGGCCCAGCGGGAGCAGGGCCAGCAGGAGCGGCTCGGGGTGGAGGTCGCTCGTGTAGAAGATCGCGATGATGGCGATGGCCAAGAGGTCGTCCACGACCGCGAGGGTCAGCAGGAAGATGCGCAGCGCACTGGGAAGGTGGGAACCGATGAGCGCCAACACCGCGACGGCGAAGGCGATGTCTGTGGCGGTGGGAATCGCCCAGCCGTGCAGGGTCTCGGGGCCTGAAAGGTTGACGGCCGCGTAAATGAGCGCCGGAACGGCCACACCGCCCACGGCGGCGGCCACCGGAACCACGGATTTGCTCGGCTGGCGCAGGTCGCCGGCGACAAATTCGCGCTTGAGTTCGAGCCCGACCAGGAAGAAGAAGATGGCCAGCAGGCCGTCGGCGGCCCATGCGCCCAGGCTCAGGTCCAGATGCCAGGGCGCGTAGCCGACTTTCAAGTCGCGCAGCGCGAAGTAACTCTCCGAGGCCGGGGAGTTGGCCCAGACAAGGGCCACCGACGCCGCGGCGACCAGCAGCGCTCCGCCCACGGTTTCCTTGCGGAGGATTTCGCCGATCCGCAGGGCCTCGGAGTAGCTGCCCCGGCCGATAACGGTGAGTCGAGGGGGTGTGGGAGTGGGTGGCAGGGCGCTCATGGAGTCCTCAAAGTGGGGTCGACGGAACTATGCCGACCAGACTTCCCGGCGCACCTGCGGTCCAGTGTATTCGCTTTCGCCGCCGTGGGACGCCGGGTGGACGCCGGACGAGTGCTTGGCTGGCGGCAGGGCGGGCGTCTGGCCGACAGCTTCACCGGCAGCCGGGCCGGCCGGATTTCAGACCAGCAGCTGCTGCACGAGTTCACGGCATTTCCGGTAGGCGGGTGCTTTCGGATCAATCAGCGCAAAGTGGTCGCCCGGCACCTTCAGCAACTGAACCGGCGCGCCGGCCGCCTTGGCTGCTCCGGCGTAGGTCTCGGACTGGCTCACCGGCACGGTGTCGTCTTCCGTACCGTGAACGGCATATACGGGCACGCCCAGCGGCACCGCGCTCATGGGGTCCGCATATCTATGACGCTTGGGATATTTCTCGGACGAGCCGCCCAGGAAGTTGCTGACGGCGCCGTTGCTGAGGTTGAGCCGCTCGGCGGCCGCGAGGTTGAGCACCCCCGACTGACTGACGACGCCGGTAAGCTGCACCGCGCCGTCGTCGTCGCCTCGGCGCGTGAGCTGGCGGTCCGCATCCGGGGCGCCGAGCCCGGCGAGCCGGCTGCGTCCCGCCGCCCAGACCGCGAGGTGACCGCCGGCAGAGTGGCCCAGGGCCACCACCCGGTCCAGCCCGAGCCCGTGCTCGTCGGCGAGTTCACCGAGCTTGTCGATTCCGGCCAGGACGTCGGCAAAGGTGTTGGGCCAGCCTCCGCCGTTGCCGGCGCGCCGGTACTCCAGGTTCCAGGCTGCCATGCCGTGCGCGGCGAGGTCCTTGGCAAGGGGCTCCCCAAGTTCTGCGCCGTACTGCGAACGCCAGTACCCGCCATGGATCACCACCACCACACCCTTGGGCGCGGCCACTTCCGGGAGGAAGAGCTCACCCCACTGGCTGGGGTCCTCGCCATATTGGTACTTCTGCCTCTTCACAGCGTCCTCCTTGGGGCCCGGTGAACAGGCGGCGGAGATTGCCCCCAAAGTCACCGCCGCTGCGTCAGCGATCATAGTCCGCCGCCGCATTTCAGCCATGTGCTGAGCCTACCTTGGGCGCCAAGCGGCCCCGCGCAGGCCGGCCCCCTGCACGCCGCCCTTGCCCGCCGCCCTTTGGCGGCGGCTGCGAAAGTGCCTGCGGGAGAGCCTGCGGCCCGGTGTCGGTGGTGCGCCGTAAGCTGGATCCATGGCGAGCAACTGGGACCGTTTGGACTTGAGCCTGCGCGATTCCGTGCAGGAAAACGTGGAACTCTACGAGCGGGTCCGGCCTGCCCTGAAGCTGGTCACCCGGGAGGTCCTGCTCACGCTGCGGACCATGCTCAAGGACACCGAGGTCACGCCGTTGTTCGTCACCGGCCGCACCAAGACGGTTGAATCCTTCCGCGAGAAAATTTCCCGCACGGAAGAACCGCTGGAGCCGGGCGGACCACCGGTGCTGAAGTTTCCGGATCCGTTCCGGACCCTGAACGACATGGTGGGCATCCGCGTGATCACCAAGCTTCCGGCGGAAAACGCGGTGGTGGCCAATCTGATCAAGCGCCAGCGCCAGCTCTTTGACTGCCGCGGGGACCGCGAAAAGGACATCGGCTCGATCGAGTCCGGCACCTACGGCTACTCCAGCCGGCACCTGATCCTGCGGACCATACAGAACGAGGCCGTCAAGGACTACCAGCTGGCCTTCAACCCCGACATCCCGCCGAACGGCAGCTACTTCTTCGAGTGCCAGATCCGCACAGTGTTCGCCCACGCGTGGAGCGAAATCGAGCACGACATCCGCTTCAAGGCCGAGGACCCCCGGGCCTGGACCCCGCACTTCGACCGCCAGTTCACCGCCACGGCCGCCATGCTGGAGACCGTGGAGAGCGCCTTCTCGGACCTGCATGAGCGTTACGAGGAGGTCCGCGGTTACTGGGATGTGGACGGCGAGGGTGCCGCACCGCTGACGCCCAACCGGATCCGCGACGTCTGGCGGACCCTGCTGCCGCACGTGGACCGCAAGGTCGACGACGACTGGGGCTGGGCCGCGGAGCTCATGGCCGCCCACGGCCTCAACCAGACCATGCAGCTCGCCGGGCTGCTCAGCGCCAACCGGATCACCGAGGTCCGCAAGGCCCTGGACCACCGGTACTCCCCCGGCCCGGACCGGCTGCTCGATGACCTGCTGCTGTGGCAGTACGGCACTGAACACATCGAGCTCACCGCCGAGCCGGCCGACGCCGTCCCGCACCCCCGGCGCGACAGCCTCCTGCGGCGGCTCAAGCAGATCGAACGGTACCGGCTCACCCAGGGCTAGCGCGGGCGGGCCTGCGGACGCCTATGGCGCGCTCTGCCGCGCTCTGTTGCGCCCTGCCTGCCTGCCGAGTCTCCCCACCTTTGACACAGCTACGCCGGGACTCGCCGGCGATTCGGCGCGGCACGCCGGGCGCCGACTTCAAAGGTGGGGAAAGTCCGGCGTCGATTCCGGTGGAGACGGCTGGTATTCCTTGGTTCGATGGGCGCGGACGCCGCGTGCGGCTTATTTGTGGGCGTAGGTGAGGCAATCGGCGTTGTCGACCCCCGGGCCCACGTGAACTTCGGAGGCCTTGCACATCAGATGGTCGTTGTGGGTGCATTCAGTTCGCTGGCAGGCGCCGACGTCGGCCAGCACCTTGGGGAGCCCGCCGTGCACACCGATGTCGATGAAGGTCGCGCACGAGGCATGATCTTCAGCGCCGCCGACGGTAATGGCGGCCGCATTGCAATGGGAGTGGTCGTTGAAGGAGCAATTGTTCACGCTGCAGTCGGCTACGTGCGTCGTCATTGGGTCTTCCTCCATGCTCCGGCCACCCCGGCCGGGCGGCGCCGTGGTTCCACCGTAGGCCGCACCTGGGCAAACAAAAAGACCCAAACGTGTGACCTAATACCGGTCCGGACGGGCGCCCTGCCGGCTAGTTTCCGGCGCCGAGCTTGCCGGCCAGGCGTTCGCGCATCAGGGCGCTGGCCTCATTCAGGCCCACGACGTCGACGCTCTTGCCGTGCCGCCGGTACTTCTCAGTGATGGCATCCACAGCTGCGATCGTGGAGGCGTCCCACAGGTGGGAGTCGCGCATATCAATGACCACGTGCTCCGGGTCCAACGCGTACTCGAACTGGGTGTAGAGGTCATTCGAGGAGGCGAAGAACAGTTCGCCGTCCACACGATACGTGGCGCGGCTGCCGCCGTCGTCCTCCGTCACCGAGCGCTCCACTGTGACGAAGTGGGCCACCCGCCGGGCGAACAGAACCATCGCAACAATGACGCCGACGCCGACGCCGATCGCCAGGTTGTGCGTGGCCACGGTCACCACCACGGTGGACGCCATGACCGCGGTTTCGCTCTTGGGCAGCGCCTTGAGCGTGGCGGGCCGGATGCTGTGCCAGTTGAAGGTGGCGACGGAGACGAAGATCATGACGGCCACCAGCGCGGCCATCGGGATCAGGGACACGATATCTCCGAGGGCCACCACGAGGATGAGCAGGAAAACGCCGGCCAGGAGGGTGGAGATCCGGGTGCGGGCGCCGGAGGCTTTGACGTTGATCATGGTCTGGCCGATCATGGCGCAGCCGCCCATGCCGCCGAAGAAGCCGGTGACGATGTTCGCGACACCCTGCCCCCATGCCTCGCGGGTCTTGGGTGAACGCGTGTCCGTGATGTCATCGACGAGCTTCGCGGTCATGAGGGATTCGAGCAGCCCGACGAACGCCATGGCCAGCGCGAACGGGAAGATGACCTGAAGCGTTTCGGGCGTGAACGGCACGCCTGGAAGGGACAGGGCGGGCAGCGAGTCCGGCAGTGCGCCCTTGTCCCCCACCGTGGGAACGCTGACGGCGGCCGTCACCGTGATGAATGTCAGGGCCAGAATGGCCACGAGGGGTGCGGGGACGGCTTTGGTGAGCCTGGGCAGGCCGAAGACGAGCAGCAGGCCCAGCGCGGTGAGCGGGTAGACCAGCCATGGCACGCCGATCAGCTCGGGCACCTGCGACATGAAGATCAGGATGGCCAGGGCGTTGACAAAGCCCACCATGACCGGGCGCGGGATGAAGCGCATCAGTTTGGCCACGCCGGAGAGGCCCAGGACGATTTGGAACACGCCGGCCAGAATCACCGCCGCCACAAGGTAGCCCAGGCCGTGGGACTTCACGAGTGGGGCGGTCACCAGGGCGACGGCGCCGGTGGCAGCCGAGATCATCGCCGGACGGCCGCCGACGAAGGCGATCGTCACCGCCATCGTGAAGGACGCGAAGAGCCCGATCCTCGGGTCCACGCCGGCGATGATCGAGAAGGCGATCGCCTCAGGGATCAGGGCCAGCGCCACGACGAGTCCGCCCAGGACCTCGGTCTTGAGCCTGCGCGGGGACGTCAACGCACCTCGGACCGATTGCAGTTGCTCGGGCGTGAAGGCCGGGGCCTCCGCGTCGATACTGGTGGCCATCGCTGGCTCCGTTCGTGGCTAAGAAGGCGCAACGGCCTCCAGATTTCAAAGAATGTGCAGAATTCAGGGAATGTGGGGCGCTGCGTCGCGCCGGAGGGGCGGGGAGTTCGCCGATTTGGGCTCACCCACCCACTGAAACCCTACCCGTTGGGTTCTCCCGGCAGACGGATGCCCAAAAATCTGACATATTAGTCCGACAGGTGGTCACGAAGTGGCCAGTGCCCGGACGCCGGTGGCACCATTCTTGGATGCTTGAGGCAACTAAAATCCCCGATACCGTCCAGGACGCGAGCATCGCCGCAGGCGTCCCGGCCAATCCCGCCCTCGCCGCCGAGGCAAAGATCGCCCGCATCGCAGTAACGGTCTTCCCGATCCTCGTCGTGGTGGCCGGGCTCGCCGGTTTCCTGCTCCCCGGGGCGTTCAAACCCCTCGCACCCAGCGTGCCCTTCCTGCTGGGCATCATCATGTTCTGCATGGGCCTGACGCTGACCCCGCCGGATTTCGCCTCGGTGGCCAAGCGCCCCTGGGCGGTGGCCCTGGGAATCGTGGCGCACTACGTCATCATGCCGGGGGCCGGCTGGCTGATCGCCGTCGCCCTCCACCTCGAGCCGGAGCTTGCGGTGGGCCTGATCCTGGTGGGCTGCGCGCCGTCGGGCACGGCCTCCAACGTGATGGCGTTCCTCGCCAAGGGCGACGTGGCCCTGTCCGTGGCCGTCGCTTCCGTGTCCACCCTGATCGCCCCGATCGTGACGCCGCTGCTGGTGCTGTTCCTGGCCGGCTCGTACCTGAGCATCGACGCCGGCGGCATGGTCCAGGACATCGTCAAGACCGTCCTCCTGCCTGTCATTGCCGGCCTGCTGGCCCGCCTCTTCCTCCGCAAACTGGTGGCCAGGGTCCTCCCGGCGCTGCCGTGGGCCTCCGCCGTCGTAATTTCCCTGATCGTGGCGATCGTGGTGGCCGGCAGCGCGAGCAAGATCGTCGCCGCGGGTGGCATCGTGTTCCTCGCTGTGGTGCTGCACAACGGTTTCGGACTGGGCCTGGGCTACCTGGCCGGCAAGCTGGGACGCCTGGATGACAAGGCGCGCAGGGCCCTCGCCTTTGAGGTCGGTATGCAGAATTCCGGCCTGGCCGCCACCCTCGCCACGGCGCACTTCGGCGCGCTGGCAGCGCTGCCGTCTGCCGTCTTCTCCCTGTGGCACAACGTCTCCGGCGCGATCGTGGCCGCATGGCTGGCCCGGCGCCCCATCCGGGAAACCGCAACGCAGGAAACCGCAACGCAGGACACAGCACCGGAGGCCTCCGCGCTGAAAGCCTAGGCGCGACCTAGCCCCGGAGCCGGGCGAGCAGCAAAGCGACGGCGCGCTCGGCCAGGACCGCGGGCGTGTCCGTTCCGGCCGGGACCACATCGTATCCGCCCTGGACAGCGAGGCTGCCGGCCCCGGCGTCGTCCGTAATGAGCACCTGGGCCATGCCGCGGCCGGCGAGTTCCGCCATTGTCCCGGAGTCATCGCCAGTCGCCGGCGCGCAGGTGTGGATCACGCCGTCAGCGCCGCCGGAGAGCATGAACTGCCGCCAGCCCCCGCCCAGCAGGATGACCGCCTGGTAGCCGCGCTCCGGCAGGATCCCGGCCAGCAGCGTGGCGATAGCCCTGTCCCGCGGCTGTTCGAGGTCCGCGACGGCCACAACCACGAGCTCCGTGCGGCCCCGGCGCATTCCCCGGGCGGCACGGTTGGCCACGTAGCCAAGTTCGCGGACCGCGGAGTGCACCCGGTCCTGGGTGGCCTGGCTGATCCGGGTGGTGCCGCCGGAGCGGCCGGAGAGCACGTAGGAGACGGTGGTCAGGGAGACCCCGGCCGTCTCCGCGACGTCGCGGATGGTGGGCTTGGATCCATGCCGCACGAATTGCTCCCGGTACTTCGGCGCCGCGAATGCGCGGCGGTTGAGGCGATACTGGCACGGCGCGGAAGTCGCGCCGGCCTGTTCTGCACTCTATCGCCGGGATGGCCCCCGGCGTGACCCTACGGGCAGGTCCTTGGTGAATGCCAGCGGTCCGATGGTTTCCGGGTCCGCGGAGAGATCAAACTGTGCCTCGTAGCCGGTGTTCAGGTAAAGGTGTTTCGCCTCCGGCTGGCGGGGGCCGGTGGTCAGGTAGACCTTCCGGTAGCCGCGGCGGGCGGCCAGCGCCTCCAGTTCGGCGAGGACAAACCGGGCCAGTCCGCGGCGGCGATGTGCCGAATGCGTCCAGATCCGCTTGAACTCGGCGGTCTGCGGGCTATGCCGGCGGAAGGCACCGCCCGCCACGGACTCGCCGTTCTCGCGCACAATCAACAGGGCCCCGCCCGGGGCGGCGAATTCCTCGGCCGGGTAGCGGTTGAGTTCCTCCGCGGCGGCTCCCCTGCCGAAGAGGTTGCCGTAGCGGGTGTCATATTCGAGCGCGAGCTCATCCAGGAGCGGCCGGACCCTGGGATCGCTCATGGGGAGATTGAGGACCGTCAGCGCGGCGTTGTCCACGGGCGGGGTTTCCACGGGCGGGGTGTGTAGTGGTGACGGGGTCATGACTGGTCCTTTCCGCCGCCGGCGGCGGCCTGAGGCACCGCCTGGCCGCTGTTGGTCTGGCCGGTGTTGGTCTCGGCCAGGAGGTTCAGGATGCGCCGGGCCAGGGCGTCGTTTTCGCGGAACGGCGCGGCGTTGGTGCCGGGCCGGGCGAAGGCGCCGGCGCCCCAGCCCGAGGTACCGGGCCCGACGCCGAACAGCCGCTCGCGCCGCTCCCCGACCGGACTGATCAGCTCGTTGTGGGCGGACACCAGGAGCCGCCCCGTCGCGTGCGTCCCGTCCGCGGTGAGGAGCTGCTGTTCGGTGCCGAGCCCGGAGCTGTGCAGCTGGCGCAGCAGCGGGTTCGCGGAGCGGGCCACCGACGGCGCCGGGAGCCGGGCCTCGATCAGCGCCGCCGCTGACACGGTGATCCCGGCCTGGGCCGAGCGGGCGACGAACCGGCCCGAGTACTCCGCGGCCTCGATCTCCAGCCCCGGGCCAATGAACTGCAGCAGCCCGGACCGGTGGATGGCCAGCATCTCCCGCAGCCTGCGCGGCGGCGGCCCGGAATCGACGAAGCTAAAGAAGCCGTGCCACCAGCCCTGGACATCGCGCTGTGAGCGCGCGTTGAGCCGCTCGGACGGCACCAGCCGGCCCAGGTCCATATAGGACTTGAGCAGCGAGATGAACAGGGCCAGGGTCTCCGAATGGTCCGGCCCGGTGCGCAGCTCAAGGTCGCGGCCGATGTACGCCGCCACCGCGGCCTGGGCGTCCGCGTGGCCGGCGAAAATCCGGCCCGCGAAGGGATGGTCCAGCCGTTCGAGGTCCAGGTGGAGCTCTGCGTCTGGGACGGACTCAGTGACCAGCCGCTGGCGCTCCTGGCTGTACCACTGGGCGGCGGAGAACCGCTCGGCGAATTCCTGCCAGCCAATCCGGACCCGGCCCGGGTAGCCGGTGAACAGCTCGCGGTAGTACGCGTAGCCTGCATCCTTGGCAATCAGGGGCCAAAGCTGGGCGCGGAAGTCCAGCTCGCCGGGCCCGTCCAGCAGCGCCGCGACGGCGTCTGCGGTAAAGAACGCCGGTTCCCCCGCTGCGTCACCGCGCAGGGTGGACGTGATCTTGGAGTGGTAGGGCACGCCGCGGCGGGAGCCGGCCCACAGCCGCGGCTCAGCACCGGAGGGCCGGTAGCGCAGGCCGCCGTCGGGCAGCTCCTCGAACCTGCCGCCGCGGCCCTCCATGAGCAGCACCAGCAGGTCCACGAAGGCCAGGCCCATGCCGGAGACAATCACGTCCTGGCCGGCGGCGAGCGGTGAGTAGTCGACGTCGGTCGTGTAGCTCGGCGCCGCGTGGAATGCGCCGTGCCGGGCGGCAAAACCGGCCCACGCGGCAGACTCCGGTTCGGGCAGCGAATCGGTGTGCCCCAGGGAGGCGATCACGACGTCGGCGCGCAGCATCGCGCCGCCGGCCAGCCGGACGCGGTAGCTTTCGGCGCCGGGTTCCGGTTCGCCCTCTTCGAGTTCGACGGCGGACGCGGTGTCCCGGTGCACCGTGACGGTGACGTCCGGTCCGAGCGCGGCGACGGAGCGGCGGAAGAACCATTCCAGGTAGACACTCTGCAGCTGCCGGGTGGGAAAAGTGGAGCCGGTGAGGGCAGCCAGCTGGCGCCGGAGTTCCTGCGGCAGCTCCGGAACATCCACGATGGAGCCGTCCAGGACCCCGGCGGCCCAGTCCGCCAGGCCGGGGCCTTCGATGGCCGGTCCCTCGCATTGGACGGTGGCATCGGTGAACATCGTGACATCCGCCGCGGCGGAGTTGAGCATCAGCCCGGGATGCTGTTCGTAGCGCCAGATCCTGCCCGCACCCGGAGTGTGCGGCTCCACGACGTGGACCTGGAGCGTACCGGCGAACAGTTCCGGCCGGTTTGCGGCGAGGCGTTCCAGCAACCCGGCCGTGCGCGGGCCGCCGCCGATGAGGACCACGGATGGGGCATTCACTTGCATGACGGTCTCCTGGCTCTGGTGCGGAGCCCTCATGCTAGGCACCCGAAACGGGGCCGGTCGAGGCGCCGGTCACAGCCGTTCACCCCCCGTAATGCGGCGTAAATCGAGGCAAGAAAACGTCGTGTGACGCCGTGCGAACCTGCGTGAACGTATGCAACTTGCCGCCTTGCCGCGCGTTTTCGCACGCCCCTAGATTGGCAGCCAACCGTACCCCCACAGCAACTGGAAGAAGCGAGGTGGCGCATGAGTTCAACAGCAACCCCGGTGGCACAGTCCGCCCCAGAGCCGGCGTCCGCCAGCATCGAATCCGCACCCGACACTGCACCGGCCGGAGCTGCCGGCTCCGGTTCAGCGGGCCGCAAGGCCGCCACCGACTATGCCGACTACCGGCTGGTCCCGGCCCGCCACCCGTGGCGCTGGGTGGGCACCGCCGTCGTCGCCCTGGGCGTGGCCGGCATTGCCTGGTCCCTGGCCACCAACCCGCGCTGGGAATGGGGCGTGGTGGCGCAATGGTTCACCGCCCAGTCAATTGTGAATGGCCTGCTGGAGACGCTCAAGCTGACGGCCATCTCCGGGGCGCTCGGGTTCATCCTGGGGTTCATCCTGGCACTGATGCGGCTCTCCGCGTCCCCGCTGCTGGTCTCGGTCTCCTGGACCTTCTCCTGGATCTTCCGCTCCACGCCGCTGCTGGTGCAGATGCTGCTCTGGTACAACCTGGGCTACCTCTACGAGAAAATCAGCTTAGGGCTCCCGTTCACGGACGTGCGCTTCTTCGAGGCGCAGACCACCACCCTGATCAGCCAGTTCGCCGCGGCCGTCCTCGGCCTGACCCTGAATCAGGCCGCCTACTCCGCCGAGATCATCCGCGGCGGCATCCTCTCCGTGGACCAGGGCCAGCTCGAGGCCGCAACCGCCCTGGGCATCCCGGCATGGCGGCGCTCCACCCGGATCGTCCTGCCCCAGGCCATGCGGGCCATCCTGCCCACCGCCTTCAACGAGGTGATCGGCCTGGTCAAAGGCACCTCGATTGTCTACGTCCTGGCCTATTCCGAGCTGTTCTACACCGTCCAGGTCATCTACAACCGGACCCAGCAGGTCCTGCCGCTGCTGCTCGTGGCCACCCTCTGGTACGTCGTGATCACCTCGGTGCTGAGCGTCTTCCAGTACTACATCGAGCGGCACTACTCCAAGGGCGCCGTCCGCACGCTGCCCCTGACCCCGCTGCAAAAGGCCCGCAAATTCCTCGCCACGCATGCGCCCGCTACCGGGGAAACCACCCAGGAAAGAGGCACCCGATGAGCGCTCTTGCCACTAACACCCCCGCGGCGCCCGCCGCCACGGACGCCGAAACCACCCGCGGACTCGTCGAGATCACCAAGGTCCGCAAGTCCTTCGGGGCCACGGAGGTTCTCAAGGGCATCACGCTGACTGTCGAGCCAGGCGGCGTCGCCGTGATTGTCGGCCCATCCGGGTCCGGCAAATCCACCCTCCTGCGCACCATCAACCACCTGGAAAAGGTCGACGCCGGGTTCATCGCGATCGACGGCACGCTGGTGGGCTACGAGGTCCGGGGCCGCCGGCTCCACGAACTGCGCGAAAAGGAAATCCTGAAGCAACGCACCGAGATCGGCATGGTGTTCCAGAACTTCAACCTCTTCCCGCACCTGACCGCGCTGGAAAACGTCACCGAGGCGCCCGTCGTCGCGCCGCGGGCAGGAAGACCCCGCTCTTCGCAGGCCGAGGCCCGCGCACGCGGGCTGGAGCTGCTGGACCGGGTGGGCCTTAAGGACCGCGCCGGCGCCTACCCGCGCCAGCTCTCCGGCGGCCAGCAGCAGCGCGTCGCGATTGCCCGGGCCCTGGCCCTGGACCCCAAGATCCTGCTCTTCGACGAACCCACCTCGGCCCTGGACCCGGAACTGGTCAACGAGGTCCTGGACGTCATCCGCGAGCTCGCCAAGTCCGGCACGACACTGATCATCGTCACGCATGAGATGGGATTCGCCCGCGACGTCGCCGACACGGTCGTGTTCATGGACCAGGGCCAGATCGTCGAGCAAGGCACACCCCAGGAGATTTTCACCAACCCGCGCGAAGAACGCACCCGGAGCTTTTTCTCCAAAGTGATCGAACCCGCCTTCAACATCTAAGGAACACCCCCATGGCAAGCAGCCCCACCCTCCGCACCGCCCTTCCCAATACTGGTCCCCGGCGGAAGCCTGCGGCGTTCCCCGCCGTCGTCCTCATCGGCACCCTGTCCGGCACGCTGGCGCTGAGTGCTTGCGCAGATCCCGGCGCCTCAGCGGCTGCCGGCGGGCAACCGGCCACGACGGCGGCACGCAACGGCGTCGTCTACAACACCTCGCCGGACCAGCAGCGCATCAGGACCGAGAAGGACGCGGCCCTGGCCGCGAAAGTCCCCGCGCTGATCGGCAAGGACGGCAAGCTGACCGTGGCCACGACGGCGGGCGCGATTCCGCTGTCCTTCCATGCCACCGACGACAAGACCCCGATCGGCGTCGAGGTGGACCTGGCCCAGCTGGCCGCCGACAAGCTGGGCCTGGACCTGGATGTCCAGGTGACCTCCTGGGAGAACTGGCCCCTGAAGACCCAGTCCGGCGACTTCGAGGCCGTGTTCTCCAATGTGGGCATCAACGCCGCCCGCGTGAAGCTCTTCGACTTCTCCACCTACCGCGCCGCGTACATGGGCTTCGAGGCGAAGAAGAGCTCCAGCTACAACATCAAGGACTCCGCCGACATCTCCGGCCTGAAGATCTCGGTGGGCTCGGGCACCAACCAGGAGAAGATCCTGATCGCCTGGAACAAGGAACTGGAGGCCAAGGGCAAGACACCGGCGGTGCTGCAGTACTACTCCTCCGACGCCGACACCATCCTGGCGCTGTCCTCCGGCCGCACCGACCTGAACCTCGCACCCTACCCGTCCGTCACGTACCGGGAAAACACCCGCGACGACCTCAAAGTGGTGGGCAAGGTCAACGCCGGATGGCCCTCCGAGACCCTGGTCGCGGCCACCACGCTCAAGGGCAACGGCCTGGCCCCGGCCATCACGGACGCACTGAACTCCGCGATCAAGGACGGCTCCTACGCCAAGGTCCTGGACCGCTGGGGACTCTCCGAAGAAGCCCTGCCCGAGTCCACGACCGTCACCGAGGCCAACTTCGGTACCGCCCCCGCAGGGAAAACAGAGGCAGGAAAAACACCGTGAAGTTCCAGGTCCTCGACATCATCCCGCACCTGAAGAACCCCGTCACCGGGGCAATCGTCTCCACCGCGGACCGGCTCAACCAAGTGGTGGAAACCGCGCGCCGGGCGGAGGAACTCGGCTACGACAGCTTCTCGGTCGGGGAACGCCACGCGGGCGAGTTCATCTCCTCCTCCCCCACCACCGTGCTCGCCGCCATCGCCGCAGTGACCACCAGGATCCGGCTGCAGAGCGGCGTGACGGTACTGTCCGTGCTGGACCCGGTGCGGGTCGCGGAGGACTACGCCACGATCGACCAGCTGAGCCGCGGCCGGCTGGAACTGGTGATCGGCAAGGGCAATGAGGTGCTGCAGTACCCGCTGTTCGGCCTTGACCTGGCGGATCAGTGGGAGCTCCTCGCGGAGAAATACGGCCTGCTCCGCCGGCTCTGGACCGAAGAGAACCTCACCTGGTCCGGGACGTTCCGCACCGCGCTGACAGAGCCCACCACCACCATGCCCCGGCCCTTCTCCGGCGCGCCGCGCGTCTGGCACGGTTCCGCCACGAGCCTGGCCTCGGCGGCCCTCGCGGCGCAGTGGGGCGATCCGCTGTTCACGGCCAACGCGATCCAGCCGCGGGAAAACTACAAGGTCCTCATCGACCACTACCGCGAGGAATATGCACGCCACGGCCACGATCCCCGGCACCAGTACCTTGGCTCCGGATCGGGCGCCGGCGGGGTGTTTATCGCGGACACCACGCAGGAGGCCAAGCGGCACTTCGGCCCGGTCTACGAGGCCCTCACCACCGGCAGGAATGTTCCCGGCAACAACTCCCGGTACCGGGACATCGACCACGCCGTCGCCGAAGGCCCTGCCCTGGTGGGCAGCGCGGAGCAGGTGATCGACAAGATCCTCAGCTACCACGCGCTCTACGGCCACGACCTGCAGCCCATCTCGCTGCCCACCACGCTGCCCTTCGACCAGCAGCTGGAAATCCTGGAGCGGTTCGCCCTCGAGGTCATTCCGGCCGTCCGCGCCGCCGCGCCCACCACCCTCTGGGCCGACGGCGACCCCTATGCCGGCCGCCCGCAGGCCAGCCTCGCCGGCAACACCGGCGGCGCCACCGAACCCGACGCCGCCGCCCGCGTCACAGCCGACCACACCAACCACAGGAGCTCCCATGTCTACACCCACTGACACCGACGGCCGCTCCGACCCGGAATTCCTGGCCGCCGGCAGCCAGGACCGCCGGACCCGTCCGGGTCGCAGTCCGGGCCGCAGTCCCGACCCGGAGTTCCAGGCCGCATGGGCGGACTGGCATGCCGCGCACGAACGCCACCGCGCCGACCCCCACGGCTTCCTCGCCGTCACCCACCTGCACTGGCTCGCTTCCTCGCCCGCCCGCCTGGACGGCGCGCCGGGCACGTGGAGCGTGGAGGACGGCATTGTTCGCCTGGATTTGCGGGCAGGCGAACGCGTCCTGCGCGACGGGCAGGAACTGAACGCCGACGGGATCGGAGCCACGGTGTTCCTGGGCCCGATTCCCGAGCGCGAAGGCCTGAATCTGCGCGTCGAAGATGCCGGCGCCGGTCATACCGTGGTCGAGCTCGCCAAACGCGGCGGCCGCTATGTGGTGCGGCCGCGGCATCCCCTGAACCCGCTGCTCACCGGCTACCGCGGGACACCCGCCTACGCCCCAACCCCCGAATATGCCATTTCAGGAATATTCATCCCGTTCGCCGAACCGCGTCCCACCACCGTGGGCGCGGCGGTCGAAGGAATCCACCACGTCTACGAGGCCCCGGGGGAAATCCGTTTCCGGCTCCGCAGTAAGGACCTGAGCCTCACCGCCTTCAACGGCCACACGCCGGGCACGCTGACGGTGCTCTTCACGGACGCGACGTCGGGCAAGAGCACTTACGCGGCCAACCGTTCCCTCACCGTGCCGGCTCCGGGCGCCGACGGCGCAGTCTGGCTCGACTTCAACCGGGCGGTGAACCTGCCGTGCGCCTACACGGATCTCGCCACTTGCCCGCTGCCGCCGGCCGAGAACCGCCTGCCGGTGGCCATCGAAGCCGGCGAACAGATCCCCTACGAACGACAGGACGCATCATGAGCACACCTCCCGCCCACGACGGGCCCCTGGGACACGGCCTGCTGCTGCTGGAGCTCGACGGCGCCGGCAGCCACCCGGCCGCGTGGCGGGTTTCCCGCACAGCACCCGCGTCCTTGCTGGCCCCGGAACACCTCCGCGGCGCCGTGCTCGCCGCCGAGTCTGCCGGGTTCCATGCGGTGACGTTTTCCGACCCCGGCCTGCCGGACCCCGATCACCCGCACCCCGACCACCCGCACCCCGATCCTTTGGGCCCGGACGCCGCGGCCCGGCTCAACGCCTTGCAGCGCGCGGCGTTCGCCGGTCCCGTGACGCGCTCCCTCGCCTTGATCCCGGAAGTGGACACCGTCTACACCGAGCCATTCCACATCTCGACCCAGCTGGCCAGCCTGGACTATGTCTCCGGCGGACGGGCCGGCTGGCTGGTGGCCGCCTCACCAAGCGCAGCCGATGCCGCCGCCGTCGGACGGGACACCGCGCGCGGGGAGCGGCTTTCCCGGGAGGCCGCCGATTCGATCGAGGTCAGCCGCAGGCTCTGGGACTCCTGGGAGGACGACGCCGTAATCCGTGACGTCCCCACCGGTCGCTACCTCGACGTCGACAAGCTGCACTACATCGACGCCGAGACCGGAAGCTATTCCGTCAAGGGTCCGTCGATCATTCCGCGGCCACCCCAGGGCCAGCTCCCTGTGCTCGCCCCGGCCGGGCTCCTCCCCCCGGAGGCCGTCGCGGCCGGGGCGGCCGACGCGCTCCTGGTCTCGGCCCCGACCCCCGAGCTCCTGGCCGCCGAGCTCGGGGCGACGCGGGCAGGACTCGCCGCCGGCGGGACCGGGCCCGCGCTGATCGCCGAGCTCGACGTCGTGCTGGACTCCCGCGGCCAGGCCGCCGCGGAGCGGCTGGACCGGCTGAACGGCCACGCAGCGTGGCAGAGCCGGCGGGCGCGTTTCGTCGGGACGGCGGCTGAGCTGACCGAACTGCTCGCCGAAGTACTGGCCTGGGCCGACGGCGTCCGCCTGCACCCCGCGGTGCTGGAGACGGATCTGGAGGAACTGTCGCGGCTGGTGCTGCCGGAGCTGCGCCGCCGCGGACTCCTGGCGCCCACCACGCCGGACGCCACCTTCCGCGAGCAGCTGGGACTGGCGCGGCCAGCAAGCCGGTATGCCGCCGTGACAGCCGGAACAACTGCCCCCGGCAGGGAAAACTAAGGAGTTCACCATGAGCCACATCAGCCACCCCACCGCTGAATTCACCCCGTCAGGTCAGCTCCAGCTGGGCGTGTTCTTCCAAGGCGTCAACTCCGGAACCGTCTGGAAGAGCGCCGAGTCCGGCTCCCAGACTGATTTCGAATCGTTCCGGCGCATCGCCCAAACCGCCGAGCGCGGCCTGTTCGCGGCGTTCTTCCTCGGCGAAGGCCTGCGGCTGCGCGAGCACCTCGGCCGCCCGCACGCGCTCGACGTCGCCGGCCGCCCCGACGCACAGACCGCGCTGGCCGCCCTCGCGGCCGTGACCACGAACATCGGCCTGGTCGCTACCCAGAACACCACCTACAACGACCCCGCAGACCTGGCGCACCGGCTCTCCACCCTGGATCTGCTCTCCGGCGGCCGCGCGGCCTGGAACATCGTCACCACAGACAACGCCTGGACCGGCGCGAACTTCCGCCGCGGCGGCTACCTGGCCCACGCGGACAGGTACACCCACGCCGAGGCCTTCGTGGAAACCGCCAAGCGCATCTGGGACGCGTGGGGCGACGCCGCCGTCGCGGGCTCAGCCTCCGCGGCCCGGTGGTCGGCGGAGTGGGCGGTCCGGCGGGTGCGCCACAGCGGCCAGCACTACTCCGTGGACGTCACTCCGCGGCTGCCGCGCAGCGCCCAGTACCGGCCGGTGCTGTTCCAGGCCGGGGATTCGCCCGAGGGCCGGGACTTCGCCGCCCGACAGGCGGACGTCATCTTTTCCGCGCACCCGCAGCTCGATGACGCGCTCGAATTCCGCCGCGACATCGTGGAGCGCACGCTTCGGGCCGGCCGGGGCGCCAACGACGTGAAGATCATGCCCGCCAGCGAGTTCATTCTCGCCGCCACACCGCGGGAGGCGCTCGAAAAGAAAGCCTGGGTCCGCAGCCTGCAGATCGGCCCGCAGCAGGCCATCGCGTACCTCGAGCAGTTCTGGGGCCGGGAGCTGCAGGGCTACGATCCCGACGGCCCTTTGCCGGACATCGACCCCGTGGTGGAAGAAACCTCCGAAACCCGCGGCAGCGGCTTCCATGGCGCCAAGGCCCGCCAACTGGCCGACCAGTGGCGGGCCGAGGCCAAGGAGAAGGGCCTGTCCATCCGCCAGTTCGTCTCGGCCAAGACCAGCCGGGGTGACTCCACCTTCACCGGCTCGTACACCGAGGTCGCGGACCGGCTCACCGAGTATGCCCGGACCGGCGCCGTCGACGGGTTCAACATCTCGCCGTGGCTCATCCCGTCCGGACTCGATGACATCGTCAACCACCTCGTGCCGGAACTGCAGGAGCGCGGCGTGTACCCCATGGAGTACGCGGGCAGCACGCTGCGGGAGAACCTCGGCCTGGCCACCCCGGTGCGCACAGCTGCCGGCGTCGATGCGGACTCCGTCATCTCACAGGCCTAAGCAAGCACCATCGATTGCTCCGTAGCCGCCCTTTTCGAGACTCAGAAGGGCGGTTACGGAGCAATCGACGTTCCGGGCAGCGGGCTACTTCTTTGGCAGGCCCGCCGGGTTCAGTTCCGACGTCGCTACGGCCTCCTCGGACAGCCCCCAGCGGTCCAGGATCTTGGCGTAGCTGCCGTCCTGGATCAGGTGGTTCAGTCCGGCCTGGGCCGCGGCGGCGAAGCCGTTGTCCTTCTTGGTGGTGACGGCGATGCTGGCCTTCAGCGGCCAGCCGCCGTCCACCAGACCCACCAGCTTGGTCTTGGCGTCCGTGGCCGCCTTGTAGGCCGCCGTGGCGTTGGGGCCGAAGGTGAGGTCCGCGCGGCCGGACTGGACGGCCAGCTGGGAGGCGGAGTCGTCGTCGAAATACTGGAACTCCACAGGCTTGAGGCCGTTCTTCTTGTTCTCTTCATCCCAGCGCAGCAGGATCGCCTCCTGGTTGGTGCCGGAGCCGACGATCACGCGCTTACCGGCGACGTCCGGGGCCGATTCGACCCTGGTGACGCTGCTGTCCGCCTTGGCGTAGAAGCCGAGCTTGTCCTCGCGGTAGCTGGCGAAGTCGAACTTGAGCTTGCGCTCTTCCGTGACGGTGACGTTGGAGAGCACGGCCTCGTACTTGCCGGAGTCGACGCCGAGCGGCCAGTCGGCCCACGCGGTCGGGACAATATCGGCCTCCAGGCCCAGCGACTCGGCCAGTGCGACGGCGAGATCCACCTCATTGCCCACCGGGGTCTTGTTGTCCGTAGCGTATACGGCCAGCGGTGCCGCGAACGGACTCACCGCCACGGTCAGTTTCCCGTCCTTCTTGATGGCGTCCGGGACCAGCGCGGCGGCCGCGGCATCCACAGTGGCCTTGATGCGGTCCTGCTGCGGGGAGAGGTTGAACTGCTTGACGCCGGAGGAGGACGACGGCGCCGCCGACGTGCCGCCGTCCGCGGCGGCGCCGGGATCGGAGCAGGCCGCGAGACCCAAGGCAGTGGTGGCCGCCAACGCGACGGCGACGCCTGATTTGAACGAAAGACTCGACATGGTTTCTCCTTGAAAGTGGTGGTCTGCGGTGCTGGTGCCAGCAACTATCCGGGGCGCGCGAAAGCCGGTCAAAGCGCCGTGAAACCGGGTGAAACCAAGGGATACAGGCGGTAATACCCGTTCATCCGGCGTCCGCGGACGCTGCCTGCGGACGCCCAGTGTTACCGAAGATTGCCCTGCGTGACGTGGCGGGAAGGAATTGTTCACGGCGGGCCGCAACTGGCCTAGCCTGCATAGAAGACCTGCAGGGTGACAGCACGACACAGGAGGGGTGAACTTGTCAGTGAGCACGCACCAGAGCACGCACCAGACCACGCACCGGCTCGGCATCAACGCCCCGGCGGACCTTGTCTTCAGCATGCTGCGGGACGCCTCACACTGGCCTTACCTCGACGGCTTGACGGTGTACTCGGAGCGCGTCGGCGGCGACGACACCGCGCATGAGCTCCGCACGTCGGTGGTTTCCAACGGTTCGCTCAGTTCGAGCCACGGCTGGCGCGTCTTTGATGCCGCCAGCCACCGCGCCGAGTTCCACCAGTTGGACCTCGAACCCCCGCTCCGGGAGCTCGGCGGCGACTGGGAGATCCGGCCCGCGGACGGGCTCTCCGTGGTCACACTTACCCACGAGTTCGAGGTCGACGACGAGCACCTCGCCGAGCGCATCAACGCGATCATCGAGGACTACAGCCGGCGTGAACTGGAGGCGCTCAAGGTCAGCTGCGAACGGTTGTCACTCTTCCTGCAGCACCACGCCCCGCAGACGCACCCAGCACCGCATCCCACAGCAAAGGAGGCCTGAATGTCGGAGGCCAGGTTCACGACGGAACGGGACAGTTTCGGCCGGCTTCTCGCGGACCGCGAAGTCTGGCGGCAGGCCACCACCATCCCCGCGGCAGGCGAGCTGACCGCCCGCTGGCTGGAGGGCAACAGCGAATACCAACCGGGGGTTTTCTCGCCCGGGTTCGACGACGAGACCACGTCCATCGCCGGAGAGCTCGCCCGGCTCAACCGCAACGGGCTCTTCACCAAGGAATCGCAGCCGGGCGTCCAGGCCGGGGGCCTCGCGCAGCGCGCCTACGTG
The DNA here is from genome assembly GCF_040676555.1 of Arthrobacter sp. LAR12-1-1.1. Taxonomy (NCBI): domain Bacteria; kingdom Bacillati; phylum Actinomycetota; class Actinomycetes; order Micrococcales; family Micrococcaceae; genus Arthrobacter; species Arthrobacter sp. LAR12-1-1.1. The sequence continues at coordinate 365,490 of NZ_JBEGIG010000023.1, read as the reverse complement.
ACGGCTTTCTGCAGCCCGGAAACAGCGTCGGCCCTCCTGGCGTTGTCCACCCGGACCGGACTGGTGACGGTCGCGCACGCCCCCGGTGAGACGAGCAGCGCCTCTATCCCGGCGACCGTCCAGGACGACGAGGTCGTAACCGTGCTCGGAAGCAGCGAGGGGCCGGTCGGGGAAGACCAGCTCAGGGACTGGGCGGCCGAGACCAACGAGACATTGGCCCTCGTCCTGGCGGATGCCTGGTACGTGGAAATCTTCGATCCCGTCTGGGGCCGGAACGATGTCCTGCTGACTGCGGTATTTGAGGCGCTGCAGGCCGAATAGCATGTGTCGCCGGGCAGCCGGCGGCTACCCGGCTCCCGGAAAACTCACATATCGGTCGCGTCCCAGCCGATGCTGGCGGCCTCGTCCAGTGTGCGCGCCTCGAAATGCTCCAGCATGTCCTTCATTGCCTCGACGCCCTGCTTGAACAGGGCCGAATCCCGCCACTGCTCAATCTGTTCCAGGGATTCCCAGGGGCCGGTGCTGATGAACCGGTTCTTGACGTCGCGGTCGTGCATCAACACGGCTTTGGCGTTGGGAAAATCCTCCTTCGTTTTCCTGGCCAGGTCCCGCCAGGCCTGCACAAAATCGTTCTCGCGGCCGGGATGCACCAGCCAGATTCCGAGCGTGTAAACAGACACGTCGATCGCCTCCATTGTCCGTACGGGGTTGATAGGGCGATTATGTTCCAGTCCTCCGGCGGGCGGTAGGGCCGGATAGCCCGGCGGGCGCACTCGGGGCCCGCCAATAAACCGTTGTATGGGTGGAGCGGAAGGCCTAGCATGTGGGCAGGCCCCACTCTGGGACCAGCCCCGGACCTTCCATTATTGGGAGCGGGCACGCTTCGGAGGCCGATGTCCTGGGCGTCACAGGATAGGAAAAACGATGAGCAAATATCTGTTCGAAGCGAACTACGTTGGCGACGGGATCAAGGGCCTCATGCGTGAGGGCGGCACCAAGCGGCGTGATGCGGTCGTCGAGGCCCTCAAGTCCGTGGACGGTTCACTCGAAAGCTTCTACTACGCGTTCGGGGAGACGGACGTCGTGGGGGTCTTCGATATCCCCGACCAGGCCAACGCCGTCGCCCTGTCGCTGATGATCAATTCCACCGGCGCCGTGAACCTGCACCTGAAACCGCTCATGTCAGCCGAGGACCTCGACGCGGCAGCCAAGAAGACGCCGTCGTACCGGGCCCCGGGGCAATAGATCACGAACGCTGGGCGCGTTCTGACGGATCCCCGCCGCTGTGAACCATAGGACTAGACTCGTCCCAGCTACGTGAGAAGGGGGACTCGTGGGGTTGTCTGCGCAACAAACGCGCCAGGGCACGAACTATAACCGACTGGCCATTGTGTCGCTGGCCCTTGCTGCATTGGCCGTGATCGGCACCGCTGTCGCCAGTGTGGCGGTTCTCGCTGTCTTCGCCGTCGGAGCCGGCCATGCATCGCTCAGCCAGATCAAGGCACGCGGTGAGCGGGGACGCGGGCTGGCCCTCACCGCCCTCGTGATCGGCTACGGCGTCGCTGCCCTGGCCCTCGTATCCACGATCTACTTCGCTGCAGTCTTCGCTGTTCACCAATAGCCAGTTCACCAATAGCCGGTTCACCAGCAGCCCGTTCACCAGCAGCCGACGGCGGGCGCCGCTCGGGCGTGCCCGCTGCCTTGCCCGCGCGGCGCACCAGCGGCGACGCGTGAGTGCCCGCATGTCTGCCAGTAGGCTCAGGGCATGTCACTGAGCAAGTCACTCCACCGGGGAAGACATTGGATGCGCGGCACCGCGCTGCTGTTGGCTGTGGCCGGCGCGGCAGCAGGCCTGGCCGGGTGTGAATACACCGATGACCTGTCAGATCCGACGGCGGCGCCCACCAGGTCCGGACGGCCGGCACGTTCGCTGCCGCCACCGGTGGACCCGGGAGTCGCCACCGCGGAGAAGCGCAACCTGGATGACCTCGGAGCGGTCCTCGGCGCCCGGCCGGGCGGGATCGTCCTGGAAGGCGTCGGCGGGATCGGCGGCGGCGGATTGCGCAAGTCGGTCAAGGCCCTGGCGAAGGGGACCTACACGGTCACCGCCGCCTGCGTCGGTGCACCGACCAGCTACATTTCCATCTCCCAGGACGGCCTCCGGAACGGAGGGAAACTCGAACTGACACTCGACTGCGGCAAGGCCACCCAAGCACAGGTGGAGCTTGCGGCCGGCCCGGTCCAGGCCCAGGCCGACCGCCGTATGACCGGGCCCGGGGCCGGCGAAGTCGCCGGTTTCTGGATGGTCCCGGCCGCGCCCGGGTCGTAGCCGGGCACCGTTTCAGCGTCAAAACTTCGGGGTCAACGGCTTAACGGCAACCGCCAGAAGGCCGCCGGCAGCTGGCCCGCCAAGCGGGGCCCGTCCCCTCGCAGGCGGCAGGGCCCCGCACCGGCAGTACCGGAGGTTTTAGCGCAGCTGTGTTATTTGGTGCCGTTGTATTCCTCGTCGGTCACGAGGTCACCCCACTCGGACTCCGCGCCGCCCTCGGCGGGGGCTTCCCACATCGCAAGGTGGGTCATGAAATGGTCCGGCGCGGCACCGTGCCAGTGCCATTCGCCCGGCGGCGTGTAGATCGTGTCGCCGGGACGGATCTCCGTCACCTCTCCGCCGCGGGCCTGGACCAGGCCGACGCCTTCGGTGACGTGCAGGGTCTGCCCAACGGCATGCGAGTGCCAGGCCGTGCGTGCGCACGGGGCAAAGTGCACGGCGTTGACGCGCATGCGGGACGGTTCGGGCTGCGGGGCCGCGATGACGTCAAACCAGACGTCGCCGGTGAACATCTGCGCCGGTCCCTTGACGCTTGGCTTCTTTGCTTGGATTTCCACTGTCATTTCCTCACAGGGTGTTTGTCTGGGCGTTGACTGGCTGGCGCGACCGGAGGCCGCGTCCCGGGGCTCGGAGGCTGGTTCGGCGTCCTAGTTCAGGGTCGCGGTGTCAATCACGAAGCGGTAGCGGACGTCGGAGGCCAGGACGCGCTCGTAGGCGTCGTTGATCTTCGCGGCCGGGATGACCTCGATCTCGGCGCCCAGACCATGCTCAGCGCAGAAGTTGAGCATTTCCTGGGTTTCGCGGATGCCGCCGATGGCCGAGCCGGCGAAGGAGCGGCGCCCCATGATCAGGGAGAACACGTTCACCGGGAGCGGTTCCGCGGGCGCGCCGACGTTGACCAGGGCGCCGTCGAGGGACAGCAGCTGCAGGTAGGCGCTGATGTCGATCGCGGCACTGACCGTGTTGATGATCAGGTCAAAGGTGCCGGCGAGTTCCGCGAAGGTGTTTTCGTCGCTCGTGGCGTAGTAGTGGTCCGCGCCGAGGCGAAGACCGTCTTCCTGCTTCTTCAGCGACTGGGACAGGACGGTGACGTCGGCGCCCATGGCGTGGGCGATCTTGACTGCCATGTGGCCCAGGCCGCCCAGGCCGACGATCGCGACCTTTTTGCCAGGGCCTGCGCCCCAGTGGTTCAGCGGCGAGTAAGTGGTGATGCCGGCGCACAGCAGCGGCGCGGCGACGTCGAGCTCGATGCCCTCAGGAATGGTGACCACGAAGTCTTCGGCCACCACGACGTGGGTGGAATAGCCGCCCTGGGTGATGGTGCCGTCACGGTCGACGGCGCCGTAGGTGCCGGTCATGCCCTTGAGGCAGTACTGTTCCTCGCCGGCCAGGCAGTTAACGCACTCGCCGCAGGAGTTGACCATGCAGCCGACGCCGACGCGGTCGCCGACGGTGTGCTTGGTCACGGCGGAACCGACCTCGGTGACGATCCCGGCAATTTCATGGCCGGGGACCAGTGGATAGGTCTGCGGACCCCAGTCGCCGCGGACGGTGTGGATATCCGAATGGCAGATCCCGGCGAACTTGATCTCGATCAGGACATCGTGCGGGCCCACGTCGCGGCGCTCGATGGTGGTGGGGGCGAGCGGCTCGATCGCGGACGGTGATGCGTAAGCGTTGACGGTAAGCAATGAATCTCCTGCTTGTTGATCGTTGGGGTTGTTCAACGGAACACCATCCATCAAACCCGTCTTCGCAACGCTGAGGGAGTCCCTGCTGATAGGGGTACTGGCAGGGTCTCCCTCAGCGGGCCGTAAGGCCTAACGTTGATGGCATGGACAATCGAGACGCGACCCGCGAATTCCTTGCCTCGCGCCGGGCGAAGATCACCCCCGAGCAGTCAGGGCTGCCGGTCTACGGCGCCAAGCGCCGCGTGCCGGGGCTGCGCCGCGGGGAAGTCGCGATGCTGGCCGGCGTCAGCGTCGAGTATTACACCCGGCTCGAGCGGGGAAACCTGTCCGGCGTTTCGGAGGGTGTGCTGGATGCTGTGGCAAAGGCGCTGCAACTCGACGACGCCGAACGGGCCCACCTCTTCGATCTGGCCCGGGCGGCGGCCCCGGGCAGCCGGACCCGCCGTCGCCCCCGTCCCGCGGAGTCCGTCCGACGGAGCGTTCAGCTGACGCTGAACGCAATCACCAACGCGCCCGCATTTTGTGCGGAACGGACGCATGGACATCGTTGCGGCCAACCCGCTGGGCTATGCCCTGTATTCGGACATGTATGTGGGTCCGGCCCGCCCGGCCAATCATGCCCGTTTCATCTTCCTGGATGGCCGCTCGCGCAGCTTCTATCCGGACTGGGAGCGTGCGGCGAACGACACCGTCGCGATCCTGCGCACCGAGGCCGGCCGCGACCCCTACGACCGCGGGCTGACCGACCTGGTGGGCGAACTATCGACTCGGAGCGAGGAATTCCGCACCCTGTGGGCCGCGCACAACGTGCGCCAGCACTACACCGGGCTCAAGCACCTCCACCACCCGGTGGTCGGGGACCTCCACCTGATGTACGAGGCCATGGATGTCTCGGCCGACGCCGGGCTGTCCCTGCTGGTCTACAACGCCGAGCCCGGCTCCGCGTCGGAGGATGCGCTGCGGCTGCTGGCCAGCTGGGCCGCGACCAACCGGCAGGTCAAGGAGGCCGAGGCAGCTTCTACGGTGGACAAGGCCTAACCGCACGGAGCAGGCCGGAACGCTCACGCCAGGGCGGAAATGCCGTCCGCGTATCCATCGGGCTGGCCGCCGTTGGAGGTGAAGTTGTTCAGCCAGGCCATGGCGTCGTCCCTGGAAGTGAAGAACTCGTGGGGGTACCGGGTATGCCGGCTCATTGCCGCCGCAATCACGCGATCCACAGTGCTGGATCCGAGCACGGCGATCGCCAAGACCCCTGTTGTCTGCGCGAACTCGTACCTGGCGGCCGCGCTGATCTCCACATCCGTCATTTCGGAGAGCATCGGCATCGGTGTTCCGCCGCTGACCTGCGCTACGGCCCGCATGGCGTCCCTGGCGTCGTGGACATCAACAAACGAGCCGGGCTGCCAAACCGATCTGATGATGCCCGCGCTGACGCTCAGCACGTTCTTTCCATCAGCAGCTGCAATATGTCCTGGCATCATCGAAACCATTGTAGGTCCGGCCCTGCCAAGCCAGGGCTTTGGGCACGGTGTGCGTGGCGGAGCGCAAACGGTGGCCGGTTGCGGCTGCACTGGGCCCGGCTCCCCCCGGAATGGACATGCCCCACGGCGCGGAGGGCATGCCCCTTGGTCCGGCGCCACGCGCCAGCCCGGGACATGCTCTGTTGCTCTGTTGCTCTGTACGGTGCTGCCTTGCAATGAGCATGTCCCCAAAGGCCTGCGTTGACTGGACATGTCCCCCTCCGGCATTTGGACATGCCCCACGGTGCGGCCCAGGGATGGACATAGTGGGCTTATGTCCATCCCTGGGCGCCGGAACAGGGCATGTCCCCCGGAGAGAAACAGCGGAACCGGCCCAACCCCTGACCGGCTCCGGGATCAGGACTCCAGGACCAGCAGCTGGGCCTTGTCCGCGTCCCAGCCCACCCACAGCTCCTCATCCGGCAGGATCCGGGTGCCCCTGTCTGAGCTCAGCTCGCGGAGCTGGAGTTCGTGGCCGCCGGCCGTGAGGCGGTGGCGGACCGTGGCGCCCAGATTCGTGGAGGACACCAGGGTCGCGGCGCATCCGTTGCCGGCCGAAGCCCGCGTCCTGAACTTGAGGTGCTCCGGGCGGATCGAGACGGCGTAGCTCTCGCCGCTGGCCCCGCGGTCCCGGACCTTTGCCAGGCCAAGTCCGCCGAGGTCCACAACTGCCTCCTCGCCGTTTCGCTCCACGATGGTGCACGGGATGAGGTTCGTGTCGCCGAGGAAGCTGGCCACCCAGTCGGTCATGGGGTGGTTGTACACCTCCTCCGGCGGGCCGGACTGCACGATCTTCCCGTCCCGCATCACCACGATCCGGTCCGACATGGCCATGGCCTCGTCCTGGTCGTGCGTCACGAACAGCACGGAGATGCCCAGGCTCTTCTGCAGGGTCTTGATTTCCTCCTGCATCTGCTCGCGGAGGCGCTTGTCCAGGGCTGCCATCGGCTCATCCAGCAGCAGGGCCGCCGGGTTGAAAACCAGTGCCCGGGCCAGCGCCACCCGCTGCTGCTGCCCACCGGAGAGCTGGCGGGGCTTCCGGCCGCCCATCTTGCCCAGTCCCACACGCCCGAGGGCTTCCTCCGCGCGCTGGCGCCGTTCCGCCCGCGGCACCTTCCTCATGCGGAGCGCAAACTCCACGTTTTCCAGCGCGCTCATGTGCGGGAACAGGGCATAGTTCTGAAACACCACACCGAGATTGCGGTCCCGGGGCGGCAGCGAGTCCACAGGCCTGCCGTCAATGAGGACGGTTCCGGCGGTGTGTTCTTCAAACCCCGCAACCATCATCATGGTGGTCGTCTTGCCGGAGCCGCTGGGGCCCAGGAGGGTCACGAACTCTCCAGGCTGAACCGTCAGGTCCAGCTCGTCCACGGCAACGACGTCGCCGTAGTGCTTGCTGACCTGGCGGAGCTCAATGGCGCCCTGGGCGGCTCTCCCCGTCCCGGGAATTGACTCCGCGGAAATCACTGATGCGGTCATCGACTTTCCTTACGTTTGTGCGGACACGGCCAGCGGCAGCATCCGGGTTGAAGAACGGCGCTTGAGGACAAACAGGACCTGGAGCAGCAGCCCGATTGTGGCGACGCTGACCAGCAGGGCGGACGACACCGCGATCTTCGGGGTCAGGTTGAACTGGATATCCGTGAACATCTTGACGGGCAAGGTGGTGGCACCCGGGGACTGCATGAACAGGGACATCACCGTCTCATCGATGGAGACCGAGAACGCGAAGAGCGCCCCGGAAATCAGGCCGGGCAGGATGATGGGCAGATACACGTGCCGCAGGACGGAGAGCGGACCTGCCCCGAGGCTCTGCGCCGACCGGACCAGGGCCGGGTTGAGCCCGGCGAGGCTGGCACGGGTGGTCAGGTACACATAGGGGGTCGCGATGACTGCGTGCGCCAGGCCGATGGGAACGATGCTGCCCACCATGCCGATCGAGATGAAGAACTGGTAGAAGGCCAGCGCGAGCACCACGGTCGGCACGATCATCGGCGCGAGGATCAGACCCACTACTGCGGGCTGGCCGGGGAACTTGCGCCCGTGAAGGCCGATCGCCGCGGTGGCGCCCAGCAGCACACCGATCACGACAGCGATCGCCGCCGACTGCAGGCTGGCCGTCAGGGCGGAGGTCCAGGCCCGGTCGGCGAAGAATCCGGCCACGGCGGCGAAGGAGATCCCCTCCGGCGGGAAGGTGATGTAGCGGCTGTCGTTCAGCGCGACCGGCACCACAATCGCCGTCGGAATGACGAGGAAAAGGAAGGCCGGGATGGAAAGAAGCGCCAGCAGGCGGTGCTGCGGATTAGTTGTCTTCATGTTGGCCTCCTGCCTTGAGGACGCGCTGGTAGACGGCCACGAGGATGCTGACCATGACCGTCAGGATGACGGCCAGAGCAGCGGCCCCGGAGAAGTCCGTGAGCTGTCGGGCGTAGTAGTCGATCTGGTTGGCGATCATCATGTCGCCTGGTCCGCCCATCACCACGGGCGTGATGAAGAAGCCCGTGCTGATGATGAAGACCAGCAGCCCGGCGGCGGAAATGCCGGGCATGCTCAGCGGCAGCGTGATCCTGCGGAACACGGCTCCTTCCCGTGCGCCAAGCGAGCGGGCCGCCAGCCCCAGCCGGTCATCGATCGAGGCCAGCGAGGAGAAGATCGGGAACACCGCGTACGGCAGCAGGCAGTGCACCATGCCGACGATCACGGCGAACCGGTTGTGCAGCAACGGGATCGGCGCACCCGTAAGCCCGATTCCCTGCAGGAAGGCGTTCACCATGCCGTTGTCCTGGAGCAGGACCGCCCAGGCGAAGTTTTTCACCAGGATGCCGGTCCAGAACGGCAGGAGTACGACGGCGAACAGGATCACCCGGGTGACGGTTCCGGCCCGCCACAGGACCATGGCGATGATGTAGCCGAGCACCACAGTGACGACGGTGCTCGCCAGGCTGATGGTCAGGGTGTTGACCAGTGCGCGCACCACCAGCGGGTCCTCAAGGACGCGCTGGTAGGCGTTGTCGGCGAAGCTTGCGCCGACAAGTTTGCCCAACGGCGTCAGGAACAGCACGACGTCGAAAGCAAGGATCGGGGCCAGCAGCAGCCACCAGCCGCTGCGCCGCCGTCGGGGTGCGTCAGCAGAAGGCGGCGCACCGCGGCCGCGGGGCCGCGTCCGTTCGAGGGTTGCGTTGCTCATCTCAGCTGGCCTGCCAGAGCTTAAACTGCTGCTCGGTCTTCTTCAGGTTCTGCGACCACCATTTGTCGTCGCGGACCAGGATCTTGTCCGCGAGCCGGGGGCTGGTGGGAAGCGTGTCCGCGATTTCCTTCGGCAGCTTGGACAGCGCCGGGGTGTTGGCCAGGGTCAGGTTGGTGACCTTGTCGAACGCTGCGCCGGCCTCCGCGTCGTTGGACATGAAGTTCATCAACTTGAAGGCGGCTTCCTTGTTCTTGGCGCCCTTCGGCACCACGAAGTAGTCGCCGGCGAGGACGGCGTTTTCGGCGGAGAAGTTCAGCTTGGCGCCGTCATTGCGGGCTGCGTTAATGCGGTTGTTGAAGCTGGTGGAGAGGGAGACCTCGCCGGAGGTGAGCTGCTGGATGGGCTCCTGGTTGGCGGCGTGGTAGAGCAGCCGGTCCTTGCCCGGGTGCTGGCCCAGGACCCTCAGGGCCCGGTCGACGTCGAGAGGGTAGACCTGGTCGAACGGGACACCGTCGGCCAGCAGGGCGGCCTCCAGGACGGAGCTGTCGGACAGCTGGTTGTACACCGAGCGCTTGGTGTTGTACTTGCCCTGGTCGAAGAACTGGGCCCAGTCCTTCGGGGCCTGCGCGTCAGAAATGACCTTCTGGTCCCACGCCATGACGAACAGGAAGCTCAGGTACTTGATGCCGTATTCGGCCTTCGCGTATCCCGGCAGTCCCTTGTCACTGATGATGTCGTAGTCGAACTTCTCCAGCAGCCCCTCGGCCACGGCTACCTCATACTCCGGCGCCGTGATTTCCACGAGGTCCCACTGCACGTCGCCGGACTGGACCTGGGCCTTGAGCGCGGCCAGGCTGGTGTTGGCCAGCAGCGTCGTCTGGATCCCCGACTGCTTGGAGAACGGGTCCAGGATCGTCTGGGTCAGCTGGTCGTTGTAGGAGCCACCGTAGGACGTGACCGTCACCGTCTTGTTCGCGGCGGCACTTTCGGCGGGCTTGGCCGCGCAGCCGGAGAGCGCCAGACCCGCAAACGGCGTCAGTGCTGCCGCCTTGAGGAGCTGCCTGCGGTCAAAGGGAGTGGAACGGAATTCTGTCATGGGGGACAGTGCCTCTCATGTACGCGGGCACGCCGAAAGAAGGCGCGCCGGATTGCGGGCGTGGTGGGGTGCGGTGCGTGTGGTTGCGTGTAGCGCAGGGAAAAGAGGAAGGGACAGCGGCGGTTCGCGCGCGCCATCCATTCCACCTGGAGATCTCGAGTCCGCCTTCCGGCGGCTTTTCGGTTTCGCAACTCTAACTGTGAAGTTGCTCACTAGTCAACAGTTGTATTGCTTTGAGAAACAACGGGATTTCTGTCCCGCGCGCTCCCCTAACGCCGACTTCCGCTGCCCTCCCGGGCATCTCCAGATCCACGGACCGCCCCTGGCCGGATCATGAAGAATGCGCCTGAACCGGCCGGGGACGTGAAGACCACGCTCGATTCCTCGATCGGCGGCTTGGAACACCTCATGGTCCACCCGACACCCGCCGCGTGAGCCGCGGGGATCACTGAATGATGCGGCCGTCGTGGATAACAGTCCTCGGCCTGTCCTGGTCCCAGAGAACTGCCGGGTCCGCAAAGGGGTCGCCGTCCAGGATCACGGCATCGCCTGCCATCCCGGGTCCGATGCGCCCGATGCTTGGGTCCTGAAGAAGTTCCGCGTTGACCGAGGTCAGCGACCTCAGCGTCTCCAACACCCCCGCCGCCTCGATCTGCAGCCGAATGCCGACGAGCTGATCGTCCTCAAGGTCCCCCATCAGGTCAGACCCGAAGCCCACTTTGACTCCCGCCTGCAGGGCCAGTTCCACAGCGACCTTTCCAGCCTCAAGCACCTCGGCGTTCTTGGCCTGGGAAACGGGGTTCAGACCCAGCCCCGCTCCCCTTCGGCTCATGGCATCGTAGGCCGCAAGCGTCGGCACGAGGAAGCTTCCGTGCCCGGCCATCATCTGCGCCGTGTCCCGGTCCAGGAGGTTCCCGTGTTCTATGGAACGTACCCCGTTTTCCACGGAATGCCGGATTGCCTCGGGTGAATACGCATGGGCCGCAACGTAGCTGTTGCGCCGGGTGGCCTCGTCCACCACCGCCCGGACTTCTTCTGCTGAATACTGCGGTAGGCGGATGGGATCGGTCAGGGAGACGACGCCTCCGGAAGCCATGATCTTGATGGCATGGCTTCCCGTGCGGAACCGGTCACGGACTGCCCGGCGCAGGTTGTCCACACCGTCCACTACTGCGCACATGTGACCGTGATCGAAGCAGACGTCCAGATCCGCGGACCGGGGATCCCCATGGCCACCAGTCTGGCTGAGAGCCGGACCCGTGTAGTAGTACCTTGGAGCCGTGACCAGGCCGCTGCGGATGGCGCGGGCGAGCCCGCTGTCCCCGCCGGCCACGTCGCGGACGGTTGTGAATCCCCGCTGCACCGCGGCGCCCAAGCGGCGCGCCCCCACCAGGGCTGTGTAGCTCAGGAGCGAGCGCTCAACCTCAAGGCCGCCCAGACCAACGGCGTACGCATGAAAATGGGCATCAATGAGCCCGGGCACCACTACACGGCCGCCGGCGTCGATCACCTCGCCGTCGGGGATGACGTCCCCGGTCTCCTGAATGACCCCGTCCCGGAACAGGATGGATCCGCTTGCCAACTCGGGCGAATGTCCGTCAAAGATCCGGGCGTTCTGGATGGTCAGGGCGGCTGCGTTTGTCATGCTGACAACTCCTCGGTGAGACGTTCGCGGTTGGGCTCAGTCCGATTTTCTAGGTGCTGGCCGGTTCCGTGGAACCGCGCACCATCAGCGAGCCCTGGAGGATCAGCTGGGGCTGTTCCAGGGCCTGGCCCTCCATGAGCCTGCGGAGCTGCTCGCCGGCCTTGGCCCCGAGGGCGTCGCCCGGGAGGTGGACGCTGGTCAGGCCCGGGTTGGACGTGGCCGAATAGGGCAGGTCATCGAAGCCCGCCACGGCGAGCTCCTGCGGAATGCGGACGCCGGCCACCCGGGCTTCCTGCAGCACCCCGTAGGCATGGGTATCGGTGGCGCAGACGACGGCGGTAACACCGTCCCGCTGCCAACTCGGCCACGCCGCGGCGAATGCTCCGGCGGCGGCGCCGACGTCAATGGTGGTGCCGATGACATGGTCCGCGGCCACGATGATGCCCACCGCCGCGGACTCCTCCAGGAATGCCGCCCGCCGGATATCGAAGGTCGCCGTGCCGGTCACACTGTCCATGTACGCCGCCCGTTTGTGTCCGGCCCCCGCCAGGTGCCGGGCCAGCTGCCGGGCGCCGTGCCCGACGTCGAGGTTCACCGACGGGGCGAAGGACTCCAAGCCGGGTGCGTCCAGCAGGACCAACGGCCCGGCTGCGGAAAGATCCCGAAGGAACGCCGCGCTGGGCGCATCCACCAGCAGCCCGGCCGGCCGCAAAGCCAGAAGCTTGCGGACATCATCGACGCGCGGGGACTCGCCGGCGTCCGTGACGGAGAGCAGCAGCTGGTAGTTGGCGCCCAGGGCGCCGCGGACACCGGCAATGACCTTGGCGAAAAATGGGTTGGAGATGTCCGGTGCCACCAGAATCACGATCGAGCTGATGCCCTTGGCCAGCGAACTGCCAATGCTGTCCACCACGTAGCCAAGTTCGGCAATGGCTTCCCGCACCCGCGAAATGTTGTCTTCCGACACCCGCCCCTGGGTCTTCCCGTTGGCCACCAGGGAGACCGTTGCGGTGGAGACCCCGGCCCGCTCGGCCACCATCGCCGCGGTGACGCGCGGGGTGCGCCCCCGAAGTTCGTGCACTTGTTCGCCGGATTCCATACCTCGATCGTAGCCGGGAGGGGTGCGTCGCACCCGCCGCAATACATCAAGCGCTTGACGTAATGAACGTTAAGCGCTTGACGTTGACTCCGGGACAGTGTCAAACTCACTCTGAACGCTTTATCGCACCGCCCCGGCGGACCCCCAACGACGTGGAGATATTTACGTGGATCCCATCACCCTGAACCCGGAACGCAGGAAGATCATCCTGGACTGCGACCCGGGCCATGACGACGCCGTGGCCATGCTGCTGGCTCACGGCAATCCGAACATTGAGTTGCTCGCCGTCACGACGGTCGTCGGCAACCAGACCCTCGAAAGGGTCACCCGCAACGCCCTGTCCGTCGGCACGATTGCCGGCATCACCGGCGTCCCCTTCGCCGCCGGCTGCGATCGGCCCTTGGTCCGCAGCATCGAGACCGCTCCCGACATCCACGGTGACAGCGGCATGGACGGCCCCGCCCAGCCCGAATCCAGTATCGAACTGGACCCGCGCCACGCCGTCGATCTCATCATCGACACCGTCATGGCGCATGAGCCCGGCACCGTGACGCTGGTGCCGACGGCAGGACTGACGAACATCGCCATGGCGGCCCGCAAGGAACCGCGCATCGTGGAACGCGTGAAAGAAGTTGTCCTCATGGGCGGCGGGTACCACGTAGGCAACTGGAGCGCCGTTTCCGAATTCAACATCATCATCGACCCCGAGGCCGCACACATTGTGTTCAACGAACCCTGGCCGGTGGTCATGGTCGGCTTGGACCTCACGCACCAGGCCCTCGCGACCCCCGAAGTCGTGGAAAAAATCGCTGCCGTGGGGACCGGGCCGGCCCAGTTCGTGCTGGAACTGATGGAATTCTTCACCAAGACCTACAAGGACGCCCAGGGCTTTGACTACCCGCCCGTCCACGACCCCTGCGCCGTGGCCTACGTCATCGATCCCACGGTCATGTCCACCCGCAAAGTGGCGGTGGACATCGAGCTGCAGGGCCGGTTGACGCTTGGCATGACCGTGGCCGATTTCCGGGCCCCGGCACCGGCGGACTGCCACACCTCCGTGGCTGTGGACCTCGACCACGGGAAGTTCTGGGACCTCGTCACCGACGCGCTGGTGCGCATCGGCGACGTGGACCCGTCCGCTGCCGTCAGCATCGGCGCAGGGACCGGAGGAGCCAACTCATGAGCACCCTGACCTACGAATCCAAGACCACGCGCAGAAGTGTTACTGCCCTCACCGCCGCATTGTTGACGGCCTGCGTTGCTTTCCAGCTCAATGCCTCAATGCTCAGCCCTGCCCTGGTCACGATGGGCAACGAACTCAACACGGATCAGGCCGTGATCGGCCTGTCGCAGACCTGGTTCTTCACCGCGGCGGCATTGTTTTCCCTCTTCCTGCCGCGCCTTAGTGACATTGTGGGGCGCAAGAAGATCCTGCTGGGCATGATGGTGATGATGGCTGTCGGCTCCCTGATCGCGGCTATGGCCCCTGACATCACCTGGCTCTTCGTCGGACGCATCGTCCAGGGAGTCAGCGGCCCCACCGTCCCGCTGTGCCTGATCATGTTGCGGTCGGCCGTCAGCGACCCGCGGAAGTACGGCGCCCTCATGGGCCTGATCACCGCCGTCAACGGCGGGGTTGCCGGTGTGGACTCGTTTGTCGGTGGCTACTTCGCCGAACACTTCGGGTTCCGCAGCATCTTCTGGCTCATGGTCGCACTGGCCGTCGTGGCGGCAGGCCTCGTCGCCCTCCTGGCAGGTGAAAGCAAGCCAGCGATGGGCACCAAAATGGACTGGCCCGGCGTGGTCTTCATCGTCATCGCGGTCGGCGCCCTGCTGACAGCCCTCAACGAGGCCTCGAAGCTGGTCGGCGCGTTTTCTCCCGGCACACTTGCGCTGGCCATCGGCCTGATCGCCGTTGCCGCTATCGCCTTCTGCGGGTTCTGGATCGTGGAAAAGCGCACGCCGCAGCCTATGGTGGAGACCGCCCACCTGCGTCAGCGCTCGACGTGGGCGCCGCTGTTGACCACAACACTGACCATGACCGGCGTCTTCGCGGTCATCAACGGCATTGTCCCCGCCTACGTGCAGGCCACGGCCCCGGGCTTCGGCGTGGGACCCACCGAAATGTCACTCATCATCCTCACTCCCTATGCCCTTCTGGGGTGGGTGGTCGGCCCCATCAGCGGCCGTCTGGCCCCGGTTCTTGGCTACACCAAGGTGCTGCGGATCGGCATGGCCGGCAGCGTCGTGGCCCTGGCCGTCATTGCCTTCTACGGTCTCAGCAGCCTGCCGATGATGATTGCCGGAACAGCGTTGCTGGGCATCATGTACGCGGGGACGGTCAACATCATGCTGAACGGCCTTGGCGTTGTCCTCTCCCCCGAAGGCAACCCCGGCTTCCTCCCCGGCATGAACGCCGGCGCGTTCAACCTGGGCGCGGGCCTGAGCTTCCTGGTCCTGCCGGCGGCGCTCGTGGCTTCCTCCGCACTGGGCGATGCCCAGGCTTCCTACCTGACCGCGATCGTTGTGGGACTTATCATCACCGTGGCGGCATTCGCTGCATCACTGCTGATTCCCAAGCCCGTAGAAGCTGAGGCAAAATGACCATCCCGACCCCGCCCCCGATCGTCGTCGTCGGATCGCTGAACGCGGACCTGACCATCTACTGCGACAGGCTCCCGCTCCCCGGCGAAACAGTGCACGGGAACGGTTTTGCGGTCAACCCCGGAGGGAAGAGCGCCAACCAGGCCGTCGCCGCGAGCAAGCTCGGGGGACGGGTCTTCCTGATCGGCGCGGTCGGCGACGACAGCAACGGGAACATGCTCCTGGCATCCACCGCCGGGGCGGGCGTGGATATTTCCCACGTCCGCCGCGCTCCCGATACCGCGACCGGCGTCGCCGTCATCTCCGTAGACGCGAACGGTGAGAACAACATCATCATCTCGGCCGGGGCCAACGGCACGCTGACGCCGGAGGATGTTGCCGCCTCCATCGAAGTGTTCCAGGGCGCGTCCGTGGTGTGCCTGTGCCTCGAAGTCGGCCTCGCCACGGTCGAAGCCGCGGCCCGGTTGGGCCACGACGCCGGTGCGACAGTTCTGCTCAACCTCTCGCCGTACGCCGAGATCCCGGCGAGCCTCGCAGATCTCTGCGACGTTCTGCTCGTGAACGCGCATGAGGCGTCGCTGTTCCTGGGCGGCACCGCCGTACCCGACGCCGACGCGGACACCGCGGCATGGGCGCCGGTCCGGGCCAAGTTCGCCGATCGCGGACTGCACCGCGTTGTGGTCACTTTGGGGGCCAACGGCTCCGTCGTCCTGGACTCCGGGACCGGGGCCGGGGCTGGGGCTGGGGACCACATCACCCGCATTGAACCCACCAGGGTTGAGGCCACGGACACCACCGGAGCGGGTGATGCGTTCACCGGCGCCGTGGCTGCGCGCCTTGCCGCCGGCGCATCGCTCCCGGCCGCTGCCGCCTTCGCATCCGTTGCAGCGGCCTTGGCAGCGACCAGGAAGGGCACGCAAACGGCGTACCCGGAAGCGGCCGACGTTCAGGGAATGCTGGCGTAACGGCCACCCCCACCAGTTGGGACCGCCACGGGAGTGGGCGCTGCAGATACTGTCTGTGGCGCCCACTACCGGTTAAGCTCCGGACATGCCCGGTGGCCATGTCATGGCAGCAAACAATATGCACAGCAGATTCACAGCGAGGCGCTATGGAAGTTACAGCCGCAAGGCCGAGAATGGTTCGACCTGATAGGAGTATTTGCCGGGCGATGGCGGCCGCGACTTACTGGAGCATCAGTGGCGAGCGTCTTGACTAATCGAGCCGAAATCAAGCGAACGTGTACCGACTAGTGATGGGCTCCCAGCATTATCACTCTGCGCAAGCATGTACTTCCCTCGCTCCTCGCCCTGGTCCTGCTATCGACGTCGGCCTGTACGTCCGGGACAGCAGCCGGCTCCCCGTCCGGTGCCGCGCCGAGCCAATCCGCCAAGCCCGCCAAGTCCGCGAGCCCCAGTGTTGCCGTGCCGCAGCTGGCGCCCGTCAGCACGGTGGACGCGCGCACCGTGCTGGCGGCTTTCAAGTCCCGGGACATGGTGGGGCATATGCAGGCGCTGCAGCGGGTGGCCGATGCCAATGGCGGCAACCGCGCGTCGGGCACCTCCGGTTATGAGGAATCGGCCCGCTATGTCGAGGAGCAGCTGCGGGCAGCCGGGTATGCGCCGGTGCGGCAGGCCTTCACGTTCAAAGAGGACGGCCGGCGCGGGAAGACGGTGGAATCCTTCAACATCCTGGCCGACACCGGCGGCGATGCCGGGCACACCGTGGTGGTGGGCGCGCACCTGGACTCCGTGCAGGAGGGCCCGGGCATTGACGACAACGGCAGCGGGGTGGCGGCGGTCCTGGAGACCGCGCGGTGGATGAAGGAGGCCGGGATCACGCCGGTCAACCGGGTCCGGTTCGCGTTCTGGGGCGGGGAGGAGGACGGCCTCTACGGGTCCCAGCACTACGTCGACGAGCTCAGCCAGGCCGAGCTCAGCCAGACCGCGGTGAACCTGAACGTGGACATGGTGGCCTCGCCCAACGGCGTGCGCTCCGTCCATGACGGGGACGGCACGGACTTCGGCCACGCCGGTCCCGCCGGGTCCAAGGCGATCGAGGACCTCTTCTTCCGCTACTTCGAGGAGAACGCGCTGCCCGCCGAGACGACGCCCTTTGACGGCGGGTCCGACTACGACGCCTTCCTCTCGGCCGGCATTCCAGGCGGCGGGCTGTTCACCGGCGATGAGAAGAAAAAGACCCAGGCCCAGGCCCAGACCTATGGCGGGGTGGCCGGCAAGGACCTCGACCCCTGCTACCACGAAGCCTGCGACACCATCGCCAACACCAACCCGGAACTGCTCCAGGAAATGTCGGGCGCCCTGGCCTACGCCACCGTGGCCTACGCAATGGCGAAGACCGGCTAACTGCCCCGGTTGCCGATGAGACCGGACGCCCACACAGGAAGGTCCCCGGAACGGCACCTTCTGGAGGGGCCGTGCCGGGGACCTGTGCTTCCTGGGGCCAAACTGTGCCCTAGATTTCGGCCCCGCGTCGCGCCGGGGCTCCTTGGGGCTGCCGCACGGCGGCCGGCGTGAACCGTGCGCCGGTGTCCGGGAATCCGGGCACGGCAACGCGGGCATGGGTGTGGATCTCCTCGACGGAGTCGCGCGTGTGTTGCGCGATCTTCTCCATGGTGGTGACCCACATGCCGTCCATGGATTTAACCCGGTCCATCAGCTGTTCCAGGGCCACGGCCTTGGACGGCCGGCCGGAGATGAAGGGGTGGTTGGTCAGGACGAAGCAGCTCCCGGCAGCGTGGTGCGCTTCGGCCTCCAGCGTCCACATTTCCAGGACCTTGGCCGGGCTTTCGATGACACCGCTTCCGGTGACGCCCGGGTAGAAGGCGTACTGCTCCCAGTCGTCCAGAGCCCAGTCGACGGGGATTTCCACGAGGTCGCGGGGGTCCCCCTCGGCAACGCTGAAGCGGTAGGGCGCGTCGCCGTCGAGCAGGCTTGAGTCATAAAGGAACCCGCGGTCGGCAAGGAGCGTTGCGGAATGCCAGTTGAGCTCCCACCACGGTGCACGGTATCCGGTCGGCCGGACGCCGGCGGCCTTGGCCAGGGCATCCAGGCCCCGGTCCAGGTACCGTGCCTCCGTGGCGGCGTCGATGCCCTGCATGTGTTCGTGCAGGTAGCCGTGGTGGGCGATCTCGTGGCCGCCGTCCGCAATCCGGCGGACTACGTCCGGGTAGCATTCGGCCGTGAAGCCCGGGACGAAGAACGTCGCCTGGATCTCCTGTCGCTCGAGGATTTGCAGGATCCGTGGGACGGCGACCTTGGGCCCGTAGGACTGGTGCGTCATGAGCGACATGCGCCTGGTGCTCTGCGGGTCATGGGCGATGGTGCAGGATTCGGCGTCGACGTCGAAGGTGAAGGACGCCGCGGCACGGTGGCCGTCGGGCCAGGTGATGGGATGGGCGGTGTCAGCAAAGGCGGGGAAGAAGTTCACGGGTTGATCTCCTGCTAAACGGCGGGGGTGGTTGACGTGACCGGAAGGCCGGTTGCGTCAGGTGAATCTGCGGTCTGTTCGCTGGGGGCGGGGACATCCAGGAACTTGCGGTGGAACCGCGGTCCGAGGACGGCGTAGGCGGCGGCGCTGGCCAGTCCCCCGGCGAGCCAGGACAGGTCCCATCCGCCCAGCGCGACGGCGATGGGCCCCTGCATGGCCGGCACCAATCCGTACATGAACAGCCAGGTGGCGAAGATGCCGATGAGCAGGGAGGCGATGCCGGCCGGGTTCACGCCGGGCAGCCGCTTGGTGCCGACGGCGTCGAAGAGCCTGTCTGGGTTGCCGGGCCAGCGTTTCTCGATCCAGAAGTAGTGGACCAGCATGACTCCGCCCCAGGCAGCCACCCAGGCGACCAGCCCAATCAGCCAGGCGTCCAGTACCGTGGCGAAGTCCTCCTGGAAGATGAAGAAGATCACGACTGCCAGGGAGAAGACGCCGACGAACAGGTTCAACTTGCGCCTGCTGATGGAGATGTCCAGCGCCTGTGTGGCGACGGAAAAGGTGTAGATGTTCAAGATGTTGGTCGCGATCGGGCCGTGCAGCACCATGAGCAGCACGGGGAGGGCCAGCGCACCGAAGTTCAGGACGATGAGTTTGCCGGGGTCTATTTCCCCTGTGTTGGTGGCCAGGCTGGCGCCCAGGATGCCGAGCCAGACCACGGGGATGAACTGGCCCAGCACCGAGGCGAGGTAGACCTTGTGCTTGGGCACCGTGGTGCTGACGAAGCGGGAGTAGTCCGCGGCGTAGGTGAACCAGGTGATGCCCCAGCCGATGCCGATGGCCGTCATGACCGCGCTCATCGCGGCGATGCGTTCCGAGCCTTCCAGGATGTGGCCTGCAGGGCCGGCGTAGGTCCAGTTGATCTTCATGCCGAACCAGGCCACGGCGGACATCACGGTCAGGATGATGATGGTCGGCGGGACGGTCCATTTCTCGAACGCAGCGATCGCCTTGTAGCCGAACCAGGCAATGGTTACCTGCGCCGCCATGATGAACGTGGCGATGCCGATCTTCCATGCATAGTTGTGGGCCTCCGGGTCGACCCATCCCAGGGTTCCGAACAGCGCCATGACCAGATCCAGGATGATCCACGTGTTGACGGCACACCAGCCGATCACCAGAAGGGCCTGAATGGCCGCCGGCAGGTAGTTTCCGCGCCGTCCGAAGGCGGCGCGGGCCAGCACCATGCCGGTGGCTCCCGTTTTTTGGCCCAGCAGGACAAAGCACCCGAAGAGCAGCATTCCGATCAGGTTTCCAAGGACGAGGACGGTGACCGTGTCCGCGAACCCCAGGCCGAGCTGGATGCCGAGCGCTCCGAGCACCCAGTTGATCGGGGCGAGGTTTGCTCCAGCCCAGATCCAGAACTGGCCGGACACTTTGCGGGTCCGCTCTGATTCGGGGATGGGGTGTAGCCACGCTTCGTGGTCTTCACCGGCTACCGGCGCGGTGCCGGCTGGGGCCGCTGGGGTTTTTTGACGCATTGGGAGCCTCCGGGGGTGTGTGGGATTCCTTCAAGATTATGTGTCGCAGGCCACATTCGACCATATACAATGTGTCCAAATAAACGTAGATCAACGCGACGGAGTGTCATGTCCATTCGTCTTGAAGACGCCCTGAACCATCCGACGCTGGCGGCCGCCGATCCCATCATCCGGGCAGCGGCAGGGGCTGCCGCCAGGACCCAGCTGCGGTGGATCCACTCCAGTGAAATCATCGACATCGCGCCCTTGCTGGCCGGCGGGGAGCTTCTGCTGACAGGCGGGGAAGCTCTCGCCCTCGCCTCTGAGGAGCGGCAGGTCAATTACGTTCGCCAGCTGGCAGAGCGGGGTGTGGCGGCCGTAGCCATCGAGACCGGGGCGGCCCTTCCGTCGCTGCCGTCCTCGATGGTGGCGGCCGCCGAAGCAGCCGGCCTTCCGCTGATCGAACTTCGCGGGGTGGTGCCGTTTGTCGGGGTCATGCAGGCCATCAATTCGATGCTGGTCAGCGACTCGGTGTCCCAGTTGCGGCGGGCAGACGAGGCCAGTCACGCGATGGCCGTCGAGCTGGCACACGGCGGCGGCCTGGACCGGATTCTCGCCGTGCTGGCCGGTATCACCCATGCCGAGGTGACCCTGACGTCCGTCTCAGGTGCGACCCTGGCCAGCGCAACCCCGGGACAGCCGGAGGCCGCCGACGCCGACGCCTCCGCCCTGGGGCCGCAGGAGCAGGCACGCCTGATCCACATCGACGTTCCGATCCGCGGCATTCTCGCTGCGCAGCTGTTGCTCCGGATCCCGCCGGGCGAGGACGAGAACCTGGCCCGTACAGCCGGGAACCGCTCAGTGGACATCCTGGCCCTGGCACTGTTGCAGCGGATGTCTCCCGGGCTCAAGGAAGTCGCCGGGGCGGCCCTGCTTCGCGCGATAGATTCGGGCAGCCAGGCCTGGCGGCTCCAGCAGCTGGCTTCCGCGGCGGGGATTCCGCCGGCTGCCGCGCTCCTGGCCATCGTGATCCGGTCCGACATGCTCCAACAGCTCCGGGCTCCCGTGGAGCGTCTTCTGACCCGCGGGGCGCAGCCGAGCGCCACCTATGTCGATAACGCCGAGCTCCTGGCGGTGGCCGTCCTCCCGGGCGATAATCCGCGCGAAAGCCGGCACGCACTCCTGGCCGGCCTGCGTGGGCTGCCCGCACTGGCCGACACGCTCGTTGCCGTTGGCCCGATGTCCGCCGGGATATCGGAAGCTCCCTGGTCCCTGTCGGAAGCCAGGCTCACGCTGGAGTTGGCGGACACGCTGGGACAGTCACCGGCGGGGGCAGCAGGCCCGCACTGTCCCGTGATCGATTCCGAGGCCTTCGCCGTCGAACGCCTCGCGGTGGGAAGCCTGGATACCGAGCAACGGCGGAACTTCGTGCGCCGGCAACTTGGCGCACTCCTGGACCATGATGCCCAACGCAATTCGCGACTGCTCGATACCCTGGCCACCTGGCTGGATTCCGGATGCAACACCGCCCAGGCGGCCAGGGAACTGCACGTGGAACGGCAGTCGATGCATCAGCGGCTGCAGCGGATCTTCGAGCTGTGCGGCGGCGACCCCCGGCGAACGGGCCGGCTCGCGGCGCTGCATTTGGCCACGCGGCTGGCCCGGCTGAACTGAGGCGGGTGGGCTGCGCTTGCCGGCCCGGCGTCAGTCGCTGCTGCGGGACGCGCGGCCGCCCAGCCGCCTGGTGATTTTGTCGGCCGCAGCCGCGCACGCTTCGCCCAGTCCCTGCAGCCGTTCGCGGGAGACGCGGAACCGGGGCGCCGAGATCAGGACAGCCGCCACGACGTCGCCGCGGTGGTCATAGACAGGAGCAGCCACGCCCACTTCGTCGATGGAGGATTCGCCATAGTTGATGGCCCAGCCCCGGGCCGCCACATCCTTGAGCTTCATCTCGTAGCCGTCCAGGCCTGCGTCATCGAGTCCCGGGTAGCTGATCGCTCCGCTGCGCAGGAGCGTACGGACACGTTCGGCGGCCTCGGCAGACAGGAAGACCTGCACGGAGGCGCTCATGGCATCCGTGTACCGGGCGCCCAGCGGGGTGGCGTGCTTGATCTGGTGGTGGCTGGCGATCTGCTCCACGCACATTGACTCGGCGCCGTTCCAGACCATGAGGGCGCTGGTTTCGCCGGTCTGTTCGGTCAGTTCACGCAGGACCGGGAAGGCCACGCGCCGTTCTTCCAGTTCGGCCAGCAACGGTCCGGCGACGGCGATCAGTCCCAGGCCCAGGCGGAAGCGGCGGGTTTCCGGGTCCCGTTCCACCAGGTGTTCCTGTTCGAAGGTGGCCAGGATCCGGGAGACGGTGCTTTTGTGCAGGCCGACCCGGTTGGCGATCTCGGTGACGCCGAGCAGCGGTTCGTCCGGCGTGAACGTTCGCAGTACGGCGATGGCGTTGACGATGACGGAGGTGCCCTTGGTGTCGCCGTTTCCGGTAGTCTCGGGAGATTCTGCTGGGGTCATGGTGTCTACCATCATTCCGTATGAAGGCCGAAAAGCGGCGCCACGGTGGACGTGGCGCCGCTTCTCTGTCCGTCCCTTGTTGGGGGTGTGGGGGTCAGGCGCCCACGATGTTGTATTCGGGGCCGAAGGGGAACTTCGTGATGTTCTCGGCTCCGTCTTCACCGACCACCAGGATGTCGTGCTCACGGTAGCCGCCGGCGCCGGGCTGTCCGTCCAGGACCGTGATCATGGGTTCCATGGAGACCACCATGCCCGGTTCCAGCACGGTGTCGATATCCTCGCGGAGTTCCAGTCCGGCTTCGCGGCCGTAGTAGTGGCTCAGGACGCCGAACGAGTGTCCGTAGCCGAACGTCCGGTTGGCAAGCAGTCCGTGACCCACGTAGATCTCGTTCAGCTCGGCGGCGATGTCCTTGCAGACAGCTCCCGGCTTGATGAGCTCGAGGCCGCGCTTGTGGACCTCTACGTTGATGTTCCACAGTTCCAGGGAGCGGGCGTCGGGTTCGCCGTAGAACAGGGTGCGCTCCAGTGCGGTGTAGTAGCCGGAGGTCATGGGGAAGCAGTTCAGGGACAGGATGTCGTGTTCTTGGATCTTGCGCGTGGTGGCCCAGTTGTGGGCGCCGTCGGTGTTGATGCCGGACTGGAACCACACCCAGGTGTCACGGATTTCCGAATCCGGGAAGGTCCGGGCGATTTCGTGAACCATGGCTTCGGTGCCGATCAGGGCGACCTCGTATTCGGTGATGCCGGCGGTGATGGCGTTGCGGATGGCTTCGCCGCCGAGGTCGCCGATGCGGGCTCCGTGCTTGATCACCTCGATCTCTTCGGCCGATTTGATCATCCGCTGGCGCATCGCGGCCTGGGCCACGTCCACCAGGGCGGCCCCGGCAAACGCCGCCTGGATCTTGTTCCGGTTGTCCAGCGGGAGCGAATCGTCTTCGACGCCGAGCCGGCGGGGGTTAATGCCGCGGGTGCGCAGCGCCTCCTGGATGGCGAAGATGTAGTTGTCCCGGCGCCAGTCTGTGTACACCACGTTGTCGCCGTAGCTGCGCCGCCACGGCATGCCGGCGTCGATGTTGGCCGTAACAGTCACGGTGTCGTCCTTGGTGACCACCATGGCGTAGGACCGGCCGAAGTAGGTGAAGAGGAAGTCAGAGTAGTACTTGATGGAGTGGTAGCTGGTCAGGACGACGGCGTCCAGGTCCTTCTCGGCCATGATGCGGCGCAGTCCGCCGAGCCGGCGCTCAAATTCGGCGTTGGAAAAGGTCAGCTTTTCCTTCTGCCCGTTGTGCAGGACTTTCAGTCGCTCCAGTTCGGCGATGGATGAAGCGTTGTTGGAGGTTGTGATGGTCATGGTGGTGGTGCCTTTCTGCGGTGCTGTTCTTTGGAGGGGAAAAATTGGGGCGTCGGCCGGCTAGTCGTGGCGCAGCGGTTCCTTGCTGGTTTCACGGGAGAGCACGACGGCGATCAGGGAGATGGCCGCGGCGCCGGACAGATACCAGGCCGGCGCCAGGTCATTGGCTGTCGCGGCGATCAGGAGCGTCGCCATGAACGGCGCAGTGCCGCCGAACAGCGCGTTGGAGAGGTTGAAGCTGACGGCGAAGCCGCTGTAGCGGACACGGGTGGGGAACATTTCCGCCAGGAAGCTCGGAAGCGTGCCGTCATTGAGCGTGAGCATGCCGCCCAGCAGGATCTGCACCAGGACGATCACCAGGAAGTTCCCAGTGCCCAGCAAAGCGAAGGCTGGCACGGTCAGCAGGATGAAGCTCAGGGATGCGGCGATGAGTACCTTTTTCCGGCCGTAGCGGTCCGAGAGCATTCCGGTCAGGAAGATAAACCCGATGTACGTCATCAGGGCGATGGTGGTGGCCAGGAAGGATTCGGCCGCGCCGAGACCGAGTTCCGAAGACAGGTACGTGGGCATGTAGCTCAGGATCACGTAGAACCCGACGGCGTTGAGCAGCACGGCTCCGACGGCTTTCAGCAGCAACCGCCAGTGGTTCCGGAAGAGGCTGGATACCGGGGCCTTGATGGCCTGGTCCTCCTCTGCCAGTTCGCGGAACACCGGTGTGTCTTCCAGCTTGGTGCGGATGTAGCGTCCGATCAGGCCCATCGGGGCGGCGAGCAGGAACGGCAGTCGCCACCCCCAGCTCTGCATCGCTTCGGCGCTGAGCAGGATGGTCAGCAGGCCCGCGAGCAGGGAGCCGAGCAGCAGGCCCGCGGCCGTGCTGGCCGGAACCACCGCAGCGTAGAGGCCGCGTTTGTTGGCCGGGGCGTACTCCACCAGGAAGGCGGACGCGCCGGCGTATTCACCCGAGGCGGAGAAGCCCTGGACGACGCGGACCACCAGGAGAAGGATCGGGGCCCAGATGCCGATGGCGTTATACCCCGGGATGAGGGCGATGCAGAAGGTCGCTCCGGACATGATCAGGATTGACAGGGAAAGCGCGGTCCGGCGCCCCACCCGATCACCAATGTGGCCCCAGACGAAGCCGCCGAGTGGCCGCACCAGGAACGAGATGGCGAACAGGGCGAAAGTCAGCAGAAGCGCGGTCTGGGGATTGGACTCGGGGAAGAAGACCGCGGCGATTGTTGCGGCCAAGTAGCCGTAGACGGCGTAGTCGAACCATTCGACGAAGTTCCCGATGAAACTTGCGGCGACCACCCGCCGTCGGGTCTCCCTGCTGACCACGGGATCTTGCCCGCCCGGGCCCACACGGCCGCTCAACGTGGCCTGTCCGGAGGAAGTACTGCCATGCCCGCTATTCGACTCCGGGCCGATCGACCCCGCAAGTGGGGCCGGGGAGGAAGTTTCGTTACTCATGTGTCCACCAAAGTGTTTTGGGGTTGCAATCAGTGCAACGCTGTTGCACCAGATTAGGCGTGACCTGTGACACAGTCAATGCTTTTTGTTTTTCGATTTACAAATTACTCCGAGGAAACCGCGACAGAGGAGTTCAGCGGACACCTGCCAGGCCGCAGAACGATAGTTGCAGTCAACGAGACTGAGTTGCATTCATTACGCCGTGCGCGCGTCAGCTTGTGAAAAGCTTGAGCCAGGCAGCGGCGCGGTTCCCTCCGGGGCGGCGCGGTGGCACACTTGGGGGACTATCGAGTGACTGGGGGGATCCACGTCAGGAGATCGTTATGGGCATTCTGGTACACGCGCGCACTTCGGACCGCCGGTCGGCGGTAAAGCCATGATGGCCGGGTGGGCCTATCTCATGGCGGGAATCATGACCGTCGACGCGCTCCTGCTTGGCTTGCTCCTGATGAATGTGAAGTGGCCGAAGCGCTGGAAGAAGAACGGCTGAGGCTTCGGGAACGGCCGCCCACGCAAAACGCCCGGCTGGAAGACACCAGCCGGGCGCGTGCGAGATCTACTCTTGACTACCTAAACACCAGCGGTGTCACAATCACCCTGACATCCGCCAGTCGAGTCCACGTTCATTGACCGCGTTTCCCGGTGCGCGGGCCGGCGGCACAGACTCGGTGCAGTCGCAGCTCAGACCCTGCGCTGCATCTCGCCGTCGGGAGCTACCGCGGCGTCTTGCTCTGCGACAGATGACGCCCGCAGCGAACGGCCGCTGGTTTCCGGCAGCAGGAAAGCAGCCAGCAGCGCCGCAGCGGCAATGGCCGTGAGGTAGATGGCGGGGGCGAGCTTGTTCCCCGTACTGGCGATCAGGAACGTGGCGACAAAAGGTGCCGTTCCGCCGAAGATCGCGTAGCTGACGTTGTAGGTGATGGCCGAGGCTGTGTACCTGACGGCCGTCGGGAACACTTCCGACAAAAGGACTGCCGTCACCACGTTGGCCGTCACGGCACCCAGGGCCAACAGGAGCTGGCCGGCCAGCGCGTTGCCGAATCCCCCGGTGGAGGCGAGCAGGTAGGCGGGGACCGCCAGGCCGCCTAGAAGGAGGCAGGAAGCCACCATTGTGGTTCGACGACCGACCCTGTCGCAGACCCTGCCTAGGACCGGTGCCATCGCGGCGGCAAACGCCAAGGCGATGACGTTGCTCATGAGGACCTGGTCGGCCGGTAGATGCGCAACCTCCCGCAGGAACGTGGTCATGTACGTGGAGAACGTATAGAAGGACAGCGCCGTCAGGCTGATGTATCCGCCGAGGGCCAGCATGGGATTCCATTGCAGGCGCAGGGTTTGGCGAAGGGGCGCATGTACTGCGGTTGCGCTATTGAGCACTTCCAGAAACATCGGGCTCTCGTCCAGCCTCTGCCGGATGTAGAACGCGACGAGGCCAAGCGGAACCGCCACAAGGAACGGGACGCGCCATCCCCAGCTGTCCATGGCTTCCGCCGGAAGGTTGGCCGTGAGCAGATAGCACAACAGGGCTGCACCGCAGAACGAGGCGAAGGTTGCCGCCGGCATCCAGCTGCTGTAGCGAGACCGTTGATCTGCGGGGGCGTGTTCGATCACGTAGGTGACCGCGCCGGCGTACTCGCCGCCCGCGGACAGACCCTGAACGCTGCGGGCCAAGGTCAGCAACACGGCGGCCCAGATGCCGATGCTGGAATAGGACGGCAGAAGTCCGATGGTCGCGGTTGCGCCGGACATCAGAAGGACCGTCAAGGCAAGAACCTTTTTCCGGCCAATGCGGTCTCCGAGGGCACCGAAGAAGGCGCCGCCCAGGGGTCGCAGGGCAAAGGCGACGGCGAACACGGCGAACGTCTGCAGCAGGCCGGTGATGTGGTCCCCGGCCGGGAAAAACGTTCTTGCGATGACGGGGGCGAGGAATCCGTAGATCGCGAAATCAAACCATTCAACGACGGTGCCGGCAGCGGCGGCGCCGGTGACTTTGCGGAGGGTGGTTTTACTGCTGGGGGTTGCGGTGTAAAGCGTTGTCATGGTGGCTCCCATGGTTGGAAGGGCGTAGTCATTGTTTCGCGGCGAACAGTGCAGAGCGATCCGCGTCCTGGCGTTGTTGCTTTATAGCCAAATTAGTTGGGTCTTATGCGACTGAGATGTGCCGATGTGATACGGCACCGCAAAGCCGATGAGTGCCTCCCGGCAGGGACGAAAAAGGCGGCTTCTCACTGAGGTGAAGATGGCCGCCCTTTTCGGGCGTGCGGGTGGGTTAGGGGGTGGTGGTTTCGCTGAACTTGGGGAGGTTGTTGAGGTAGTCGAGGACGTTGCTGAGGGGTTCGACGTCGCCGAATTTGGAGTCGATGTCGAAGAGGTTCCAGGCGACGGTCCCGGCGACGCGGTCCCCGACGGCTTCGCGGACCACGATGGGGCGGAAGCCTTCGGCGATGGCGTCCTCGACGGTGTGGCGGACGCAGCCGGCGGCGGTGACGCCGGTGATGATCACGGTGTCGATGCGGTTGACGGTCAGGAACTGCTGAAGGTTGGTGCCGGGGAACGCGCTGGCGCGCTTTTTCGTGATGACGAGTTCGCCGGGCTCGGGGGCGATGCGGTCATCGATCTTGACGGCGTCCAGTCCCTCGGCGAGCAGCTCGACCGGGATCTTGGAGGACCAGAGGCCCATGTCGGAGGGCTTGGAGCGGTCGGTGATGTCGTACGCGGTGGTGGTGTAGATGACCGGGATGCCCTTTTCCCGGGCGGCGTCGTTCAGCGCCTGGCAGGCCGGGATGATCGTGTCCATGTTTTCGCAGGTGAAGGCGTGGCCCTCGCGGGTCCAGGCGTTGGCCATGTCGATGTGGATGATGGCCGGCCGGCTGCCGTAGCCGACGCGGCGCTTGAAGCCGAGTTCGTGGTACTGCTCGGTGCCGGCGGCAAAGGCCTTCTCGAGCAGTTCGTTCAGCTGGGTGTTGAGGTCCTGGCTCATGGGTTTCTCCTTGGATTGATTGACGGCGATCCATCACGACTAGTGAGTTGCTTTCGAATCAAATTAGTTGCTGTATGCGCAACTGAGATGTCAGCAATGTTTAATTTGCATTTCGTGCGGAGTCTGAGTCCGGGGACTGCAGGCCCGGCCGCCGATGGAAGTGACCTGGTTCACATTTTGTTGCTGCATGATCAATGTAGTTGCTCGTTCAGCAACTCCACAAGGGTTCTAGCGGATATGACGGCGGTCCGCCGTTTGAGGCAAGGCCCGCCGTCGGACCTATGATTGCTAAATTGGGCCCTCCAATGCGGGCCGCAGACAGATACGACAGACTTAGAAACGGGATGGAACATGGCAGGCAGGCCACGTCAGAGTGACGAAGCCCCTCAGGGCGCCGCGGCGTCATTGCTGAATGGGCTGGGGGTCCTCGAAGCGTTTTCGATCGAAAAACCCGTCCTCGGTGTTACGGAAATTGCCCAGCGTGTCGGCCTGCACAAGAGCACGGTCTCCCGGATTCTGGCGGGACTGGAGAAAGCCCGCTATGTGCAGCGCGATGATGAGACCGGACGTTTTCGCCTGGGCCTCGGGCTCATTGCCCTTTCGGGGCCCTTGCTGGCACAGCTTGACGTGCGCCGGGTGGCCTATCCGGAACTGGAGCGGCTCACCGAGGCCACGCTCGAGACCAGTGCGCTGGCCGTATGGAACGGATCCGAGGCCGTGGTGGTGGAGCAGATTCCCAGTCCGCACCTGGTCAAACACACGGCTGCCATCGGTACCCGGTACAGCAAGTTTGAAAGTTCTTCGGTGCGCATGTTTCTGGCCGACCTGCCAGAGCCGAAGGCAGCCAGCCTGCTCGAGCAGGGGGTGGTTACACTCAAACCAGGCAGTGACCCGGCTCCGGATTTTGCGGAACAGTTGAACGCCAACCGGGAAGCCGGCTACGCCGTCAATGACGGACTCACCACGCCCGAGGAGTTTGGCGTCTCGGCGTTGGTGCGCGATTACAAAGGCGCCGCGGTCGGCTGCATTACGGTTTCAGCACCAAAGTCCCGGGTTCCGGAATCTGTGATCGACGTGCTGGCAGCCAACGTGATGGCCGCCGCCGCCGCCGTCTCGGCCAGGCTGGGCTATCAGGCTCTGGAGCGCCCGGAGGGGGACTCCTAGAGCACCTTCCGGATGGTCTCCTCGAAGCTGGTGACGTGGTGCAGGGCGAGCTCGGCCGCCCTGTCCGCGTCGCCTTCGGCCACCGCCTTGAGCAGCTCCACGTGCTCGTTGACGTGCCCGCTGACCGAGGGGACCTTATCCAGGACCAGGCACCAGATGCGGGTGGCCAGGTTGTCGTAGCGGATCAGTGTGTCTTCCAGGTGCGGGTTGGCAGCGGCCCGGTAGATCAGACGGTGCACTGTCAGGTCGTAGCGCATCAGCTCCCGTGACTCTGCGGGGCTCGGGGCCAGTTCCGCAATGGTCTTGGCGACGTCCAACAGTTCGCGGCGCATGGCGGCGTTGGCCCGCGTTGCCGCCCGGCGCGCCGCCAGCGGTTCCAGCAGTTCCCGGATTTCCGAGACGTCGGCCAGTTCCGTGAAGTCCACGGTGGTGGCAAAGGTACCCCGGCGCGGATAGGAAACCACCAGGTGGTCCACTTCCAGCCGCTTGATCGCCTCGCGCACGGGAGTGCGCCCGAAGCCGAGCTCGGCGGCCAACTGCCCGTCGTTGATGGGTTCGCCCGGGCGGATGTCGAGCATGATCAGCCTGTCGCGCAACTGCCGGTACGCGGCCTCGGCCTGGGACAGGACTTCGTCTTCTGCGGGCGGCAAGACAGTCAGTGCATTCACAGCTCGGCTCCGTTCCTGGTTTCCAAACGGAAGCCCGGTTCCACTTGGCTTCCGGCTATTGACTCCGGTGTGATTCCAATCATAGCATTGACCTCACACTGATATATCAGTCATAACAACAGTGGTATTTCAAAGGAGCAACCGTGGTTGAGCAGTTGAACGAGCGACTTTCCGTAGTCGATCCCGAGGTCGAACAGGCCGTGGCGAGGGAACTGACGCGCCAGCAGTCCACCCTTGAGATGATTGCGTCCGAGAATTTCGCCCCTGCGGGGGTCATGGAGGCGCAGGGTTCGGTGCTCACCAACAAGTACGCCGAGGGCTACCCGGGCAAGCGCTACTATGGCGGCTGCGAGCACGTCGATGTGATCGAACAGCTCGCCATCGACCGGGTCAAGGCCTTGTTCGGCGCCGAGTACGCCAACGTGCAGCCCCATTCGGGCGCCCAGGCCAACGCCGCCGCCATGTTCGCTCTCCTGGAACCGGGCGACACCATCATGGGACTGGCCCTGGCCCACGGCGGCCACCTCACCCACGGGATGAAGATCAACTTCTCCGGCAAGCTCTACAACGTGGTCCCGTACCACGTGAGCGAGCACAACCACCTGGTGGATATGGCCGAGGTGGAGGCCCTGGCCCTCGAGCACCGGCCCAAGATGATCGTGGCCGGATGGTCCGCCTACTCCCGGCAGCTGGACTTCGCCGAGTTCCGGCGCATCGCCGACCTCGTGGGCGCCTACCTCATGGTGGACATGGCGCATTTCGCCGGCCTCGTGGCCGCAGGACTGCATCCGAACCCGGTCCCTTACGCCGATGTCGTCACGACCACCACGCACAAGACCCTCGGCGGCCCGCGCGGCGGGGTGATCCTGGGCAAGGAGGAGTACGCGCGCAAGATCAACAGCGCCGTGTTCCCCGGCCAGCAGGGCGGCCCGCTGGAACACGTGGTCGCGGCCAAGGCAGTGGCCTTCAAGATCGCCGCCTCCCCCGAGTTCAAGGCACGCCAGGAACGCACCCTCGAAGGCGCCAAGATCCTCGCGTCCCGGCTCCTGAAGGACGACGTCGCAGCAGCCGGGATCTCCGTGGTCAACGGCGGCACCGACGTGCACCTGGTCCTGGTGGACCTGCGGAACTCGGAACTGGACGGGCAGCAGGCCGAAGACCGGCTGCACCGGATCGGCATCACCGTCAACCGCAACGCCGTCCCGTTCGACCCCCGCCCGCCCATGGTCTCCTCCGGTCTGCGGATCGGCACCCCGGCCCTGGCCACCCGCGGCTTCGGTGCCGCGGAGTTCACGGAGGTGGCAGACATCATCGCCTCCGCCCTCACCGCACAGGCGCCCGGGAACGAACTCAGCGCTGACACAGCCGCCGAACTGCGCGGACGTGTCAGCGCCCTGGCCGCACAATTCCCCCTCTACCCGCACCTTGGCGCCGGCACAGCGGCAACTGGGCTTGAGGCAGAACTGATTGGAGCAGCACAATGACCACCGAGCACCTGCCGGAGCACCCGGACTTCCTCTGGCACAACCCGGACCCCAAGCCCTCCTACGACGCGGTCATTGTTGGCGGCGGCGGACACGGGCTGGCGACGGCGTACTACCTGGCCAAGAACCACGGGATGACCAACATCGCCATCCTGGAAAAGGGCTGGCTCGCCGGCGGCAACATGGCCCGGAATACCACCATCATCCGTTCCAACTACCTCTGGGACGAGAGCGCGGCGATCTACGAGCACGCCTTGAAGCTTTGGGAGATCCTGCCGGAAGAACTCGAATACGACTTCCTGTTCAGCCAGCGCGGGGTCATGAACCTGGCCCACACCCTGGGCGACGTCCGCGAGAGCGTCCGCCGCGTCGGCGCCAACAAGCTCAACGGCGTGGACGCCGAGTGGCTGGACCCGCAGCAGGTCAAGGAACTCTGCCCCATCCTGAACATCAACGACAACATCCGCTACCCGGTCATGGGCGCCACCTACCAGCCGCGCGCCGGCATCGCCAAGCACGACCACGTCGCCTGGGCGTTCGCCCGCAAGTGCGACGAGCTGGGCGTGGACATCATCCAGAACTGCGAAGTCACCGGCTTCGTCAAGGACGGCAACCGCGTGGTGGGCGTCAAAACCAACCGCGGCACCATCAACACCGAAAAAGTGGGCCTGTGCGCCGCCGGGCACAGCTCGGTCCTGGCAGAAATGGCCGGATTCCGGCTCCCCATCCAGTCCCACCCCCTCCAGGCACTGGTATCCGAGCTCCACGAGCCCGTCCACCCCACCGTGGTCATGTCCAACCACGTCCACGTCTATGTCTCCCAGGCACACAAGGGCGAACTGGTCATGGGCGCCGGCGTCGACTCGTACAACGGCTACGGCCAGCGCGGCTCCTTCCACGTGATCGAGCACCAGATGGCCGCCGCCGTCGAACTCTTCCCGATCTTCGCCAGGGCCCACGTGCTCCGGACGTGGGGCGGAATCGTGGACACCACCCTGGATGCCTCCCCGATCGTGGGCACCACCCCGGTGGAAAACATGTTCGTCAACTGTGGCTGGGGAACCGGCGGATTCAAGGGCACACCGGCGGCCGGCCTGACGTTCGCGCACACGATCGCCACCGGAACACCGCACAAACTCAACCAGCCCTTTGCGCTCGAGCGTTTCGAAACCGGCGCCCTGATCGATGAACACGGCGCCGCCGCCGTGGCCCACTAGAAAGGTACGGACATGCTCCTTATCTCCTGCCCCAACTGCGGTCCCCGCGACGAGACCGAGTTCCACTACGGCGGCCAGGCCCACGTGCCCTACCCCGAAAACCCGGCGGAACTCACCGACCGCGAATGGGCCGAGTACTTGTTCTACCGCGACAACACCAAGGGCGCCTTCGCCGAACGCTGGCTGCACAGCACGGGCTGCCGGCAATGGTTCAACATGCTCCGCGACACGCTCACGTACGACATCCAGGCCATCTACCCGATGGGCCAGCTCCGGCCCGCCACGGGACCCACAGCCCCCACTATCACCAGCCCCGTTTCCCCGGAAGGATCCTCCAAATGAGCGCTCAGCCGCAGCCCGCGCGTCTTAGCACCGGCGGACGCATCGACCGCAGCGTCACTTGGCGCTTCACCGTGGACGGCCGGGAGTACACGGGCCACCCCGGCGACACCCTCGCCTCCGCCCTGCTGGCGAACGGCCGGCTGGAGGCGGGCAACTCCCTCTACGAGGACCGGCCGCGCGGCATCATGTCCGCCGGGGTCGAGGAATCCAACGCCCTGGTCAAGATCGCCGCCCGGTTCCCGGGCCACGTGGCCGAGTCCATGCTCCCCGCCACCACCGTGTCCCTCGTGGACGGCCTCAGCGCCGAATTCCTCAACGGGCTGGGAAAACTGGACCCGGACGAGGACCGCGCCGAGTACGACAAGAAATACGTCCACACCGACGTCCTCGTGATCGGCGGCGGCCCCGCGGGCCTGGCCGCCGCGCGGCAGGCCGTCCGCGCCGGCGCCCGGGTCATCCTCATTGACGACCAGCCCGAGCTCGGCGGCTCGCTGTTGTCCGGATCCACCGATCCGGCCCTCGCGGAGAGCATCGAAGGCCAGCCCGCGCTGGACTGGGTGGCCAACGTTGAAGCCGAACTGATCTCCGCGGCCGACTGCACGGTGCTGAACCGCACCAGCGCCTTCGGCTCCTACGACTCGAACTACGTCATTGCGGCCCAGAACCGGACCGACCACCTCCTGACCCCGGCCGCGCCCGGCGTTTCCCGCCAGCGGATCTGGCACATCCGGGCCGCCCAAGTCGTCCTGGCCCCGGGCGCCCACGAACGCCCGCTGGTCCTCGAAAACAACGACCGCCCCGGCATCATGCTCGCCTCCGCGGTCCGCACCTATCTCAACCGCTACGCCGTCGCCGCGGGTTCCCGGGTGGTCATCAGCACCACGAACGACAGCGCCTACGCCCTGGCCGCCGACCTCCGCGCGGCCGGAATCGGTGTAGAGGCCGTCGTGGACGCCCGGCCGCAGCTGAGCGAAACCGCCGCGGCAGCCGCGGCCGCGGGAACGCGCGTGCTGATCGGCAGCGCCGTCGCCAACACCACCGCTGCTGTGTCCGGCGACGGCCGGCTCCTCGGCGTCACCGTCCGGAGCATCAACGACGCCGGCGAGCTCACCTCGGGCATCGAACACCTCGCCTGCGACCTGCTGGCCGTCTCCGGCGGTTGGTCACCGGTGGTGCACCTGCACTCCCAGCGCCAAGGCAGGCTGCGCTGGGACGAAGACCTCGCCGCCTTCGTCCCCCACAGCGTGGTTCCCAACCAGCAGGTGGCCGGATCCGGACGCGGCAGTTACGCCCTGGACGACTGCGTGGCCGAAGGCATCTCCGCCGGGGCCGCTGCGGTCATCGCCGCGGGCTTCGAGTCCGACGCGGAACCGTCTGCGCCGACGCCGCCGCGCGCCGCCGCCCCCACCCGCCAGCTCTGGCTGGTCCCCGGACAGGAAGGCGCCCCGGAAGACTGGCACCACCACTTCGTCGACTTCCAGCGCGACCAGACCGTGGCCGACGTGCTGCGCTCCACCGGGGCCGGCATGCGCTCCGTGGAACACGTCAAGCGCTACACCTCGATCAGCACCGCCAACGATCAGGGCAAGACGTCCGGCGTGAACGCGATCGGCGTGATCGCAGCAGCCCTCAAGCACGGCGGCGGGGAAACGGTTGGGGTAGGCGAAATCGGGACCACCGCGTACCGCGCGCCCTTCACTCCGGTGGCATTCGCTGCCCTGGCCGGACGCCAGCGCGGCGAACTCTTCGACCCTGCCCGCCTGACCTCCATCCACCCCTGGCATGTCGCCCAGGGCGCCCTGTTCGAAGACGTCGGCCAGTGGAAGCGGCCCTGGTACTACCCGCAGGGCAGCGAGGACATGGACACCGCGGTCCTGCGCGAATGCGCTGCCGTCCGGGAATCCGTGGGCTTCATGGACGCCACCACCCTGGGCAAGATCGAGATCCGGGGCAAGGACGCGGGCGAGTTCCTGAACCGCATCTACACCAACGCCTTCAAGAAGCTGGCACCGGGTTCGGCCCGCTACGGCGTTATGTGCACCCCGGACGGGATGATCTTCGACGACGGCGTCACCTTGCGCCTGGACGAGGACCGGTTCTTCATGACCACCACCACCGGCGGCGCGGCCAAGGTCCTGGACTGGCTGGAGGAATGGCTGCAGACCGAATGGCCGGAACTGGATGTGCACTGCACCTCCGTTACGGAGCAGTGGTCCACCATCGCCGTCGTCGGACCGAAATCCCGGGCCGTCCTCGCCAAAATGGCTCCGGAACTGGCAGCCGACGGCGGCCTCGACGCCGAGGCTTTCCCGTTCATGACATTCCGCGAGACCACCCTGGCTTCCGGCGTCCAGGCCCGGGTCTGCCGGATCTCGTTCTCCGGCGAACTGGCCTACGAAATCAACGTCCCGTCCTGGTACGGGCTGAGCACCTGGGAAGCCGTGGAGGCGGCCGGCGCGGAGTTCAACATCACCCCGTACGGCACCGAAACCATGCACGTGCTGCGTGCGGAGAAGGGGTACCCGATCGTCGGTCAGGACACCGACGGAACGGTCACCCCGCAGGATGCCGGCATGGAATGGGTGGTGTCCAAGGTCAAGGACTTCATCGGCAAACGCTCGTACTCCCGCAAGGACGCCGCCCGCACCGACCGCAGGCACCTGGTCAGCGTCCTCCCCGTGGACGGCACCATCCGGCTCCCCGAAGGCACCCAACTGGTGGAGCAGGGCATCACCGTCAACCCCGCCTACGGCCCCGTGCCCATGCAGGGATTCGTCACCTCGAGCTACCACAGCGCCGCGCTGGGCAGGTCGTTTGCGCTGGCCCTGATCAAGAACGGGCGCAACCGCATCGGCGAAACCCTCGTGGCGGCCGCCGGTGACCAGCTGGTGGACGTCGTCGTCGCAGAAACCGTACTTTTTGACTCTGAAGGGGCCCGTAAAGATGGCTGACACAGCAGCACTCGAAAATTCCAAGAAGATCCAGACCCTCCGGAAGAGCCCGGCGTCGGGCCTATGGGCAGCTTTTGAAGCGGGCTCCGTTGCGGGCACGGTGGAGCTGCGCGAGGTGCCGTTCCTGACCATGGCCGGGATCCGGGTCGATCCCGACGGCGATGCCGGGGAGCGGCTGGGCAAACGCACGGGAGGCCTTCCCACCGCTTCCGGGGAGGTCCGCAGCAGCGGTGACACCGCGGCGCTGTGGCTGGGCCCGGCAGAATTCCTGCTGGTGGCACCGGCGGAATCCCATGAAAGCCTGGGCGGTGAGCTCCCCCGGACGCTCACCGACGCACTCGGCGACGCCGAGGGCCAGGTGGTGGACCTCTCCGCCAACCGCACCACGCTCGAACTCTCCGGGCCCCGGGCCCGGGACGTTCTGGAGAAGGGCTGCGCCCTGGACCTGCACCCCCGCGTCTTCACGGCCGGCACGGCGCTGTCCACGGAAATCGGCGGCATCCCCGCCATCTTGTGGAAGACCGCGGAAGAGACCTACCGAATCTTTCCGCGGGCATCCTTTGCGGAGTTCCTGGGCCGCTGGCTCCTCGATGCCATGCGCGAATTTGCGTCCACCGAGGTCCCCTGATGGCACTTAGCGTCCTGGACCTGTTCTCTGTTGGCATCGGGCCGTCCTCCTCCCACACGGTCGGCCCGATGCGGGCGGCCAAGCTCTTCGCCGACGGGCTCAAGAGTGACGGGACACTGAGCTCGACTACCAGAGTGCAGGCCGAGCTGTTCGGTTCCCTGGGTGCGACCGGACGGGGACATGGATCGGACAAGGCTGTGGTCCTCGGTCTTCAGGGACAGGACCCCGAGACCGTGGACACGGGCACGGCGGATGACCAGGTGGCGGCTGCGGCCCTGGACGCGGAGCTGCAGCTCGCCGGCCACCACCGGGTGGACTTCAACTGGGACGAAGACGTGGTCCTGCACCGCCGCAAGTCCCTCCCGGCCCACCCCAACGGCATGACCTTCCGGGCACTGGACCACTCCGGCGGCGTCCTCAGCGAACGGAGCTTCTACTCCATTGGGGGCGGCTTCGTTGTTGACGGCGATGCCCAGGGCGCTGACCATGTGGTGGCAGACGACACCGTGCTGCCCCACCCCTTCACCACGGCCAACGAGCTCCTGGAAATTTGCCGCCGCGAAAATATGTCCATCTCCGACGTCATGCTCGCCAACGAACTCGTCTGGCGCAGCGAGGCCGAACTCCGGGAAAAACTCCTGGCACTGTGGGCGGTCATGCGCCAATGCGTGGACAACGGCTGCGCTGCCGAGGGCATCCTGCCCGGCGGGCTGAACGTCAAACGCCGCGCCCCGTCCCTGTTCCGGACGCTGGCAGCATCCGCCGTCAGCGCCGAGGCGGATGCCCGGAACCCTTCGCTCGTCCACGTGCCCGCTGACCCGCTGCTCGCCATGGAATGGGTGAACTTGTTCGCCCTGGCCGTCAACGAGGAAAATGCCGCGGGCGGCAGGATCGTCACGGCCCCCACCAACGGCGCCGCCGGAATCGTCCCCGCCGTGCTGCACTATTACGTCAAGTTTGTCCCGGGCGCCGACGACGACGGCGTCGTCCGCTTCCTGCTGGCAGCGGCCGCCGTCGGGATCCTGTTCAAGATCAATGCCTCCATCTCCGGGGCAGAGGTCGGCTGCCAGGGCGAAGTCGGATCGGCCTGTTCCATGGCGGCGGCTGGACTCTGCGAAGTGCTGGGCGGGACCCCGGAACAGGTGGAAAACGCCGCCGAAGTCGGGATTGAACACAACCTCGGCCTGACCTGCGACCCCGTGGGCGGGCTTGTGCAGATCCCCTGCATCGAACGCAACGCCATCGCCAGCGTCAAAGCCATCAACGCCGCCCGTCTGTGCCTCCACGGCGACGGCAGCCACAAAGTCTCGCTGGATAAAGCCATCAAGACCATGCGCGAAACAGGAGCAGACATGAAAACCAAGTACAAGGAAACCTCCCGCGGGGGCCTCGCCGTGAACGTCGTGGAGTGCTGACCATGACCACCGACCAGACACCCGACACCGTGGAGCACGTCCTGACCCTGGACTGCCCGGAAACGCGAGGAATCGTCTACGCCGTGTCCGGCTTCCTGCTGGACCAGGGCTGCGACATCCTGGAAAGCAAACAGTTCGACTCACAGCTGGACGGCCACTTCTTCATGCGGCTCCAGTTCGCGTCGGCCGGAGACCAAACCACGCTGGATGTGCTCAGGGAGGCGTTTGTGCCGGTCGCCGAAAAATTCGGCATGCGCTGGGAGCTGCGGCGGTCCGGGACCAAACGGCGGGTCCTGATCATGGTCTCGAAATTCGAGCACTGCCTCAACGATCTGCTGTACCGGGCACGCACCGGTGAACTGCCCATCGAGATCGTCGGCGTCGTCTCCAACCACCCCGATCACCGTCGGACCGTCGAATGGCACGGCATCCCCTTCTTCCACGTGCCCGTCACCCCGGACACCAAGCCCGCGGCCGAAGAGCGGCTCCTGGAACTGATCGACCGGATGGACGTGGAACTGGTGGTCCTGGCCCGATACATGCAGGTCCTCTCCGACAACCTCACCCGGCAGCTGGACGGCCGCGCCATCAACATCCACCACTCCTTCCTGCCCAGCTTCAAGGGTGCAAAGCCCTACCACCAGGCGCACGCCCGGGGCGTGAAGACGGTTGGCGCCACCGCCCACTATGTCAACGCGGAGCTGGACGAAGGGCCCATCATCTCCCAGCAAGTGGTGGACGTGGACCACACCTTCGGCCCGGACGATCTCGTGGCCGCCGGACGCGATACGGAATGCAAGGCACTCTCAAACGCCGTCCGCTGGCACTGCGAGGGACGCGTCATCCTCCAGGGCAACAGGACAGTAGTGCTGCGTTAGCCGTAACTCCTGTGGAGGTCCGGAGTTTCCCCACCTTTGCCGCCACTTGGCCGGGACCCGCCAGCGTGTTGGGCGGGCACGCCGTCGGAACCGAAGCAAAGGTGGGGAATCCGGGAACAGCCATCGTCGGCGCCGTACGGCTAGTCTTCAACTAGCTGTACCTGTCCCAAACGCCCGGCCACACAGAAACCAGGCACCATGATCCTTACCCCCGAGGACCGCGACGCCCCTGCCGCTCCCGCCTACTTCCTGCGGGGCGCCCTCCTGAGCGATGGTGCCGTTACCCCGGACTCCGTGGTGGCGGTGACCGACGGCCGGATCGCCTACGCGGGACCCAGCGGCGGCTTTGACGCCGGGCAGTTCCCTGGGGCCGAGGAGCTCCCGGTGCCGCAGGGCAGCTCGCTGCTTCCCGGGCTTGTTGACCTCCACTGCCATGGCGCCGCGGGCGGCGGATTCCCAACCGGAGATGACCGGGCCTGCCGGGAGGCGGTGGACTTCCTGCACCGCCACGGGACCACCACCCTGCTGGCCAGCCTGGTCACGGCCCCGGGCGATGAGCTGGTGCGGTCGCTCGGCGTACTCAAGGTCCTGGCGGCCGAGGGACTGATCGCAGGCGTCCATTCCGAGGGGCCCTTCCTCTCCTCCGCCCGCTGCGGCGCGCAGAACCCCCGCTGGCTCCGGGACCCCGATCCTGAACTGCTCCGGCACCTGCTGGCGGCCGCCGGCGGAGCCCTGCAGACCATGACTTACGCCCCCGAACTGCCCGGCGCCAGTGAACTGCTCCGGATTCTCACGGACCACGGAGTCACCCCCTCGCTGGGCCATACCGATGCCGATGCCCACGTAGCGGCCGCCTCGCTGGCGGAAGCCGCGGACCTCATCGGCAGGGCCGCGGCCGGTGGCGCCTTCGGGCCGCAGGCCCGGCCCACCGTGACCCATCTGTTCAACGGCATGCCTCCCCTGCACCACCGCAGTCCCGGCCCCGTTGCCGCGTGCCTGCGTTTGGCGGCGGCCGGCACGGTTGTGGTCGAGCTAGTCGGCGACGGCGTCCACCTCGACCCCGAGACGGTCCGGATGGTGTTTGACCTGGTCGGAGCCGAGGGCATTGCGCTGGTGACAGACTCCATGGCGGCGACCGGGCTGCCCGACGGCGAGTACGAACTCGGCAGCTCGGATGTTGTGGTGCACGACGGCGTGGCCACCTTGCGGAGTAACGGCGCCCTTGCCGGGGGCACGGCGACCCTGCTGGAGGTTGTCCGCGCCACGATCGCGGCGGGCGTGAGTCCTGCCGACGCCGTCATGGCGGCGACCCTGGTCCCGGCCCGTGTCCTGGGCCTGGAAACCGAGATCGGCGGGCTCCGGGCCGGAATGCGCGCTGACGTTATCGCCGTTGACCCGGGCTTCGAACTCGTGACCGTCCTTCGCGGCGGACGGATCCTGCCGGAATGCCGGCGCGTCGGGCAATAGCACCCTAATCCGGCGGCGCTGCGGAAGTTTCGAGCCGTCCGGCTTGTTGTTGTGATTGTGGGCAAAAAAATCTCCGGAAAGGAGCCCGCCATGATCCGCATCGCTATCGTGCTCGGGAGCACCCGGCCCGGACGCCTCGGAAAGGCCGTCGCCGACTGGGTAAGTGCCCGGGCATCAGAACGCGGCGATGCCACCTTTGACGTCCTCGACGTCGCCGACTTCCGGCTCCCGCTTCTCGACGAGCCGCTGCCGCCCTCCTTCGGCCGGTACAGCCAGCCCTACACCAAGGCCTGGTCCGAGGCTGTCGACGGTTTCGACGGCTACATCTTCGTCACCGGCGAGTACAACCACTCGATCCCCGGGGCGCTGAAAAACGCGCTGGACTACCTGTACAAGGAGTGGAACAACAAGGCTGCCGGGTTCGTCAGCTACGGAAGCAGCGGCGGCATCCGCGCCGTCGAACACCTCCGGGGTGTGGCGGCAGAACTGCAGATGGCAGACGTCCGGGCCCAGGTTGCGCTGCCATTGGCCACGGAGTTCGCGAATTACCGCACCTTCATCCCGACGGCGGCCGCCGAGGCGAGTCTGCAGACCTTGTTCGACCAGGTGATCGCCTGGGCCGGCGCGCTGAAGATCCTCCGCCCGGGCCACGCCCGAGGGAAAGAAGACGCCAGCGCCGCCTAGCGGCTGTGCTGACTATCTGCTGCGCAGGCGCGCGGCCTGGCGGGACGGCTGGTCGGGTGTCCCCAACTTGATGGCGCTGTACGCCTAGGCCGGGGTCCCCGTCCTGCGCCGCCGACGACGGACGGGAGGCGCGTCCCCGCCATGTGGTGCCCCTGCATAGGGACTGGGCAGGGGCTCTTTCTGGACCTGAACGGAATCGGGCACCAGGACATGGACCGTGGCGCCGGCGGCTTCCCGTGTAGCTCCGCCCGCGACGCTCCGAAGATAGTCGAGGGCTCCCTCCTCGCTGAGTCCGTACTCCCGCACCAGCGTCCGCAACGCCAGGCCGGCCAGCGCCCGGGAGAGCTGGGCCGAGGACAGATCCGCGCTGCTCCCGGACCTCAGCGCCAACTGCTCAACCAAACGCAGTGCACGGGACAGGTGGCGGGCCAGGCGAGCCGCGGCGGTGATATCTGCGCTGGTGAAGACATGCGGCCACGGCGCGTACAAGTTCACAGCGGCCTGGAATACCGATTGTGGGACCAGCGGAACGGATATGAGGGACCGGGCTCCGAAGGCTGCGGCGGCGCTGGCGTACCCGGGCCAGCGGCGCTCCAGGGAGGTGTCGCCCACGAACACAAATTCACCGCTGCGAACCGCTGTGCGAGCCGGCCCGTCGTCGAAGGATCGCTGCGCCTCATCTGCGGCCCGCGCCGGTTCGCTGCCGGCAGTAAGGGTGAGGGCCTCCGCGGACCCGAGCAGGGTGATTGCCCAGCTGATCCCGCGGCCGGGACCACCGATGTCGTCGACAAACTCACTCACGGCTTCGCTGAGGAAGGCACCGACATCCGGGTCGTTGAAGTGCAACTCCCAGAAGGAGGCATGACGATCCTGCCGGCCGTCTCTTGCAGTTCCTTGGGTCATGTTCCACGCTCGAAATCAAAGCACGCAGCTCACTGCTGAACCGATGAAAACAGCATACGTCCGGGCGGACACCGCCGCGCCATCCATCTGTCAGAGCCGACGATCCCGCCGCCTGTCGCTTGATCCTCGGCTGTTCCGGTGGGCTGTTCCGGTGATTGCAGAGCCCCATCAGCCCCGCGGCGGCCCAGGGAAGTTTTCAACGTCCTTCCCTGGACCGCCCGCCCCGGCTTCAACACCAGTCGCGGAGGACCCGTCCGCCGTGGCACAACCATTTATACCCGCGTTCACCCGGTCCCAAAAGAGCCATTTGGCCCCTGCCGGCCGGCCATGCATTTCCACCCAATTCACCCCCGGCGGATGAGGTCCGCGCCCGCGTCCCGGCGGAGGATGAATACGGCCCCCGATGCTCGGAGCCAACACCCCAGCTGGAAGAGGATCTTCCGATGTCGAAACCCCGCGCTATTCTCTTGGGATTCATCGCACTTGGGACCACCATCGCCCTGCTCACCGGATGCAGCCCAACCAGCCCACCGGCGGCCACTCCCAGTCCGGCCGTTACCGTCTCAAGCCCCCCGGCAAGCACGTCGCAGGTCTGCGCGGCCATCGATGCCCATGCCGCAGCTCTGGCAGAGTTCAAGTCCACGCTCAAGCCTGATGCCACGATCGAGCAGGTCCGCGCGGCCCAAGATCAAGTCACGAAGACCTATGACGATCTCGTCAAGGCGAGCGAGAACCTCGCCCAGCAGCGGGCGGATGCCGTCAAGGCCGCCGAGGCCAAGTTCAATGCCGCCGTCGCCGCGGTCCCCGACGACGCCACGTTGACCCAGGCAGCTGATTCCCTCCGCGACGAGGCCTCCAACGTCGAGGCCGCGATCCGCGACCTCAGGGCTGAAGTCGCCTGCTAGCTGGCAATGCCTGTGACGAAGTTCGTGTTTCAGTCGCCGGTACGACGACCTCACAAAGGCCGAGCTGAAGGGATTGCGCCCGGTGCAGTACCGTACGCAGGCCCTTCAGCTCCGACTCCTTGGCGAGCAGGTCAGGCGGTGGGCTGGGTCACTTGTTTTCCGGGAGGAACATTGCCTTTTCCAGCGGTGTCACGGTGAGTGATTTGAGCTGGGCAATCCCGCCTTCTGCGAAGAGGGCCATCTTGTCGGCCCCGGCGTTGGGGAACACTTGGTCTGTGATGGTCCGCAGACCGTTCTGGGCGAACACTTCCACCGATGAGCGGTCGAGGTAGATCCGCATGGTGATGTTGCCGTCCTTGTCCAGGGTGACGGGGGCGTCCTCGACGGAAGCGAATGCCGGGTGGAACGCGGTGTTGCCGGAGTTGGTGCGGTCAACGAACATTTTTCCGGTCGTGGCGTCGTAGCCGATAACGGTGGAAGTGTTTGCGTCGCCCAGTACGCTGATGCCGGATTTTTTCGCCGTGCCGGGTGCGAAGGTGATGTCCACTTGCTGGACCTGGCCCGATGCGGAAGCCGGGAGCTGGTGTGTCCCGGCGGGAATCGGTCCGCCCTTCTTATCCTGATAGGAGACTCTCCCGCCCAGTTGTTCCACTTGCTTGACAGCGCTTTGGGTGAGGCGGGGGCCGTCAGGAGTCGTGGTCAGGTTGACCTTGCGGGGAAGTGCCATGGCGCTGCGCCAGGGGCTGGTGGGGATGTCGTTGGCGTAGTCCCAGTTGTTCATCCAGCCGAGCATGACCCGCTTGCTATCGGGCATGTTGGCGAAGGACACGGAGGCGTAGTAGTCGCGTCCGTAGTCCAGCCAGTCATAGGTCTCCAGGGCCGACTGTGCCGGTTTCGAGGAGAGCATGAACTCGTCCGCGAGAATGTGGCCCCAACCGAATCGGTTATTGTCGACCACTTTGATATGTGCTTGTTGGCCAACGAATTCTTTGACATTCCATGATGCCCAGTCGAGCTTTTCACTGTCGTTTCCGGTGGCCGTGCGGACAACTTGTCCGTTGACCACGAGGTTTACCGATTCCTCGTCAGACCGGGGAACGGCCGGGCCGTCAGTCAGCATGACGTGGTCAAGGG
This sequence comes from Arthrobacter sp. LAR12-1-1.1, assembly GCF_040676555.1. NCBI lineage: Bacteria > Bacillati > Actinomycetota > Actinomycetes > Micrococcales > Micrococcaceae > Arthrobacter > Arthrobacter sp. LAR12-1-1.1. Next base: position 321,191 of record NZ_JBEGIG010000023.1, on the reverse strand, counting down.
TCAGGTGTCCCCACCCGCCGGTGGCCTGGTCAACTACACGCAACTGTGCATTCTGTCCCGCGAACTCGGAGACGTCCCAGCCTTTCCAGTTCAGGATTCCGGAATTGTCTCCTGCGAGGGAGCGGACCACCTTGCCGTTGACGAGCAACTGGGCGGCCAGGATCTGTCCGGAGTCCGCGGAGCGGTTGCCGCCGCCGACCAGCATGCTCATGAAATTCTTGGTGATGGGGAATTCCGGTGATGTCAGGGTGCCCTGTCGGTCATCGCCCGGCGTGTTGCCGGTTTCGAAGGTGTTAATCCGTTTGGCCCCGAGGTAGAAGTCCCCGCCGCTGGTGGAGGGCTGGAAGTTGGGGGTGAGGTCGCCGGTCCCGGTCCAGCCGGTGTCGGCCAGCGATGTCCCGGCGGGAACCTCGAAGCCGTCAAACTTGAGCTCTCCTGCGGGCGGGGTGTTGTCCAGTTTGTCGGAGACGCGGGGGTGCTTGCCGCCGCCCACGAGGAAGTTCAGGTAGTCGTCGGTCACGGTGAAGTTAGGTGACTGCATGGACCCGAGCGGCCAGTCGCCGTCGTTGAACGAATTGATCAGGCCACTGCCGTCAAAGCCGGTCACGGGGCTCTGGCCGGGAAGGGCTCCGTTTGCCGGAGTGCTGCCGAATGGGCCGTTCTTCCAGTTTCCTGGCTCGTTGTTGACGGTCCAGCCGTTGTAAGTTCCGTCGTTGAATCCGGCCAGGACCGTGCCGGGAGGGGGCGTGGCCACGGGTTTGGTGGTTTCGGAGGTGAAGGTGGTGCCGTCGAAGTTCCCCACGAAGTACTGGCCGGCGGAGCCGCCGGCCACGCCGCCGGGATTGATGTTGACCACCATGACCCACTTGACGTTCTTCGGGTCGCCGTCCACGGCGAGGGGAAACAGGTCGGGGCACTCCCACTGCCCGCCGGTGGCATTGGCTGGTCCGAATTCACTCAGTGGGGACCAGTCCTTGAGGTTGGCGGACTTGTAGAGGACGACCTTGTGGTCCGTGGCTTCGACCGCGGTCATGAGCCAGTAGCCTCCGCCGCCGGGCGTGTCGTACCAGGACACCTTCGGGTCACGGAAGTTGGCGGAGTTCCGGTTCAGCACAGGATTGCCGGAGTACTTGGTCCAGGTCTGGCCATCATCGAGGCTGTAAGCCAGTGACTGCGCCTGCAGGCCGCGGTGCGGCGAGGCGTCCTTGTAGGCGCTGGTGTAGATGGCCACGAGCGGAGGGTTCTCTTTCGTACCGAAACCGCTCGTGTTGTCCTTGTCGACCACGACACTGCCCGAGAAGACGTCTTCTTGGGCATCGGTGGAGATCGCCAGCGGCTGCTCCTTCCAGTGGACAAGGTCCTTCGACGTGGCGTGGCCCCAGGACATGTTCCCCCAGGTGTTACCGGAGGGGTTGTGCTGGTAGTACATGTGGTAGACGCCCTTGTAGAAGACGAGCCCGTTGGGGTCGTTCATCCAGTTTTTTGCGGGCGTGTAGTGAATGGCCGGCCGGTAAGGTTCGTCCCCGGGGCCTGTCGCGGCCGATGCCGGCAGGGAACCTGCGAGTGCCGCGGCCAGCGTCAGTCCCGCGAGTGTCAGTGCAGAAACGGCGTGCGTCCTGCGGGTGTTCGTGTTCTTCATTCGCTTGATTCGCCCTTCGTTGCGCGCGTCGTCGATAGACAACGTTGTCAGCTCGAAGGACACTAAGTGATGTCCATCAGACAAGTCAACGGTTTTGGCGGCTCAGGCATGAGGCCGGCCGCGCGCGGCTGAGCCGGGCGAAGCGATGGGCGGGCAGCAGAAAATTCCCTCCCAGCGGTAGGGCTGGAAGGGTTATTTCCGGTAGGCGGCTCCGTTCAGCCCTCTCCGTGGGTCCTGGACGCAGCAGCTCCCGCCGACCGCGGATCGGCTGGATTTGGCTGAGGGCTATTCCAGCGGCAGGAGCCAGGTCAGCTCCGAGGCGTCGCCTTCGATGTGGCGGGCCAGTTCCTCGTTGAATCTGGCGCCGTAATCGGCGCCGATGTGTTCCTGGAACGCGGCTTCGTCGCGGTAGACCTCGAAGACAAAGTACTCCCGGGGGTTGTCTTCCCGGGTGCAGGGGAGGAACAGCTCGTTGCCCGGTTCACGACGGACATGCCGGGTCAGTTCGAGCATCATTTCAGCAACGCGGGCTTCGCTGCCGGGCTTGACGGTGAACTCGGCGTAGAGGGTTTTGGTCATCATGATCCCATTCAGGTTTTTGTGTTTGGCAGATTGTTCAGGAAGGTCCCCCGGCGTCAGGCCGGAGGGCGGAGTTCCCCGGAGCCTCTTTGTACCAGCTCAGACGGGACAACATAGGTATGCGGGGGCTGCTGGTCGCCATCGATCCTGGCCAGGAGCCGCTCTGCTGCCAGCTTCCCGATTCGCTCGGGGTGCTGGGCGATAACTGTCACGCCGGGATCCATCAAGTCGGCAAGCGTGAAGTCATCGAACCCTATCAAGGCCACGCGTTTGCTCAGCCCTAGCTCCCTCAGAGCGCGCATGGCACCGAAAGTGATGAGGTTCTGGCTGGAGAAGATCGCCGTCGGTGGTTCCGCAGCAGTGAGAAGCTCCAACGCGGCCAACCTGGCCGATTCCTCATCGTGCAGGTTTTCACGGACGGGAATCGTGGAGGTGGGAATTCCCTGCCGGCCAATCTCCTCAATGAACCCCCGCCGGCGTTCCCGGGCGGTCTGGATGTCCGTGCGGTCACCCAGATAGGCAAGCCTGGTGTGGCCGCGGCTCATCAGGTGAGCAGCCGCCCTCGCGGAGCCTGCGGCGTTGTCGGTCACGACGGCATCTGCTTCCACTCCTACCGGTTCACGGTCGATGAAGACCAAAGGCAGGTCACGGGAATGCTCCGGGATCACATACGCCTGGCTCCTGGCGATGGGCGTGAGGATGAGCCCGTCGACACGCCGCCCAAGAAATGCCGCCACGATGTCCTGCTCCCGCTGGGGGTCATCATCCAGGCTCGCCGCAAAGACCGCGATTCCCCTGGCCCCAAGAGCATCTTCTATTGCCCGGTTGATCTCGCCGCTGAACGGGTTGGAAACACTCGGCAGCAACAGCCCGACCGAGAGCGTCCTTCTGCCCGCGCGGCGCAGGCTGCCGGCCGCCATGTCCAGGTGGTAGTTGAGTTGTCGTGAAGCGCTGAGCACCTTTTCCCGGGTGGCGTCCGACACGCCAGGTTCGTCGTTGATCACCCGGGACACGGTCTTAATTCCGACGCCGGCAAGGGCGGCCACGTGGCGCATTGTCGGACGACTGGCGGAAAGGGCCGGCTGGCTACGATCGGACATCGTTGTCAAATAAATCGCTCCTTCTAAGTTGCATCTATTGACTCTCCGGTGTGATGCTGCTTACATCGTACATGACATCGTTGTCGAGGCCAGTGAGGGCCTCAAACACCAGGAGATTCAATGTTGAGTTCCAAAGCACCCCGTTCAACGGCCACCCGCCTGTTCGCTGCGGGAGCAGTGCTGACCCTGGGAGCGCTCAGTCTTTCAGCCTGTGGTGGAAGTTCCCCGTCCGCCTCATCAACGGGAAGCTCGTCAGGGGACAAGGTCGGCGTCTCGCTGATCGTTAAGACCACGACCAACCCGTTCTTCGTCTCCATGCAGGACGGGGCAAAGAAGGCGGCCGAGGCCGGCGGCGTGGACCTGAAGCTCGCAGCCGGCAAGGCTGACGGCGACGAGGACACCCAGATCCAGGCCATCGAGAACGCCATCTCCAAGGGCGACAAGGGCATCCTGATCACCCCCAACGGTCCGTCCGTAGTGGACGCCCTGAAGAAGGCCAAGGACGCCGGGCTCTTCGTCATCGCCCTGGACACCCCGCCGGACCCGGCCGACGCCGCCGACATCACGTTCGCCACCGACAACTTTGCCGCCGGCGAGCTGATCGGCAAATGGACCGCAGCCCAGCTGGATGGGAAAAAAGCGACCATTGCCCTCGTCGATCTCTTTGACGACAAGGTTGTCTCGGTTGATTACAACAGGGACCAGGGCTTCCTGACCGGCCTCGGTATCGACACCGCGGACAAGAAGAAGAACGGCGACGAAGCCAAGACCGGCAAATACACCGGCGGCAAGGGCGGCGACTACGAGATCGTCGGCAGCCAGGCCTCCCAGGGCGCCGAGGACGGCGGACGCACCGCCATGGAAACCCTCCTCGCCAAGAACCCGAACATCAACGTCGTCTACACCATCAACGAACCTGCCGCGGCGGGTGCTTTCGAGGCCCTGAAGGCCGCCGGCAAGGAAAAGGACGTCCTGGTGGTTTCGGTGGACGGCGGCTGCACCGGCGTGAACAATGTCAAGGCCGGCGTCATCGGCGCCACGGCGCAGCAGTACCCGGTCAAGATGGCCGAACTGGGCGTGAAGGCCATCGTTGACCTCGCCAAGACCGGCCAGAAGCCGGCCAACTCACCGGGGCTGGACTTCTACAACACAGGTGTCGAGCTCGTCACAGACAAGCCGGCCGACGGCGTCAAGAGCATCACCACCACCGAGGCCTCCGACATCTGCTGGGGAAAGTAATCCACCCAGCTTCACTGCGGGGCGGGGAGTCCGGAGCCCGCTACTCGGCCTCCCCGCCCCGCATCTACCGAGCTAGGGCCGCCCTAGCAACCATCACGGAAGATCAGGACCAATCGTGACCCAGCAACAGACCGCCGGCCCGCCCAGCGCCGGGCATGCCGACCTGGCGGAGGAATTCCTTGACCGCCAGACACCGCTCAGCCGGATACGCAATATCCTTCACCGCTACCCCGCCGTCAGCCCCGCTCTCGTACTTCTCATCGCGGTGGTGGTGTTCGGCCTCCTCAATGACAGGTTCCTGCGGGTTGAAAACCTCTCCCTGATAACCCAGCAGGTCTCCGTCGTCGGCACCCTGGCCATCGCCCAGACCCTCATCATCCTCACCGCCGGCATCGACCTCTCCGTCGGTGCCGTCATGATCCTCTCCTCCATGGTCATGGCCCAGCTTGCCGTCAACAACGGACTGCCCGCACCTGTTGCCCTGCTCGCAGGCCTCGTCGTCGGACTCGCCGCCGGAGCACTCAACGGATTCCTGGTCACCCGGTTCCGGCTCCCGCCGTTCATCGTCACCCTCGGCACGCTGAACATCTTCATCGCCCTGACACTGCTCTATTCCAACGGAGCGACAGTGCGCGGCTCGGCCATGCCGCCTCTGCTGACCTGGACCGGCACCACATTCCCGCTCGGCCCTGTGCGGATCTCCACCGGCGTCGTCATGATGCTCCTGCTCTACATCGCTGTTGCCTTCATCCTGGGCAAGACGGCCTGGGGCCGGCACGTCTACGCCGTGGGCGATGACAAGGAAGCCGCCCGCCTGGCCGGCATCCCCGTCAGCCGGGTGCTCATGAGCGTCTACCTCGCTGCCGGCGCTGTCCTGGCCGCCGGCGCCTGGATCCAGATCGGGCGGACCAACGCCGCCAGCCCCAACGCCGGCGTCGACCTGAACCTGGACTCCATCACGGCCGTCGTTATCGGCGGAACCAGCCTCTTCGGCGGCCGCGGCTCCATCTGGGGATCACTCCTCGGGGCCCTGATCGTCGGCGTCTTCCGCAACGGTCTCTCCCTTGCCGGGCTCGACGTTTTGTACCAGACCCTCGCAGTGGGCGTCCTGATCATCCTCGCTGTGTCCATCGACCAGTGGATCCGAAAGGTCAAGTCATGACCATGACAGAATTTACAGCCCCGCACGTCACCACCCGCGAACCCATCCTGCGGGCCCGAAACCTCGTCAAGACCTTCGGCCGCGTCGTGGGCCTGGATGGCGTCAGCCTCGACCTCTACCCCGGCGAAGTCCTCGCGATCATCGGCGACAACGGTGCAGGCAAATCAACCCTGATCAAATGCCTCACCGGCGCCGAAGTCCCGGACACAGGCGAACTCTTCGTCTCAGGACAGCAGGTGCACTTCAAACGCCCCCAGGACGCCCGTGTCCACGGCATCGAAACCGTGTACCAGAACCTCGCCGTCTCACCGGCCCTCGACGTCGCCTCCAACCTATTCCTCGGCCGGGAGGAACGGCGTGCGGGACTCCTCGGGAGCGTGTTCCGGATGCTTGACACCAAAGGTATGCGCCGGAAGGCCAAGGAAGAGCTGACCCGGTTGGGCATCTCCACCCTGCAGGACGTGACAGTGCCGGTGGAGAACCTCTCGGGCGGCCAGCGCCAGGCTGTCGCCGTGGCCCGCGCCGCGGCGTTCGGTTCAAAGGTCGTTGTGCTGGATGAACCGACGGCGGCACTTGGCGTCCGGGAATCGAACCAGGTGCTCCAGCTGGTCCGGGACCTTCGCGACCGCGGCCTGCCGGTCATCTTGATCAGCCACAACATGCCCCACGTCTTTGACGTGGCGGACAGGATCCACATCCAGCGCCTGGGCAAGTGCGCTGCCACCATCACTCCGCAATCACACACCATGACCGACGCAGTGGCGATCATGACCGGCGCAGCCACCGCCTGAGGTCCGGCTAGTACCCTCCCGCTCTACCGGAGCCCCTTCTCCGTCCGCGGACCTCCCCGAGGTCCGCGGACGGATCCATACCGGGAGTTCCCATCATCACCATCCCACGAGAGACAGACCATGGATTACCTCACAACAGCCCGGAACGACGCTCACCAGACGCTCGACGTCATGGTCATAGGCGAAGCGCTGATCGACGTGGTCACCACGTCACACGACAAAGTGGAACACCCCGGCGGCTCACCGGCCAACGTCGCCTACGGACTCGGCCGCCTCGGCGTAACAACAGGTCTGCTCACGGCAATTGCCCCGGACGCGCGGGGGATTTCCATCGAAAACCACCTCAGCAGCGCAGGCGTCATACTTCTGCCCGGATCAAAATCCCTCACCCGGACAGCATCGGCAACAGCAACCCTTGAACCGGACGGCTCCGCCAAGTACGACTTCGACATCATCTGGGACCTTGCCCCAGCAGTCCCCGCCTGCGTCCCCAAAATACTGCACACCGGTTCCATCGCCACTTTCCTCAAACCCGGCGCCGGCGCCGTGAGGTCACTGCTCGAACAGGCACACAGACACTGCATGATCACCTACGATCCCAACATCAGGCCAGCCCTGCTCGGCAGCCATGCAGAAGCGAAGGCCACCTTCGAAGAGCTCGTGCCACTAACCGACGTCGTCAAACTCAGCGACGAAGACGCCCACTGGCTGTACCCGCAAAACAGCCTGGACGAAACCGCAGCCCACATCCTCGGTCTGGGCACCGGGCTTACCGTCATCACCAAAGGCGCCGACGGCTCACAATTCACCACAACCGCCGCTACCATCAACATTCCCGCCGTGAAGTCAAAAGTTGCCGACACCATCGGCGCCGGGGACTCCTACATGTCCGCCCTGATCCTGGGCTTTCTCACCCGAGGAACCGAAGGCTTCGCCCCAGCTGTCCTGGAGCAGCTTGGACACACCGCAGCTGCAGCCGCGGCCATCACCGTGCAGCGCCCGGGAGCAAACCCCCCGACCCTGGAAGAACTCAACATCGCAATCGAAGCCCATCCCCTAGCCCAATACGCCGACTCCCGAAGCACGTCGTCAAAATGACCGGTTGCCATATGCGTGGAATCAACCCGAATCAGATCGGCCAGTTCCGCACGGGTCAGTACTTCCCCAAAGGAACCGACTTGTCCGTCTACGGCCCCGAAGACCTTGAACACGTGGCCCAGGAACTCAACGCCCGACCACGCAAAACGCTCGGCTGGGATACCCCGGCCGAGCGCGTGCGTGATCTACTAATGACCGCCTAGCCACCAGCAGTGTTGCAACGACCGCTAGAAACCGCCGACCTTCCGCCGTCGTCCGTTTGCGTTTTATCAGGCGGCGTCGTGGGCGAGGTTGCTGGAGAGCTCGCGGTGGGCGCCGGCCTGGTCCTGGAGCGCCTTGGCCCGGGTCTCGAATACGCCGACGGCGTCTGCGCCGGCGGCAAAGCGCAGCGGCGGCTCGTCCAGTTCGGCGAGCTGGATCAGGGCGTCGGCGAGCTTGGCGGGATCCCCGCCCTGCTGTCCGTCCATGCTTTGCCAGGCGGCGACGGTCTGGCGGGTGCGCTCGGCGTAGTCGTTGATGGTGGATTCGGCGTAGCTCGTGGATTCCGGGGTGAGCAGTTCGGTGCGGAAGAACCCCGGCTCCACGATCATGGTGCGGATCCCGAATGGGGCGACTTCGGGGGCCAGGGACTCGGCCCAGCCCTCGACGCCGAACTTCGATGCGGCGTAGGCGGTAAGGAATTCCCCGCCGGCGATGCCGGCTGTTGAGGAGATTGTGACCACCAGCCCCGAGCGCTGGGCCCTCAGGACCGGCAGGGCCGCGCGGGTGACGTTCATGGGGCCGAACATGGTGGTTTCGATCTGCGCCCGGAAGTCCTCCGGGGTGATTTCCTCGAAGAAGCCTGCGTAGAAGTTGCCGGCGTTGTTGACGAGCACGTCGATCCGGCCGAACCGGTCGACGGCGGCCTGCACGGCCGCTTCCGCCGCGGCGGGGTCGGTGACGTCGAGCTGCACGGCCATCAGGTTCTCGCTCTGGCCCACGGCCTGGGCGACCTTTTCCGGGTCGCGTCCGGTGGCGACCACCGCGTGCCCGGCGGCCAGGGCTGCCTTCGCGATGTCGGTGCCCATGCCGCGGCCGGCGCCGGTGATGAACCAGACTTTCTTCCCGGGCATGTTTTCCTTCTGGCCTGTCATGTTGTCGTTGTGTTCACTCATGTGACGGTTCTGTCTTTCCTGGGTTGTGTGGCCCCGGCTGCGCGTGGGCGCGCATCTCGGGGACGGTCGATCCACCGGCGGGACCGCCGGTGGTGGTTGTTTCGGGAGGCGTTGCCGCCCAGCTGGCGAGGAACGCCAGCGCGTTTTCGGACCCGGAGCCGGGCTCCGCGGTGAAGGTGAACAGGGTCTGTCCCTCATCTCCGGGAAGGGCCAGCGTCTCGAACTGCAGGGCCAGGTCCCCCGCGACGGGGTGGTGGAAGCGCTTGGTCCCTGTGGTGTGGATCCGCACGTCGTGTCCGGCCCATAGTGCGGCGAACAGCCCGCTGCGTGTGGTCAGCTCCCCGACCAGCTCGTTCAGTGCCCGATCGTGCGGGTTCCTGCCCGCTTCCAGGCGCAGCATCGCCACCGTGGTGGCGGCGATCGCGTGCCAATCGGGGTAGAGGTCACCTGCGTGCGGATCGAGGAAGAGGTAGCGTGCCTGGTTCGGCAGCCGCCCCGGCGTGGCCGGCCCCGACTGTACGGCAGAGTTGAACACCTCCGCGTACAGCGCACGGCCCAGCAAGTTGGCGGCCAGCACGTCCGAACGCCCGTTCTGCACCAGGGCGACCACTCCGGTCATGCCGTCCAGGAGTCGCAACACCCCGGGGCGGACCCGCTGCTGCGTGGGCCGGAGCGGCGCCCGGCGCGACGGTGTGCTGGCCGTCCGCACCAGATCCATCAGGTGCGCCCGCTCGGCGTCGTCCAGCCGAAGGGCAGAGCCGACCGCCTCGAGCACCGCGTCCGAGACGCCGCGCAGGCTGCCGCGCTCAAGCCGCGTGTAGTAGTCCGTGCTCACCCCGGCGAGCTGCGCCACTTCCTCACGGCGCAGGCCTGGCACGCGGCGCAGCTCCCCGTAGCTGGGGATGCCGGCCTGTTCCGGGCTGATCTTCGCGCGCCGCGAGATCAGGAACTCACGGATTTCCTCTTTTCTTTCCACATCCACCACGCTACGCAGGCCGGGCGGCCGGTGGCAGTGTCTATCAGACACCCCCAATCCGGCCAACGTAGCCGAGGGCGCAAGCGATGTCGCCACCCCTCTGTTGACAAATGCAAAACGTTTTGTGTAGCGTAGCTCACACCAGATACAAAACGTTTTGCAAAGGGAAGTCAATGACGACAAAAGTGGGAATACGCGACGTGGCCAAGGCCGCCGGGGTTTCAGTCACCACGGTGTCGCATGCCCTCAACGACGCCACGAGTTTCCGGGTGAAGGCAGCGACGCAGCAACTCGTCCGGGACGTGGCCAGGGATCTTGGGTACGCCCCGAACAAGATGGCCAGCGGACTGCGCAACCAGCGCTCCCAGATCCTTGGGCTGGTGAGCGACGAAATCACCACCACCCCCTTTGCAGGCGCAATGATCCGCGGGGCGCAGGACGCCGCCTATGACCGCGGCTATGTGGTGATGGTGGTCAATTCCGGCCTGGACAGCGAGCTGGAAAAGCGTGAAATCAACATGCTGCGGCAGCACCAGGTGGACGGGGTGGTTTATGCCCGGATGTACCACCAGAGCGTGCGGGTCCCCGCGGAACTGGAGGGCCTTCCCACCGTGCTGTTGGATTCCGTCACTGACAACAGGTCCATTTCCTCGGTTATCCCCGATGAAGTGGCCGCTGCCGAGACGGCCGTTGAAGCAATCATCCAGGCGGGCCACACCCGGATCGGGATGATCAACAACGTGGACGACATCCCCGCCACGCACGGCCGCAGGGAGGGTTTCCTTAACGCTCTCCGGCGGCACGGCCTGGAGCACGACCCCCGCCACTTCGTGATCGGCCAGCCCGAAACCGCGGGGGGCCGCGAGGCCGCGCTGGGGCTTCTCGGTCAGCCCGACCGGCCCACGGCCCTGTTCTGCTTCAGTGACAGGGTTGCCATGGGCGCCTACCAAGCGGCCACGGCATTGGGGCTGCGCATTCCCCAGGACGTGTCCATTGTGGGGATCGACAATCTCGAAATCATCGCAGACGCCCTGTGGCCGGGGCTCACTACCGTCGCCCTTCCCCACTACGAGATGGGCCGTTGGGCGGTCAACCGAGTCCTGGACGACATTGAAAATCCCGGCGCACCGGCAGCCCAGACGCAACTGGAGTGCCCCCTCATTGAGCGGGGGTCCCTCGGCCCGCCGCCAAGTTAGCTGATTGCCGGCAAGAGGCGCCCTCACCGAACCGTTCCACCGCTCCACTGTTCCACTGCCCGGGGACCGCACGAAAAGGGACGCAGCCGTTGCACCGGCCGCGTCCCGCCGGACCCGGGACAATCCCCCACGCCCAAATTCAGCAGAAAGATTGACCATCATGAACAAGCGATTCACCCGGATCCTCGCCACCAGTGTAGCTGCGGCGGCCCTTGTCGGCTCCCTGGGCGCCTGCGGAAAGGGCAGCGCCTCGGCCCCGTCCGCAGGCTCCAACGAGATCACCATGTGGACCCACAACGCGGGCAACCCCGAAGAACTCACGGCGATTGAAAACATCGTGGACTCGTACAACAAGAGCGCCGGCGCCAAGGCCAAGATCAAGGTCCAGGCGTTCCCGCAGGACTCCTACAACGACTCCGTGGTCTCGGCCGCGGCCTCCGGGAAGCTTCCCTGCATTGTTGACATTGATGGCCCCAATGTTCCCAACTGGGCCTGGGCGAAGTATCTGACACCGCTGCAGCTCGACGCGGATGTGTCCAAGAATCTGCCGAGCACGGTGGCCAAATGGGAGGGCGAGACCTACGCCGTGGGCACCTATGACGTCGCGCTGGCGATGCTTGCACGCGCCTCCGACCTCAAGGCAGCCGGTGTCCGCGTCGCCACTGTCGAGAAGCCGTGGACCAAGGACGAGTTCCAGGACGCGCTGAGCAAACTCAAGGCCCTGGGCAAGTGGGAATACCCGCTGGACATGGGTACCGCCGGAACCGGCGAGTGGCTGCCCTACGCCTACTCGCCGTTCCTGCAGTCCTTCGGTGGGGACCTGATCAACCGCGACGGGTTCCAGTCGGCAGACGGCACCCTCAATGGCGACAAGGCCGTCGAATGGGCCCAGTGGTTCCGCGGCCTTGCCGACCAGGGATTCATGGCCAAGAAGAGCGGCAAGGACTCCACCCAGGACTTCCTCAACAACAAGAGCGGCATTCTCTACACCGGCTCCTGGGCCGCGGACAAGGCACGCGCAGCGGTGGGTAAGGACCTCGTGGTCATGCCGTCAGTGGACCTCGGGAACGGCCCCAAGATCGGCGGCGCCTCCTGGCAGTGGGGTGTGACCAGCGGCTGCACCAACTCCGCGGCAGCCATGGACTACCTCTCCTACTCACTGAAGCCGGAAAACCTGGCCGCGGTGGCGAAGGCAACGGGCACCATCCCGGCCACCGACGAGGCCGCCGCACTGATCCCCGCGTACGCCAAGGGCGGCACAAACCGGATCTTCATGGAACTCTCCCGCAACTACGCGGTGATGCGCCCTGAAACCCCGGCCTATCCCTTCATCGCCACCGAATACGGCAAGGCTGTCCAGGACATCCTCGCCGGCGCCGACCCCAAGACGGCGCTGGACAAGTCGGTCAAGGCCATTGACGCCAACATCAAGTCCAACGGCGGCTACAAGAACTAGCCGGCTGCCCGCGGTACGACGGCGGTGCGCAACCGCCGCCGTCGTACCTCCGGCCCTGACTGTCGACGGAGAAAACCATGACAACAACCCAGCTCCCCTCCCCCGGCCGCGGCCTGGCGGATCCGGCCCCGGCCGCACCGCCCAGCAAACCGCGCCGCCGCCCACGCCGCCTGCGCGAACAGATCAGCGGCTGGGGAATGATCGCCCCGGCCGCGGTCCTCCTGCTCGCCTTCGTCTTCCTCCCGGCGATCATGGGCTTCGGCCTGGCATTTACCAACGCCCGGCTTGTTTCCCCGCGGCCCGTTGAGTTCGTCGGCACGGACAACTTCGCGCGGCTCTTCGCGGATCCCACGTTTTGGCGGTCGCTGCTGAACGTCAGCTATTTCGCCGTCGTGGTGGTGCCGGTCCAGTCGGGCCTCGCCCTGGCGATGGCCCTCCTGATCAACAAGAAGTTCCGCGGCGTAAACTTCTTCCGCACCATCTACTTCCTTCCCGTGGTGACGTCCATGGTGGTGGTGTCCCTGCTGTGGATGTTCATGTACCGCAAGGACGGCCTGATCAATGAGTTGCTGTCGACGGCCAGTTTCGGCCTGATCAACGGCCCGGACTGGCTCAACGATCCCGCCACCGCCATGCCGGCCATCATCGCCCTGTCCATCTGGCAGGCCGCGGGTTTCCACATGATCATCTGGCTCGCAGGTCTGCAGAGCATCTCCGGGGAACTGTACGAGGCCGCCCAACTCGACGGGGCCAGCCGCTGGCACCAGTTCCGCTACGTGACCTGGCCCGGCCTCAAACACACGCGCACCCTGGTCCTGGTGACCATCACCATCCAGGCGCTCGGGCTCTTCGACCAGGTCAGCGTCATGACCCAGGGCGGGCCCCTCGATTCCACCACCACCATCATCTACGAGGCGGTGCGCTCCGGCTTCAAGCAGCAGGAGACCTCCTACGCCTCGGCCATCTCGCTCGTGTTCTTCGTGCTCGTGCTGCTGATCTCCGCAGTGCAGCGCTACCTGACCCGAGAGAAGGACTGACGTGAAACAGACACTCAATTCCAAGGGTCTCGGCAGTGCAACGACCATGGCGGTCCGCCTCCTGTTCGCTGCCGTCGCCGCCTTCCCCATCGTGTTCATGATGGTGTCCTCCCTCAAGCCGGACCAGCAGATCTTCGGCGACATGTCCTCGGTGGCAGCGTTCCTGCCGATCGGCAACATTTCGCTGGACAACTACGCAGCCGTGTTCGACCGGGTCCCGGCCGCCCGCTTCCTGGTCAACTCCATCGGCATCTCCGCGGTCACGGTGGTGCTCGGCATCTTCATCAATAGCCTCTGCGCGTTTGCCTTGTCCCGCATGGAGGTCCGCGGCAAGCGGGTGGTGTTCACCGCGATCCTCGCCACCCTCATCGTGCCCTTCCAGACGCTGGCGCTGCCGCTGGTGTGGTGGGTCAACCAGCTGCCGTACTTTGAGCTCAACGGGTTCAGCCTCGAAATCTCAAAGGGCTGGCTGGACACCTACCAGGTCCAGATCATCCCTTTCATCGCCAACGCGTTCTCAATCTACCTGTTCCACCAGTACTTCGAGTCCATCCCGAAGGAACTGGACGAGGCAGCCCGGATCGACGGCGCCGGCTGGTTCACCATCTACCGCAAGGTGGTCATGCCCCTCGCGGGACCGGCCACCGCCACCGTGGCCATCCTGACCTTCCTGCCCGCCTGGAACTCCTACCTGTGGCCGCTCATGGTGGTCCAGTCCGAGGAGCTCCGCCCGGTGATGATCGGCATCCAGTACTTCTTCCAGCTCAACGTCTCCTGGGGCGAGGTGATGGCTTACGCGTCCCTCATCACCATTCCCGTGGTGGTCCTGTTCGTCGCGTTCCAGCGATCCTTCATCAACAGCATCGCCTCCAGCGGCGTCAAGGGCTGACCAGCCTCCTCACGCGAAAGCCTGCAAAGAACCCTCATGAAAACACTCACCGAACTCGACTGCCAGTACCGGCCACAGTGGCACTACTCAGCGGAGCGCAACTGGCTCAACGACCCCAACGGCCTGGTCTACTCCAACGGCACCTACCACCTCTTCTACCAGCACAACCCGCACGGCGCTGAATGGGGCAACATGTCCTGGGGCCACGCCACATCCACGGACCTGCAGCACTGGGACGAGCAACCCGTGGCCATCTGGTGCGATGACCAGGAGGCCATCTTTTCCGGCTCCGCCGTTCTCGATGTCCATAACACCAGCGGTTTCGGCGTCGGCGGAGTGCCTCCGCTGGTGGCCATCTACACCAGCGCGTATTCGCCCGCGTCGCCGCTCGCCGGACGGCAGGCACAGTCCCTCGCCTACAGCACGGACGAGGGCGCCACCTGGACCAAGTACGCCGGGAACCCAGTGCTTGACCGGGCGTCCCCGGACTTCCGTGACCCCAAGGTCTTTTGGCACGACGGTGACGCCGGCAGCTATTGGGTGATGGTCGCCGTCGAGGCTCTCAACCACGAGGTGGTTCTCTACAAGTCGGCGGACCTGTTGTCCTGGGAGTACCTGAGCACCTTTGGCCCCGCGAACGCCACGGGAGGGGTGTGGGAGTGCCCGGACCTGTTTGAACTGCCGGTGGACGGCGATGCCTCAAACACCCGGTGGGTCATGGTGGTAAACCTGAGCCCCGGCGGCATCGCCGGCGGCTCCGGCGGCCAGTACTTCATCGGAACGTTCGACGGCGTGAGGTTCCGTTCCGAAACCACAGTCACCGAAGGCGTGCAGGCCGACGACCGCCGGATGGCCGACTACGGATGGCTCGACTGGGGGCGGGACTACTACGCGGCCGTGTCCTTCAGCAACGTCCCGGACGGCCGGCGGCTCATGATCGGCTGGATGAACAACTGGCAGTACGCCGCCTCAACACCCTCAGACGGCTGGCGCAGCGCGATGTCACTTGTCCGTGAAGTCAGGCTGGTGTCCCGCGGCGGGCGCCCCGTGCTGGTGCAGGAGGCGGTGGACCCGTTCGACAGCGACTGTGCAGAGCCGTTTGCCATGGATCGGCAGCCGTTGGCGGAAGGGGTGACGTGGCTTCCAGCCGAGGCCTGCGGTGATGTGCTGCGAATCGATGCGGAATTCGAGCCGGGCACTGCCAGCAGGGTAGGTCTCGTGCTCCGGGCCGGCAGCGAAACGGACGGTGCATCCGGCTCCAGGTCCGGGCCCGGGGCCGGGGCCGGGGCGCGCATTGTCCTGGCCTACAACTGCCTCACGGCGGAGCTCAGCCTGGACCGGACCGGATCCGGCAACGTGGGGTTCCACGAGGCATTCCCGTCGGTGGAGCGCGTTGCCGTGCCATTGGAGGACGGCCGGCTACGGCTCCGGGTCTTCCTGGACCGCTGTTCCGTCGAAGTCTTCGCGCAGGACGGCCTGGCGACCATCACTGATCTGGTCTTTCCTGCACACGCCGGCAACGCCGTCGGACTGCTGGCCGAAGGCGACGGCGGCACCCTGGCGAGTCTGGCCGTCCTCCGTTGACCATCTAAAGCGTTCAACCTCGACCACGGCCCCGCACACCGGTAGAGTTCCCGCATCTGTTCCGGACACTTCTTGGGGGCCATCGTGCTTAAAGGAATCAGCAGGATGACAGGTGCTGTGGCGGGGCTGGTGCTTTCGCTCGGCATGATCGCACCATCGGTGACGGCAGTGGCCGCGGTGGGCTACGACTTCGATTCTGCCGCCAGCCTGCAGGTGGCGGTCAACAAGCACCGGCAGCTGAACCCGGCTGCTTATGTGCCGGGGCAGCTGGTCAGGGTCCAGGGCGAACGCTTGCGGACGCAGGCCGCGGACGCCTACAAGCAGTTTGCCAGAGCCGCCAAAGCGGCCGGCGTGAACGTCATGCCGATCAGCGGCTACCGTTCGTTCAGCGAGCAGGCCAGCCTCTACGACAGCTACGTGCGCCAGTACGGACAGGCGACGGCAGATACCCTTGCAGCCCGGCCCGGCTACAGCGAACACCAGACCGGCCTGGCGATGGACATCGGCAATGCCAGCGGAACCTGCGCCCTGCAAGCCTGCTTCGCAACTACCCCGGCAGGCCAGTGGGCTGCTCAGCACGGCTGGGAGCACGGATTCATCATCCGATATCCGGCCGGGGCCGGGGCCACTACCGGCTACACCTACGAGCCATGGCATCTGCGCTATGTGGGACGGGCGATCGCCGAGGATATGCATTGGACCGGGATTAGCACCCTTGAGGAGTACTTCGGTCTGGGCGCGGCCCCGGATTATCTCCCGTAATGGACTCGCTCTTCGCCGTCGTGCGGTGCGCTGTGGGCCGCACGTCACCGGTCAGTGTGTGGAGGCCAACCGCCTGTAGCTGAAGGACTTCAGCGTCAGCGCGCCCCCCGCCGTGGCGGCTTTGATGCTCGGCGTCCCCGCGGAGGGGAAAACGAGTGAGGTCATGGTCTTTTCCCCGCCGTTGATGAAAACCTCCACCGAGCTATAGTCGACGAATATCGATAGCTCCACTTTGCCGTCTCGCGCTGGGCTGACTGCGCGCCGCGATGCCCGATAGTCCGGACTGAGTCCGGCCTTGCCGGTGGCGGCAGCATCAGCCTCGCGGGAGATGAATGCCGATTGGTCGGCAAAGTCATATCCGACAGTCGCGAACGTTTCCCCGTCGCTTCCGAGTTCGATCCTCGCAACGGAACCGTCGTCGTCCGCCGTCCGCTCAAGAGTCACATCGAGCCGGTACGCTCCGCCCTCCGGAGCCGGCAACTGTCCTGCGCCGTCCTGTGTTAGCCGGCGTTCCCCGGTCGTTGCCACCGGGCCCTCAATGGACTGCATGGCGGCGGAGGGGCTCGACACAAGGGTCGGCGTCCCCGCGATTGTCTTCAGCCGGATGTCGCGCACCATGGAGTCGGCGCCGCCGTGCCAGTCCTCGGTGGGCAACTGCCGGGCGTACGCCCAGTTGTTCATCCACCCGATAGCGTGCCTGGAGGACATCCGCTGGCTTTCGGTGAGCCTCGGATCGTCCCACGTCACGGCTGCGTAGAAGTCGGAGCCGGCGTCGAGCCACCGATGCGGCCCGCCGGACGGGGTGAAGCGGGTTCCGTCCCACTCGCCAGTCCAGTAGGCAACGCCAGTGGTGAATCCCTCTTCTTTTCCATTCGCGCTGGCGGCAAGGACCCAGGTCCGTTTGGATGGATCACCGTCGAGATCCAGTTGGAAGAGGTCCGGGCATTCGAGGGCGCCAAGACCGGTGCGTTCGACGCCCGAGGCGTAGCGCCAGTCCTTCAGGTCGGGCGAGGTATACATGCCGATTTTGTCGCCTTCGGCCAGGGCCATCACCCATTGGCCGTGGGCTTCATCGCGGATGATCTTAGGATCCCGCCAGTGCGGTTCGCCGGGGTTATCCATGACCGGATTCTGCCTGTACGCGGTGAAGGAGTATCCGTGGTCGGTGGAATAGAACAGGGATTGCCGCTGGATTCCCTGGTCCTGCTGCGTCATGACAGCGATCACGGCTCCTTTGCCAAAGCCGGCCGAGTTGTCATGGTCCACCACGGCGCTTCCGGTCTCGATATCGCCCAGCCCGTTTTTGTACTTGGCGATCGCCACCCCCTCGTCCTTCCAGTGCACCAGGTCTGTGCTGGTCAGGTGGTACCACTCGGTGCCGTTCTCTTTCGGGTAGCCCGCGTTGTAGAGGTAGTAGTAGTGCCACACGCCGTCCAGCAGGATCGGACGCTGCGGATCATTCATCCAGTTCTTCGCGGGCGTGATGTGATAGCTCGGCCGGAACTCGGATGCCCCCTCAGGCCGATCGAAAGCTGAATGCGCCTGCTCGGCCTGGCTCTGGGCGCCCGGACGGGATCCCGTCGCAGGGACCAGCGCCAGCGCGACAAGAACGGCCGCGGCCGCTGCTGCGAGCACAATCCAGATCGTCCGAAGGTTTTTCATGACTCAACATTCCTGTTTCTGGCGGAAGCCATCCCGCCCCATCTATGGCCTGTATATGCGGAGGACGGAAGCGCCCGGAATTCCGGGCGCTTCCGCCTCATGACTGCCTATTGCACTACTTGTAAAGGCCGGCTCCGCCGACGTTGAGGTTCGTGGGCAGGTACCCGAACGGGCCAAGGCCGTTCTGGCCGAAGGTGCGGTCAACTGCCGAAACTCCGTTGCGGAAGTTGATCTTCACGGTGGGCGAGAGTGAACCGCCGCGGACACCGTTCACGTTGTCGATGAAGGACTGCACCAGACCGCCCGGCTGCACGTAGTGCGAGTAAGCCTGGAACTGGCGGCCGTTCTGGAGGGGATTCGGTCCTTCGGGCGCGTTGGCCGGCATGTTCAGGTCCGTGGGGGAAGCCAGAGCCAGGCCGCTGTTGTTCATCGGCTGGTAGTCGGAACGGACACCGTTGCCCACGAAGCCGTAGACGCCGTCGGGGCCACGCATTCCGTCAGCGTAGGTGAACTGGTGGCTGATGGTGAACAGGTAGTACTTGTTCTTGCCGTCCTCGTTCTGGATGAAGATCTGCGGGCGCTCGGTCTGGTCGTTGACGCAGTTGGCGGACAGGATCGGCGGCAGGAAGTGCCACTTGGTCAGGTCCTTGTTGTCCGCGACGGCCAGGCCGACATTGGCGGTCTGGAACCAGGAACCGGTCGTGGTGTTCACAGTGTTCGTGGATTCGGCATTCGGATCGCCGGGCTGGTAGCCCAGGTCTTCGTCCTTGCACTTGTAGTCGCCGCGCTTGCCGCCGGTGTTGCCTTCGAAGACCATGAAGGTCTTGCCGGGCTGAGCCGGGTCCGCAAACGTGTACGGGTCCCGGAAGGCAAAGCCCGGGTTCTGCGCCTTGTTCTGGTACATGACACCGTCGGGCTCGAGGAGCTTAGTGTGCTCGAAGCCGTCGAAGCTCACGCCGTTCTGGTCCGCGTGGATGTTGCCCAGCGCCTTGGCAATCACGGCATCAGGGGCGATTCCGCCGCCGCCGGCGTTGCGCTCGGCAACGTCGTAGAACGTGGTTGCCGTGTAGAAGACGTTGACGTTGTCGCCCTGCATGAGACGGGTGGAACCGGACCATTCGGTGTTGCCGATGGAGGTGTTGTCCAGGAACAGGTGTCCACCGTAGTTCCACTTATCCTTGGCCGGGTCGGCGTTGGTCTTGCGGAAGAAATAGCCGATCCGTGCGTTCCAGTGCCGCTGGTCGAAGCCGTATCCGGCGTGGCGATCAGCAACGAGTGAGAAGATGACGTCCCAGCCCTTGTAGCTGATCTGGTTTGCGTTCTCGTCGGTCAGGGACCAGGTGTCCCAAACCCACACGTCGTCGTTCATGGCCGGGAAGTTCTCGGGGATTTCCGGCATGGTGACGTTCGGGCTCATGGAGTTCTGGCCCGGGGACACGGCGGTGCTGCTTTGGGCCATGATCTGCTTGGCATCCGCACGCGTCCACTTGGAGGTGAAGGCTGCGGCGGGATCGAACGACTGCTGGGTGTGCTTCGTGGGCAGGGGGAAGCCGGGCGTCGGAGCCGGCATCTGCCCGCCGCTCGGCGGATCCGAGGGCGTGTTTGCCTGCGCTGACGGAACGGAAAGGAAGACGGAGGCCGCCACGGCCGCCGCCAGTGCCGCGGCGACAGAACGCCACCGCAGCTTCCGGGGTGTATTGGGATGCTCGTGCATTTTTGCTCTTCTCGCGGAGTGAGACCATTCGTGGAAGGCGGGCGTGTGCCCTCATTCCCCGAAACTCCGGCAGCCCCGATGACACCGCAGGCGTCATCGAGGACGCCATTGTGTCGAGGGGCGGGACCTCGGTAGGGCCCCGCCTGATGGCCCGGGAGGGTGCTGACTTCCCGGACGTTCATCACCGTAGACAGTGCTGGCGAGGATTCAAAACCACATTTCAGGCACGAAAGAGGGCCAGAACGTGAGGCATGTAAGCGCTTGCACAACATTTGCGCGCGCGTGCCACGACTCAAATTTTGTGTCAAATGTTTCACAAAAAATATGCTTTATTTTCTAAGTTGCCCGCTGTTCACCCGTTTGTTCCTCCGTAGTCGTGCGCCATTGCGCCCAACAGGGCCGTCTCAGGCCCAACGCAAACCAGAGCCCCCGGCCTAGGCCGGGGGCTCTGGTTGGACGTCACGTCCAGGCCGACTCAGTGATCTACTGCCACCCGCTTCCGGCTCCGGGAGGGCGCCGCTGCGATGAGCAAGGCTGCAAGCGCCACGGCCGCGCTCAGGATCAGGCCCGGGCGATACTGTTCCAGCATGGCCGCCGCACCCAGGCCGGCGCCGCCGGCGGACGCATTGCCGTGACCGCTGACCATGGCGGTGGTGACGGCGAGAACCAGTGCAGCCCCCACCTGGGTGCTGGTCTGGATCAGGCCGGCCGCCAGACCCTGCTCAGAGTTCCGGATGCCCGCGGTGGCCTGGACGTTGATTGACGGGAAGGCCAGGGCGAAGCCGACACCCAGCAGCAGAACTGAGGGCAGAATGTCCGTCACGTAGTTGGGCGACGTGCCCACCCGCAGAAACAGCAGATAGCCGAGCGCCAGCGAGGACAAGCCGGTCAGGATCAGCCGCGGTGCGCCAAACTTGTCGATGAGCCGGTCAGCGAAAGGTGCGCTCGAGGCCACCAGCAGGCCCGTGGGAAGAAGCGCCAGGGCCATGCCGAGGGGGCTCCATCCCAGCACGGACTGCAGGTAGAGCGTGAGGATGAACTGGAAGCTCAAATATGAGCCGAACAACCCCACGGCGCTGAGGTTCGCCCGCGCCACCCAACCTTCCCTGAGGATGCTGAACCTGATCAAGGGGTGCCTGACGCGGTTCTCGATCACCGCGAAGGCTGCCAGCACCGCTGCCGAGGCCACGAATCCGGCGATAGTTGCCACAGATCCCCAACCGTTCCCGGGTGCCGCGACGAGTGTGTACACGAGCCCCAGCATGCCGGCGGCGAGTGTGACGGCACCCCAGAGGTCGTGCCCGCTGTCATGATTACTGCCCTCGGCCTTGCTGGCGGCGTTGTCCCGCGGGATGTATTTCAGGCCAAGAATCACGACGGCGACCGCCACCGGTACCGAAACCAGGAAGGTCCAGCGCCAGCTCATCGCAGTCATCAGGCCCCCGACGACCAGACCGAGTGAGAAGCCGCTGGCGCCGAAAGTAGTGAAGATGGACACGGCCCGGTTGCGTTCCCGACCTTCCGCGAAGTTGGTGGTGATGATCGAGAACGCGGCAGGAGCGGTGAACGCGGCAGCTAGGCCCTTGAGGAAGCGGGTGCCGATCAGCAGGGCGGGGTCATCCACCAGGCCGCCGAGCAGGGAAGCTGCGGCGAAGACGCTGAGCGCGATCAAAAAGATGCGCCGCCGCCCGAGCAGATCGGCCATCCGGCCGCCCAGCAGAAGAAGGCTTCCGTAACCGAGCACGTAGGCGGAGACGATCCACTGGAGCGACTCGGTTCCCAGGTGAAGTTCAGTGCCGATTGAAGGCAGTGCCACACCGACCATGGACACGTCCAGCGCATCGAGCGCCAAAACGGTGCACAGGACCAGGAGCAGCATCCACTGCGCACGGCTCCAGCGGACGGGAGCAAGCCGGTCTCCGGCAGGTCTTTGAAGAGTGGAAGTTGAGGTCATGGCACTAATTTATATGACACGTCATTGAATGACAAGGAATATTATGACGTGGACTTTTATTTCGCCATGAACTAGAATTTCGGCATGGCAACACCGCAGGACCGCCAGCTGGTTGAGCAATGGCGCAGCATCCAGACCACGTACTTCCGCACCGCGGCGGCGATCGACCGCGCCCTTGAGTCGCGGTTCAACATCGGCCTGACTGAGTTTGAAATCCTGGATCTCGTGGCCGAAAGCGAAGACGCAGCGTGCCGGATGAAGCAGCTGGGTGAGCGCACCCCCATGACCCAGAGCGCCATGTCCAAGGTGGTGGATCGGCTCGACAAGGCCGGACTCATTTCCCGCCGCTCCTGCCAAGATGACCGGCGCTCACTCTTTCTGGAACTCACCGACGCCGGCCGTGCGCTCCACCGGGAAGCCGCGATCGAACACCGTGCCCTGCTCAAGGAAAACCTCGCCTGAGCCGGCAGAGCCAGGATTTGCCGCGACGCGACCTCGCTTATCACCTCTCCGTGATGCACACCCATAGCCTGCCCGCATGGGTGGATCACCGCTGCCCCGGTGGCTGGACATGCGAGGATCGGGGTATGGAAAACACCCCCGAGGTCCTCCGCTATGCGGCCTTTTCCACGACGCCAAACGGCGGCAACCCCGCCGGACTGGTGCTGGATGCCAGCCATTTGGACGATGCCGGGATGCTGGCGGTGGCGGCCGCCGTCGGGTATGCCGAAACGGCCTTCGTGACGGAGCCGGGCGTCGGCGGGGACCCGCGCCGGAGCCGGGTTCGGTACTTTTCGCCGATCGCGGAGGTGCCATTCTGTGGCCATGCGACGATTGCGCTGGCCGTTGCGCTGAGCGCCCGCGACGGGGCAGGATCCTTCACCTTTGACACTCCTGTCGGCCCCGTCGTCATCGAAACTGCGGGCGACGGCGCCGACATCACCGCCTCGTTCACCGGGGTTGAGCCACAGCTGGCCGCATTCGATGACGACGTGCTGGCTGACCTCCTGGGCCTGCTCGGCGTCGGGCTGGCCGATCTCGATCCCGCCTACCCGCCGCGGATCGCGTATTCGGGGAACTGGCATCCGGTGCTGGTCTTCGCCGACAGCAACCTTTTCGACTCCTTTGGCTTCGATCCTGAGGGGGTGCGCCAGCTCATGGATGCCCAGGGCTGGGCCGCCACGGTAGCCGTCCTGCACCCGGTGGCAGATGGCGAATTCGAAGCCCGGAATCTGTTCCCTGTGGGAGCCATCACGGAGGACCCGGCAACAGGGGCCGCCGCGGCGGCAGTCGGCGCCTACCTGCGCATCCTGGGCCTGGTGGAGCCCCCGTCGAGGGTCCTGATCCACCAGGGACGGCACGTCGGCCGGCCAAGCGTACTCACAGTGGACATTCCCGCTGCCGGCGGAATAGTGGTCAGCGGCAGGGCCGTCCGGATCCCCGCCGCTACCGGCAGCAGCTGACTTGTTTAGCTGTTGCCGGTGTAGACGAGACTGTCGGGGTCGATTTCGTGAGCCGGGGCATCCGCAAGTCCCTGCGGGGACAGATCCATGTCCATAAGCCCGGGTAGTTGATTGTGGGCCGCGGAATGCCCGGTGGTGGATGTGCTGTGGCTGGTCACGGTGTGCCCCTAATACTTTGTTGGATACAGACCCGGGATGATGCTGCCTGTCATGGGCGGGGTATTTCCATCTGGAACCCGCACCGGCACCGCAGAACACGCGTCCGGAGATAGTCGCCCAGAATATCCGGAGTCCCGGCATGAGTGGAAACCGGCCGGTGCGCGCTGCGCCGCTCGGGGTCCACCGCTGACATCGGCTCCTGGCAGTGGCGGTAGGTCTCGTCCCTATGGACGGCGCCGCTGCTGTTCCGATTCGGCCCCGGGATGGCTGCGAGAAAGGCCGCAGTCGTAGCCACCACGTGCGAGCTGCCGCAGTTCGTGCAGCTAATGGCGGCTGCGAGGATTTCCCGCTGCGGATTCATGGTGGTGACGGAGTCCAGGAGGAGGTGCCGGTCGGTGTCGCATGTCGCACACCATGGCCGGCGGCCTCGGGGCTGGTGGGCATCCCGGGGCAGGTACGTGCTTGACGTGATTGTCATCCGGGTCAGACCAGACCCGGGTAGCTGGCCAGGATGTAGTCCGCTGCGGCCGGTCCTTTCATGCGGAGGCCGTTGCGCTTGGGATGGATCTGCTTCTCCTTCATGGCCGCCCAGAAGGAATCTTCCGGGCGGGGTGTGGCCTGGCTCAGGAAGCACCAGCTGGTGTAGAGGCCGTAGAGGCAGTCCCTGCCCAGGGAGTGGTCGGATGCAGGGTCTTGGGTAGTGGCTTCCTGCAGGAATTGGTCGTATTGAGAAGTTGCCATGAGTGGCTCGTTTCCTCGCGGTGCATTTTGTGCCGCCGTGTGGCTACAGCAGCTAAGCGTCAAGGCCGTGCACGGGGCGCTGAAGCGTGATCCCGGACTCTTCGTCACCGCAGATCCGGGGCAAAGCGTTGCTGGGATGGCAATCCGCGTGGCCGCGGAAACCAGACAAAACAACTTCTCTACAATGTAGACTGTAGGCGTAGACTACACATTAAGCAACCTGCTTATTGTCTTGGAAATGCGACTTCTCCGCACCGACCCGAACGGAACACCATGTCGCCCGAAGAGCATCCGGCACCCCCAGCGACTCCTGGCAAGAAGGCGCGGCTCAGCCGGGAGCTTGTTCTGTCCGCAGCGCTGGCACTGGTGGACGCCGAAGGACTCGACGCCCTCACCATGCGCAGGCTGGGGCACGAACTCGGGCGGGATCCCAT
Source organism: Arthrobacter sp. LAR12-1-1.1 (assembly GCF_040676555.1). NCBI lineage: Bacteria > Bacillati > Actinomycetota > Actinomycetes > Micrococcales > Micrococcaceae > Arthrobacter > Arthrobacter sp. LAR12-1-1.1. Next base: position 296,402 of record NZ_JBEGIG010000023.1, on the reverse strand, counting down.
GAGCCTGTACCGCTACGCCGCCAACCGCGCGGCATTGCTGGACGGAGTCTCAGAACTCGTCCTGAATGAACTGGCCATCATTCCCGATGACCCCAACTGGCAGGCCCAACTCCGGCGCATTGCCCACGATCTGCGGCTCCTGGCGCTCCGGCACCCCAACGTAGTGCCCCTCCTCGTGACCCGCCCCCTGTCAACACCGCTGGGCCTCCGGCCGCTGGGGACGCTGCGGCCGCTGGAGCAGATCCTGTCCCTGCTGATCGATGCCGGGTTCGCACCCGACGACGCCCTGCACGTCTACCGCGCCTACTACGGATACCTCTACGGGCACATCCTCAACGAACTGCAGGAATTCGTCGTCGACCCGGACGAAAACGAGGCCCTCCTCCGCCTGGGCCTGCACCGTTTGCCGCCGAAGGACTTCCCCCGCCTCCGCGCCCTCGCCCCCGTCCTCGCCGACTACGACGGGATGGCCGAACTGGACGAAGGAATCACCATCCTGCTCTCGGGCCTCGCAGCCCGCCTTTCACTGCCGGGGGCACCGGCCGGCCCCAGCGATCTCAGCGGGGCTTAGACAGCCGCTCCTTCGCGTGATGGCTTCCTGGCCCGACAGGCACAAGCTCGGTGGCCTGCGCGAGGCCTTCGGTAGGCATCGAGACATACATGCTCTCGGCCCGGCTCACCTGGAATGTCTCATGCCAGATGCCGACGGCGTTGGGGGCCTTTCTTGCCTGGCGGTTGAAAGCAGTCCAGGCTGGCCTGTGCTCGGACTCGGGCGCACTAGCGTAGGCATACAGCTTGTCCAGCGAGTCCCAGTACTGCACGATGACCGGCCCGCCGGCTCCGAGGGCAAATCGAAAACCACGGAGGCCGGACCCCGGCTCCCTGAAGAGTTCTGTCAGCATCCGGGGCATCGCAAGGAAGACCGGCAGCCACAGATCCGGACGCCAGGGACGGTTGATGCGCATGCCGATGAGGAAGACCACCAAATCACCGGAATGGCGGTGCGTGAAACGTCCAGCATTGATGCGTGCCATACTATTCTCCTAACTAGATACCATCACTCCCCAATATTGGGGAGTACCACTATCTAAGTCAAGGAGAATCTTTGCGCATCTCAGAGCTGGCCGCGGCCACGGAGGTTCCGGTGGCCACCATCAAGTACTACCTTCGGGAGAATTTGCTGCATGACGGCGTGCTGACGTCCGCGACCCAGGCGCGCTACGACGACTCGCATGTCCGGCGGCTGAAGCTCATCCGGGCGCTGATTGGCACCGCCGGGCTCAGCGTCAGCGCCACCCGCGAGGTACTGCTTGGCCTGGAGAATCCGCCAGAGTCCGGCCACGATCTGCTCGGAATCGCGCACCACGCGGTCACCCGGACCGCGCCGGACGACGTCGACCTCTCCTCGGCACAAAAGCTCCTGGACCATTGGGGCTGGGGCGCAGAGACATGCGACCGCGACACCCAGGCTGCCTTGGTGGCGGCCCTGCACGGGCTTTCAGATGCAGGATTCGACGCGCCGGCGGCGCTCTTGGACCGCTACGCCGCGGCAATGCAGGACATCGCGGAGGCCGACGTCGAAAGTGTTCCCACGGATTCGGCCGAGGCCGCGATGCGGCACGTGGTCCTCGGGACACTCCTGATGGAACCCGTACTCCTGGCCATGCGCCGGCTGGCGCAGCAAAGCGCATCCTTCCAGCGGCTTGGCCGGGCGGGGTCCCCCGTGCCGCCCGGCGCGGAATAGCTTGCCGGGGCGAACCCCACTGGCAGGCAGGCTGGAGACGCCTAACTGCTCTGCGGGCGCATCACCGGCGTTCTAGATGATCGGGGAGCGCCGCTCGATCAGCACAGTATCCCGCCATTGACCCGCGCTGGGCCCGTAGCTCATGCGGGCGATGCGGCTACGTCTTCCGACGACGGCGAATCCGTTCGCGAGGTGGAGCTTAAGGCTTGCTGCGTTTTCGGGGAAGATGCTGGCCTGGATAGTCCAGATTCCGCACTGTTCGGTCGACGCTGCCAAGGCCTGAAGCAGTGCGGATCCGACTCCCCTGCCGCGGGCCTCCGCGGCGACATAGACAGAGTGTTCGACCACGCCGGCATACACGGGCCGCGCGGACACGGCAGAGACAGCCGCCCAGCCAAGAATCTCACCCTCGGGCGCCTCGGCGACCAGACGGTGGCCGGGCAGCCGGGAGTTGGTGAAGCGTTCCCAGTCCGGCACGTCTGCTTCAAAGGTGGCGTGTCCCGTGGCGATTCCTTCGCGGTAGATCCCCCGGACGGCCGGCCAGTCGTCCTCGCGCATGATGCGGACCGTGACCGCAGGCTGTTCTGGCGCGGTCACAGGGTTGCCAGGAGCCCGGCCGTCTCCTCGAGCGCCCCGGGCACCAGGGAGTAGTAGGCCCACGTGCCGCGCTTTTCACGGTGCAACAGCCCGGCTTCGACCAGGATCTTCAGGTGATGGGAGATCGTAGGCTGGCCCAGGTCCAGGGGCCCGGTGAGGTCACAGACGCATGCCTCCCCTGACTCGCCGGCTTTGACGATGGAGAGCAGCCGGAGCCGGTTCGGGTCGGCCAGCGCCTTGAAGACCAGCGCTTTCTGCTTGGCCTCCTCTGCGCCCAGGGCAGGCGTTCCTGACGGCGAGCAGCAGGTTCCGTCCATGGTCGGTTCGAGGATAGGCAGGGCGTTCATGTGTCTATTATGCCCTGATATTGATAATCATCAATATATGAGCCGCAGGCCTCGGGTCGGGAGCGTCCCCGGCGCAGACTCGGTTACGGCGGGCACTGGTCGGCCCGTCGCGTGCCGGCGCAGCTTATGAGCTGGCCGGTTCGGCACTGCGCGGGAGAACGACGTCGTCCGCGATGCGGGCCGCGGCCGGGAACAGCAGGAGGAGCAGGCCAAGTCCCACTGCGGCGCCGAACAGCTGAGCAATAATGAATGGTGGAACGGATCCCGGGGCGATGCCGGCGAAGGTGTCGCTGAAGATCCGCCCCACCGTCACTGCCGGGTTCGCGAACGACGTCGAGGACGTGAACCAGTACGCCGCGCCGATATACGCGCCCACCGCAGGTGCAGCGAGGGCGCCGCGGGACGTGGCCGCAAGGGCGAAGATCAACAGGATGAGCCCAGCAGTGGCGACGACCTCACCGAGCAGATGCCCTGCGGTTGCGCGCTCCTTGGTGGAGACGGACGTGCCCATGTCAAACATGGCGTTCGCGAGAACGCTGCCACCGATAGCGCCGAGCGTCTGCGCCGCCGTGTAGACGCCCAGCTCCGGCAGGGTCAGGCCGGAGCCGCTGCGGCGGCCCAGGAGCCAGTCAACCAGGGACACCGCAGGGTTGAAGTGCGCGCCGCTTACCGGTCCGAACATCAGGATCAGCACCGTCAAACCCAGCACCGTGGCCGTGCTGTTCTGGAGCAGCTGCAGGCCGACGTCACCGGGGGAAAGCTGCTGGGCGGCGATTCCGGAGCCGACGACGATGGATACGAGCAGGCAGGTGCCGAGCAGTTCGGCCACGGCGCGGCGCCACAGCGGCGGCTGGTTTGAAGTCATGGCAACAGCTTGATCCAAAGAACTAACTCAGTCAAAATTGAATCAATGAATATTGAAGGAGTTGACTCGTTCCGAAGACGGGTAGCCAGGCACGCGGCCCTCGCTGATGCCGCGCGGCTGCGCATCGTCGACCTGCTCACCCTCGGGGATTTTTCCCCGACGGAACTGCAAGCAGAGCTGGGCATGCCGTCCAACCTCCTCTCCCACCACCTGCGGACGCTCGAAGATGCCGGCCTGGCAACGCGCAGCCGCTCCGAAGCTGACCGGCGCCGCAGCTACATCCGCCTCGCCGCCGGCGCCCTGGACGGCCTCGTTCCCGGGGCGGAGCACGGTGCCCACCGCGTCCTGTTCGTCTGCACGCACAACAGCGCCCGGTCCCAACTGGCGGCCGCCCTCTGGCAGCAGGTCAGCAACATCCCGTCAACCTCTGCCGGAACCCACCCCGCGGACCGAATCGCCCGGGGAGCCATCGAGGTCGCCCGCCGTCATGGCCTGGACCTTGCGGACCTTCCCCCGCGCACCCTGAACCAGGTGGCAGGCGAGGGCGACTTCATCGTGACCGTCTGCGACAAGGCCCACGAGGAACTGCCCGGACTGGGTGGAATCCACTGGTCGGTGCCGGACCCGCTGCGCCCGGGCACCAAAGAAGCCTTCGACAAGGCGTTCAACGACATCTCCCGCCGCATCAATGACCTTGCACCCCGCATAACCGCCGCCTAGGTCCGTCGCAGAAACCCGCCGAAAGCAAATATTGACATTCATCAATCTATAGCCCGATACTCTCTATATCGATCATCATCAATGTTCGGTTGAGAGCTTCAAACCGGGCGCAAGACTCCAGACTGTATCGCCCACTCACCTCATTGATTCCAGGAGAAACCCCGTGAGCACCGAAACCGCCAAGAAGTCGTCCGTCCTGTTCGTTTGCGTCCACAACGCCGGCCGTTCCCAGATGGCCGCAGCCTTCCTGACCACCCTCGGTGAGGGACGGATCGAGGTCCGTTCCGCCGGTTCGCAGCCCGCCGACAAGGTCAACCCGGCCGCGGTCGAGGCCATGGCCGAGCTCGGCATCGACATGTCCGCCGAGATCCCCAAGATCCTCACCACCGAGGCCGTGCAGGAATCCGACGTCGTGATCACGATGGGTTGCGGCGACGAGTGCCCCTACTTCCCGGGCAAGCGCTACGAGGACTGGGTCCTGGAGGATCCGGCAGGCCAGGGCGTGGAAGCCGTCCGCCCGATCCGCGACGAGATCAAGGGCCGCATCGAGGACCTGATCGAGTCCCTGGCCCCTGCCGCCAAGTAAGGGGCAGCACCACACGTCTGACAGATGACGGAAAGGGGGTGAGCTGAATGAACACCGGATGCTGCGGCGACGGATGCTGCGACGACGAGGATCAGGACTGCTGCTAACCCAACCCCGGCACCTGCCGGCCCACCCCGGCCGGCAGGGCCAACCGAAAACAACCGCAACACCACTACGGATGAAAGAGGACACCAATGGATTCAGCGAAGAACCTTCCCGTTGCCGTGATCGGCGCCGGTCCCGTGGGCCTGGCCGCCGCGGCCCACCTGATCGAACGCGGATTGGAGCCGCTGATCTTCGAAGCCGGCCCCTCCGCGGGTGCCGCCATCGAACAGTGGCGCCACATCCGGCTGTTTTCCCCGTGGCGGTTCAACATCGATGCCGCCGCCGTCCGCCTGCTCGAAGCCGCCGGCTGGGCGCCGCCGCGGCCCACGGCCCTGCCCTACGGCGGGGAACTCATCGACAACTACCTCGGCCCGCTGGCCGCGCTCCCGGCCATCAGCTCGCGGCTGCAGACCGGCGCCAGGGTCATCGCCGTGACCCGCGCCGGCATGGACAAGACCCACACCCGAAACCGCGAGGCCACCCCGTTCGTCGTCCGGGTCGAGCACGAGGACGGAGAAACCCGCGACCACACCGTGGCCGGGGTCATAGACGCTTCTGGCACCTGGTCCACCCGCAACCCGCTGGGTACCTCCGGGCTCCCCGCCGTCGGCGAAGACACCGCCGCGGACCGGATTTCCTCTTCATTGCCGGACGTCACCGGCCGGGACCGCGCCTCGTTCGCCGGCCGCCGTGTCCTGGTCGTCGGTGCCGGCCACTCCGCCGCCAACACGCTGATCAGCCTCGCCGACCTGGCCAAGGACGAACCGAACACCCGGATCCTGTGGGCGGTCCGCGGCGCGTCCGCCGAGAAGGTCTACGGCGGTGGCGACGCCGACGGGCTGCCCGCCCGCGGCCAGCTCGGCGCCCGCCTGCGCCGCCTCGTCGAGGCAGGAACCATCGAACTGCACACCGGATTTGGCATTGGCTCGCTGAAATCCCTCGCCTCGGGAGTAAGCGTCGATTCCGTTGACGGCCGGACCCTGGAGGCCGACGTCGTGGTGCCCTGCACCGGCTTCCGCCCGGACCTGAACATCCTGCGCGAACTCCGGTTGAACCTTGACCCGGCCGTCGAAGCACCCGTGGAGCTCGGCCCGCTGATCGACCCGGAATTCCACTCCTGTGGCACTGTCCCCCCGCACGGCGCAGCACTGCTGGCACACCCGGACAAGGACTTCTACATCGTCGGCATGAAGTCCTACGGCCGGGCGCCGACCTTCCTGCTCGCCACCGGCTACGAACAGGTCCGCTCAGTCGTCGCCGCCCTGGCCGGTGACCGCGAGGCGGCCGACACAGTCCAGCTCGAACTCCCCGAAACCGGTGTCTGCTCCTCTGACGCCGGCACCAGCTGCGACGTCCCAGCACCCGCCACTGCGTCCGAATCCTCATGCTGCGCCGCTCCCGAGCCGGTGCTCGTGGGCTTCCCCACCGGGCTGTCCCACGGACGCTCCGGCGACAGCAACTGATCCGGATTTCCTTTCCGTGAATCACATCCTTGGAGCGCCGAGATGACTGAACCCCACGAAAACCGGTATAAAACCCGCCAGAGGCTGCAGGAGAACACCGAGCTGCTGCAGCGCATCAGCAACCGTCTGGCCGACAAGTTCGCGGGCATCTTCGCCGCCGAAACCGTCGAACACTACGTCTTCGAGACGTACACGGCCATGGCCCGGACCGCGAAGATCACCACCCACCTTCCTGCCACCACCGAGCACTTCGCCAACGACCGGCTCACTGCGCTGGCCAAATCCAAGGGAGCCGTCGCCTCGGAGGTCCCCGAAGTCTTGTTTGTCTGCGTGCAGAACGCCGGCCGCTCCCAGATGGCCTCCGCGCTGTTGAACGTCGAGGCCAAGGGCCGGATCCGCGTCCGCTCCGCGGGCTCGATGCCGGCGGCGGAACTGGACCCCGGCGTCGTCGCGGCGATGTCCGAAATGGGCCTGGACCTGACCCGGGACTACCCCAAACCCCTCACCGATGATGTGGTCCGTGCCTCGGACGTCGTGATCACGATGGGCTGCGGCGACTCCTGCCCGATCTACCCCGGCAAACGCTACGAGGACTGGGAACTGGCAGACCCGGCCGGACTACCCGTTGCGGCAGTCCGGATCATCCGCGACGAAATTCACGAGCGGGTCAAGGCACTGGCCGCATCACTGCTCAGCAGCCCCAGCTCAGATAAGGAAGAATCCAACGCATGATCGATACCACGAAAACCCCCAGCGTCCTGTTCGTCTGCAGCAAGAACGGCGGAAAATCCCAGCTCGCCGCCGGACTCATGAACCAGCTTGCAGACGGGACCGTCACAGTGCACTCAGCCGGGACCAAGCCCGCCGAATCGCTGAACCCCCAGTCCGTGGAATCCCTGGCAGAACTCGGCATCGACATCACCGGCGAACACCCCAAACCCGTCACCGACGAAGTCCTGGACGGGGCCGACGTCGTTATCGTCCTGGGCAACGAAGCTAAGCTAGAGCCCCGCGAGGGCAAGCGGCTCGAGTTCTGGGATACGGACGAGCCCTCCGAACGCGGCATCGAAGGCATGGAACGCATGAACCTGGTCCGGGACGACATTAGGGCCCGCGTGCAGAAGCTGTATGCGGAGCTCACCGGGGACTAGGCATGCCCGCCCCGGCGTTATCCCGGACACTGGTCGCCGAGGGTGCACCGCGCGGCGGCCTTGCCGCGCTGTGCATCACCCAGACCACCGGATGGGGCGTGCTCTACTACGCGTTGATCGCGGCGGTCCGGCCCATCAGCCAGGACACCGGCTGGGACCCGGCCCAGGTGACGGGAGCCTTTTCCGCCGGCCTGCTGGTCTCCGCGGCGGCGGGGATCGCCGTCGGCAGGATCCTCGATCGGACCGGCCCGCGCATGCTGATGATCGGCGGATCCCTGCTCGGCATGCTTGCCCTGGTCGTGGCGGCGATGGCACCGAACCTGGCAGTGTTCATTGCGGCCTGGCTGCTGGCCGGTACCGCGCAGGCCGCCGTCCTGTACCAGCCAGCCTTCACAGTCATTAGCCGCTGGTACGGCCCGGCGAGGGTGCGGCCGTTGACGATCCTGACGCTTGTCGCCGGGTTCGCGTCCACCATCTTTGCCCCCGCCACCGCAGCCCTGACGTCCGCGTTCGGCTGGCGGGGCGCCTTCATCATCCTCGCCGGGATCATGGGACTCATCGCCGTGCCGCTGCACGCCCGCTACCTGAACCGGAACTGGGCCCCGGCCGCCCCCGGCACCCTTGCGACAGTCCACCGGGCCATGCCGCGTATCGTCCGGCGAAGCCCGGAATTCCTCGGGCTGCAGGCGCTGATGGTCCTGCTCTGCCTGGGGCTTTACACGGTGACGCTGAACATCATGCCGCTGCTCGCGGAGAAAGGCGCCGACTACGCCACGGCCGCGCTCGGTCTCGGTCTCGTGGGCGCCGGTCAGGTCGGTGGCCGGCTACTGTTCGCGGCCATCCCGGCCGGCGCCCGGCTGCAGGTCATCACCGGAACGGCGGCCTGCGCCGCCTTCCTGCTCGCTGCACTGCCGGGCCCGGTGCCGGCGCTGATCGCGGCGGGAATGCTCGCCGGCGCGGTCCGCGGTTGCCAGACCCTGCTGCAGGCCACCATCGTGGCTGACCGCTGGGGAACACAGAATCTTGGCACTTTGCAGGGGCTGTTCGCGGCACCGCTCACAGCCGTTACGGCCGTCGCCCCGGCCGCGGGTCCGCTGCTGGCGGCCTGGCTCGGCACCTACACGGGCATGGCCTACGCCATGGCCGCTGCAGCGGCCACGGCCGCCGTTCTCGCCGCCGCCGGAAGCGTTCGGAAGCTCAGGCCCTCCACGATCGGCTGAGAGATCCTCCGCCCCTGCGGCTGATCTACGCGGGACATAATGAAGGCACGTCGCCATGGATGCGGACCATTTGAGGGCCGCGGCCGGCTGAAGACCGAAGACTACGAAAGGCACATCGTGGACCCGACAAGGGAAGAGATCCTGGCCGGGTACAGCCGCGCCCGCCGCGACCTCGCCGCCTTGCTGCAGAGCGCAGCGCCCGCAGATCTCGACCGCAGGAGCGACGGCACACGCTGGACCAACGAGGAGCTGCTCTTCCACATGGTATTCGGCTACATGGTGGTCCGCGCCCTGCTTCCCCTGGTCCACGTTGTCAGCCGGCTCCCCCGCCCGGTCGGCAGGGCTTTTGCTGGCGTCCTCAACTCGGCCACCGGCCCCTTTGATGTGGTGAATTACTGGGGTTCCCGGGCCGCCGCCCGCGTCTACAACCGGCGAAGGATGAGCCGGAAACTGGACAAGACCATCGCTGCGCTCTCCCGCCGTCTCGGTCGCGAGAGTTCCCGGTCCCTCGCCAGGTCGATGCCGTTCCCCGACAGGTGGGACCCTTTCTTCACTCCGCTAATGACACGCAACGATGTGTACGCCTACCCGACACTTCATTTCGACTTCCACGCCAAGCAGTTGAGTCTTCGGCACCCGGACGCACCGGTCGAGTCCTAACATTCAAGCCGAAATAGCATGGGGTTCAGCAGCGGCCGCCCTGTGCCAGCCAACTGCCCGACGTCGGACGGGCCGCCACCCGAAACACAGAGTGGCGGCCCCAGTTCCCTACACCGAGGCTGCCGCCGGGACCTTCAGGGGCTCGATCTTGCCAAGTATGAACAGATAGTTTGCGGCGCCGATCAGTGAAACGATTCCAATGACCGCGAGCGGCGCCACGAAGGACCCCGTCTGATCCACCAGGACGCCGATCAGGATCGGCGTGAAGATGCCGGCCAGGTTGGAGGCAAAGTTCTGGAGTCCGCCAATGGATCCCACGTGCCGGGAGCTCGGGGCAACATCGGCCGGCAGGGACCAGATGCCGGTGGCGGCGACGGTGAGGCTCGAATACGCCACTGAAAGAAGCGCCAGGGCCATCCACGCCTCCGGCACCACGGCAGCGAACATGATGACCGAACCGCCGATCAGGCCACCGGCGATGGCGGTCTTGCGGACCCGGGTCACCGAGACGCCGCGCTGTACCGCACGGTCGGCGACATAGCCGGCCAACCAGCCGAAAGCGACTGCACAGATGCCCGGAATGGCACCAAAGAACCCGAGCTTGAGCAGGTCGAACCCGCGCTCCTTCACGAGGTAGCTCGGAAAGAACGTGATGAAGAAGTAGATAGCGGCGTTCAGGCAAAAGAAGCCGAACATCATGCTGAGTATGGTGCGGTACTTGAAGAGTGACCGCCACGGCAGCTTCGCTGCGCCGGCGTCGTCGCTCGCCTCGCTTCGGGCACCACCCTCCTGGATGTAGGATACCTCGGCGGCGTTGGCAGCCGGGTGTTCCTCGGGGCTGCGGTACGTCTTCCACCACACGGCGGCCCAGACCAGACCGGCAATGCCGATGATGATGAAGACCGCGTGCCACGAGGTGAACGCCACGATCAAGGTAACGATGGGCAGGGCGATGACCGCACCCACACGGGAGCCCGAATCCCAGATGCTGGTAGCAAAGGCCCGCTCCCGGACCGGGAACCAAGTGGCCACAACTTTGGCCGCGGTGCTCGGCGCCGGGCTTTCACCCACACCCAACAGGAACCGGGCGGCGAAAAGCGACCAAAAGCTCGTCGACATGGCCGTGATCATGGTGAAGATGGACCACCAAACCGCCGCAAGCGAGAACGATTTCCGCGGCCCCACCTTGTCGACGTACCACCCGGCTGCCAGTTGGCAGAAGTCGTAGGCCCAGAAGAAGGCGGCGAAGATGAGTCCCTGCTGGGTTGCGGAGAGTTCGAAGTCCTTGCCCATGAACGGCAAGGCCACGCTGAGGCTGGACCGGTCCAGATAATTGATGCTCAGCCCAATGAACGCGAGCCAAATAATCATCCAGCGTTTGCGGGTCATGGTGCGGGGCATATTGGGGGATGACTTGGGGGCGAGCTTACTGCCGAGCGCAGTCATGCGGTCTCCTTTGACATAAACATGGCTTCGGGTGCCTGGGCACCGGGATGGTCAGGCGCCAAGAGTGCCAGCACCAGAATCATATAGGAATCGGGTTAATCATATAGAGAATGTGATCCACGACAAGTCCCTTTCCGGAAAATCTTTCAGACCGCCCCCCGGCGCCCTGTGGCTTATGATTCCCACAGCGACTCCCACCACTCCACACAAAGAGGTAAACGCGTGCCCCCACGTCAATCGTCCGATGCATCCAGAGGCAAGGCGGCCGTGAGTGATGTCTACTCGGCCATGCGCGCCTCCATCCTCACGGGCGAAATTGAACCCGGCACGCGGATCAACATCGATGCCGTCGCCCGCAGCATGGGCGTCTCCCAGACTCCGGTCCGCGAAGTGCTTCAGCGACTGGAGGGCGACAACCTGGTGGTCTACACCCCAGGACGCGGCTACAGCACCACTCCCCTGCTGGACCTGGCCGAGTTGCGCTCCCTTTTTGAATTCCGACTCCTGGTCGAGCCATGGGCGGCGCGCTCTGCCGCCGTGGACCGCCTGGCCAACCCGGCCGGAGCCCTGGAAAAGGAGCTGTCGGCCTTCCGGGACCGGATGCAGAACAGCGGGGACCTTCGGCAGGACCTCGTGGCCCATGACACCCGCTTCCATGACACCATCCTCGCGGCGGCGGGGAACACGGTTGTGCGGCACGCCTTCGCGCAAACCCACTGCCACCTGCACACGTTCCGCCTCTACCCCGCAGACGTCGACGGCGCCATTACGGTAGCCGAGCACTCGGCCGTGCGGGAGGCCATCCGGACATGCCAGCCGGAACGTGCCGAGGAGGCCATGGCCGAGCACATCAGAAACTCCTTCACCCGGTTTGCCCAGGCTTTCAAGGACAACGCGGCCCTCTCTCCACTGGAGGACAGCGGACCCCCACGGCCGCACATCGTCGGCTGAAAAGAAGCCCCGGCCTGCTGGCCGGGGCTTCTTTACTCTCCGGAACACTTGATCTGGATCACCTTTCCTATATGATTACCGGAATTCATATAGGAATCGTGTCCACTCATTGAACTGATCAGAGAGAAGATATCCATGCCTTCCATCATCTCCATCCACACCCAGGACGTGCGCTTCCCCACGTCGCTGGAACTCGATGGCTCCGACGCGGTCAACGTTGACCCCGACTACTCCGCCGCCTATGTCGTCATCCGCACCGATGCGGGAGACGAAGGCCACGGCTTTGTGTTCAGCTGCGGACGCGGCAACGATATCCTCACGCATGCCATCGACGCCTACGCCCGCCTGCTCGTCGGCCGGGACATCGACGAACTCATCTACGACCTCGGCGGCGCCTCAAAGCGGCTCATCCACGATTCCCAGCTGCGCTGGCTCGGCCCGGAAAAGGGCGTCACGCAGATGGCCTGCGGTGCGCTCGTGAGTGCCCTCTGGGACATCCGCGCCCGGCGTGAAAACAAGCCGCTGTGGCTCCTCCTCAGCGAGATGCCTGCCGAGGAAATTGTCGACGTCGTCGATTTCACCCATATTCGCGACGCCCTGAGCCCGGAGCAGGCGCTGGACATCCTGCGGGCCGGCGAAGCCGGCAAGGCTGCCAGGATCGCGGCCCTCAAAGTGGAGGGATATCCCGCGTACACCACATCGCCCGGATGGCTCGGCTACAGCGACGAGAAACTGGTCAGGCTGAGCAAGAAGGCAGCCGCCGACGGCTTCTCCATGATCAAGCTGAAGGTGGGCGGTGACCTCAACGATGACCGCCGCCGCATGGCCCTGGCCCGGGCGGCCGTCGGCGACCTCCCGATCGCGATCGACGCCAACCAGCGGTGGGAAGTTTCCGAGGCCATCGAATGGGTCAACCAGCTGGCAGAGTTCAGCCCCTACTGGATCGAGGAGCCCACGAGCACGGACGACATCCTGGGCCATGCCGAGATCCGGAAGGGTGTTGCACCCGTGCGGGTCGCCACCGGCGAGGCGGTAGCGAGCCGCATCGTCTTCAAGCAGCTGCTGCAGGCCGGGGCCATCGACGTTCTCCAGCTGGATTCCACGCGGGTGGGTGGCGTGAACGAGAACATCGCCAACCTCCTGCTCGCCGCCCGCTTCGACGTGCCGGTCTGCCCGCACGCCGGCGGTGTCGGGCTGTGCGAGCTTGTCCAGCACTTCTCGTTCTTCGACTACGCGGCCATCAGCGGTACCCAGGACGGACGGATGATCGAGTACGTGGACCATCTTCACGAGCACTTCGCCGAGCCGGTCCGCATCATCAACGGCCGGTACGCCGCCCCGGAACTGCCGGGCACCGGCGCCGAAATGTTCAGCGCCTCCCGCTCCCGCTGGGAGTTCCCCGCCGGGGCAGGATGGGTGGAAGTGGGAAGCCGCGCCGCCGTCACGGGCGCGTCCCTGACCGAAGCCGGGGCGGTCCGATGACAACCACTCTTGAGGACCTCAATGCGCGTATCGATGCCGCCCAGGCCGCGTTCGAAAAGGGCCGCGCGGCCGATCCCCACACCCGGGCGTCTTGGCTGGAGGCAGCGGCCGCCGGCCTGGAGACTGACGCGGATTCGCTCGTGGAAATCGCCCACCAGGAAACGCATCTGGGCGACGCCCGGCTCCGGGGCGAATTGAAGCGCACCGTCTTCCAGCTCAGGCTCTTCGCGGCGGAAATCCGTCAGGGCGAGCACCTCGACGCCACCATCGACCACGCAGACCCGGACTGGGGCATGGGGCCGCGGCCTGACCTGCGCCGGCTCAACGTGCCGATCGGCGTCGTCGGGGTTTTCGGGGCGTCCAACTTCCCGTTCGCCTTCAGCGTGATGGGCGGCGACAGCGCCTCGGCCCTGGCCGCCGGCTGCGCCGTCGTGCACAAGGCACACGACGGACACCTGAACCTTGCGGTTCGCACGGCCGAGACCGTTATCGCCGCACTTGACGCCGCCGGGGCACCCTCCGGCCTGTTCTCGCTCGTCACCGGCCGGCCCGCGGCGGAGGCCCTGGTGGACCACCCCGCGGTCAAGGCGATCGGGTTTACGGGTTCGACGGCGGGCGGACGGGCCCTGTTCGACCGTGCCGCGGCCCGGCCCGAACCGATTCCGTTCTTCGGCGAACTGGGCGGCATCAATGCTGTTTTCGTGACCGAGGGCGCCTGGGCGGCCCGGCGAGAGGAAATCCTCAGCGGCTACGCCAGCTCCTTCACCATGGGAATGGGCCAGTTCTGCACCAAGCCGGGGCTGCTGTTTGTTCCCCGCGGACAGACCGACCTCGTCCGGCGGGTGCTCAGCGGCGCCCTGGCGGACTGCGCAGCAACCCAGTTGCTGAGCTCGCGGCTGCACGGCGGCTACAGGCAGTCTGTGGCCCACCTGCAGAGCAACGCAGGCGTCGAGGTCCTGGTGGAAGGAGACTTCGCCGAGACGCCGGCGCCGACCGTGCTTCACACGACGGCAGCTGCGGCGCGCAGCGATCCGTCGATCCTCCGGCAGGAAATGTTCGGACCGGCCAGCCTGGTGGTGGAGTACGGCGACGAGTCGGAACTCCCCGCCCTCGCGGAACTTCTTGAGGGACAGCTGACCACCACTGTCCAGGCGGAGCCCGGCGACGACGTCTCCGACCTCGCCGCGCGGTTGACGGACATCAGTGGCCGCGTGCTCTGGAACGGCTGGCCCACGGGGGTCACGGTCAGCTACGCCCAGCACCACGGCGGACCCTACCCCGCCACGACGTCCGCCACCACATCGGTGGGAACGGCCGCCATCCGCCGATTCCTCCGGCCCGTGGCTTACCAGTCGTTCCCGGAAGCGCGGCTGCCCGAACCGCTGCAGGACGCCAACGGCTGGAACGTGCCGCAGCGGGTGGATGGAGTGTGGCGGCGGCCCGTCATCACAGAGGGACTTCCCGGGAGCGAGGCTCAGCGATGAACGCACCCCTGAACATCGGCGGAGCATCTGTGCTCCCGGACGATGCAGCGCAAGCATTGCTGATCGGCCGTGTCTGGGACGTTGAAACCTCGGGACCCCGGGTGGTCGCGGTCCAGGAGGAGGGGGTGTTCGACCTTCACCAGCTGGCCGGTACGGTCTCTGAGCTCCTCGAACGTCCCGATCTTGTGGCGGACGTGCGTGCTGCGATGGATGCGGCGCGCTGGAAGACCGCCGACGTCGTCGAAGCATCCCTGGCGCAGGACCCAACGCGTCCGCACTTCCTGGCGCCAGTGGACCTCCAAGTCATTAAGGCCTGCGGCGTCACCTTCGTGGACAGCATGATCGAGCGCGTGATCGAGGAGCGTTGCGGCGGAGACGCCAGCAGGGCCACAGAGATGCGGGAACTGGTGGCCACCGCCCTCGGCGGCAGCATCGGCGCAATCCGCCCGGGCTCCCCGGCGGCGGCCGAGACCAAAAAAGTCCTGATCGCGGAGGGCCTCTGGTCGCAGTACCTGGAGGTGGGCATCGGACCGGACCCCGAGGTCTTCACGAAGGCCCCGGTCCTGTCCTCGGTGGGGCTCGGCGCGGGAGTCGGGATTCCGTCTTTTTCCGCATGGAACAACCCCGAGCCGGAACTGGTGCTCATCGTCACCTCGGCCGGTCAGGTTGTGGGCGCGACGCTTGGCAACGACGTGAACCTCCGGGATGTGGAGGGCAGGAGCGCCCTGTTGCTGGGAAAGGCGAAGGACAACAATGCATCCAGCGCTTTGGGCCCACTGATCCGGCTGTTCGATGACGGGTTCAGCCTGGAAACGCTGCGCCAGGAAGAGATCCTGCTGCGTGTCGAGGGCCAGGACGGCTATTCGCTGGAGGGCCGCAACTCGGTGGCCAGGATCAGCCGGCCGTTCGAAGAACTCGTGGCGGCGACTTTCGGGAAGCACCATCAGTACCCGGACGGGTTCGCGTTGTTCACAGGCACGCTGTTCGCCCCCAACCAGGACCGGGATGAGCCGGGGCAGGGGTTCACCCACCACATGGGAGACGTTGTGACGATCCGCAGCAGCCATCTCGGGGCCCTGATCAACCTCGTGGGCGCTGCGGAAGAGTTGCCGGAATGGTCCTTCGGGCTGCGGCAACTGTTCGGCTATCTGCAGTCCCAACAGCATGTTCAAGCCGTATCCCTCGGCGGCCGGTAGCACGTCCCGCCCGTCCGAAAGCCCAGGCTTGACCTGCTAGGAGGGGCCAGCGACGGCGGCCGCGCACCCGGCGCGCGGCCGCCGTCTTGAGAGAGGCGCAGCTATATGTAAGTATCTGCGTATGAATGCAGATAACAATGCCGGCAACCTTACCGCGGACAGCCAGTACGTTGAACTGGCTGTGGAGGTTTTCGCCATGCTGGCCGACGCCACCCGGGTCAGGCTGATCCTGGCCCTGCGCCACGGCGAGCTGCCCGTCAACGTGCTCGCCGAAAAGGCGGGGAAATCGGCGGCTGCGGTTTCCCAGCATCTGGCCAAGATGCGGCTGGCGCGCATGGTCGCCACCCGGCAGGAAGGCACCAAGGTCTACTACCGCCTGCAGGACGGGCACGCCTGGCAGCTTGTGGCCGACGCAATTCACCAGGCCGAACACACCCTCGGCACAGCTCCGCATCACACCATCGCTCCGCACAGCCTCAAGCGGGAGGCCGGCGCATGAACCAGCCGATGCATCCCCATCCCGGCCACGACGTCCACCGGCACACGCACGCTCACTCTGAACACGGCGCTGGCAAGGGCGACCTTCAAGCTCACGACGACGACCACCACCACGGCCCGCACGGGCATGTTCACGCGACCGGGTTCAAGGGGTGGCTGCAGGAGCTCTTCGTGCCGCACTCCCATGACTCGGCCGACTCGATCGACTCAGCCCTGGAGAGCAGCTCGCAGGGCATTTGCGCCGTCAAGGTATCCCTGCTCGGGCTGGGGGCCACGTCGCTGTTCCAGCTGGTCATCGTGCTCGTCAGCGGCTCCGTGGCATTGCTGGCGGACACGGTCCACAATTTTTCCGATGCCCTGACCGCCGTGCCGCTGTGGATCGCTTTTCTGCTCGGACGCCGCCGCGCGACCCGGACGTTTACCTACGGGTTCGGCCGTGCCGAGGACCTCGCAGGGCTGTTCATCGTGGCGATGATCGCACTCTCGGCCGTCGTGGCCGCCGTCGAATCCCTCCGCCGCTTCTTTGAACCCCAGCCGGTCCAGAACCTGGGCTGGGTGCTCGCCGCCGGGCTGGTGGGCTTTGCCGGCAACGAACTCGTCGCGATCTACAGGATCCGCGTGGGACGACGGATCGGCTCCGCCGCGCTCGTGGCCGATGGCATTCACGCCCGCACCGACGGGTTCACCTCACTGGCCGTCGTCGCCGGAGTCATCGGCATATGGCTCGGGTTCCCCCTCGCGGACCCGATCGTGGGCCTGCTCATCTCCGCAGCAATCGCCGTGCTGCTGTGGGGAACCATTCGCGACATCGGGCGCCGGCTCATGGACGGCGTCGACCCGAACCTGACGGACCGCCTGGCAGCAGTTGTCACCGCCCACGCCCCCGAGGGCGCAACGTCCCGGCTGCGCTGGTCCGGCCACCGGCTCCACGTCGAGGTCTCCATCCCCATGACCGCGATCACCGCTTTAGGGGAACTTGCCACTCTCCACGACGAAATCGACCACGCCACCCGCCACGCACTCCCGAACGTGGGATCCGTGACAATGGTGCCCACGTTCACCCAGTCAGGGCCGGTCTAAAGCCTGCACGTCCGGCCCTGCACCCCGGCCGCTCCGAATCACTTTCAGAGACCACGAACAGAAGTGACCGCGGCTTCCCGCGGCTTCGGCCCGTGATCGGGTGCTGATTGATCTGTCCGGCTGGGCGAATCCGCGAAGGGTGCCCGGCTGGAACATTTCAGCGTCGAGGCGATGGCACGGACTGTCGGCCCTGGGTCCGGCGGCGGCCGGCAACCTCCCCACTGTCAGCGAAATACCAGTCGGATGGACCGTTGACCGGCGACACTCACCGATATATCGTTAATTATCGCCGAAGGATCGGCGACCATCAGTGAGATTCAAGTGAAGTGGAAGGACGATGTTGTTATGAAAGGCAATCACGACGACAAATTAACGGACGGCGGACCCGCGCTGGGACGCTTCGGGCGCGGCAGGAGCTGTCGCGGACCCCACGGACACGGCGGATTCGGGCCGGGCCGCGGGTTTGGGCCGGGTTTCGGGCCAGGATTCGGACCGGGTTTCGGACCGGGATTCGGTCCCGGCGGTTCGCGGCGGGCCAACAGGGGCGATGTTCGCTCCGCGATTCTCTCCCTCTTGGCCGAATCACCGTCCAACGGCTACGGCCTGATCAAGACAATTGCCGACAAGACGTCGGGAGCCTGGCGTCCGAGCCCGGGCTCCGTCTACCCGACGCTCCAGCAGCTCGTTGATGAGGAGCTGATCGCGCCCGTGGGTGACGGACGGCGCACCGAGTTCACCCTCACCGACGCGGGCAAGGCTTACGTGGCCGATCACGCCGAGGAGCTGGGGAACGCGTGGAACACCGATCCCCAAGGATCCGGGCCGGCGTTTCACCAGAGCGTGGGAAAGCTCATGGGAGTCATCCACCAGTTCCGCTTCTCGGCGACCGAGGAACAACGCACTGCCGCCATGGAAGTAATCGATGACACCCGCCGCGCGCTCTACCGCATCCTCGCCGACTAACACCCCCGTTTACGGCCCCGAGTTCCATGCGTTGGCTTCGGGCGCGGCCCCCTGCCAATGGTGCCAATGGCCCCTCCCGCAAATGACCCGGCAACAATATAGTTAGAGCCACACCCCGCAGCGGGAAAAGAGCGATGATGCGCGGAATAGGCAGGCGCCAATCTGGCGGGCGCGGAATAGGTCTGATCGGGACCGTGTATCTGGCCATCGGCGTCGTGGTCGCCGCCACCCACGGCTATCTAGTGGCCTGGAACATTCCCGGCAACATTGTGGAAGGCCTGGCGGCAATTATCCTCTGGCCCCTTGTAGCCATCTTCGGAGTGGATCTGCATACCCTGATCGCTTGATCCTGACAGGTTTCCCAGGGCCGCACGGTGGCCCCGGACCGCCGCAAATGGTGTCGGGTCATCGCCCCCACTTTCGGCACATCTGTCCCTACAATTAACTGTGGCCTCCATGGCATTCACGTCGCGGGGGCGACCAAATAAGGAGGATCATCATGGGCCTGGGTGACAAGATCCACAATGCCGCCGAGAAACTCCACGGCAAAGGCAAAGAGACGGCCGGCAAAGCCACCGGCGACGACAAGATGAAGGCAGAGGGCAAAAGCCATCACGTCAAAGCAGACCTGAAGCAGGCCGGCGAAAAAGTCAAGGACGCCTTCAAGAAACACTGAAAACAGGCCTCCGGAGGGCGGAGGTGCGATCCGTATCGCACCTCCGCCCCGGCCTTTTGACCACACAATCCAAGGACTTTCCCTAACGGAGCAGGTCGAGTGCCTCAAGGAGCCGCCCGACCGAGCCGCCGAGGTTCCACTCTTTGGCGAGACGCTCAAGATCGGCCCGGGAACCGCCGAGGACTGGGTGCAGTTGCGCGCCGGCCTCCTCGAGCGTCGGCAGTTCCAGGTCCCGCACGATCTTCACGACGGCGGGCGCGACCGCGAGGTAGTCCGCCGCCGCGGCGAGCTTCGACCGTACGGATGCGGAGAGCCCGCTTTCTGCGTCAGCGGCAGCCGCGAGCAGCCCGTCAAGCGTGCCGTACTCCCCGAGCAGCGACGCGGCGGTTTTCTCGCCGATGCCGGCGACGCCCGGCAACCCGTCGGAGCTGTCGCCGCGCAGGGTCGCGTAGTCGGCATACTGCCCGGGCAGCACGCGGTACTTGCCGACGACGACGGCGTCGGTCAGGACTTCGAGGTTCTTCATGCCGCGCGCGGTGTAGATCACCTGCACGTGGCGGGCGTCGTCGACGACCTGGAAGAGGTCGCGGTCGCCCGTCACCACGTCGACCGGAAGCTCGGCGTGGCTGGCGTAGGTGCCGATGACATCGTCGGCCTCATGCTCGACAGCCCCGACGACGGCGATGCCGGCGAGCCCGAGCACCCGGCGGATCATCGGAATCTGCGCCTCGAGCGCGTCCGGCACGATCTCCACATCGGGGGCGTCGGCCACCACCTCGGCAACTCGATGCGATTTGTAGCTCGGGATGAGGTCCACCCGCCACTGCGGACGCCAGTCGTCATCCCAGCACGCAATGAGGTGCGTCGCGCCGTAGTCGGTGGTCAGCCGCGCGATCATGTCGAGCAGCCCGCGGACGGCGTTCACCGGGGTGCCGTCGGCACGGCGGATGGTGTCGGGTACCCCGTAGAACGCGCGAAAGTACAGCGACGCGGTGTCGAGCAGCATCAGACGGTCGGTCATAACTGATCCTGACACGGAAACGTCGCGAATCAGGAACGGAGGCGCAGGCCGCGAAGCTTCTTCCCTGCCTTGCGGGCTTTCTTCTCCGTTTTCCGGGCAATGCGTTCTTCCATCTCCAGCAAACCCTGGAAGCCGAGGTCAGTGTCGGCGGTCAGGTCCGGGGTGGCCGCCAGTCTCCCCAGCAGGGCTGTTGCCATGACGCTGTCCTGATGGTCGCCGAGGACTGTCTGGAGCCGTCCAGCGGACTTCGTGAGTTTGACGGCGCGTTTGCCGTGGATTTCCGTGACCGATTCGCCCGCGTGGCGCAGGCGCTTGGCATCCTTTCGCACCTCGTGCAGCGCCGTGTCGCGGGAGGTCCGGCCGGCGGAGCGTTTGACGGCCCTCCGGGAACGCTCCACCCGCTCTGCTGCCCTGTTGACCAGCTTGGCCGTCACTTTGCGCGCCGGGCGGAAGGCGCGAGGCTTGGCAGGCGGGTGGTCCCGGAACTCCTCAAGGGAGCCAAGAAGACGGAAATAGCGAGCGGTCCCGAGGGTCTTCAGGACGTTTCTGTAACCTGCGTTGTGGGCTGCGACCAACTCCTGTTCGATCATCTGGTTCAAGGAGCCGGACCTCTGTTTTTCGGGGAGTTCCATGACGTGCCGGCGAAGCCGCTCCAGCATGACTTCGGCATCGCGCGCCGGACCCAGGATCTGGCCCAGCCACTTCAGTTCAGACTGGAGTTCCCGGACCGCTGAGCGGTTGAAGAGTTTGCGATAGGTGGCCAGGGCTGAGCGCGCCCGGCGGGTCGCGGACCGCATCTTGTGGACGGAATCCGGTGTCCCCAGCCGGACGCCGGGATCATTGGCGATGAAGTCTTCGATCCTTGCGTCGAGATAGGCCGTCACGACGTCGACTGCCCGTCCTTTCTTCCGGGGTTTTCCGGCCCGGGGGCCGAGCCCGGCTGGCCACGCATCGCCAAAAGTGCGGGCAAGTTTGGAAGGAAAGACGGAGTGGCTCGCTCCCGTGGACGTCAGGGTTTCGGCGGCAGCGTCGAGGAACTCCCGGGGTCCGTGGACGAGTTCGAGCTCCCATTCACGCCAGTCCAGGGCCGGCCCTGGCGGCTGCAGGGCCTCGGCATGGACAACGTCGTCGGCGAAGTCGGCCAGGTGCTCACCGCCGGGTCCGTAGAGCCGGTAGGTGGTGCGTCGCGTACTCAGCCGGGCGACGGGCACCAGTTCATCGCCCCGGGTGAATACCTGCAGATGATCGGACAGTTCTTCCGGTACGGTCTCCGGCTGGCCCAAGGGTGCGTGGATTTCCTGCCGCTGGTCCGTGCCGGCGGGAAGCTTGAGGTGCCAGCCCTCATCCGTTCCCCCCGTGCGGCGCCGCAGGGTCAGGCGCCGTGCGGCGAGGGCCAGGGACCGGGTGTCGAAGTACACAGCCTCAAGATGATCCGTCGTCGGCTCCGCGACGTGGTCCACACCCTCGATTTCCCGCAGGTCTGGAAGCGCTGAGGAGGTTTCGGCGTCGTACTTTTGTTCCGTTTCAAGTTTTCCGGTGGTGTCCATGGCAGGCCCCCTCTACTGGCACCGCTGGAACATGGACTTGATCCTCGGGCGGGCGTGTCCGGCCGGTGCCTTGGCCTGTTGCGCCCAGCCCGATTCTAGGCCCGGGGGTTGCAGCCAGACCAGTCATCAGTGCAGGTCAGCTGAGCGGCCCCGTCCTGATAGGCGTAAGCTATCTATGCTTCCGCGCCCCACGCTTGGCCGCCCTCGGGCGTGATATCCGGGGCGGCCGGAGCCCCAGGACCGGACCGGTGAAGGAGCTGGCGTGGACACCCGGAAGCTGAAGTATTTTCTGGCCGTCGTTGACCACGACGGATTCAGCCGCGCCGCGGAGCACCTGCTCATCGCCCAGCCGTCCCTCTCACAGACCATCGCGGGCCTGGAAAAGGACCTGGGGGTGCCGCTCTTTCACCGCATAGGCCGCCGTGCGGTGCTCAGCGAAGCGGGCAAGGAACTCGTCGGGCCGGCCCGGCTCGTCATGCGGGACCTCGATGCCGCGCAGTCCGCGGTGCAGGCGCTGCGGGGCGTGCGGAGCGGGCGGTTGGACATTGTCACCATGCCCTCCCCCGGCATCGAGCCGCTGACGTCGATGATCGCCGCGTACACCCGGGCGCATCCGTCGGTGCGGCTTAACGTCAGTGCCGCGTTCACGCCCGAGGAGGTCGTTGAGTCCGTCCGCAGCGGCAGCACCGAGATCGGCCTGGCCGGATCCCCAAACCCCGTCCGGGTCCCGGGCGTCCAGGTCCTGGAGCTGGAGCGCCAGCCGCTGATCCTCATCGTCAACCCGCAGGCGGACACGTTCGGCCCGGGGCCGGCGATTCAGCGTGAGGATTTGGGCGGGCACAGGCTGATCGCCAGCCAGCGCGGATCCCTGATGCGCTGGCTGGTCGATGATGCGCTGGCCCGCGGCGTCAACACTGAAATCGTGGTGGAGGTCGCGCACCGGACCTCGATCCTGCCGCTGGTCCTGGCCGGGGTGGGCCACGCCGTGATGCCCTCATCGTGGGCGCCGCTGGCGCACAAGTCAGGGTTGCGGACCCTGCTGATCGAACCGGTGTCCCATCTGGACGTCGCCATCCTGAGCCGGAAGGACGGCCTGACGCCCGCCGCCAAGGCCTTCCTGGCGGTCGCAGAGCTGCATGTGGCGGCAGCCACGGGCACGCAGGCCGTCGACCAATAGGTTGAGCCTATTTACCGTATCGAATCTTGGTCTTGGACGGCGGCTGGTGCCGGACCGTCTACTTGAAGAGGACAAGCAGTGTGACGCTGCTAACACACTCAACGAGGAGGTAGGCACATGAGCGCCACCCAGAAATTCAGCATCGCTTCAATCCCCGCCGACGGCGTCGGCAAGGAAGTTGTCTCCGCCGGCCGCCGCGTCCTGGATGCCCTTGCCGAGAATTCCGGCGGCAAGTTCGCCTTCGAGTGGACCGAGTTCCCGTGGGGCTGCGGCTACTACGAAAAGACCGGCCAGATGATGGACCCGAACGGCCTGGAAGTCCTCAAGGACTTTGACGCCATCTACTTCGGTGCCGTCGGCTGGGAGAACGTCCCGGACCACATCAGCCTCTGGGGCCTGCGCCTGAACATCACGCAGAACTTCGACCAGTGGGCCAACATCCGCCCGGTGAAGTTCCTGCCCGGCGTCCGGTCCCCGCTGCGCAAGGCCGATCACACCGAGCTCGACTGGATCGTGGTCCGCGAAAACAGCGAAGGCGAGTACGCCGGCCTGGGCGGACGGAACCTCAGCGGCCGCGGCCCCGGCAACGAGGTGGCCCTCCAGACCGCCCTGTTCACCGAAAAGGGCTGCGAGCGGATCATGCGCTTCGCCTTCGACCTCGCCCGGACCCGCACGGTGAAGAAGGTCTCCTCCGTCACCAAGTCCAACGCCCAGCAGTACGGCATGGTCCTCTGGGACGAAACCTTCCAGCGAGTGGCCCTGGACTACCCGGACGTGGCCACCGAAAGCGTCCTGGTCGACGCCATGAGCGCCAAGTTCATCCTGCACCCGGAAGACCTCTCCGTCGTCGTCGCCTCGAACCTGAACGCGGACATCCTCTCGGACCTCGGCTCGGCCCTGGCCGGGAGCCTCGGCCTGGCGGCCAGCGCTAACCTGAACCCGGAACGCCGCTTCCCGTCCATGTTCGAACCGGTCCACGGCTCCGCGCCGGATATCGCCGGCAAGGGTATCAGTAACCCGATCGGCGCGATCGCCAGCGCCGCCCTGATGCTGGACCACTTCGGCCTGCACGAGGAAGCCCGCCGCATCGAGGCCGCCATCGAACAGACCACGGCCGCCGGCCACCTGACACGCGACGTCGGCGGCGAAGCCAACACCGATGACGTCACCGACGCCATCATCAAGGCCCTCGCCCACACCCTGGCCGCCGTCTAGCCAGACCACGTTCGGGCGGGCGGCGCCGCGCACCGTCGCCGCCGCCCGCCCGGCCCAGCTCTTTCATTCTTCAAACACCACCGGCAATCACATTCCACAATGAGGTAGGAATCATGGGACCCATCACCACCCCGGGCGCGGCAACGCCGGCCCCCAAGACACGCTGGTACAGGCAGCTGTACTTCTGGGTATTGACCGGAATCGTCCTCGGCATTCTCGTGGGCTGGCTCGCGCCCGCCGCCGGCATCGCCCTGGAACCGATCGGCACCACGTTCGTCAACGCCATGAGGATGCTGATCGGTCCCATCGTGTTCCTGACCATCGTCGGCGGCATCGCCAGCGTCGCGGACCTGAAAAAGGTCGGCATGACCGGCCTGAAGGCCCTGACGTACTTTCAGATCGGCACCATCTTCGCCCTGCTCTTCGGCCTGGTCGCCATCAACATCTTCCGCCTCGGCGAGGGCGTCAACGCCGACGCCAGCGCCATCAAGACCACGGACTCCGCGGCCAAGCTCATCGAAACCGGCGCCCACCAGGAATGGTGGCAGTTCCTGACCCACATCATCCCGACCAGCATCGCCGCGCCCTTCGTGGAGGGCGACATCCTCCAGATCATCTTCATCGCCGTGATCTTCGGCATCGCCCTGAACGCCACGGGCAAAGTCGGGGCGCCCGTCCTGGACGGGGTCCAGCGCCTCACCGGGGTCATGTTCAAGATCCTGGGCTTCATCATGAAAGCCGCCCCGCTGGGCGCGTTCGGCGCGATGGCCTTCGCCGTCGGCAAGTACGGCGTCTCGTCCCTCTCCAGCATGGGCGGGCTGATCGCCCTGTTCTACGCCACGTCGATCCTGTTCGTCGTCGTGGTCCTCGGATCCGTCATGGCCTTCCTGAAGCTGAACATCTTCAAGATGATCCGCCACCTCAAGGAGGAGTACCTGCTCATCCTTGGCACCTCCACCGCCGAACCGGCGCTGCCGGGCCTGATGCGCAAGCTTGAGCACGCAGGGGTCAAGAAGGAAACCGTCGGGCTCGTCGTTCCCACCGGCTACAGCTTCAACCTCGACGGCGCCGCCATCTACCTTTCGCTGGCCGCCGTCTACATCGCCCAGGCCACCAACACCGAGCTGACCATCGGCCAGCAGCTGGGCCTGATCGCGGTCATGCTGCTCACCTCCAAGGGCGCGGCCGGCGTCGCCGGCGGCGGCTTCATCGCCCTGACCGCCACCCTGGCCACCATCGGAACCATCCCGGCCGCCGGCATCATGCTCATCTTCGGCATCGACAAGTTCATGTCCGAATGCCGGGCCCTGGTGAACTTCACAGGCAACGCCGTCGCCACCCTGTTCATCGCCTGGTGGGACCGGACGCTGGACGCGGACCGTGTCCGCCGAGTCTTCAACGGCGAAGTGGTTGAGCCCCTGCCCAGCGAGGATCCGACACCCCTCGACGAGTTCACGGACATCGCTGCTGACCTGACCGCCCACGATCCCCGCACGGCCAGTCCCCAGCACGCAGAACCGGCCGACGACGCCCCCGCCTCCAGTGATGACCGGCGCCCTGCCTACTCGAAAAGCATCTGACATGTTCACCACAACCGCCCCGAAACGCGTGCGAGCCCTGATCGCACCCGACAAGTTCAAGGGCAGCCTCACGGCCGGCGAGGTGGCCGATGCCCTGGCAGCAGGACTCCGCTCCGCGTCTGGTTTCACGGGCAGGGCCGGGACGATCCACTGCGAACTGCTTCCACTGGCGGACGGAGGTGACGGCAGCGTCGACGCCGCCGTCGCCTCCGGCTTCACCCGGCGCAGCTACACCGTCTCAGGACCCACCGGCCAGCCCGTCCAGGCCAGCATCGCGTTCGACGGCGCCACCGCCGTCGTCGAGGTGGCCAACACCTGCGGCCTGGGACTCCTGCCCGGCGGAACACTGGATCCGCTGGGTGCCTCCAGCCGCGGCTTCGGCGAAGCTGTCCTGTTCGCCCTGAGCCTGAAACCGGCCAGGATCGTTCTGGCCCTGGGCGGCAGCGCCAGCACCGACGGCGGCATGGGAATGCTCACCGCCCTCGGGTACAGCTTCCGGGACGCCGACGGCCGCCAGCTCTACGGCAGCGGCGGGGCGCTGGCACAGATCCACAGCATCCAGCGGACCGCCCTCCCCGAACTTGCCGACACCGAGCTCGTCGTCGCCAGCGACGTCCACAACCCGCTGCTCGGCGCCCACGGCGCACCGGCGGTCTTCGGCCCCCAAAAAGGCGCCGTACCCGGGGAGATCGCCGCGCTCGACAAAGGCCTCGAACATTTCGTTGAAAGGCTGACGGCGGGAGGATTCGCCGACGCCGAGCGGCTCGCCCAGCACGACGGCGCCGGCAGCGCCGGAGGACTCGGCTACGCGTGCATGCTGCTCGGGGCAAAGCAGGTCTCGGGCGCCGACTACTTCCTGGACCTGCTGGACTTCAACACCCGCAAGGACTGCTGCGACGTCGTCATCACCGGCGAAGGCAGCCTGGACGAACAAACCCTGGCCGGCAAGCTGCCCGCCGCCGTCGCCCGGCGCTCCGGATCCCGTCCGATCATCGCCGTGGCCGGCCGCTCGCTCCTCCCCCGGGAACGGTGGGCCGAAATGGAACTCACCCGGGTCTACACCCTGTCCGACTACACGGACCAGGATTCCGCCAATGACCCCGGCCTTTCCGCCGCGCTGCTCCGCCAAATCGGGAAAGACATCGGGACAAGCCTGCTCTAGCCTTCCCGCAGCGCCACGCAGAAACGCCCGCCCGGGGTAACCCGGGCGGGCATTTCTGGACTCTCGGCGACAGCCGGAGACCCAGAGGGCCAATAAATCAGCCGACTACGGCGCGAGCGTGTGGGCGAGCCCGGCAAGAACCGGCTCGCGGCCCAGCTCGATGTGCGAATACGCCAGCGAATAGGCCAAATCGGGGCGGCCCTTGAGGATGGCATTGCAGAGCTCCACGTGCTCGTCACGCTGGAGCTCATTGCTGCGGTTGTGGGCCAGGCCGAAGATCCAGCGCATGCGGCCAAAGAGCGGCTTGACCGATTCGACAAGCAGACGGTTGCCGGAAAGCCGCACTATCTCGGCGTGGAATTCCGCGCTGAGACTCGCAACCTTCGCCTCCGGACCGTCGTCGATGGCCCGCCGCGTTTCGTCCACGAGTTCCTGCAGCCTTGCGCCGCTTCGACCCCCGGCAACCCGGACCGCCGCGGTCCGCGCGGCGAATGTTTCGAGGCAGAGCCGGACGTCGAATAGTTCGTTGACATCGGTGAGGGTTAGCCGCCGCACCGCCGCGCCCCGGCGTGGGAAAGTTTCAACGAAGCCGTCCTGCTCCAGGCGCTGGATGGCCTCCCGCACGGGAATCCTGGACACGTTGTGAAGTTCTGACAGTTCCCGTTCGCGCAGCCGCATGCCCTGCTCGTATTTACCGGTCACAATCCCCTCAAGGACCAGCTGATACACGTGTTCGGCCCGGACCTCGTCGTCCCGCCCGTTCAGCGCATCCCCCTTCGGTTCAACCACCCTCACACCGCCGTTCATCACTCACCCCGTGGCCCTGGCGGACGGTGCCGCTCAGCATTCCACCTGAGCATACACGTGCCCAACGGCCGGTTCCGGGCACCTTCGGGGACTCCCGCCCAGCCAGCCCCAGGTGACTTCCCGCGGGGAACGGCGGGCTAGCCATGCCGCGGAGGAGCCCAGACCGCTCCATCTTCTGGTATTCCAGATGATGCCTAATTGTGATTTACATCGCACAAATGGTGCTCTAATCTTTGTTTGGTATACAAAACGATGGAGCTTGCTCCTTGGACCCTGAATCGAGCGTTCCCGATGACCCAGCTTCAGTCCGGTGCCACACCAACTGCTGCGAGTCCGTTGCCCGGCGCCAGCGACAGCGACGATGGCAGCAGCGGCGGCAGCCGCCCCTTGTCCCCCGGCGACCAAACCACTCTCTCTGCTGCTCCCGCCCAGGCACGGTCGCTGCTGGCCACGGCCTGGCTGAGGATCCGCAGGAGCAAGATCGCCCTGCTGAGCCTCTGTGTCGTGGTCGCGATTGTGCTCTTTGCCGCACTCGCGCCATTGCTCAGTGCCTGGTCCGGAAATGATCCCTTCACCTCCAACACCGGCCCGGAGGTGCTTGATGACTTCGAAACCCCGGGCCTGCCACTTCCCGGCTACATGTATCCCTCGGAGCAGCATTGGCTGGGGGTAGAACCCGGGCTCGGGCGGGATCTGTTCGCCCGGCTCGCCTTTGGCGGTCAGGTCTCCCTTACCATTGCCCTCCTGTCAACCGCCGTCTCCGTTGTCCTTGGCACTGTGATCGGGGCGGCGGCCGGCTACTTCGGTGGAAGGACGGACGCGATCATCAGCCGCATCATGGATCTCTTCCTCGCCTTCCCGCACCTTCTGCTGGTGCTCTCACTGACGCCGATCCTTCAGTCCCGGCTGCGCGGCACGCCTCTGGGCCAAGGCAGCTTCCTGCCCATGGCCTCGCTGGTGATCATCCTGGGGTTCTTCGGCTGGGCGTATCTTGCCCGGATCGTCCGGGGCCAGGTCCTCAGCCTCCGGGAGCGTGAATTCGTTGAGGCGGCCCGCTCCTTCGGGGCCTCGCACCTCAGCGTCCTGTTTCGGCAGATCATCCCCAATGTCATGGGCGTCGTGCTGGTTTACGCCACCATGCTGATCCCCACCAACATTTCCGCGGAAGCCGCCCTGTCCTTCCTCGGCGTCGGCGTCAAGGACCCGACGCCGTCGTGGGGCCAGATGCTCAACGCCGCCCAGTCCGGCAACTGGTACCTCAGCGATCCATGGTTCCTGGCCGTCCCCGGCGCCATGCTGGTCGTCACCGTCCTGGCGTTCAACCTGCTCGGCGACGCCGTCCGCGATGCCTTGGACCCCAAAGCCTCGCGCCACTAGCACCCATCACCATCACCGACCCCCACATGAGGAGAACCATGAAATACCCATCCAGAGCGCTGGCACTTGCCGTGCTGATCTCCGTGGCCGCCACCGGCTGTGCCGCGTCCCAGGGCCAGCCGGGCGCCACCAAGACCAGCGGTTCGGCAACGGAGCTAGCCGCGGCGGTGGTCAAGCCCCGCTTTGCCACCAAGGGCGGCAACATCAATGTCCTGATGTCCTCCGACTTCCAGACGCTTGACCCTGGAAACAGCAACTACGTCCAGACGGCCAACGTCGGACAGCTGTACTACCGGACGCTCACCATGGCCAAAGAAACTGCGGGCCAGCCGCCCACCATCGTCCCGGACCTCGCCACGGACACCGGAAAGGCTTCGGCCGACGGCCTCACCTGGACGTTCACGCTCCGGGACGGCGTCAAGTTCGAGGACGGCCGCACTATCACTTCCGCGGACGTCAAGTACGGCATCGAACGCACCTTCGCCCAGGACGTGTACACCCAGGCGCCCCAGGAGCTGAATTCCGCGCTCGACGCCGGTGGCTACAAGGGACCCTACAAGGATCCTGCCGCGGTACTCCAGGCAGTCGAGACCCCTAATGAGCGCACTGTCGTGTTCCACCTGAAGAAGCCGTTCGCTGAATTTCCGGCACTGGCCTCACGGTCCAACACCGCTCCCGTGCCCCGGGACAAGGACACCAAGCTGGACTACACGAACCATCCGGTCTCGTCCGGACCGTACATGGTGGAGTCATACAACCGCGGCAAGTCGCTCAAGCTTGTCCGGAACCCGCATTGGGATCCCGCCACGGACCCCAACCGCACTGCCCTCCCGGACACCTTCAACTTCTCGCTGTCCACATCCCAGGCCACCATCAGCCAGCAGCTTCTGGCCAACGCAGACCCCAACGCCATTACCCTGGACTCGAACGGTGCCCTGCAGACCTCGGATTCGGCCAAGCTGGCCGATGCCGAGGTCAAGGACCGCGTCGCGTCGGGACTGCTGGGCTGCAACGACGTGCTGAGCCTGAACACGCAGAAGATCCAGGACCCGGATGTCCGCAAGGCCATTGCGCTGGCCCTGGACCGCCAGTCGATCCTGGTCCAGTACGGCGGACGCCGCTTCGGCGAGCTCACCCAAACGCCGCTGAACGACAAGATGCGCGGGTATGTCGCCCAGGAATTGGAGATCGATCCCAGCGGAAAGCCCAAGCTGGATGAGGCCAAGAAGCTCCTCGAAGGCAAGACGTACCCCAAGTCCCTCACCTTCGGCTACGCCAACAACCGGGACGCCTACAAGAACACGGGCACCGTGGTCCAAGAAAACCTCAAGGCCCTGGGCATCGACGTGCAGCTGGTGCCGATTCCGGCCCCGAACTACTACTCCGTCATGGCCAGCGAGCAGCTGCCGGACATCGGACGGTCAGGCTGGTGCGGGGGCGCCGATCCCGCTTCGATCCGGACCTCGGCCGACCCCATCCTCGGTCCGAACAACGACGGCACCACGTACGGATTCTCCAACACCTCCCGCTACTTCGACCCTCAGGTATCCAAGGCCATGTTTGAGCTGCGGGACACCGCGGGGACCTCGGAGGAGCTGGGCAAGAAGTGGTCCGAGGAGTTCGGAAAGGCCCTGAAGACCTACCCGATCATTCCGCTCGTTCGTAGCCACACGAACAGCGTCGTCGGTTCCAATGTCCGCAACGCCCAGGTGGGCTACTTCTTCGGCGGCATCGACCTGTCGATCGTCGGCGTCGAGCACTAACCGGTCCTCACAGAAGGAGACGCGGGCCGCCCGGATTCAGGCGGGCGGCCCGCAACCACAATGATCAGATTCATACTTCGCCGGACAGGCTCCCTGGTCCTGCTACTCATAGCCGTCAGTTTCATCACCTTCACTCTGTTCCAGCTCGGTCCGGCAGACCCGGCCTCGGCCGCTTGCGGCCAGGAATGCACCCCGGAACGTGTCGCCGAGGCTCGCGTAGCCCTCGGCATGGACCAGCCGTTTTTCATCCAGTACGCCGATTACATGCGCGGGCTGGTTTCACCGCGCATGATCGGCGCCCCCGGCTCCGAATCCGTGTGCCGGTGGCCCTGCCTCGGCAAATCGTTCCAGACGAATGAGAACGTCTCGGACATCATCAGCCGGTCCCTGCCCTACACGCTCTCGATGGCAGCTGGCGCCCTGGTCCTTTGGACGGTTTCGGGAGTGGGCCTCGGCCTGCTCGCAGCCCTCAGGAAGGGCAGTGCCACCGACAAGTTCATCGTCGGCGCCGCCTCCGTGGGCGTCTCGCTGCCGATCCCGGTCACGGGCCTGTTCCTGCTGCTGGTATTCGTCAACCAGCTTCATCTCTTGCCGTTCACCACCAATGAGATCAACAGCCCGTTCGGCTCCCAGGGGCCATGGGCCTGGGTGCTGAACTATCTGCTGCCGTGGATTGCCCTTGCCGTGCTGTTCAGCGCCTCCTATATCCGGGTGACCCGCACCAACATGATTGAAACATTCGGCGAGGATTTCATCCGCACAGCCCGGGCCAAGGGACTGGCCCCGCGGACCGTGACGTTCAAGCACGGCATCCGGGCCGGAATCACCCCGATCGTGACCATGCTCGGCATGGACATCGGTTTGCTGCTCGGAGGCGCCGTCCTCACCGAACAGATCTTCTCCGTGCCGGGACTCGGTTTCACCGCCGTCCGGGCCGCGATTTCCGGCGACCTGCCCGTCACCATGGCCATCACCATGCTGGCCGCTTTCTTCGTGATCGTCGCTAATGTCGCCGTCGACCTCGCCTATGCCGCCATCGATCCCCGAGTGAGGCTCCAATGACCCAGACCCATCCCGGCGCGCCGGCGGCTTTTCCGTCCGCCGTGCCAAACCCTGCAGCGGACGACGGCGGGACCGGCGCCTTCCTGGACGTCCGGAACCTGTCCGTCCGGTTCCCCACCGACGACGGCCTGGTCTCGGCCGTCAACGGCATGGATTTCACTCTCGAGCGCGGGCAGACGCTCGGCATCGTTGGCGAATCAGGATCCGGAAAATCGGTGACGAGCCAGGCACTGATGGGCCTGCTGAAAGGCACCTCGGCCCAGGTCTCCGGCCAGGCACTGTTCCAAGGCAAGGACCTCATCACGCTGTCAGAGTCAGGGATGCGCCAGCTGCGTGGCCGGAACATCGGCATGATCTTCCAGGACCCGCTGTCGGCACTGCACCCGTTCTACACGGTCGGGCACCAAATTGCGGAGGCCTACCTCGTTCACCACCAGGCTAGCAAGAAACAGGCCCGGGCTGCGGCCATCAATATGCTTGGCCGGGTGGGGATTCCCAGCCCCGAGCAGCGCTACGACGAGTACCCGCACCATTTCTCCGGCGGCATGCGGCAGAGGGCCATGATCGCCATGGCCCTCATCTGCGAGCCGGAACTGCTCATCGCGGACGAGCCCACCACAGCCCTGGACGTGACGGTCCAGGCGCAGATCCTGGACCTCATGGCCGAACTCCAGGCGGAAACCAACTCTGCGCTGATCCTCATCACGCACGATCTGGGCGTCGTGGCCGAGGTCTGCGATTCCGTCCTTGTTATGTACGGCGGCCAGTGCGTCGAGTCCGGACCGGTGGACGAGATCTTCCACGACACCCGGCATCCGTACACCCTGGGCCTCCTCAATTCCATGCCGACGCTTGCCGGCACCTCCGGCCGCCTCAATCCGATTCCCGGCCAGCCGCCGTCGCTGCTTGACCTGCCGGCAGGGTGCATCTTCAGCTCCCGGTGCGACTACGCCGCGCTGGCCGGCGCCGACGTCTGCCGGGAGCAGCGGCCCGAGCTCCTGGTGGAGGCCGGCCACGGCAAGCGCTGCCATCTCAGCAGTCCCCAGCTCATCACTATCCGGACTTCGCGTTAGGACCCGCCATGGACAGGCAGCCAATTCTCCAGGTGGAGAACCTCCAGAAGCATTTCCCCGTCAAGGGCGGGCTCTTCTCCCCCGGCGGGCATCGCTCCGTCAAGGCCGTCGACGGCGTCTCGTTCAGTCTCGAACGGGGCCAGACGCTCGGGCTCGTCGGTGAGTCCGGGTGCGGAAAATCCACCACCGGCCGCATGGTCGCCCGCCTGCTGGACCCCACCGGCGGACGGATCGTCGTCGACGGCGTCGACATCAGCCAGCTGGGCGGGCAGGATCTGTACAACTTCCGGCGCAGGGTCCAGATGATCTTCCAAGACCCGTTCGCGTCGCTGAACCCGAGGCAGACTGTCGGTACCGCGATCGCCGCGCCGATGGTGGCGCAGAAGATCACTCCGCCCGCAGGGCTTAGGAACCGCGTCAAAGAACTCATGGAGCAGGTGGGCCTCAAGCCCGAACACTACAACCGCTTTCCGCATGAGTTCTCCGGCGGCCAGCGCCAACGGGTGGGCATCGCCCGGGCCATCTCGCTGAATCCCTCCGTGATCGTGTGCGACGAACCGGTGTCCGCCCTGGACGTCTCCGTCCAGGCGCAGGTGGTCAACCTGCTCCAGGAGATCCAGCGCGAAACCGGTGTCGCGTACATCTTCATCGCCCACGACCTCTCCGTCGTCCGGCACATCTCCCACCAGGTGGCCGTCATGTACCTCGGCAAGATTGTCGAACAGGGCCCCCGCGAGGAACTGTTCCGCCTGCCCCGGCACCCGTACACGCAGGCGCTCCTGTCCGCGGTGCCGCTGCCCGATCCGCGGGCAGCCCGGCAACAGGTGAAGATCCGGCTCCGCGGAGACCTCCCGTCACCGGCCAACCCGCCCAGCGGTTGCGTCTTCCGCACCCGCTGCCCGCTGTTCGGCACGCTGCCCGAAAGCCGGCAGCAGCTCTGTATCAGCAACGTTCCCTCGCCGGCCGGCCCAGCCGCCCCGGCCTGCCACCACGCGGGGCTGGCAGCTGCCGTCCCCGCCGGTGTGCAATAGACCCAACACAAAGGAGCATTACATTGAGTACCCTGATCCGCGCCGTCCGTCCCTGGGGACAGGCGCTGAGCGACGTCCTGCTCAAAGACGGCAAGATCGCCGGCATCGAACCGCATGACCCGGCGCGAACGCCGTCGGACTCATCCGGCACCCCGGGCGAGACAGTCACCGTCGTGGAGGGCCGCGGCCGGCTGCTGCTCCCGTCCTTCTCCGACGTTCACGTCCACCTGGACTCGACCCGCATCGGGCTGCCTTTCCGCGAGCACACCGGCGGTCCCGGCGTCTGGACCATGATGATGAACGACCGGGAGAACTGGCGCAACGCCGAGGTCCCCCTCCAGGAACGGGTCAACAACACACTGGGCCGGATGATCGCGCGCGGCACCACCCGGGTCCGTTCCTACGCTCAGGTCGACGTGGACTGCCGGCTGGAACGGTTCGACGCCGTCCTGGCGGCCAAGGAACAGTTCAGGGACCAAGCCGACGTCGAAATCATCGCATTCCCGCAGGCCGGCCTCCTGCTCGAGGAAGGCACCGTGCCGCTGATGGAGGCAGCGCTCAAGGCCGGGGCCAACGTGATGGGTGGCATTGATCCATGCAGCCTGGACCGCGATCCCGCCCGGCATCTGGACATCGTTTTCGGCCTCGCGGAGAAGTACCAGGTCCCCATCGATATCCACCTGCACGAGCCCGGCGACCTCGGCGTCTTCAGCACGGATCTGGTGCTGGAGCGGACCCGCGCCCTGGGGATGCAAGGCAAGGTCACCATGTCCCATGCCTACCAGCTGGGCAGCGTCTCCGAGGCCACCACGCACCGGCTGATCGAGGAGTTCGCGGAGCTGGACGTCTCGATGGCCTCCGTGGCCCCGGCGGTTTCCGGCCAGCTCCCGCTCCCGCTGCTGGCCGAGGCCGGAGTCCGCGTCGGTCTCGGCGAAGACGGCCAGCGCGACTACTGGTCCCCCTACGGCAACACCGACATGCTGGACCGCACCTGGCAGCTCGCCTTCACGCACGGGTTCCGCAGGGATGAGCTGATCGAACACTGCCTGGCGATCGCCACCGTGGGAGGCGCCAGCGTACTGGATCCGGCCGCCACAAGGCTGAAAGGCACCGCGCACCGGCCGGGCCTTGAGGCCGGCGATCCCGCCGAGCTGCTGCTGGTCGACGGCGAGACGGTCGCCTCCGCCGTCATGGACCGGGGCACCGACCGCACCGTGATCCACCGTGGCCGCATCGTGGCGGACCAACTGCAGTTGCTTCCCTAAGCCCGCAAGAAAAAGTGGCAGTTCCCTCGCCTGAGGGACCTGCCACTTTTCTGTCCTATTACCTGCCTATTACCTGGTTTTAGCTTCCGATGCCGGGATATAGATGAAGACGTGTGTATGGGTTGTGCTCGCTTCCCAGTGCCGGCGGGGCAAATCAGGGGTCGCTTAGCTTTGAAATCTTAGGATCGCTGGAATGTTTGATGTGCGGTCGGGCGCTGGTCCGGAACGGGAAAACAGCTGCTGGCAGCAGCGGTACCGATGCCTGGGTTGCGGGGCGAGCCGCTCGGGCGGAGACCCTGCCGCTCGCCAGCCGGGGCGCCTTTGGACACGATTCCGGCCCTTGGGTCCGGTGTTCGCGGCGTGTCCGTGTCAAAGTGCCCCCGGACCGCAGCCGCCGGGCGAGACCAGGGGAGCCCGAGTCCCATAGCTCAGGGTCCCGGCGGGACACCCCCCCGGCACGCCCGGGATTTACACACGTTTTGTCCTATAAACCCCCGACGCCGGCCGGCTGAACGTCCCCGGCGGAGACCGTTCCTTCCTCGACGGACACGATGCGTCCGTTCACCGCGAAGTACCCTGCCAGCGCCAGCAGCATGGCCACTCCTGCCAAGGCCCAGAACACAGCGTCCCAGCCGCCGGATACGCCATGAAGCAGGGCGGCCCCCAGAGGTCCCAGGGAGGCGAGGGCGAAACCCAGGCCCTGGCTCATCGCCGACAGTTTCCCGGCGGTCTGGGGACCCGTAGATCGGAGCACCACGAGCGCAATGCCAAGCCCGAAGCCCGCGCTCTGGACAACCCCCAAAACACCCACAAGGAGGAACTGCAGCTCAGCCGGGCCCGCCAGCACCCCGAGCAACGCGGCCGCCACGAGCACCCCCAATCCGGGGGCCATGATCCTGAGGACAGCCGGCCGGCCGGCCAACACAGGTGACAGCAGGCTGGCGGGAAGGCCCGCCACGCTGAACCAGGCAAGGAGCGCCGCAGCATCACCGGCAGTGAGGCCCTTCGACACGAGGAGGACCGTCAGCCATGACGTAACCGCGAAATACAGCATCGCCTGGAGACCAAAGAAGGCGGTCACCGCCCAGGCAGTCGCCTGCTGCCGCAGTGTGCGTGCGGCGCGGGTCCGTGCCTCCACGTCAGCAGTCGAGCTGACGGGGACGAGGGCACGTTCAGGGAGAATGGGGACCCCCGGATCCACGGGTCCTGCCCGCCTGCCGCCGTGCCTGAGAATCAGCACTGCCGCCAGCATGGCAGGAATAGCCCACACGGCCAGAGCAGCCTGCAGGCTTCCGCCCAATGCGTGCTGCAGCGGCTGGATGAGTCCTGCCCCGAGTGCCGCGCCGAGACCGAAGCCCATGCTGCACAGCCCCGTCCACCAGCCGGTCCCCTGGTTGGCCTTGACGATCTGGGGCAACAGCACGCTGCCGGTCATGATGGCCATCCCCGCCAGGAAAGTCCCGGGGAGCATGAGCTCCGGCAGCAGCACGCGGGCCGTCAGTGCCACGGCCAGCATCAGCATCGCAAGAGCGACGGCTCGCCCTGCACCCAGACGCCGGGCGAGCCACGGCCCGCAGGGGGCGGAAAGCCCGAAGGCAAACACGGGAAGGGCTGCAAGGAGGGGAATCGTCTGGGCATCTATCCCGAGCCCCTGTTCCAGCTGGCCCATGGATCCGGCAACGCTCGTAATCGCCGGCCGAAGGTTAATGGAGACGAGGCTCAAGGCGATGAGGGTCCATGCGATCTTTGACGCCGCAGGCGTCCGGGGCCGTCCCCGGGGCTCCGCTACCACCCGAGGGCCATCTGCCCCAGCGCGGCCGCGGCAATGAAGGACGCACTGTAAGTCACCAGGGCGACCACGATGATTTTCCAGCTCAGGGACTTCAGCGCCTTGATGTCCCGCCCGACGGTCAGCCCGATCAAGGTCAGCGCCGGCAGTCCGATGAGAATGACGTCCAGGTCTTCGGTCAGCCCCGCGAGGAGTCCCGCGGTGGGCAGGAAAGGCGCCGAAAGCACCGTGGTGACAGTCAGCACCCACACGCTTGATGGCACCGATGGCAGCAGCCGGGTCAGACGGAATGACAGGCCCGTCAGCAGCAACAGGACGATCACGCCCGCCACGTCATTCCAGGCGAAGTTCTTTGTCCCGACGACGTTCATGACCAGGGCCGAGGCTCCGGCGATGGCAAAGGCAAGAATGGTGATCCGCGGCGTCACTTTGAGCGTGGGATCCGCCTCCACTGCTACCGGAGCGGCAAGTTGCGTTGCTGTTGGCAGCACCGGCTTGCTGCGTGCCCCGCGGGTGGACCTGCCGTCGTCGTCTTTTCCGAAGAGGCGGCTCCAGAAGGCGTATAGCCTTCGGCACAGAGGCAGGGACAGGAAGACGCCCGCGTAGAAGCCAACGATGTTCGTGACGAGGTTGGATAAGGCGGCCAGCGCCATGATTTCGCCGGCCTGATCCGGGTAGAGCAGGGACAGCGCCCCGACGCCTCCGAGCATCATCGACGCTGAGCCGAGTCCAAGCCCGAGGGCCAGTGCGCGGGGATCGAAGATATTGAGTCCGCCGAGGAATCCGGCGAGCAGGGAGATGAAAACAGCACCAAAGAGGCTGCCGAGCAACCAGACGGAGAAGACACCCCTGTACTCTCCGGACCGGACCCCGAAGCGCTGTATGGCGAAGGCGAGGAATGATTCGCGGTCGATCGACCAGGTGGCTCCGACCGCTACCCGGCCCAGCCCCATGGCCACGGCAATCGGCAATGCGAGTATGACCGTGCCGAAGATGTGCCCTACTTCCTGCAGAAGGATGGCGGGACCGACCTCGGTGACTTTGGCCAGTGACGGCCCGATCTGGGTGCCGAGCCGGGCGAGGAAGAGGATGATTCCAATCTCCAGGAGCAGCGTGGCAACGGCCCGGCTCGCCCCGGAGACACGGCGGATTCGCTGCGTACCGAAAATTCCACCGATGACGACGGCCCAGATGATGGGGAAGAGGACCACGGCCGCGGGTCCCAGCTGGAACTTGTAGGTGCCAATCAGGACGGCCGTCACTGAGACAAGCATTGACACGGTTACTACCGTCCACCAGTTTCGGCGCGTGATCTGTTGATCCTGGACCGCGGCGGAGGATTGATTGATGAGCTGGGCTTCTGAGGCCATGGGAGTGACTGTCCTTTGGGAAAGACCCGCCACCCGTACTGGGAGGTTGCTGGGTCGCGTGTGTCTGTCGCGTCTAGAGCACAAACCATTTTGTATACCAAAATAGATTAGGCTAGCTGGAGCGAGATGTAAATCACGTTCTAAGTCCCATTTTGAGCCTATATTGGAAGGCGCGGTTCCAGTGACGCCTTTCAGGCTCTAGCTTCGGTATACCAAAGTCGCTATGGTTTGATCTGTGCGGTCCGCCTTAGTGTCCGCCCCCATCACCGAATCGGAGGTTGGTTTGCGCACCAAATTCAGCGCGGAATTCGTGCTCGGGCATGAAGCCGGTCAACACGTCCTTATCCGCAACGGCAGCGTTGTCTATGAGGACGGTCGCATTGTGTACGTCGGGCCGGACTATGAGGGCCCGGCGGACGAGTCGTTCGATCTTGGCCGCTCCCTCATCACGCCGGGCCTGATCGATCTTGACGCCCTCGCCGACATCGATCACCTGCTGATCGACTCGTGGGCGGCCGCGGACCGGGCCAACGGCCTGCAATGGTCCGAGGACTATTTCCACAACCGACGCGCGGACGTTTTCACCGCGGATGAACGCCAGACCGTCCGGAAATACGCCCTGGTGCAGCTGGCCCTGCACGGCGTCACGACATACATGCCCATTGCCTCGGAAATCCATTCCGCATGGGCAGAAAGTTTCGACGAGCTTGCCGGCATGGCTGAAACCTCCCGCGAGATCGGGCTGCGGGGATACCTGGGCCCGGCCTTCCGTTCCGGGGTGAATGTTCTCAAGGGCGATGGGCAACGCGACGTCGCATTCGACGAGGTGGAGGGCCATGCCGGGCTTGCCGACGCCGTTCGATTCCTGGACTACGCAGAGGAGTTGGCGGACCCCCTGGTCAACGGGGTTCTCTTGCCGTGCAGGATTGAAACGCTGACCGCGGAACTTCTGCGCGCAACGGCCGAAATCGCCCGCGAACGGCATGCCCTTGTGCGGTTGCACTGCCTTCAGGGGGCTCTGGAGCGGGAGCTGCTGCAGCGCCGGCACGGGCTGACGCCCCTTCAGCTCCTGAAGCAGACAGGACTTCTGGGCGAGCGTCTTCTCATCCCGCACGGAATCTTCGTGGACCGCAATCCGCTCGTGGATGGCGCCGATCTGGGCGATCTGCAGACCCTGGCGGAGGCCAACGTCTCCATCATCCATTGTCCGCTCACATCCTTCAGGTACGGCATGGCCCTCGACTCGTTCGCGGCCTTCCGGGAGGCCGGCATCAACCTGTGCCTCGGAACGGACTCCTTTCCGCCGGATCTCATCCGGGGCATGGACACGGGCGTGCATCTGGCCAAGCTTCTTGACCACAGGCAGGACGCCGCCCCGGCGGAGCACTACTTTGAAGCCGCAACCCTTGGCGGGGCCCGCGCCCTGGGCCGCACGGACCTGGGGAGGCTGGAAGCTGGCGCCCAGGCCGACCTTGTGGCGTTCTCTCTGGAGGACATCAGGGACGGAGTCCTGGACGATCCGATCCGGACCCTCCTGCTCAACGGAACGGCACGGCAGGCCACCCATTCCGTCGTCGCCGGGCGCCTCGTCATGCGCGACGGCGTCATCCCGGGCATTGATGTCCCGGGCCTGAAAGCCGAGGCCCAACAGCTCTTCGAAAAGATGAAGGAAGCGTATTCGGACCGTGACAGTGAACACCGGACGCCCGGGGAGCTGTTCCCGCCCACTTTTGCCTATTCGCGCGCGGCAGATCCTGGTGGTCTTCGAAAAATAGATGACCTCGTGTGAGTGAAATCCACGCCGGTACCGGCGCAGCGGTCACCCGGCCGGGCCTTGGCAGCGTGCCGCGAATCGGACGGGATCACCGTCAGATCACCGGCGGTATTCAGCCCAGATTCCCTCCACTGCCGCTTCACGGGCGTGCAGTGAGGCCCCGGCCAGGGGCCCTTCCGTGCCGAGATCGCTGACGGTCACCATGGCCGAGGGCTCCAGCAGATGCGGCACCAGGCTGTCGCGCATGCGGTCCACGAATGCCTGGCAGTCCACCAGCGGCCCGCTCAGCACTACGGCCGCGGGGTCGCTCAGGGTGGCCGTGTTTCCGATGGCTTCGCCCAGAAGTTCGAGGAAGTCGTCGGCCGCCGGCGAGTCGGGACGTTCCGTAAAGAGACTGCGGTAGCGCTCCATGTCCAGGGAAAGCCCGCCGGCCGTGGTGATCCCGAGATCGAGCAGACGCTCCATCAGCGTCCGTCCGTTTTGCCGCAGATAGGCGATTTCTCCCGCGATGCCGTGCGAGCCGCGGCGCACCTCGCCGCCCATGACGAGGGCTGCGCCGATGCCGGCCCCGACGTAGACCATCAGGAAGTCGTCGACGCCGCGCATCGTTCCGGATTCGCGCTCCGCCAGGGCGGCCCAGTTGACGTCGTTGTCCACCCGGACCGGTCCCCGACAGTCCCCGAGAAACCGTTCGGTCAGGTTCCACTGCCCTTCAGGGAAGGGCGCGTTCGGCAGGCTCAGCACGGCCTGCCCGGCGGCCTCGACGGGATTGGCCTGGGAGATGCCGGCGGCCAGGCATGGCGTGGACACATCGCGCCGGTACTCGGCAAAAAGGCCGGAGAGGGTGGATTCGAGCTGCTCCCTGGTCTGCGGCGTTCCTGAGACGACCTGGTAATCACCCACGACGCTGCCGCGCAGGTCAGTGGCGCGCAGCTGGGCGCGGCCGGTGGCTACCGCGACGGCAAGCGTGTGTCCGTAGCCAGGCGCGATGTCGTAGATCGCCGCGGTGCGGCCGCGCGGCCCCGCCGACTGGCCCGTCTCACTAATCAGACCGGCTTCGGTCAGCCGGGTGGCCGCCTCGGAGGCGGTGGGCTTCGAGAGTCCGGCGGCCGCTGCGATGGCCGCCCGGGAGCTGGGCCCGTTGCGGCGCAGATGCTCGAAGAACCGCCGGTCAGTGACCGTGGCCAATGCCTGCGGCGTCGATGCAGCCGGGGCCAGGGAGTGCGGGGAACGGGTCACGGCAGAGGTCCTCCGATAGGGGTCTTCCCCATCGTAGCGGAGTGCCCTACACTGGAAATCGGAATTAGTTAGGATTCTTTACTATAGGAGAGATCGCCGTGGATCAGACCCCCGCTAGCCCTCAGATTCCGGCCGATCTCCCCGGCGACCCCCGGGCACTCACGCCCCGGGCACCCGGCAGCGTCGGCGTGGTTGAGCAGACGCAGAAGTCCCGCGACGATGACCACCGCCCCGACTTGGGTCTCCGCGGCGTCCGGGATCACGAGGTCCCAGGGATCTGTGACGGCAAGTGCCGCCGGGCGGGAGGCTTCCCCAACACATCGAAGTGCCCGGTGAAACAAATCGCGGTTTAGGAATGACGACACAAGGAACGATGAAAATGAGCGAGCAAGACACAATCCACCAAGCCCCACAGGTTCCCGCCGATGTCCCGGGCCAGATCCGCGCCCTCAAGGCCGAGCTGCGCCACCGGATCGGCGACGTCGAAGGAGTATTCCGGCGGCTCGAGGACCGCATCCGGGTACAGGTCGAGGAAATCGAGGCCATCCGGGCCCGCGGGCAGGAGGTCTGGCCGGCCATCGACTACGCGGATATCGCGTCCGGTCAGGTCAGCGAGGCCCAACTGGCCGCGCTGAAGCGGCGCGGCTGCGCTGTGGTCCGCGGGCACTTCCCCCGTGAGAAGGCCCTGGACTGGGACCGGCAGCTCGTCGACTATGTCGAGAGCAACGACTTCGATGCCAAGTACCGCGGCCCGGGGGACGACTTCTTCGGCACCCTGGCCGCGTCCCGCCCGGAGATCTACCCGATCTATTGGTCCCGCCCCCAGATGGAGGCACGGCAGGATCCGCGGATGGCCGCCGTCCAGTCGTTCCTGAACCGCCGCTGGATCTTCGAATCGGAGGGTGAGACCTGGTTCGACCCGGACCAGGACTCGATGTACCCGGACCGGATCCGCCGCCGCCCGCCGGGCACCCACTCGAGCGGCCTCGGCCCGCACACCGACTCCGGCGCCCTGGAACGCTGGCTCCTGCCGGCCTACCAGCAGGTGTTCCGGCACGTGTTCAACGGCGAACCGGAGAAGTACGACCCGTGGGACGCCGCCTACCGCACCGAAGTCGACGAGTACGAGGGCGGATCCACGATGTGCTCGGCCTTCCGCACCTTTCAGGGCTGGACGGCGTTGTCGGACATGAACAACGACCAGGGCGTGCTGCAGACCGTCCCCATTCCCGAAGCCATGGCCTACATCCTGCTGCGCCCGCTGCTGGATGACGTGCCGGAGGACGAGCTGTGCGGCGTCAGCCCGCGGCACGTCCTGCCGATCAGCGAGCGGTGGCACCCGCTGCTGATGCGCGCGCTCACGTCCATCCCCGATGTGCAGGCGGGCGACTCTGTGTGGTGGCACTGCGACGTGATCCACGCCGTCGCGCCCGTGCAGGACCAACAAGGATGGGGCAACGTCAT
Source organism: Arthrobacter sp. LAR12-1-1.1 (assembly GCF_040676555.1). Taxonomy (NCBI): domain Bacteria; kingdom Bacillati; phylum Actinomycetota; class Actinomycetes; order Micrococcales; family Micrococcaceae; genus Arthrobacter; species Arthrobacter sp. LAR12-1-1.1. The sequence goes on along the minus strand of NZ_JBEGIG010000023.1, from coordinate 253,452 downwards.
GTACATTCCGGCTGCCCCCCAATGTGAAAAGAACACCCGGTACGCCGCCGTCGTAGCAGAGGGCTTCAAGGCCGGACGCTCACCCCGGGACTTTCCCGAAGAGCACTACGAAGCCGACTGGGACAACCGTTTCCCCGAGAACGAGCTCAACCACATCGGCAGGCGCGGACTCGGGCTGGGAGCATAACCACGCCGCCACTGTCAGTGCCGGCACGATGTTCCCCGGACCATCGTGCCGGCGCTGACGGAACCACGAGACCGCCTCAACGCGACCCCACACAGGGAAGGAAAGCAGTGCTCAAGACCGAGCAAAACATCACCGGATACCCTGCCGCGGTGCTCTGGGACATGGACGGCACGCTCGTGGACACCGAGCCGTTCCGGATTCAGGCCCGCGCCGATCTCGCCGCCGAATACAACGTCCCCTGGAGCGAAGCCGATGCGGCTTTCTTCGTCGGCAAACCCCTGCCGGTGTCCGCGGCCGAGATGCGCAGCCGCGGCGTCACGCTGGCCGAACCCGAACTCATCAACCGGCTGGTACACCAGGTCCTCGATGCCATCCGCGAACGGATCCCCTGGCGGCCCGGGGCACAGGAGCTCCTCGCGCGCCTCGCGCACGCCCGGATCCCGTGCGGGCTGGTCACTCAGGCGTTCCGGCCGGTCGCCGAGTACATCGCCCAAAGCGCCGGCCCCGACGCCTTCCTCAAGATCGTGGCCGGTGACGACGTCACTGAAGGCAAACCGCACCCCGAGCCATACCTGAGGGCTGCAGCATCCTTGGGAATCCGTCCCGGAGACTGCATCGCCATCGAGGACACGGACACCGGTGCAGCCAGCGCAGCCGCCGCCGGCATGACAGTCCTGGTCATTCCCCACCTCGCGCCCGTCCCCGGCGGCCCGTCCCGGTCAATCCGGGAGACCCTCACAGGCATCACCGTCAATGATCTTCGCTCCCTCCAGCCCGGGACGCGCCGTTAGCAGCCCCTGCCGTTGCGGCCACAGCGTCACCGATTCCAGGGCCGACAGCGCCCGCGCCATCGCCTGCGCCTCCGCCGTGAACAGGTGCCCGTGGACGCGCTGGCTGCACAGGCGCAGGGCCTGGCCGCGGTCCAGCCCGAACCAGTCCATCACCGTGTCGATGCCGTGGGGGCTGAGCCGCCAGGTCTTGTCCGCATCCTTGACGATGGCGTCCTCGGTCGAGATCGCCTCGCGCCGGGAGTCGTGGCCGTCGATGATGGCCACAATGGTCGGCACCTTCCCGGCGTCGTAGCCAGCCTCGGCGAGGATCCCGGCGGCGAGCCGGGCACCCTCCTTTTCGTGCAGTAGGACCAGGTCCGGCCTGCCTCCCCCGGGCGCGATCGCCTGGAGGACTTCCGTCGGCGGCACCTGGGACCAGCCGATGTCGTGCAGCAGGATCGCGGGAAGGACGACGGCGGCATCCGCCTCGGGATGCGCCTCCAGCAATGCACAGCCCAGCCCCAGGGCGTAGAGCGTGTGGGCATCGTTGTCGCGCACCTTCAGGAACGGCGCCGCGAGCTCCCAGAGGGCCGCCAGCTCCGGATCCAGGGCAATGACGCCGTCCGGCTGCGCCTCGATCCCGGTCGCGACTTCCACTCCGGAGAGGTTGGCGGCAGGCTGCAGTTTGGTCATCCAGTCAGCCTGCCCGCCCACGGCACGCACGGCAACGGGCCGCTTCCGCCCAGCGGAAACGGCCTTGTCACTCCCCAACGAGGAGCTAGCTAGCCGATCAGGGCCAGGATCGCTCCTGCCGTGACAACCCCGCCCGCTTCGGTGCGGACGTCAGTGACGGTTCCGTCCCGGTGTGCGGACACCTGGGTTTCCATCTTCATGGCCTCAAGAACAACAACGGGGTCTCCGGCCGAGACCTCGGCGCCCGGCTCGACGAGCCACTTCACCACGGTCCCGGCCATGTCGGCGCGCAGCTCCCCCGGGTCAGCGGCAGCGGCAGCGCCGCCGTCGGACGCTCCGTTCAAGGACACACCCGCGGGCAGCGGCCCGCCAGAGCGTGCCCACCCGTCCAGCAGATCGGCCGGCAGCCCGACGGCCAGACGGCGGCCGTCCACCTCGACCGTGATGGTGCGGCGTGCGCCGTCGGGGGCGGTGGTGCTGTAATCGGGATCCGCCGGAATGCTGTCCGCGAAGTCGGTTTCGATCCAGCGGGTGTGGATGCCCAGCCCGTCCTCGGACGTGAAGTCCGGGGACTCCAGCACTGCCCGGTGGAACGGCAGCACGGTGGCCACCCCGGTGATCCGCATTTCGGCGAGGGCCCGGCGGGCCCGGCGCAGGGCCTGCTGGCGGTCCGCGCCGGTGACAATCAGCTTCGCGAGCAGGGAATCGAACTGCGGCGCGACGAAGGAGCCGGAGCGGACGCCGGTGTCGAGCCGGATGCCCGGGCCGGTGGGGCCGGCGAACTCGCCGATCGTGCCGGGCGAGGGCAGGAAGCCGCGGCCCACGTCCTCGGCGTTGAGCCGGAATTCGAAGGCGTGCCCGCGCGGCGCCGGGTCCTCGGCCAGGCACAGCGGCTCCCCCGCGGCGATCCGGAACTGTTCCTGGACGAGGTCGATCCCCGTGGTTTCCTCGGTGATGGGGTGCTCTACCTGGAGCCGGGTGTTCACCTCGAGGAATGCCACCGTGCCGTCCGCCGCGACCAGGAATTCCACGGTGCCGGCGCCGGAGTAGCCGGCCTCCCGGCAGACGGCCTTGGCGGCGTCGTAAATCAGCGTGGTCTGCTCGTCGCTGAGGAACGGCGCGGGAGCCTCTTCCAGGAGCTTCTGGTGCCGGCGCTGCAGTGAGCAGTCGCGGGTTCCGACGACCACGACGTTGCCGTGTGTGTCCGCCAGGACCTGCGCCTCCACGTGGCGCGGACGGTCCAGGTAGCGCTCCACGAAGCACTCGCCCCGGCCGAAGGCGGCCACTGCTTCACGGACGGCGGAGTCGAAGGCTTCCTCGACCTCGTCGATGACCCTGACCACTTTCATGCCGCGGCCGCCGCCGCCGAAAGCGGCCTTGATGGCGATCGGCAGGCCGTGCTGTTCGGCGAAGGCCCGGGCTTCGGCAGCCGTGTCGACAGGACCGTCGCTGCCGGCCACCAAGGGGGCGCCGGCCCGGACGGCCGCGTCGCGGGCCGTGATCTTGTTGCCGAGCAGCCGGATTGCGTCCGGCGCCGGACCGATCCAGGTCAGTCCGGCGTCGAGGACGGCCTGGGCAAAGTCGGCGTTCTCGGAGAGGAAGCCGTAGCCGGGGTGGACGGCGTCCGCTCCGGACTCGGCCGCCACGGCGAGGAGTTTGGGGATGTTCAGGTACGTGTCCGCGGGCGAGTTGCCGTCCAGGCTGAAGGCTTCATCGGCGGCGGAGACGTGCAGGGCGTCGGCGTCGATGTCGGCGTAGACGGCGACGGACGCCAGCTGCGCGTCGTCGCAGGCCCGGGCTATGCGGACCGCGATTTCTCCACGGTTTGCGATCAGGACCTTGCGCATCAGTTACTCGCTTCTTCTTCGGTGGTGACGTGTTCGGTGGTGACGTGTTCGGCGCTGCGCTCAGTGGCGCTGTGTTCGGCCCAGCGGAAGCGGATCTTGCCGCCGATGGGGACCTGCGCGGCGAGGTCCAGCTGGGAGTCGACCACCACGGCGATCACGGGGTAGCCGCCGGTGATGGGATGATCGGCCAGGAAGAGCACGGGCAGCCCCTCCGGCGGGACCTGCAGGGCGCCCGCCACGGTGCCTTCGCTGGGCAGTTCGCCCTGGCGGTTGCGCTGCAGCGGGGTCCCATCCAGGCGCATGCCGACCCGGTTGGACTGCGGCAGCACGGACCAGTCCTGGGCGGTGAAAGAGTCCAGCGCCGCCTGATCGAACCAGTCGGCGCGGGGGCCGGGGACGACGTCGAGGACGGTCACCCCGGTGCCCGGGTAGTCCGGCTGCAGTTCGGGAGCCCCGACGACGCCGGATTCGGCTTCCCCGCCGGCGGCCAGCACCTGCCCGGCGGCCAGGGGCGCCGGACCGATCCCGGACATCGTGTCGGTCGAGCGGCTGCCCAGCACCAGGGCTGCGCCCACCCCACCGCGGACCGCGAGATAGCTGCGGAAGCCGCTCTGCGGCGCGCCAAGGCTGAGCGTTTCACCGTCGAGCAGCGCGAACGGGGCGGCCATCGGCACCGCGCGGTGCCACGTTTCACCATCGCTGTCCGGCGCCGGCTCGATACTCAGTGCCGACGGTGCGCCGGTGACCGCGAGGACCTGGTCGGCCACGGCCTGGACCTTGAGCCCCCCGGCGACGGTCTCGATGCCGGCCGCGGCGGGGGCGTTGCCGACGAGGCGGTTGGCCCGGCGCAGCGAGGCCCGGTCCAGTGCACCGGCGGCGGAGACGCCCAGGGCAGAATGGCCAGGGCGGCCCAGATCCTGAATCAGGCTCTGCAGACCGGGCGAAACGATCCGGAGTCCGCGGGCGACGTCCCCGGCAGCCGGTTCCGGCACGGTGCCGGCATGCTCAGCCGCAGGCGCCGCGGCTGACTCCGCGACGAGCACCGCATCCCGGACCGGCCGGAACTGCACCCGGTGACCGGGGGCGGCCAGGGCGGGCTGGTCCCGGTCCAGGTCCCACATCCGGGCGTTGGTGCGCCCGATCAGCTGCCAGCCGCCCGGGGAACGGCGCGGGTACACGGCCGAATAGTTGCCGGCCAGCGCCACGGAACCTGCGGGCACGGCGGTGCGCGGCGAGCTGCGCCGGGGCACCTCCAGCTGCTGGTTCTCCCCCACCATGTATCCGAATCCGGGCGCGAAGCCGGCGAAGGCCACGGTCCAGACCTGGCCGGAGTGGGCGGCGATCACACCCTCCGTTCCGAGGCCGGTTAGCCGCCCGACCTCGGCGAGGTCCTCGCCGTCGTACACGGTGTCGATAACCACCAGTTCGCCGTCGAGCTGCACCGGTGCGGTGAGGTCGAGCTGCAGCAGCCGGGCGGCGATGCGCCGGGCCGAGGCCGGGGAATCGGCCCTGACCAGGACGGTCTCGGCCGCGGCCAGGACGTCCTGCTGGCCCGGCAGCGGCTTCTCCAGCAGCAGTGCCTGCAGGGCAAGCACATCCTGCGTGCCGGAGAGCTCGGCCAGGACCGCGCGCGTTCCCACGGCCCGCACGGAGCGGACTCTGTGAACTGTTGCGTTCTCTACCTTCGGGGGTTCCCCTGCTGTCTCAATCACGAGTGCCTCACTCATTGTGCCGGTGCCGGTGGACAGATCCGCTGCATAGGATCCAAAGTGCTCAGGCGTGGGCATCCTGCAGGAGCCGCTCTTCTTCGTCGGTATGCGGGTTGCGCCCGATGGCCAGCCCGATCACCGTCACGATCGAGGCGACCGCGAGGTAGCCGGCGATCAGGAACCAGTTGCCGCTAGCGGCGAAGAGGGCGGTGAAGACCAACGGTGCGATGGCGCCGCCGACCACGCCGGCCAGGGTGTAAGCCAGCGAACTGCCGGCGTAGCGCAGGCGGGCCGGGAACTGCTCGGTGATGTATGCGGCCTGCGGACCGTACATGAAGGCGTGGAAGGCCAGCCCGATCACGATGCCGACGGTCAGCGTGACGACCGACTTGTCCTGGATCATGACGAAGAACAGCGGGATGTAAATGGCGGTTCCGACGGCGGCGATCCCGTATACGAGGCGGCGGTTGATGCGGTCCGTGAGGGCGCCCGCCGCGGGGATCAGGACCAGCTGGAAGGCGGAGCCGATCAGGATGGCGGTCAGTACGTTGCTGGTGCTCATGCCCAGTTGCTTGGTGGCGTAGACGGCCATGAAGACGGTAAGCAGGGAGTACAGCACGTCCGGGCTGATGCGGGACAGGGCGGCGGACACGAGGGCGCGCGGCTCCTTGGTGAAGACCTCCTTGATGGGGGCCTTGGGCTGTTCGCCGTGGGCCTGGATGGCCTTGAAGACGGGGGTTTCCTCAAGCTTCAGCCGGATCAGCAGGCCGAAGCCCACCAACAAGGCCGAGGCGAGGAAGGCCACACGCCAGCCCCAGGAGAGGAAGTCTTCGTTGCTGAGGGTCGCGGCGAGCACGGCCAGGACGCCGTTGGCCATCAGGTTGCCGGCGGGCGGGCCGATCTGCGCGGCGGAAGACCAGAAGCCGCGCCGCTTGGCGTCGCCGAATTCGCTCGAGAGCAGGACGGCACCGCCCCATTCGCCGCCGACGCCGATGCCCTGTGCCAGGCGCAGCAACACGAGGATGATGGGAGCGGCTATACCGATGGTGGCGTAGCCCGGGAGCACGCCGATCACCACCGTTGCGATGCCGATCAGCAGCAGGGTGGTCACGAGGACGTGCTTGCGGCCGATCTTGTCACCGAGCCGGCCGAAGATCACGCCGCCGATGGGACGGGCGAGGTAGCCTACCGCAAAGGTCGAGAAGGACAGCAGCAGCCCGACGTATTCGTCGTTGCCCGGGAAGAAGACCTTGGGGAACACCAAGGCCGAGGCCACGGAGTAGATCGCGAAGTCGTAGTACTCCAGCGAAGTGCCGGTGAGGCTCGCGACGTAGGCCTTGAGGGCGCCTGGCGGGATCCTCCTCTTGCCGGCGGCCGGGGTGGCCTGATGCGGTGCTGCAGTCATGGTTTTCCTCCAGGTGTGCGGGTGCTGCCTGTTGCTTGGGTGTGAGTGCGGGTGATCCCGGCGGAACCGGGGATGAAGCAGGTGTTGCTTCGGCTTAGACGAAGGCGGCGGTGGTGATGTCCGCGGCGTTGAGCGCTTCGCGGACAGCGGCGGCCATGGTGACGGCTCCCGGGGAGTCGCCGTGCACGCAGATGCTTTCGGCGCGGATTTTCAGGATGGAGCCGTCGATAGTGCGGACGGCGGAATCGGTGGCCATTCGGAGGACATGCTCAGTGACGAGAGCGGGGTCCTCCAGCACGGCTCCGGGGAGCGTACGGGATACCAGGGTGCCGTCCGGGTTGTAAGCGCGGTCGGCAAAGGCTTCGGTGACCGCGCGGAGGCCGGCGGCCTCGGCGAGGCGCAGCACTTCCGAGCCCGGCAGGCCCAGGATCGGCAGGTTAGGGTCAACGGACTTCACGGCGTCGACGACGGCCTGCGCCTGGGCGGTGTGCGAGACGATGGCGTTGTAGAGGCCGCCGTGCGGCTTCACGTACCTGACCGTGCCGCCCTCGACGGCGGCCAGCGCCTGCAGCGCACCGATCTGGTAGACGACGTCGTCCGCCAGTTCGATCGGGTCGATGTCCATAAAGCGGCGGCCGAACCCGGCGAGATCGCGGTAGCCGACGTGGGCGCCGATCACGACACCCGCAGCCACGGCCTCGCGGCAGGTCCGGCGGATGACGCTGGGATCCCCCGCGTGGAATCCGCAAGCCACGTTGGCGCTGGAGACCGAGCGGAACATCGCCGTGTCGTCGCCCAGGGTCCAGCGTCCGAAAGACTCGCCAACGTCGCTGTTCAGGTCGATGGTTGCCATTTGTGATCCTCGTCTCATGATAGCCCCCTACTAGGATGCATCAATTTCTCCGATTGTTCAACAATCCGACGATTTAAAGTAGGAACAATCGTGTAGATTCGGCACTATGACGACTTCCGAAGCAGCTGCCGGTCCCGCCCTGGCCGCGGCTGCGGCGCGGCTGCGGGTGGCCGTTCCTTCCGTGGCGGACCGGGTGGCAGCCGAACTGCGCCTGCAACTGGCGGAGGGCCTGCTCCTGCCGGGAGCCCGGCTCACGGAATCGACCATCGCCGAAGACCTGGGCGTTTCGCGCAACACGGTCCGCGAGGCGTTCGCCGAACTTGCGGCCGAGCGCCTGGTGGTCCGGCACCCGAACCGGGGTGTCTTTGTGGCCAGTCTGGAGGCGGGCGACATCCACGACGTCTACACGGTGCGCCGCGCTATTGAAGTCAGCGCGATCAGCGGCGGCGGCAGTCCGGAGCGGGTGGCCGCGGTCCGCGCGGCTGTGGAAGAGGGCAAAGCCGCGGCGGCCGCCAACGACGAGGAGGGCCTGGGCAACGCCAACCAGCATTTCCATGGCGCGATCGTTGCCCTGGCCGGAAGCCGGCGGCTGGACACGATCATGTCCCAGGTCCTGGCCGAGATGCGGCTGTTCTTCCACAAGGCCACCGTGGATGCGCATTTCTACCGGGGCTATCTGCCGGACAACGAGGAAATCTGCAGCGCCCTGGAGGCCGGGGACCTGGACCGCGCCGGGGAGCTGCTGCTGGCCTATTTGAACCGGTCAGAGGAGCGCCAGGCCGCCGTCCACGGCGAGTGAGCGCGCCGGACTTGGACGCTCGGCGACGCGCGTTCAGCCTGGCGACGCGCTAATTTCCTCGCGACGCCGGGATTCCCGTGTCGGGAGGAAATTTGCGCGTCGCAGGACATTCTGCGCGTCGAAAGATACCCGCGCAAAAACGAGCGACCCGGGTTGGCCTCCTGAAGGCCAACCCGGGTCGCAGCAGTCTGCGGTATCCCGCGCTAGTTTCCGGCCGGTACCGGGACCGGACGCTCCTCCGCCGGCCTCCCGGCGTCGGCATCCGCCGCGGGCGGGGTTTTCAGCTTGAGGCGCTGAATGATCGAGGCCCCGCCGCCCTTGCCGCTGCGGTTCTTGTTGAAGATGTCGAAGCCGACGGCGAGGAGCAGCACCAGGCCCTTGATGAGCTGCTGGTAGTCGGTGCCGAGGCCCAGGATCGACATGCCGTTGTTGAGGACACCCATGATGAGGCCACCGATCATGGCCCCTGCAACGGTTCCGATGCCGCCTGTGACTGCGGCGCCGCCGATGAACGCCGCCGCGATGGCGTCCAGTTCGAAGCCTGTGCCGCCGGCCGGCTGGGCGGAGTTGAGCCGGGCCGTGAACACGAGGCCGGCCAGTGCGGCAAGGACGCCCATGTTCACGAACAGCCGGAAGGTGACGGCCTTGGTCTTGATGCCGGACAGCTCAGCAGCGTGGAGATTGCCGCCGAGCGCGTAGGTGTGCCGGCCGAAGACGCTGTTGTTCATCAGGGCCGTGTAGACGATCACCAGGACCGCCAGCACGATCAGGACGATCGGGGTGCCCCGGTAGCTGGCGAGCAGGAAGGTGATGGTCAGCATGAGCAGGGCAATGAACGCGGTCTTGGTGGCGAACCAGGCCATTGGCTCGTTCTCGAGTTCGAACTTCTTGCGGATCCGGCGTTCCTTGACGGCCTGGATCACGAGCGCCAAGGTGGCGCCGACGCCAAGGATGACCGTCAGCCACTCCAGAACCGACGTGCCGCCGGAAATGTCCGGCAGGAAGCCGCCGCCCAGCGCCCGCAGTTCGCCCGGGAACGGCGTGATCTGCTGGTTCTTGAGAACGATCAGTGTCAGGCCGCGGAAAATCAGCATCCCGGCGAGGGTGACGATGAAGGCGGGAATGCCGACGTACGCGATCCAGTAGCCCTGCCAGGCACCCACCAGCGCGCCGACCAGCAGGCAGGCCGGGATGGCGAGCCACCAGTCCCATCCCCAGTGCACGATCATGACACCGGCGCAGGCGCCGATGAAGCCGGCGACCGAACCCACGGACAGGTCGATGTGGCCGGCGATGATCACCATCACCATGCCGATGGCCAGGATCAGGATGTAGCTGTTCTGGACCACCAGGTTGGTGACGTTCTGCGGCTGCAGCAGGATCCCGTCCGTCAGGATCTGGAACAGCAGGACGATCAGGATCAGGGCGACAAAGATGCCGACCTGGCGGAGGCGGCTTGCCAGGAAGCCCAGGGATTCTCGGAGGGCGGACATGTTCGCTATTCCTTCTCTTTGGTCATGTAGTGCATGAGGGTTTCCTGCGATGCTTCGGCGATCGGGACCTCGCCGGTGATGTGCCCGGCGGACAGGGCGTAGATCCTGTCGCAGATGCCCAGCAGTTCGGGAAGTTCGGAGGAGATCACAATGACCGCCTTTCCTTCCGCGGCCAGCTTCGCGATGATCGTGTAGATCTCAAACTTCGCGCCGACGTCGATCCCCCGGGTCGGTTCGTCGAGGATCAGCACGTCCGGGTCGGAGAACATCCACTTGCTCAACACGACCTTCTGCTGGTTGCCGCCGGACAACTTGCCCGTGATGGCGGCAACCGACGGAGCCTTGATATTCATGCTCTTCCGGTAGTCGTTGGCCACCACAGTTTCCTGGTTCTTGTCCACCCAGCCGCCCTTGACCAGCTTGCGCAGCGCGGCCATGGAAACGTTGCGTTTGATGTCCTCGATGAGGTTCAGGCCGTAGAGCTTGCGGTCCTCGGTGGCGTAGGCGATGCCGTGCTTGATTGCCTCCGAGACGGTGGAAGTGTTGATTTCCGTGCCGTGCTTGAACACTTTCCCCGACGTTGCGGTGCCGTAGCTGCGCCCGAAGACGCTCATGGCCAGCTCCGTCCTGCCGGCACCCATTAGTCCGGCAAGCCCCACGACTTCCCCCTTGCGGACGTTGAGGCTGGCGTTGTTGACCACCATCCGGCTGTAGTCCTGCGGGTGCCGGACGGACCAGTCCTCGATCCGCAGGACTTCCTCGCCAATCCGTGGTTCCCGGTCCGGATACAGGCTTTCCAGGTCCCGGCCCACCATTGCGCGGATAATGCGTTCCTGGGTGATCTCGCCGTCGCCCAGGCGGAGGGTTTCGATCGTCTTGCCGTCGCGGATGACTGTGACGGCGTCCGCAACTTTGCGGATTTCGTTGAGCTTGTGGCTGATGATGATGCTGGTGACACCCTGGCCCTTCAGGTGCAGGATCAGGTCCAGCAGGTGGCTCGAGTCCTCGTCGTTGAGGGCCGCCGTCGGTTCGTCGAGAATAAGGAGTTTGACCTCCTTCGAGAGTGCCTTTGCGATTTCCACGAGCTGCTGCTTGCCCACGCTGATGTGCTGGACGGGGGTGACCGGGTTTTCACTCAGGCCCACCCGGGCCAGGAGTTTCGCGGCTTCCAGGTTGGTCTTGCGCCAGTCCACCCAGCCGCGCTTGGCCTGTTCGTTGCCGAGGTAGATGTTCTCGGCGATCGACAGGTAAGGGCTCAGGGCCAGCTCCTGGTGAATGATCACGATTCCGCGCTTCTCGCTGTCGCTGATGCTGGAGAAGTTGCAGGGTTCGTTTTCGAAGAGAATGTCGCCGTCGAAGGAGCTGTGCGGGTAGACGCCGGACAGCACCTTCATCAGGGTGGATTTGCCGGCGCCGTTTTCACCGCAGATGGCATGGACTTCGCCGCGGTTCACCTGCAGGGTGACGTCCTGGAGGGCCTTCACGCCCGGGAAGGTCTTGGTGATTCCTCGCATTTGAAGAATGGGTGTGTTCATCGCCAATTCTCACTGACTGGTAGTACTTGGGACGTCCTGCGGCTGCAGGGGTCTACGGGAAGGGTGGCGGCCCGGACTCGACGCGGCCCGCCACCCTTCGAGGTGGCTACTTGACGTCGGCCGCGGTGTAGTAACCGGAGTCGATGAGTTCCTTCTTGTAGTTCTCATTCGTGATGATCACGGACTTGAGCAGGTACGCAGGGACTACCTTGACCTTGTTGTCATAGGTCTTGGTGTCGTTGACCTCGGGTTCCTGTCCCTTCAGGAGGGCGTCGACCATCTTCACGGCCTGGGCTCCGAGCTGGCGGGTGTCCTTGAAGATCGTGGAGTACTGCTCGCCGGCGGTGATGGACTTCACCGAACCCTTTTCGGCGTCCTGGCCGGTGACGATCGGCAGGCTTCCCTTGGCGTAGCCGCCGGTGCTGGTCAGGGCCGAGATGATGCCGATGGAGAGGCCGTCATACGGGGAGAGGACGCCGTCGAGCTTGGTGCCGGAGCTGTAGGCGGCCGTGAGGATGTCCTCCATGCGCTTCTGGGCCACGGGGGCCTGCCAGCGCAGGATGGCAGCCTGCTCAAACTTGGTCTGGCCGCTGGGCACCTTCAGGGTTCCGGCGTCCAGGTACGGCTTGAGGGTGTCCATGGCGCCGGTCCAGAAGAAGTTGGCGTTGTTGTCATCCGGGCTGCCGGCGAAGAGCTCCACATTGAACGGGCCCTTGCCTTCGACCTTGTTGCCGCTGGCGTCAACAAGGCCCAGGCCGGTCAGCAGCGAAGTGGCCTGCTGCACGCCCACCGTGTAGTTGTCGAAGGTGGTGTAGAAGTCGACGTTCGGAGTGCCGTTGATGAGCCGGTCGTAGGCGATGACCTTGACGTTCTGTTCTTTCGCCTTGGCGAGGACGTCGGTCAGCGTGGTGCCGTCGATGGCCGCGACGATCAGGGCTTTGGCGCCCTTGGTGAGCATGTTCTCGATCTGGGACACCTGCGTGGGGATGTCGTCATTGGCGTACTGCAGGTCAGCCTTGTACCCTAGCTTCGTCAAGGAGTCCGAGACGTTCTTGCCGTCGGCGATCCACCGTTCCGAAGTCTGCGTCGGCATCGAGATCCCGACGAGGGAACCGGCAGCATCGGCACTGGCGGCCGGGGCGGCCGTGCCGGGCCGGCTGCCGCACCCTGTGGCCCCTACGGTCACAGCGAGGACAACCGCAACGGCGCCCAGGAGTTTCCTGATCTTCACAATTTTCTCCTTCCGCGGACCCATAGTCCGCGAAGTTGCTCCTGATCGCAGTCCTGCACGTCATTGTGCCCCTGCGGGGCTTTAACATCGGGAGGATTGCGGAGGTCTGAATAGAACGGGGATTCAGCCGGTAAGGGAACCGCGGCCGATTGTTATCGCTAACAATATGATCAAAGATAGCTTCTCGAAACATGTGAGTCAACGCACATCCGACGATTTACCCCCTTCGACTGACGGCGTGAGATCTGGCCGTCAGTCGGCAAAGATGCGCCAGGTCGCGTCGTGTGAGGCTCCGGGTTCGAGCCGCACGAGGTCCGTGCCGGTGTTGAAGGCGTCCGGCGGGCAGGTCATGGGTTCCACGGCGAGCCCCAGCCGGTCGGGTATCGGCGGCTGCTTGTCGGCGGTGTGGACCTGCAGCCAGGCGCAGCTGCGATCCCAGGCCAGGCCGACGCCGGCCCCGCCCGGGTCCCGGAGCACAACGTGTGCCTGCCCACCGCCGTCGAACACAATGTCGGTGAAAGCGTGGTCGATCTGGGTCGCACCGATGACGCGGGCGGTGCGGAAGTCGTACTCGTGACCGTCAACGGGCCGGGTGGTGACCGGCAGCAACCGGTCGGGCGTCACCTCAAGGAACGTCCGCGCCGGGACCTCGAGGGTCCATTCGTCCAGCGGAGCCGGTCCTGCCAGCAGGTAGGGGTGCGGACAGACCCCGTAGGGCGCCGCGCGCTCCCCCACATTGGAAGCCGTGATTCTCGTGCGCAGGCCGCCGCCGTCAAGCCGGTAGCGCGCTGTGATCGACAGCGCGAAGGGGTAGCCGGGCACCGGCTCGATGGCGCAGGAGAGCTCCACGGCGGATTCCGTCCGGAACTCCATCTTCCAGTCAAGCTCCGGGGTAAAGCCGTGCAGGGCGCACTGCCGGCCGGGCTCATTGACGGGCACCAGGTAGTCCACGCCGTCGAAGGTGTACCTGCCGTCAGGAATCCGGTTCGGCCACGGCGCAACGACGACGCCGCGGAAGTCCGGGTTGGGCCCGCCCGCCGGGAACGGGACGATCAGGTCCCGTTCCCTGTGCCGCAGTTCCCGCACCGCCGCACCGCGGGCGGTGATGAGCGCGGAGTATTCCCCGTGCCGGAGCCCGAATTCGTCCCCGGTCACAGACCGCCGGCCAGTTTGTAGTAGGCGGCGTTCCAGGCCAGTTCCTTCTTGAATCCCCGGATGGTTGTGCCGTCGTCGATGGTCAGCAGTTCGGTTTGGGCGATCTCGGCGAAGTCCTCGAAGACGTCCATGCCGACGGCGGTGGAGAGGACGGTGTGGTGGGCGGCCCCGGCGGTCAGCCAGGCGGCCGCGGAGGTGGCGAAGTCCGGCTTGGGCGACCAGAGGGCGCGGGCCACCGGCAGGTTGGGCAGCGGCTCCTCGAGGTCCACGACGTCGACGGCGTTGGCCACGAGGCGGAAGCGGTCGCGCATATCGGACAGCGCCACCACGACGCCGGGGCCGGCGTCGGTGTCGAAGACCATGCGGACCGGGTCTTCCTTGCCGCCGATGCCGAGCGGGTGGATTTCCACGCGGGGCGTGGTGGCGGTCAGGGACGGGCAGACCTCGAGCATGTGGGCGCCCAGGATTTTCTCCTGGCCCGGGACCAGATGGTAGGTGTAGTCCTCCATGAGCGAGGCGCCGCCGGGGAGCCCGGCGCCCATGACCTTGGCGGCGCGGACCAGGATGGCGGTTTTCCAGTCGCCCTCGGCGCCGAAGCCGTAGCCGTCGGCCATGAGCCGCTGCACGGCCATGCCCGGCAGCTGGCGGAGTGCGCCGAGGTCTTCGAAAGAGGTGGTGAAGGCCGCGGAGCCGTTGGCCTCGAGGAAGCTGCGCAGGCCCAGTTCGATCCGGGCGCTGTAGCGCAGCGACTCGTGCCGGGCTCCGCCGGCCCGAAGTTCGGGGGCCACGTCGTAGAGCCGCTCGTATTCGGCGACGAGGGTGTCGACGTCGGATTCTTCCGCGCCGTGCACGGCGTCGGCGAGTTCGTTGACGGACCAGGTGTTGACCGAGACGCCGAAGCGCAGCTCGGCCTCGGTCTTGTCCCCTTCGGTGACGGCAACATTGCGCATGTTGTCGCCGAAGCGGGTCAGTTTGAGGGTCCGGACGGCGGCCCAGCCCGCCGAGGCGCGCTGCCAGGATCCGACCTGGCGGGAGACCTCGGGGTTGGACACGTGCCCCACCACGGTCTTGCGGGGAATGCCGAGGCGGGACTGGATGTAGCCGAACTCGCGGTCGCCGTGCGCGGCCTGGTTCAGGTTCATGAAGTCGAAGTCGATGTCCGCCCAGGGCAGTTCGGCGTTGGCCTGGGTGTGCAGGTGCAGCAGCGGTTTGCGGAGCAGGTCCAGGCCCTGGATCCACATCTTGGCCGGGCTGAAGGTGTGCATCCAGGCGGTCACGCCGATCACGGCGTCGTCGGAATTCGCTTCCAGGGCGGTGCGGCGGATGGCATCCGAGTCGGTGAGCACGGGCTTCCAGACGATTCTCACCGGGACATCGGCGGCGGCGTTCAGCGCGTCGGCGATCTCCTGCGACTGGGCGGCGACCTGCTTGAGGACGTCCTCGCCGTAGAGGTGCTGGCTGCCGGTGAGGAACCAGACCTCGTACTGCTCAAGGGACGTGTTGTTGGCGTTGGACATGTTTTCTCCTGACGAAGGCGAAGGGCGACCGCGGTTTCGCGGCCTGGCGGCTTGGGTTTTGGGCCTAGCGGCCGTAGACGTTCTGGTAGCGGGCGTAGAGCGAGTCGATCTGGGCCGGATCGATCGGCAGGGGCTCGCCGAGCTGGCGGGACACGTGGACCGTCTTGGCCACCTCCTCGCACATCACTGCGGCTTTCACGGCGGAGCGGGCATCCTTGCCCACCGTGAAGGGCCCGTGGTTCTGCATCAGCACGGCGGGAGAGGTGGACTGGACCAGAGTGTCCACGATGCCCTGCCCGATCGAGTCGTCCCCGATCAGCGCGAACGGGCCCACCGGGATCGTCCCGCCGAACTCATCCCCCATCATGGTCAGCACGCAGGGGATCGGCTCTCCCCGGGCAGCCCAGGCCGTGGCGTAGGTCGAATGGGTGTGCACCACTCCCCCGACCTCGGGCATATGCCGGTAAACGTAGGCGTGTGCCGCGGTGTCCGAGGACGGCGACAGGGCCGGGTTGCGCCATTCGACGGTCCCGCCGGCGGCGCCGTCTCCGGCGGGAACTGAGCTGACCGGGGTGCCGTGCAGGTCGGTAACCACCATGAGCTCAGGCGTCAGCTCGTCGTAGGAGACGCCCGAAGGCTTGATGACCATGAGCTCGTAACCGGGGATGCGGGCCGAGACATTGCCGGCCGTCCACACCACCAGCCCGTAGCGGGTCAGCTCCGAGTGCAGTGTGCAGACTTCCTGCCGGATGCGGGCAATGGTCTCCAGCAGCGCGCTCATGCCGGCACTCCTTCGGTGAGGAGGGTCTTGGTGACGAGGGGCCGGACAGCATTGCGCTGGATCGCCTTGAGCCGGTGCATGACCTCGTTCGCTCCCCTGCCAAAGTAGTCGTGCAGGGTCCGGTACTCCCGGAAGAGTTCCTCGTAGGCCGCGACGTTCTCCGGGATCGGCGTGTAGACGGCGCCCGGCGCCGAGCCCATCGCGGCCGCAGCCACCCTGATGTTCGGGTACTTTCCGGCAGCGACGGCGGCGTGGATGGCCGAACCCAGGGCCGGCCCCTGCGCCGATCCGATGGTGGAGAGCTGCAGACCTGTGACATCGGCATAGATCTGCATGAGCAGCTCGTTCTTCAAGAGCCCGCCGGCGACGATGAACTCCTTCACCGGCACCCCTGAGTCACGGAAGGCGTCCACGATGGTCCGGGTGCCGAAAGCCGTGGCCTCCAGAAGCGCCCGGTAAACGTCCTCCGGGCGGGTGGCCAGCGTCTGGCCGACAACCAGGCCGGAGAGTTCGTGGTCCACCAGCACGGAACGGTTTCCCGAGTGCCAGTCGAGCGCGATCAGGCCGTGCTGCCCGATCGCCTGGCCGGACGCGAGTTCGGTGAGATATTCGTGGATACCCAGTCCGGCAGCTTTGGCGCCCTGGTGGTATTCCGGCGGAACGCCGTTCCTGGTGAACCAGCCGAAGATGTCCCCCACCCCGCTCTGCCCGGCCTCGTAGCCCCAGAGGCCGTCCACGATCCCGCCGTCGACGACGCCGCACATGCCGGGCACTTCCCGCAGTTCATCGCCGTTCAGAACGTGGCAGGTGGAGGTTCCCATGATGGCCACCAGCTGGCCCGGCTCCACCGCTTTGGCGGCCGGGGCGGTGACGTGCGCGTCCACATTGCCCACCGCGACGGCGATCCCCTCGGGCAGTCCGGTCCAGGCGGCGGCTTCGGCGGTCAGGCGGCCCGCCGCGTCGCCAAGGCGGCCGATGGTGTGCTGGAGTTTAGCGCTAACAAAATCCTTGAATTCCGGGTTCAGGGCGGCCAGGAACTCTTCGGACGGGTAGCGCCCGTCCTGGTAGATCCCCTTGTACCCGGCCGTGCAGGCGTTGCGGACGTAGTCGCCGCAGAGCTGCCAGACGATCCAGTCCGCGGCTTCCACCCAGCGGTCCATCGCGGCGTAGCTCTCCGGGTCTTCCTCGAGCAGCTGCAGTCCTTTGGCGAATTCCCATTCGGAGGAGATCAGCCCGCCGTAGCGCGGCAGCCAGCTTTCGCCCCGTTCGGCGGCGAGGGCGTTGATGCGGTCCGCCTGCGGCTGCGCGGCGTGGTGCCGCCAGAGCTTCACATAGGAGTGCGGCCTGTCCGCAAAGCCCGGCAGTTCACTGAGCGGGGTGCCGTCGGCCTTGACCGGAACCATGGTGCAGGCCGTGAAGTCCGTCGCGATCCCCACGACGGCGGCCGGATCGATGCCGGCGTCGGCGATCGCCGCTGGCACAGCGTGTCGCAGGACCTCCCGGTAGTCATCGGGCACCTGGAGTGCCCATTCGCCCGGAAGCCGGATGCCGGCGACGCCCGCTGTGTCCTCCGGAAGCTCGCCGGTGACCACGGCATGCGGGTAGTCGAAAACTCCGCTGCCCAGTTCCTTGCCGTCCCGGACCCGGACGACGACGGCCCGCCCGGAAAGCGTGCCGTAGTCCACGCCAATGACAAATTTTTCGGTTCCGTCCACTGAGACGTCCATCAAATCCTCCAATAGGTTCCGCAACGTTGCGACCTCCCTTATTGTTAGCGCTAACAAAGATACTGTCAAGAAGTGCTGGCAGGCATAGCCGGCAACGGACAGGGCTTCGGCCCTTAGGAGGGCAGGGGCCGCGGCGCGGTGCTGGCGCGCACCACGAGCTCAGGTTTGACCACCAGGGCGCCGCTGGTGGCATCGTCCTCGATCTGGGCGCGTATCAGGTCCATGCAGCGCTTTCCGAGTTCCTCGAAGTCCTGCCGCACGGTAGTCAGCGGCGGCATGAAGTAGGCGGATTCGGGCTGGTCGTCGAAGCCGACCAGGGAGACGTCTTCCGGCACGCGGATGCCCTTTTCGCCGAACGCCCGCAGCAGTCCGAGCGCCATCTGGTCGTTGCTGACAAACACCGCGGTGGCGCTGCGCTGCTCTGCCAGCTGCTGCCCGATCCGGTACCCGCTGCCCGCACTCCAGTCCCCCTCGACCAGAAGTTCGTCGGAGAGGCCGGCTTCCGCCAGCTCCTCGCGCCACCCGTCAACCCGGGCTTTGCCGTCCACCCAGTCCAGCGGTCCGGAGACATGCCCGATCTGCTGGTGGCCCAGGCTGATCAGATGGGCGACGGCCAGCCGCGCCCCCAGCTTCTGGTCGACCATTGCGCCGCTCAGCCGCCCTTCCCCGGTTCCGCCGACGACAATCACCGGAAGATCCAGGTTCAGGTCCTCGAGCACCTGAAGTGTCCCGTCGTGCGGCACGATCACGATCATTCCGTCCGCGCCCTGGTCCGTCAGATGGCGCACAGCATCGGAAATGGCCTTCGCCCCGGCCCCCTTGATCGCGGCAATGCTCACGAAATACCCTGCTTCCCGGGCGGCTTGCTGGACCCCTAGCAGGGTATTCGCAGGGCCGTACTGCCCGAGCTCGGAGGCGAGGACGCCGATGGTCTGGGTGCGCCGGGTCACCAGACTCCGAGCGGCCGTGTTGCGCCGGTAGCCGAGTTCGGCGATCGCTGCCTCGACCCGCGACCTTGTTGCCGTGCTGACGTTCGGGTGGTTGTTGATCACCCGCGACACAGTCTGATGGGAAACCTTGGCCAGCGCTGCGACGTCTTCGAGCCGCGGCTGCCGCCGGTCGTTGCTGTTCCCCATGCGAGGCCCCTTCCGCTCCGATGCGTCCACCGGCTTGAAATCAAACTATAGGAGGGCATTGGACGCCCGCTGGTGGCCCGCCCCCGGATCCTGTTAGCGCTAACGATAGACCATTTGGCCCCTGCCGGCCGCAGGGAAGGACGCCGGGAACAAGTATCGGCGCGGGGCGGAACCTTACCGGGCGGGCGCGGCGGGCACGGGCCCTGGCACGCAGCCGCACGACGCCCGGAGGACCAGGTCCACAGGGAAGGTCCTGTTCCGGGTGGGAGACACGCCGTCCGAGTCGATGAGCGCCTCGACGGCGGCCTCGGCCATCGCCTGCACGGGCTGTGCCACGGTGCTCAGCGGTGGCCAGCTGTACTCCGCCTCGGCCGAGCCGTCGAAGGAGAAGACGGCCAGGTCCTCGGGAATCCGCAGGCCGGCCTCCTGCACTGCGCGCAGCAGGCCGACAGCCTGCAGGTCGGAGCTGACAAACACCGCGGTGGGCCGGTCCGCGGCGGCGAGCAGCCGCTGCCCGGCCCGGTAGCCGCCTTGGCGGTCGAAGTCGCAACGCACAATCGGCCCTTCCGGGAGCCCCGCCTCCGCGAGCCCCTGCTGCCAGCCGATCTCGCGCCCGTCCAGATCATTGCCGACGTTCATGCCCATGACCAGCGCGATCTTGCGGTGCCCGTGGCCCACAAGGTGTTCAACGGCGCGCCGGGAGCCTTCCTGCAGTTCCACGCCGACAGAGTTGAAGCCGGGCACCTCGCTGCTGTGGTTCAGCAGCACGGCAGGGATCTCCGAATGCTCAAGCTCTGTCAGGTCGGGTTCGAACAGCACGCTGGAGAGGAAGACGCCGTCCACGCGGCGGCTCGCGAGGTTCCGGACCTGGCGGCGTTCGTTGGCCGCTGATCCGCCCGAGTTGGCCAGCAGCAGCGCGTAGCCGCGCGCCGCTGCGGCTTCCTCCACGGCGTGGGCCAGGGCGGCGAAGAAGGGGTTGGTGGTATCCGCGACCACCATGCCGAGCATTTCACTCGAGCCCAGTTTCAGTGCCCTCGCCGCGGCGTTCGGCCGGTACCCGAGGGCGCTGATGGCCTCACGCACTTTCGCGGCCGTCGCCGGGGAGACCCGTTTGGGGCCATCGTTCACCACATAACTGACGACGGCGGTGCTGACACCTGCCAGCCGGGCCACGTCTTTGCGGGTGATCGTGGGCCTGGCGGGGGCTGGCGAATGTGGCACAGTGACCATGCTACCGCCGGAGTTCCCCGGCAAAGCCTTCCTCGTTGGGTCCCTGTGCGGGCAGCTTGGCCGGGGCGTCGCCGTGGTCCGGCACGGGCAACCGCTCACCGCCGCGGAGGGCGGATTCATGCGCCACGATGCCCGGGAGGGTGTAGCGGGCGGCTTCCCAGGCGTTGACGGGCGGGAGCGTTCCGGTGGCGACGGCTGTGGCGAAGTCGTCCACCAGGAAGTGGTGGCTTCCCTCGTGCCCGTTGTGAAGTCCGCGGAACTCGGCGGGGAGCCTGCCGGCGTCGTGCACGGGTGCCATGCCGGAGGTGAAGGCGTCCCGCAGGGCCGGGGCGACGCCGGCCAGCGAAGGATCGTCGGCAGCGAGCGTGGCCCCGGTGGCCAGTTCCGCGCTGACGTCGGTCACGGACTCCTTGTCCTGCCACACACTGACCGTGGCCAGCTGCTCGAAGCTGGCGTCCGTGCCGAAGTACCGGAAGCGGCTTTCGCGCAGGTGGGAGGGGTAGCCGACGCGGCGCATCTCGTTGATGCGCATGGACCCGCCGGTTGAGAGTTCGAACAGCGCGGTGGCATTGGAGAAGTCGTTGCCGAACATGCTGACGTCCTTGTCGAACACGCCGTCGCCGCGCTCGTCGGAGACGCCAATGCAGCTGACGCTGACGGCATGGCCGCCGATTGCGCCCAGTACGCCGCCGGTGGAGTGGGTCGGATACAGCATGGGCGGGTAGCTGGCGGTGCGCTTCCAGTCCTCCCCGCCGCTGTACTGGTAGGCCTCGTAGAAGCCAAGGTCCATGTCATGGACGTAGTCGCCCTCGGCATAGAAAATGCGACCAAATGCGCCTTCGGCCCTGCGCTTGCGGGCATACACCGTGGCGGGGTTGTAGTAGCTCGTCTCGCCCATCATGTAGGTCAGGCCCGTGTCGCGGACGGCGTCGATGATCTGGGCGATCTCGTCCTCACTGATGGCCATCGGTACTGCCGAGTAGACGTGCTTGCCCGCGCGGAGCGCCTGCAGCACCAGGGGCCCGTGCGTCCAGCGCTGGGTGAAGATCGCCACGGCGTCCAGGCCGCTGTCGAGCATGGCCTCGAAGCTGGGATAGGTCCCGGCCAGGCCCAGCCGCTCCCGGAGGGCCTCGGCCCGTTCCGGCAGGACGTCGGTGACATGGACTTCGGAAATGGCGGGGTGGGCGTCGAAGAGTTTGGCGAAGGCGCCTGCGAATTGTCCGGCGCCAACGATGCCTAGTGAGAACGTCATGCACGCAAGTTTCACACCAGCTTCTACTCGAGTCAATAGCTGATGATGAGCGGAAGTTTCCAGCCCGGAAACATGGAAGAAACTGTTGCGCATTGGAAAGTTACTCGTGTAGATTCATCCCCAGTTGTAATCCACGTCACAGCATCCACGTAACTGCGGAGGAACCACCAATGACCACCACAACTGCCCGCGGAGCCGCCCCGGCCCGCAAGGCGACCGGCACGGGAACGGGCAACGCTGCCCCCCGCCGCCGGCGCCGACCCCGGAGCGACCTGAAGGTTGCCCTTCTCTTCATCGCCCCGGCCCTGCTCGGCTTCGTGGCGTTCTACCTTGTGCCGAGCATCCGCGGCGTCTACCTCAGCTTCACCGAGTACAGCGTCTTGGGGGATCCCACCTGGATCGGGATCAAGAACTACACCGCGATCTTCGCGGACGATCTGTTCTGGAACGCCATGGCCGTCACGGTCCAGTACGTGGCATTGAACATCGGCTTCCAGACGGTGATCGCGCTCGGACTGGCCCTGCTGATGCACAACGTCGCCAAGTCCACGCTTATCCGCGGCGCCCTGCTGCTGCCCTTCCTCGTGGCCAACGTGATCGTCGCGCTGCTGTGGTTCTGGATGCTCGACTACCAGCTGGGAATCGTCAACGAGGTCATCAACTGGCTGGGCCTGCCGCGCATCGCCTTCTTCGGCAGCGAGCAATGGGCCATCCCCACCATCGCCGGCGTCAACGTCTGGCGCCACATGGGATACACGGCCCTGCTGATCTTCGCCGGCCTGCAGTCCATCCCCAACCACGTGTACGAGGTCGCCTCGCTCGACGGCGCCTCCCCGACCCGGACCTTCTGGAGCATCACGATGCCGCTCCTGCGCCCCGTGCTGGTGCTGGTCCTGGTGGTCACCGTGATCGGCTCCTTCCAGGTCTTCGACACCGTGGCAGTGACCACGGGTGGCGGCCCGATCAATGCCTCCCGCGTCATCCAGATGTACATCTACCAGAAGGCCTTCGGTGAATCCGACTTCGGCTACGCCTCGGCCCTGTCCGTCATTCTCTTCGTCATTCTCGCTCTTGTGGCCTTCGTCCAGATGAAGTTCCTCAAGGGCAACGAATCGGATCTGGACTAAGGAACCCCAGCCATGACTACCTCCGCCCCTTCCCGCAAGAAACCCGCCGCCACCGTTCCCGCTCCCAGGAAGCCGGTTAACTGGCGCCGCGTCGGCGCCTGGACCCTCGTCGCCATCGCCGTCGTCGTGACGATCGCGCCGTTCCTCTGGATGCTCCGCACCGCACTGTCCAGCAACGCCTCCCTGGCCTCGAACGCCAGCAACCTGCTGCCGGCCGACTTCAGCCTCGGCGCCTTCAAGCGGGTCCTGGGGCTGCAGAGCCCCGAGGAAGCCATCGCCGAGGGCGGCTCCGGCGCCGCCATCAACTTCTGGCTGTACCTGCGGAACTCCGTCATCTTCGCCACCGTCACCACCGCCGGGCAGGTCTTCTTCAGCGCGATGGCCGCCTACGCCTTCTCCCGGCTCCGCTGGCCGGGCCGGAACGTGGTGTTCGGCCTGTTCCTGGCCACCATGATGGTCCCGCCGATCTTCACAGCCCTGCCCAACTTCCTGATGATCAAGAACCTCGGCCTGCTCAACACGTTCGCCGGTCTGGCCCTGCCGTTCCTGTTCATGACCCCCTTCGCCATCTTCTTCCTGCGCCAGTTCTTCCTCTCCATGTCCCGCGAAGTGGAAGAGGCCGCCATGCTCGACGGCGCCAAGCACGTGCGGATCTTCTTCCAGATCGTGCTCCCGAACGCCGCGGCCCCGCTGGCCACCCTGGCGCTGCTAACCTTCATCGGCCAGTGGAACGAGTACTTCTGGCCGCTGCTGGTGGGCCAGGACGAAAGTGTCCGCGTCCTCACCGTGGGTCTGGGCGTCTTCAAGTCCCAGTCCCCGCAGGGCGCCCCCGACTGGTCCGGCCTGATGGCCGCAACACTGATCGCGGCCCTGCCCGTCCTCCTGCTCTTCATCGCCTTCGGCAAACGGGTGGTCAACTCCATCGGCTTCTCCGGCATCAAGTAACCCCGACCCAACACGCACTGCCCCGTCAACAAGCGTTCCCCTCAAAGAAGCACTTCCATGAAAGGTCCACCATGAAGAAGACCCTCGGCGCCGTCGCTGCCGCCGCAGCCATCGCAATCTCCCTCTCCGCCTGCGGCGGGTCCGCCCCGGCCTCCACCGAGGCCAAGGGCGAAATCAACTACTGGCTGTGGGACGCCAACCAGCTCCCGGCCTACCAGCAGTGCGCGGACGATTTCACCAAGGCCAACCCGGACATCAAGGTCAAGATCACCCAGCGCGGCTGGGACGACTACTGGACCACGCTGACCAACGGCTTCGTCGCCGGCACTGCCCCCGACGTCTTCACCAACCACCTCTCGAAGTACCCCGAGTACGCCGCGAAGAAGCAGCTGCTCTCCCTTGACGACGCAGTGGCCAAGGACGGCATCAAGCTGGAGAGCTACACCAAGGGACTCCCCGAGCTCTGGGTGGGCCAGGACGGCAAGCGCTACGGACTGCCCAAGGACTGGGACACCGTGGGCCTCTTCTACAACACGGCCATGACGGACTCCGCGGGCCTGACCGCCGAGCAGATGGCCAACCTGGACTGGAACCCGCAGGACGGCGGCAGCTACGAGAAGGCAATCGCGCACCTGACCGTGGACAAGAACGGCGTGCGCGGCGACGCGGCAGGTTTCGACAAGAACAAAGTGGCCGTCTACGGCCTCGGTCTCGCCGGCAGCGGCTCCGGGCAGGGCCAGACCGAGTGGAGCTTCCTCAGCGCCACCACCGGCTGGAGCGCCACGGACAAGAACCCCTGGGGCACCAAGTTCAACTACGACGACCCCAAGTTCCAGGAAACCATCGCCTGGTGGGCCGGACTCGTAGAAAAGGGCTACATGCCCAAGCTCGAAACCACCGTCGGCGCCAGCCTGGCGGACAACTTCGGCGCCGGCAAGGCTGCCATCAACACCACCGGTGACTGGCTGATCGGCCAGTACAAGAGCTACAAGGGCGTGAAGACCGCGTTCGCCCCCACCCCGAAGGGCCCCGAGGGCAAGCGCGCCAGCATGTTCAACGGCCTGGCCGACTCCGTCTGGGCCGGCAGCAAGAACCCGGCCGCCTCAGTCAAGTGGGTCGAATACCTCGCCTCCACCGCCTGCCAGGACGTCGTAGCCTCCAAGGGCGTCGTGTTCCCGGCTCTCACCAGCTCCTCCGAGAAGGCAGCCGAAGCATTCAAGGCCAAGGGCACCGACGTCTCCGCCTTCACCACCCACGTCAAGGAAGGAACCACGTTCCTGTTCCCGATCGCGGATAAGGCAGCCAAGGTGGACGGCATCATGAAGCCGGCCATGGACGCCGTCCTCTCCGGCAAGAAGCCTGCCAGCTCCCTCACCGAGGCCAACAACCAGGTCAACGCCCTCTTCAAGTAAGCCTCTGAAGCCATAGCCGCCAGTAACGGCGGCGCCCGGTGCGCGGGATCCCGAGCCGGATCCCGCGCACCAGCACCTGACTTCCGCACAACTGAAAGCGAATCCCATGCACCCCGTGCACCTGCGTTCTGCCGGCACCAGCCTCCTGCTGGCCTTCGACTCCGGCGAGGCCGAGATCGTCCACTGGGGCGCCGACCTCGGCGAACACCTCCCCGACCTGGCGGTCCTCCGCGGGCCCGTCCCCCACTCCGCCCTCGACATCCCCGTCACCGCCGGGCTGCTCCCGCAGGCCTCCTCCGGCTGGGCCGGACGGCCGGGCCTGCGCGGGCACCGGAACGCCGACGGCGGACCCGGCCAGGACTTCTCGCCGGCCCTGCGGGTGGTGTCCGCCCAGATGCAGGAGGGCGGGCACGGGGTACTGATCATCCACCGGGATTCCGAGGCCGGACTGGAAATCAGTTCCGAGCTCACCCTTCACCCCGGCGGCCTCCTGGAGCTGGCGCACACGCTGACCAACAGCGGCACGGCCGAGTACCAGCTCGAGGAACTGGCCGCGGTGCTGCCGGTGCCGCGGGACGCCACGGAACTGCTCGACCTCACCGGCCGCTGGTGCCGCGAAAACCACCCGCAGCGGCACGCCGTCCAGCAGGGAACCTGGGTCCGTACCGGCCGGCACGGCCGGACCGGCCACGATTCCTCGCTGCTGGTGGCTGCCGGGTCCGCCGGCTTCTCCAACCGCCGGGGCCAGGTCTGGGCCACGCATTTCGGCTGGAGCGGCAACCACGAGCAGTACCTCGACAGCCTCACCGACGGCCGGCGCATGCTCGGCGCCGCGGAGCTGCTCGGCTCCGGCGAAGTGGTGCTCCCCCCCGGCGGCAGCTACCGGACGCCGTCGCTCTTTGCCGCCTACTCCGGCCATGGCCTGGACGGCATCACCGAGGCCTTCTATGACTGGTTCCGTGCCCGGCCGCAGCACGTGGACACCACGTCCGGGCGGGTCCGCCCCGTGGTGCTCAACACGTGGGAGGCCGTGTACTTTGACCATCGCCTCGAACCCCTGCTGGAACTCGCCGAATCGGCCGCCGGGCTCGGCGTGGAACGCTTCGTCCTCGACGACGGCTGGTTCCGCGGCCGCCGCGACGACCACGCGGGCCTCGGCGACTGGTACGTAGACGAGGGCCTGTGGCCCAACGGCCTCACCCCGCTGATCGACGCCGTCACCGGCCACGGCATGGAATTCGGCCTGTGGGTGGAGCCGGAGATGGTCAACCTGGACTCCGACGTCGCCCGCGAACACCCGGACTGGATCGTGGGCCCGTCGGCGCTTTCGTACAAGGACGGCGGCCGGCTCGCGCACACCTGGCGCCACCAGCACGTCCTGGACCTCGCCAATCCGGAGGCCTGGCAGTACATCTACGACCGCCTCGACGCCCTGCTGCGCGAAAACACCATCGCCTACCTCAAGTGGGACCAGAACCGCGACCTCACCGAGCACGGCCGCGGCGGCCGCCCGTCCGTCCACAAACAGACGCTGGCCGCCTACCGCCTCTTCGACGCGCTCAAGGCAGCGCACCCGGACGTGGAGATCGAAAGCTGCTCCTCCGGCGGGGCCCGCGTGGACCTCGGCATCCTGCAGCGCACCGACCGCGTGTGGGCCTCGGACTGCAACGACGCCCTGGAACGCCAGACCATCCAGCGCTGGACCCAGGCGATTCTGCCTCCGGAACTCGTCGGAGCGCATATCGGCCCGACCACCTCGCACACCACGGCCCGCACCCACGACATCTCCTTCCGCGCCATCACCGCACTCTTTGGCCACTTCGGCATGGAGTGGGACATCCGCGCGGCCACGAGCGAGGAGCGCGCCACTCTGCGCCGCGTGATTGCGCTGTACAAGCGCCACCGCGCCCTGATCCACTCCGGCAAGCGGGTAAACGCGGACACCGCCGAGCCCACCCTGAGTGTCCACGGTGTGGTTGCCCACGACGCCGGCGAGGCCCTGTTCGCTGCCGTGTCCCTCGCATCCTCTCCGGCTGAGGTCCCCGGGCAGGCCTCGCTGCCGGGCCTTGACCCGAAGCGGACCTACCGTGTCCGGGCCGAACTGCCGACACCCCTCGACGGCGACTACGCGCACACCTTCTCTCAGATCCAGCCGCCGGCCTGGCTCGAAGACGGCGCCGTCGCGTCCGGCGCCTTCCTCCAGCACGTCGGCCTGCCCCTTCCGGTCCTGAACCCGGAGCACGCCCTGCTCCTGCACGTCCAGGCCCTCTGACCGCCCGGTCCCCACCCCTGAAGGAACCCCATGACCAGCATCATCAGCCGCAGCGACGCCCCGGCGTCGTTGTCCGCGGTCACCAGCACACGCCTCGCCGACGGGCGCGAGCTCCTGTATTTCGACGACACCACCCATCCCCGGCAGCGCCCCTCCAGGGACCGCCGCGAACTTCCCGAACGCGGCCCGTCCGGGGAAATCCGGTACGACGCGCTGACCGGGGACTGGGTGGCGGTCGCCGCGCACCGGCAACACCGGACGCACCTTCCGCCGGCGGACGAATGCCCGCTGTGCCCGAGCACAGACGCGCGGCCGTCGGAGATCCCGGCCGCGGATTACGACGTCGCCGTTTTTGAAAACCGCTTCCCGTCGCTCGGCCCGGATTTCGCCGCGGCCCCGGCAGCGCCGGGCTGGGGAAGCCGCGGGCTCGCCGGCGGCCGGTGCGAGGTCGTGGCCTTCACGCCCGAGCACACGGGAACGTTCGCCGCCCTCAGCACCCGGCGCGTGCGCACGGTGATCGACGCCTGGGCCCACCGGACCGAGGCACTGAGCGCCCTGCCCGGCGTGGCGCAGGTGTTCTGCTTCGAGAACCGCGGCCAGGACATCGGCGTGACACTGCACCACCCGCACGGCCAGATCTACGCCTACCCCTATGTCACGCCCCGGGCCGCCGTGATGGCCGCGGCCGCCGGCCGGTTCCATGAGGCAGCGGGCGGCACGGCCACCCTGACCGGAAGCATTGTGGCCAGCGAACGGACCGACGGCGCCCGGATGGTGGTGGAGGGCGAGTTCTTCAGCGCCTACGTGCCGTTCGCGGCGCGCTGGCCGCTGGAAATCCATCTCGTCCCGCACCGCCAGGTTCCTGACCTGGCGGCCTTGAACGGCGCCGAACGCGACGAGCTCGCCGTCCTGTACCCGGACCTGCTGGGCCGGCTGGACGCCCTGTACGGCAGCCCGACGCCGTATATCAGCGCCTGGCACCAGGCCCCCCTTGACCCGGTGCTGCGCCGGTCCGGCTACCTGCACCTGCAGCTCACCTCGCCCCGGCGGGCCGCGGACAAACTCAAGTTCCTCGCCGGCTCCGAGGCCGCCATGGGCGCCTTCATCAACGACACCACGCCCGAAGAGGTCGCCGCCCGGCTCCGGGACGCCAGGACGGGAGCGCGATGACCACCACCGACACCACAAGAACGGGCCCGGCGGACGCGCTGGCCGGCGCCTTCGCCGGCCTCTTCGGCCGGCACCCCGACGGCGTATGGCAGGCACCGGGACGGGTCAACCTGATCGGCGAGCACACGGACTACAACGAGGGACTCGTCCTGCCTTTCGCCATCAACCGCAGCACCACCGTGGCCGTGGCAGCCCGGGAGGACCGCGCCGTGCGCCTGGCTTCCGGGTTCCCGGGCGCTGAACCCGCAGAATTCGATCTCGACACGTTCACCCCGGACCAGGCTGCGGGCTGGTCCGCTTATCCGGCCGGCGTGGCCTGGGAGCTGGAACGCGCCGGGGTCACGGTGCCGGGCTTTGACCTGTTTGTGTCCTCCGATGTACCAGTTGGGGCCGGGCTGTCCTCCTCCGCAGCCCTGGAGTGCGCCGTCGCCCTGGCCCTGTCCGATCTCACCGGAGCCGGCCTGGGCCGCGCCGAATTGGCGGATATAGGGCGGCGTGCCGAGAACAACGTCGTCGGCGCACCCACCGGCATTATGGACCAGTCTGCCTCGATGCTCGGCACCAAGGATTGCGCCGTCTACCTGGACTGCCGTGACCTCAGCTCCCGCCCGGTACCGCTCGGCCTGGAGGAAGCCGGGCTTCTCTGCCTGGTCATCGACACCAAGGTCTCGCACGCCCACGCCAGCGGCGGGTATGCCGAGCGCCGGGCCTCCTGCGTCCGGGGCGCCCGGGCCATGGGCGTGGGCACCCTTCGCGACCTCGGCGCCGCCGATCTGCCCAGTGCCGAGCGGATCCTCGACGAGAAGACGTTCCGCCGGGTCCGGCACATCGTCACCGAGAACGCACGGGTCGCCCGGACCGCGGAACTGCTCGGGACCCTTGGGCCGCTGGCCATCGGGGAACTCCTGGACGCCAGCCACCGCTCCATGCGGGACGACTTCGAGATCTCCTGCCCGGAACTGAACCTGGCCGTTGACGCCGCCCGCACCAACGGGGCCATCGGGGCCCGGATGACCGGCGGCGGGTTCGGCGGCTCGGCCATCGCCCTGGTTCCGGTCAACGACGCCGATCGGGCCCGGTCCGCGGTCCTTGCCGGCTTCGCCGCCCGTGGGCTGCCGGCACCGGACGTCTTCGCCGTCCTGCCGGCAGAGGGGGCGCGGCGGCTGTGATCAGCCCGGCGGCCGGGTGGTCAACGTCCGTAGCCGGCGCGTGAGGATGTCCGCCCGTGCAGCGCGGCCGCGGCCCAGGCGGACATCAGCAGTGCCACCAACAGCAGCCCGGCGTCGCCCAGGTCCACGGACCCGAGCCAACTGGTCAGCGGGTCGCCAAGCCCGAACACCTGGTGAAGGGCACCGGCCAGGGTGATGACCGCAATGAAGAGGGCGGAAACAGCAGAAATGCCCGTAATAACGGCATTGAAGCCAAGTTTGCGCCGCGGATCCGTCAGGGCCGAACGGTACATCCGCATCATGGCCACGCCGTTGATGGTGTCGCACAGCGTCATGGCGGCCGCGAAGGCCAGCGGAAGGGCCAGCAGCGCGAGCGGGGAAACGCCGGCCAGGGAAGCCGCCGTCGCCATGACCAGCAGCCCGATGGTGGTGGCGGTATCGAAACCCAGCCCGAAGAGGAATCCGATCACGTAGATGTTCCTGGGATGTTGGACCCGGGCCAGCGGACGCGCGAGCAGCCGGGTCACGAAGCCCTTCGCGGCAAGGTCCTCGTGGGAGATCGCGGCACCATTGCGCGCACCGCGGTACACCTTGAGTGTCCGGAGGAAGGCGGAGCCGTTGAAGGCGCCCATGGCCAGCAGGAACAGCCCCGATATCCCGCTGCCGACCAGCCCCAGCAGCAGGTTCCCGGCAGTCCCCTCCACCATGAAATTCTCCACCAGCGAGGCTCCCGCCACCACGAGCACCCCGGCCAGGACCACCACGGAACTGTGGCCCAGGCTGAAGGCGAAGCCCACGCTGACTGGATCGCGGTGCTGGGCCGCGAACTTCCGGGTGGAGTTATCGATCGCGGCGAGGTGGTCCCAGTCGTAGCTGTGTTTCACCCCCGCCAGGTAGGCCGTCAGGACCAGTCCGATCCCCAGCGGCGGTCCGCCCCCGGCCGCACCGGCCACCAGGAGCACGACGGCGGCGGCGTGCAGTGCGGCCACCGCGCCGAAGGTCACCAGCAGCCGAGTCCTCAGCGGCAGGTGCGCCCGCCGGCGGTAGAGCCGGTACAGCGCCGTCATCTGCCCGATCGCGGCCATCAGTACTTCCTCAGATCCAGCGGATCCTGGCCGTACCAGCGTTTGCGTAGCAGGGCCGTGGCGGCTCCAGCAACGCGCTGGAGTTCCTCCGTGCTGTTGGAGAGCGATCTCAGCACCAGCCCGGCCGTTCCCAGCACGGCGGCCGTGAGCGAAATGCCGGTGTGGGCGCCGAACCCCGCCGTGATCTCGTGGAGTTCGTCGGCGAGGGCCTGGTCCACGCGCGGGTCCACCACGATCAGCGACCCCAGATGGCTGAAGCCCTCCATGAACGCCATACCGGTGACATCGCCCAGGGACGGGCGGAGGAGCACGTTGTCCAGGGCCAGCAGCCCGGCCGCGCCCCCGGACTCGACCCGTATCTCGGTCCGCAACCGCAGCTCCTCGTACCGGAACGAGTCGCCGTCCGGCGACCACCCCGGGGTGATAATTTCGGCCATGATCAGGCTCGACGACGGCCGCACCGTCACGCGGGTATTCTGTCGGTAGCTGGCCTCCCGGTAGGCGATCACCTGGTCCGGGGCGAACTCCAACCGCGCCCCCTCCCCAAGCCGCAGCCTCATCCGCTGCTCGGCGAAGGATCCAGGAGTCCGGTAGATCTTGGTGGCCGACTGCGTAGCGAGCAGCAACTCCGCCCCGTCCGCCACCTCCACATCAATCACATAAAGATCAGCCCCCAAATAGGCCCCACCCGGATTCACAATGACATAACAAACCTGCCCGGAGTCATCCAAGTAGTGCGGCCGCAAAACCCTCAAGGCCCCCCGATGGAACTGATGCGACGCCACAGACTTTCCCGCACGTTCAGTGACGACGAGTTCGAGCTCCCCCATCGGTTCCCGGACGCTCTGGTTGGCTCCGGCGGCTTCACCGGAGTTGGGGCCGTGCCCGTCTCCAACCGCTCCCAACTCTCGCAAGCTCGAGCCGGGGCCCTCGCGGTAGTGGGCCCCCCGCGGTGCCCACCACGCCGCGGCCCCAAAATCCGGCCTCGCCGCCTCAGCGATCAGCTCGCCAGGATTCAGCCCCAGTGCGCTCATGACGCCAGGTCGAGCATCAGGACGTCGCGCCGCACCCATTCGATGACGCGCTCCAGCCCTTCGTCGGTCTTGAGGTTCGTGAAGCAGAACGGCTTCTCGCCCCTGAATTCGCGAGAGTCCCGTTCCATGACGGAGAGGTCCGCGCCCACGTGCGGCGCGAGGTCGGTTTTGTTGATGATGAAGAGGTCGGACTTGATCATGCCCTGGCCGCCCTTGCGCGGGATTTTCTCGCCCTGGGCCACGTCGATGATGTAGATGGAGAAGTCCACCAGTTCGGGGCTGAAGGTGGCGGAGAGGTTATCGCCGCCGGATTCCACAAAGATCACCTGCAGATCCGGGTGCCGCTTCTTCAGCTCCTCGATGGCCGCCGTGTTCATGGAGGTGTCCTCGCGGATGGCGGTGTGCGGGCAGCCGCCGGTTTCGACGCCGATGATCCGGTCCAGCGGGAGGATCCCGTTGGCGGCGAGGATCTTGGCGTCCTCGATCGTGTAGATGTCGTTGGTGATGGCCGCCATGGAGATGTCCCGGCTCATGTGGCGGGTGAGGCGCTCCACCAACTGGGTCTTGCCAGCACCCACCGGGCCGCCGATGCCGATCTTGACGGGCTCAGACATATTCTTCTCCAGACATATTTCTTGAAGCATTTTGCGTACAGATCAGTTAGCTCATGAACATGCGGGCGCGCTGGCGTTCGTGCCGCATCTGCGAAATTTCGAGTCCGGGGCTGACGGCCCCAAAGTCGTCAGGCGTGAGGTGGCCGGCGCGCTCGGCCGCGGCCGCGACGTCGTCGGCCGCCTTCCGCAGGAGCCGCTGGCCGGCGTTCTGCCCCAGCGGAATTGCCCGCACCGCGTTCTGAGTCAACGACGTGACCGTAGCGAACAAGTACGCGCCCAAGGCATCGCCGAGCGGGACAGCCAGGGATCGGGCGATCACAGCAAACGCCAACGGCTGGTGTCCGGCGGCACGGCCGGAAGTCACCAGTTCCCGGTACTCGGCCAGTGCAGGGGACGGAAAAATCTCGGCCCCGATCTCCAGCAGCCGGTTCCCCATCTTGATGCTGGCCTCGCGCAGCTGCCGCGGAAGGAGCTGAGCAGTCATCAACGCATCGAGTTCGGCAACAGAAACACCCTCATACAGGAACCGGATGGCCAGAGCATCCGAGTAGGTGAGCTGCTGCGAAATGAACGCAGCCAGCCACACCCAAAAGCTAGCTTCATCCCGCACCAGCCCGCGCTCAATATAAGTCTCAAACCCAAGCGAGTGAGCAAACGCCCCGGTAGGCAGCGCAGAATCCGTCAGCTGCTGCAAGGCCAACTGGTAGGACGCGGAACTAGTGGCTGTGTTCGGCATGGCGGAAGGGGACGGGCATCACGCGCTCCTGGCGGTCGTAGGGCGCTCCGACGTGTTTCAGGTAGTCCTCGACGGTGTGGTCGTACTGGCAGACCATCACCTCTGCCCCATACTCCGAGGACGCGTCGAAAAACTGGGCCTGCAAGTGGCGGTTGCCCAGGGAATGCGCCACCACGCCCATCTCATGGATGGAGCGCGGGGCGATCACCAGGACATCTGTAGGCAGCACCGACACCACGATCATGTTGGTTCCGGCCACGTGCAGGATGTCGCCGTCGCGCAGGTCCCCGGAACCGGTGGGGAGGCGGATGCCGAGTTCCTTCCCGTGGTCGGTGGTGACGCGCTGGATGCGCTTGACCAGCTGGGCGCTGGGCAGCACCACTTTTTCCCGGTGAAGCCCTATATACGGGTCCGGGCCGGGAGGGAGGTCGTGGGTGTTGCCGAGGACCTTTTCAATGATCATGGTCGTCTCCTCTGGAAGCCTAGAAAAGGAAGTAGCGCTGCGCCATGGGCAGGACGTCCGACGGTTCGCACGTGACGTCCTCGCCGTCGACCGTCACCTGATACGTTTCCGGGTCCACCTCGATATCCGGGGTGGCGCCGTTGAACTTGAGGTCCGCCTTGGTGAGGCTGCGGATGCCGGACACCGGCCGGATGACTTTCTCCAGTCCGAGCTCCGCCGGAACCCCGGCGTCGATGGCGGCCTGGGAGAGGAAGGTGATAGAGGACTGCTGCAGCGCCTTGCCGTAGGCGGCGAACATCGGGCGCATGGTCCGCGGCTGCGGGGTGGGAATCGAGGCGTTGGCGTCCCCCATGAGGGCGTAGGCAATCTGGCCGCCCTTGAGCACCAGCTCCGGCTTCACCCCGAAGAATGCCGGGTCCCAGAGCACCAGGTCGGCAAACTTTCCGACCTCCACCGAACCGATCGAGTCGGCCATGCCCTGCGCGATGGCCGGGTTGATGGTGTACTTCGCCACGTAGCGCTTGATCCTGAAGTTGTCGCTCTCCGCCCCCAGACCCGCAGCGGCGCCGTGCACACCGGCTGCGGTGTCGCCTGAGCCGTCGGGGTCCTTGAGCACGCCGCGCTGTTTCTTCATCTTGTCGGCCACCTGCCAGGTGCGGATGATCACTTCGCCCACCCGGCCCATGGCCTGGGAGTCCGAGGACGTGATCGCGAAGATGCCCAGGTCCTGCAGGACGTCCTCGGCGGCGATAGTCTCGGCGCGGATGCGGGAGTCCGCGAACGCCACGTCCTCCGGGATGTCCGGGTTCAGGTGGTGGCAGACCAGGAGCATGTCCAGGTGCTCTTCGATCGTGTTCCGCGTGTACGGCAGGGTGGGATTGGTGGATGCCGGCAGGACGTTGGGCAGCCCCGCGATCTTGATGAGGTCCGGGGCGTGCCCGCCGCCGGCGCCCTCGGTGTGGAAGGTGTGGATCACGCGGCCGCCGATGGCCCGGATGGTGTCCTCCACGAAGCCGCACTCGTTCAGGGTGTCGGTGTGGAGGGCCACCTGGACGTCGTATTGATCTGCGACCTGTAGCGCGGTGTCGATGGAGGACGTGGTCGAACCCCAGTCCTCGTGGACTTTCAGCCCGATCGCGCCGGCGCGGATCTGCTCGGCCAGAGGCTCGACGGCGGACGCGTGCCCCTTGCCGAACAGGCCGATGTTGATCGGGAGCCCTTCGGCAGCCTGCAGCATCCGCTGGATGTGCCATTTTCCGGGCGTGACGGTGGTGGCCTTGGTGCCTTCGGCGGGACCGGTGCCACCGCCCACCATGGTGGTCACCCCGCTGCACAGGGCCGCGGGAACCTGGTCCGGGGAGATGAAATGGATGTGGGAGTCCACCCCGCCGGCCGTCAGGATTTTCCGCTCGCCGGCAATGATCTCGGTGCTCGCGCCAATCACGATGTCCACGCCGTCGGTGATCTGCGGGTTGCCGGCCTTGCCGATCCGGAAGATGTGGCCGTCCCGGATCGCGACGTCGGCCTTGTAGATGCCGGTGTAGTCCAGCACCACCACGTTGGTGATCACGGTGTCCGGGATGGTTCCCCCCTGGACGTCACCGTCCCTGGTCAACTGGCCGTTCTGGCCCATGCCGTCGCGGATCACCTTGCCGCCGCCGAACACCACTTCCTCGCCGTAGACGGTGAGGTCTTTCTCGATCTCAAGGAACAGATCGGTGTCGGCCAGGCGGATCGCGTCGCCGGTCGTCGGGCCGTAGAGGTCCGCGTATTGCCTGCGGGACAACTCGAAAGTCACGGTGCGTCACCTATCCGTTCGGAAACGTGGAGTTCGGAAACATGGAGTCCGGTCTTGTGGAGGGCGCCGTTGACAGCGTTGCTGAGGCCGTGCACTTCACGGCTGCCCGCGAGTTCAATCAGCCGGACAGTCCTGCTGTCCCCCGGTTCGAACCGTGCGGCGGTGCCGGCGGGAATGTCCAGGCGCCGGCCGTAGGCGGCTTGCCGGTCAAAATGCAGCGCCGGATTCGCTTCGGCAAAGTGATAGTGCGAGCCCACCTGGACGGGGCGGTCACCGGTGTTGGTCACGGCGACGGTCACCGCCTCGCGGCCGGCGTTGATCACCAGCGCCGTGGCGCTGAGAACGTATTCTCCCGGAATCATGAAAGCCCCCTAGCGGATGGGATCGTGGACGGTGACGAGCTTGGTGCCGTCCGGGAAGGTGGCCTCGACTTGGACGTCGTGGATCATTTCCGGTACGCCCTCCATCACGTCGTCGCGGCTAAGGAGGGTGGTTCCGTAACTCATGAGCTCCGCCACGGTCCGGCCGTCCCGGGCGCCCTCCATCAGTTCGTAGCTGATGACGGCGACGGCCTCGGGGAAGTTCAGTTTCAGTCCGCGGCCCTGGCGGCGGCGGGCGAGGTCCGCGGCGACCACGATCATGAGCTTTTCCTGTTCACGGGGCAAGAGGTGCATGACGGAATCCCTTCAAGAACCGGCCGGCTGGCGGACCGCAGATGCCGCGGTGTGACCAGACTAGGCCGGTGAGATTTCCTGCAGGTTTCCGGGGCCACATGTGTCGTTACCTTGTCGCTGCCGGCGCTCGAGCCCGCGCGCCCGCCTTCAGGGACCCGGAGCCTGCACTGCAAGGCCTATAACATGAACAAGCTTGGAGCGACTCTGAAGCAGCAGGTGCGAAGGACGCACTGTGAAAGACTTATGTCATGGCGGTGTCAGCAGCATTCGATAACGAGAGCCTCTCGGAAAAGGTCAGAAGGACCATCGTGGACCGCGTCGTCGACGGCACCTACCCTCCCGGCATGCGCCTCGTGGAACTCCAGCTCGCCAAGGAGTTCGGTGTCAGCCAGGCTCCAGTGCGCGAAGCCCTCCGGGAACTGTCCTCCACCAGGCTGGTCGAAAACATCCCCCGCCGCGGAACCTTCGTCAGGTCTGCTTCCCAGGATGACCTTGCGGAGGTTTATTTTGTCCGCCTGGCCTTGGAGGGAACGGCCGCCGCAGCTGCTTATCCGGCCCTGCACGCCGACCCGTCACCGCTACGCCAAGCGCTGGCAGGCATGCGCGAAGCCGCTGCAGCGAACGATGCCCATGGCATCGCCAAATACAGCACAGCTTTTCACCGCGCCGTTGTTGTCGCCACCGGGAACCGGCTCATGGCGGAAATCTGGGATTCCCTGTACGTCGAGGCCCGGACCATGGCCACCGTCGTCCGTGGCCACGTGGACCTGCACGCCGCTGCCGAAGCCCATGTCCCGATCCTGGAAGCGTTCGAAAACGGTACGCCGGAACTCTGCACCAGGCTCGTCATCGAGCACCAGCACGAATACTCCATCCTCCCCCAGGAGTAGACCCTCCCTAAGGGCTAACCCGGATCCAAAGACTGCCGGCGATGGATTCTTGAGCCTTCCCCTTGTGATGCCGATCACCCTCATGTATCGTCTTATTCATCAATTATCGATAATCGATCAAGGGAGATCACTTTGAAACTCGTAACTTTCCGCCACCAGGGAACCGAGCAGACCGGCGTTCTTAGCGACGACGCCTCGACCGTGACCGCCGTTTCCGGCTCGCAGGATCTGCTCGCACTCATCGACAACTGGGACGAGGTTGCCGCCCAGCTCGCCGCATCCATCGGGCCGGCGGTCAGCGTCGCAGAGGTGGAACTTCTCGCCCCGATCCCGCTCCCCCGCCGCAACATCTTCTGCGTCGGACGCAACTACGTCGAACACGCCAAGGAATTCGCGAACTCCGGCTACGACGCCACGGCCAGCGCCACCCCTCAGCCCGAATACCCGGTCGTGTTCACCAAGGCCCCCTCCACCGTCATCGGCACCGGCGCCGATATCGACCCCCACACCGGCGTCACCTCCGAACTCGACTACGAAGCCGAACTCGGGGTCATCATCGGCAAGGGCGGGCGCGGGATCAGCAAGGCCGAGGCGCTGGACCACGTCTGGGGCTACACGATCATCAATGACGTCACCGCCCGCGACCTGCAGAAAGACCACAAGCAGTGGTTCCTCGGCAAGAGCCTGGACACCCACGCGCCGATGGGCCCCTGGGCCGTCACCCGCGACGAGGTCGGCGACGGGCCGCTGGACCTGCTCTGCACCGTCAACGGCGAAACCCGGCAGAAGGCCACCACGGCCGACCTGATCTTCGATATCCCCACGATCATCGAAACCATCAGCGCCGGCATCACCCTCCAGCCCGGCGACATCATCGCCACCGGCACCCCGGTCGGCGTCGGCATCGGCTTCACCCCGCCGCGGTTCCTGACCACCGGAGACGTCGTCGAAATCAGCATCAGCAAGCTCGGCACCCTGAGCAACCGGGTCGGAGAAGGACGATGAGCACCGCAACCGTCGCCGCCGGCCTGACCGCCATCGGCACGAAACAGCTCTTCGTCGAAACCACCGGCACCGGGCCCGACGTCGTCCTGGTCCACGGGCTCGGCGGCACCACCAGCTTCTACGAACCCCTCGTCGCCTCGCTGGCCGAACGGTTCCTGGTCACCCGCTATGACTTCAGCGGACACGGACGCTCACCCCGGGCCGGGGAACTGACCCTCGAATCCCTGACCGCCGAACTGGCCCTGGTCATCGAATCCCAGACAGCCGCAGGCCGGGCGCACCTCGTCGGGCACTCGATGGGAACCCTCATCGTCCAGCAGCTGGCATCGACCCGCCCGGACCTGGTCCGGGAAGTCGTCCTGCTCGGCCCGGTCCGCGAACAGGCCCAGGCCGCGAAGGACGCCACCCGTGCACGCGCCGCCCTCGTAAGGGAGAAGGGCATGGCTGCCGTAGCCGACACTGTCGCCAACGCCGCCACCGCCGACCACGCAGCAATCGGGAACCCGCTCGTCCGGCCCTTCGTCCGCGAGCTGCTCCTCGGCCAGGACCCGGAAGCCTACGCCCAGGCCTGTGAAGTCCTCGCTGCCGCGACCAATCCGGACCTGACCACGATCCGGTCCAAGGTTCTGCTCCTGACCGGCAGCGAGGACAAAGTCAGCACGCCGGCCTCCAACGAGGCCATGGCCGCAGAACTGGGCAGCGCCGAACTTCTGGTCGCACCAGGAACTGGCCACTGGACGGTACCCGAGGCGCCGGACTTCGTCACCGCCGCCGTCCTCGACTTCCTCACCAGCACAACGCTCACGTCGGAGACGAAGAAGACGTGCGCGTGCAGCAACGCCAGCCCGGGCTGCCAGTCACGTCGTCAGCAGACCATCACTATGCAGATCCGTAAAGCCCCCTAACAACCGCTCCACCCTCTCCATCTCAAAATAAGGACAACGAAGTCATGTCGAAAACCCTCTTCACCAACGTCAACATCCTCGACAGCACCGGAGCCCAGCCCTTCCTGGGCGAAGTGCTGATCGCCGATGAGCGCATCACCGACGTTCGCGCCGGTTCAGGAAACCTTCCCCGCGAGGGCGTCAAGGTCGTTGACGGCCGCGGCCAGACCCTGATGTCGGGCCTGTGCGATGCACACACCCACTTCACCTGGAACGACGGGGACCTCAACGGCCTGGAAACCATGCAGGTCGAAGAGCATCTGCTGCACACCGTGCAGTCCGCCAAAACCTACATCGACTACGGCTACACCATGTGCTTCGGCGCAGCCAGCGCCAAAAAGCGCCTCGACGTCGTCGTTCGCAACGCCATCAACGCCGGCGACATCCCCGGCCCCCGCTACCTGGCCAACGGCCAGGAAATCGCCACCACCGCAGGGGACCTCGTCCCCGGCATCACCCAGATCGCCGACGGCGTCGAAGAAATGCGCAAGGTCGTCCGCGAAACCATCGGCCTGGGCGTGGACCAGATCAAACTCAGCATCTCCGGCGAGGAGATCACCGGCTCCAAGGCAGCCACCGACACCTACATCACCGAAGAAGAACTCCAGGTCGCCGTCGATGAGGCCCACCGCCGCCACGTCCGCGTCTGCACCCACGCCCGCAGCCGCGACTCCGTCATCATCTCCCTGAAGACCGGCGTGGACATGATCTACCACGCCTCCTACATCGACGACGAAGGCATGGACATGCTCGAAGCCGCCAAAGACCGCGTCTTCGTCGCCCCGGCCATCAACTGGATCGTCGCCACCCTCAACGACGCCGCCGCCTTCGGCTACTCCCACGAAGCCGCCGAAAAAGCCGGCTACGCCCGCGAACTCGAAATCGCCTGCAAGGCCATCCAGGAAATGCGCCGCCGCGGCATCCGCGTCCTTCCCGGCGGAGACTACGGCTTCGCCTGGACACCCCGCGGCACCTACGCCCGCGACCTGGACCACTTCGTCAAGCTTTTCGGCTACACCGAAATGGAGGCCATCATCGCCGCCACCGCCCTCGGCGGGGAACTCTTCGAAAAGCCCAACGAGCTCGGCAAGGTCCTGCCCGGCTTCTACGCCGACCTCATCCTGGTCGACGGCAACCCGCTCGAGGACATCACGATTCTGCAGGACATCACCAAAATCACCGCCGTCATGAAAAACGGCGAATTCCACCGCGCACCGGCCGAACACAGCCCGGCAACCCCGGAAGCAGCACCAGACCTCGCACTGACCCACCTCTAACCCGCCACGGCCCCGGCTTCTGGCCGGGGCCGTGCTCAGTTCATTCCTTTCAAAAGACAATGACGCCATTTTGACCTGAAGGAACACCAAATGAAGCCCCTCGTCACCATCGGAATCACCGCCGGCATCCTCGCCGGACTCTGGACCCAGTTCAGCACCCTCTTCGGCCTCATCACCTGGGTCGGGTTCCTCTCCTGGGCATGCTTCTTCGCCGCCGGAGGCAAACGCGCCGGGCTCCTCAAGACCATCCCCGCCAACCTCTCCGGCATCCTGTGGGGCGCAGCCATCGTCTTGGGAGCGGCGAACCTCCCCATCCCGGGCGCGCTCGGCATCTCCGTCGCCATCGCCGCCTTCGGGATGTGCGTGCAGGCACGCTGGACCGTTCTGGGCTTCATCCCCGGAGCTTTCGCCGGATGTGCCGCGTACTTCGGCACAACCTTCGATGCGGCCGGGACCTGCATGGCCCTGATCGCCGGCGCCAGCCTCGGCTGGCTCTCCGAATACACCGCAAGCCTCCTCACCAACGCCGGCAAGAAGGCCCAGGCACCCGCGCCGCATACAGAAACCCAACCTGTCGCCTAAACGTCAAGAGCGGCCCTTCCATGGCATCCCTACATGTCAGTTGCCACCGGCCAGATTTACGACGCTGGTGGCACCCTGAGCCATCCATCAACTCCCGTAGGCCTCCACGACCGAGGAACAACGCCGTCCACAGCAGCACCGGTAGCCAAAGGAGGCACCATGACCATCGTCACCGAACAGCTCAGCACCATCGATCCCACTCATGTCCGGGACGTGATGTCCAAGGTGCCCACCAGCGTCACCGTCGTCGCCGGGCAGCCCGAACTCACCGGTGAACGCGCCGCCATGATCGTGGGATCATTCGTCTTCATTTCCCTGCACCCCTGTCTTGTCGGCTTCTTCGTCAGCCACGAATCCACGAGCTGGCCACAACTCAACAAAGCCACAGTGCTCGGCATCAGCATCCTGGCCTCAACCCAAAAACAGTTCTGCCGCAAACTCGGCAAAAAGGACGCAGACCGCTTCGACGACGAATTCTGGACCCGGGGCAATTTCGGCGCTCCGCTGGTCACAGGCGCTTTGGCATCCATGGAGTGCCAGCTCGAGAACGTCACGCCCGTCGGTGACCACGCCTTCGTCCTGGCACCCGTCCTCGGCCTCAGCGCGAGTAGCACGACAGACCCCCTTGTCTTCCAAAACCACGAATTCTCAGGCCTCCTCCCCCGCTGACGCCATCTGTGTGCGTATTGGTGTGGAGAACATGATGTCGCGCACGTGCCCCCTGATCTACGGGGCGGGACCGGCACCCGTCAACGGCTCCCGGTTGACCCCTACCCGGGCATCCGCCAGTGGGCCTGGAATTCCGGGTGGTCGGCGTACGGCAGGGCCAACGTATTCAGCGACAGTGTGGTCCATTCAATGACATCCGGAACCCATCCGGCGTCGGCGGAATCCTGGCTGACCAGCGCGGCCAGCACGGACTGGCGGGCGGATTCGATAATGCCGATGAGCAGGCGCTTGGCCTCGCACTCGCGAAGCAGGCGGCGTTCGTACCACTCGCCGGACACGGCCAGCGTGGGGTCGCCGAGCAGCTTCAGGGCGGCAGCTTCGTCTTCCTTTATCCGTGCGGTCAAAAACTCGACGATGTCCACTAACCGAGCCTATGCGCGGCGGCGCTCACGCGGCTACGCCTAGCGTTTCCCCATTTTCCGGGATCGCGGCACCGGGCGCGCTTGTTAGGGTGGATGAATGAAACGACGTCTCGCCGCCCTTGCCGCTGCCGCCTCGCTGGTCGCCCTGAGCGGCTGTGGCCAAGTGCAGGGCGCTGCCGAAAAAGCCGTCAACGACGGGGCATCCCAGGTTGCCGCGGCGGCCGGCACTGAAGTGAAGAAGCAGGCCTGCGCCCTGGTGGAGGACGGCCTGGTCAGCGTCAAGGACAAAGAACTGCTGGGCGGCCTTGTCGCCGGCGCGGAAACCGCGGGTGCACCCGCAGAGATCACCACCCTGCTGCGCCAGATCGCTGACTCCGGTGACCAGGTTCCGGCCGAACCCGTCAAGGCCCTTCAGGACGCCTGCGCCAAGTAACCCACGCTGGGAGCGGGCAGCGCCCTAGCGTTTCCCCTTTTTCCGGGATCCCTTGCCTCGGCCCTTGTCCGGGTTTGGTGCGTAACGCTGCGCCACCTTGGGCTTTTTGGCGGCTCCGGTGCCGCGCCGGTCCGGCTTGGGCTCTCGTTTGGGTTTCTCCTGCTGCGCCGAGGGCTGGCGGGAGCTCGCCGCGGTGCGTCCGCGGACAATCCCGATGAATTCCTCGATGACCTCGTCCGTGGTGTCGCTGGGCCAGGCCAGGGCGATCTCCGTTCCGGGCGCACCTGTGAGCTTCCGCGCCACGGTGTCCTTGACGTTGAAATGCCGGGCCACGGACATCGGCAGGATCACCAGCCCGGCACCGGATGCCACCACCTGCAGGGCCATCGCGGCGCCGCCGAGTTCCTGCGCGTCGAGGAAGGTCTCGGCAGACAAGTCCGCCAGGTCCACTTCCTCAAACAAAGAGATCTCATGCCCCTTGGGTGCCACCACCACTGGCTGTTCCTCGTAGAGCGGGATCACACTGAGGCCCTCGCGTTCCACCGGGAGCCGGACAAAGCTCAGATCCGCGGAACCGTCGCGGAGCACGGATAACTGCGCGCCGTCGTCGGACATAAAGGAGTGCAGCGGCACGTCCGGCATCCGCTCCTCCCAGCGCCGGATCCATTTTCCCGGTGTCACACCGGCGACGTACGCGAAGCGCAGCTCGCGCCCAACTGCAACGGCTGGGACGACGGCGGTTTCGTCGGGGGTCTGGGGTGCTTCTTCTGCTGCGGACACATGTTCACAGTACCGCCACCGCTGGCGCCGGGGTCCGCCCCGGTGTCGGCACCGTGCCGGAGTTGGTGCCGGATTGGTACTGGGTTTCGTGCTGAGCTGGTGCCCTGCGGGCATCCCGCCGGATACCCTTGAACTATGACCTCTGCAAACTCCCAGTCCATGAAGCCGGCCACCGTTGCCAAGAAGCTTGGCATCTACCTGCCGGCGACACCCCAGGAGTTCCAGGATTCGGCCATCACCCGCGCTGATTTCGCCGAGCTCCAGGCCAACCCGCCGGAGTGGCTGGCGGAACTGCGTCGTAACGGCCCGCACCCGCGGCCCGTTGTGGCGCAGAAGCTCAACGTCTCCATCAGCGGCCTGTCCCGCGGTGGTGTTGAGGAAGCGCTGACGACGGCGGAAATCACCGCACTGCTCCAGGCTCCCCCGGCATGGCTTGTCGCCGAACGCGCCACCCATGCCGCCGTCCGTGCCGAGGCCCAGCGGGTCAAGGACGAGTCCGCCAAGAAGGACGCCAAGAAAGCCCGCGCCAGGGCCGAATAGCCGCACGCACTTTCTTCCGGCCCCTATTTTCATCCCGCGGACCCAGGACTATGCTCGCGGAGTGAGTCGGGACCGCCGGCCCGATCCCCCTCCGAGTCCCCATCCACCAGCCGCCGGCGGATCATCGGGAAGGAAAAGGCCATGGCCTTCAAGATCGGATATTTTGTCGGGAGTCTCTCGAGCAATTCCATCAACCGCACCTTGTCCAAGGCCCTGATCCGGCTTGCACCCGCGGAACTGGAGTTCACGGAGATCCCCATCAAAGACCTGCCGTTGTACAGCCCCGATTTTGATGCCGCTTTTCCGCCTGAGGGGCAGGCCCTCAAGGATGCCGTCGCAGCTTCCGACGGCATCCTGTTCGTCTCCCCTGAATACAACCGGTCCATCCCCGGAGCGCTAAAGAACGCCATCGACTGGGGATCCCGGCCCTGGGGCACCAACTCCTTCGCCCGCAAGCCCACCGGGATCATCGGCGCCTCCCCGGGCGGCATCGGGACCGCAGTGATGCAGTCCTCGTTCCGCAGCGTGCTGAGCTTCCTCGACGCGCCGCAGCTGAATGCGCCGGAGGCGTACATCCGCTTTGTTCCGGAGGTTTACGGCGAGGACGGCGAGGTCAAGGACGAAGCCACGGCCGGGTTGCTGCGGCACTACATGGAGGAATACGGCTCCTTTGTGGCGCGGGTCCTGGCCGCCAACGCGCCAGGCCATATCGGCGACGAGCACCCGGACAAGGACAAAGTGAGCCGTTAGGCCCCGCGCCCGCGGACGTGGCTGGTCCGGTAACTAGTCCTGGTGCAGCTGCACGAAGTTCCCGCACCCGTCATCCATCACCACGCTGGTCCCGGCGGGGCCCTCGGATGGCTCCGCCTGGAACATCACGCCCTTGGCCGCCAGCCGGTCATATTCGGCGCGCACGTCCGGCACGCCAAAGACGATCGCTGGAATTCCGGCATCGTGCAGGCCGTTCATGTAGGCCGCGCCGATCGGGTTGTCACTGGGCTCCAGCAGCAGTCCGGCACCCCCGGCACCGTCCGGATCCTTGACGATGAACAGGTTGTGTTCCGGCATGGCCATCAGGGTCTCGAAGCCCAGCGTGCCGGTGTAGAACTCATGGGCCGAGGCTGGATCCTTGACGTGGATACTGCACATTTTCAGTCGCATGGCCCCTAGGCTACGCCGGGAGGATCCGTGACGGAACCGTGGCGGGGCCTTCGCGCCAGCCTTGGCGGCCGGTGCCGGCGGGCGGCATAGCCCCTGCCGGGCAGGGCATTGACGGCCCCGCCGCCAGGGATTCCAATGGAACTAGCGGAACAGCGCCCGCCCGGGACCGTTCCGGGGAGGTGTGCAATGACGCTTTCACTATCCGGTGCCCTCGCGGCCGGGCAGTTCCTCGCCCTCGCCATCCTGGTTGCCGGGGCGACGTTCGCCGCGGTCTACTTCGCCCGCAAGCATCTGGCAGCCAAAGACGGAACCTCAGAAGGCGCAGACGGCGCGTTTTGGGACGTTTTCGCCGGACTCG
Source organism: Arthrobacter sp. LAR12-1-1.1 (assembly GCF_040676555.1). Taxonomy (NCBI): domain Bacteria; kingdom Bacillati; phylum Actinomycetota; class Actinomycetes; order Micrococcales; family Micrococcaceae; genus Arthrobacter; species Arthrobacter sp. LAR12-1-1.1. Next base: position 208,572 of record NZ_JBEGIG010000023.1, on the reverse strand, counting down.
CCATCGTTGTGCCCGTCATAGTCCTTGCCTCCTCAACCTGGCCCTGGGCCGGTCTGGCGCTCGGGATGCTGGCCGCAGGGGCGGCCTGGGCGGCGCTGGCAGCGGCACCCCGGCTGCTGGCCCGGCAGGATGCCCGCCGGGCCAGCCGGGAGACCCAGCTCAAGAACGAGGCGGCGGCCGCACGGCACCGGAGCGCCCTCGCCCGGTGGCAGCGGTACGAACTGGATCCGGGGTTCTCGATTGACTACCCTGCGATGAGCGATCCCCGGCAGCCGGAAACGGCGGCCCTTATCCGGGCGATCAAGGCCGCCGAGCGCCTCGGCGGCCGCACGGATCGTGCATGCACGGATGCCGCCTACGCCCCGGCTGTGGAGCGCCTGGAAGATGCCCTGGCTGCCGCCGAACGCGCGGCCGGCGTGGGCACCGCCGGGTTCTCTGGTCCGGACCACGCGCACAGCTGATTCCCGGAATTGCCGATCCGGCAATTCCCGGCAACCTCGGAAAGGTTCCATCATGACTGACATCACGATCATCGGCAGCGGCAACATGGCACGGGCAATCGGCACCCGGGCTGTCGCCGCCGGTCGTTCCGTCCAGGTTCTGGACCGGACTCCGGAGAATGCCGCCAAGCTCGCTGCTGAACTTGGCGGCAACACTAGCCCCGGCGCCCTGAGCGAGGTTCCCGAGGGCGACATCGTCATCCTGGCGCTGTACTTCGGCCCGGCCAAGGAAGTTGCCACACACTTCGGCGATACGCTCAGCGGCAAGACCGTGGTGGACATCAGCAATCCCATCGACACCGAGACTTTCGATTCGCTCGTTGTCGCCCCGGGGACGTCGGCGGCCGAGGAAATCGCCGCACTGCTGCCGGGCGCACGGGTGGTGAAAGCCTTCAACACCACCTTCGCCGGCCCACTCGGCTCCGGTACGGCCGGAGGCCCACCGATGGATGTGTTCATCGCCTCGGACTCCGAACAGGCCCGCAACGAGGTCGCGGCCTTCGCCGAAGCCGCCGGGCTGCGTCCGCTCCAAGTGGGCGGACTACGCCACGCCCGTGAACTGGAGGGCTTCATGCTGCTGGTGATGGCGCTGCAGGCCAACCCCGCGTATCCAACTTTCAACTGGGGCACCGGCCTGAAAATCATCGACTAGCGGAAACTCAGCCGTTATGGAGTAGTCCGTTATGCCCGGTCAGGGGAAACCCGTGCACCTCAGTGGTGGGGGAACTCTACAGACTCGTTCCCGGAGCTACCCGGGTTGCCGAACCAGGCTGGGGCGGTTCCGGCGAGACCCAGGACGCCAATGGCGATCGCCGCCACAACCGGGAGCGAGCGGATGTGGGCTGACACTAAGGGGCGTCTGGGGAGCCGGTCCCTGTCACGGAGCAGGGCGACGGCAACCAGCAGTGTGCCCAACTCCAGGACGCCGGCAGCAATGTCCGGCATACCGGCCGATTCAGGGGAGCCGGCGGCGGGTCCGAAAGGCAGTCCGACGGTCCGGGAGCACAACCACAGCGCCAGCGGAACAATCGAGACGGCCGCGACAGCCTTGAGCAGGGCACGGTGCCGCCTGCCTAGCGACAACAGGCCAAGGGCAAGCTGGGCTGCAGCGAGAATTGCGAAGAAGGCACCGGCTGCGGCCCACTCGCCAAAATGCTCCGGTACGACTGCAGCGTGGATGGCGGCGCTGCCGACCAGCGCTGCAGCTAGAAACAGCCGTCGGTGGTCAATTCCCCTGCCGCGAGCAGTTCGCCGCCGGGTCCTGCTGACGTCCAATCGGCCGCCCCGAATCGCCACAACCCAGCCGACCAGGACGAGGTTGGTGGCCAGGAGTATCCCGCTGCCGTAGCCCACAGCGCGCATCTGAAGCCCGAGAGACGCCTGCTGTTGCAGCGCGAGGCAGCTCCCCTCGGCGCAGGTATGGCTCATCGAATCAATCAGCTGCAGCTGATTTGACTGCAGCTGATAATCGTAGGCCGAGTTGAGCGTGATGAATGCGATGCCGGCGGCGGTTCCGGCCGCAACGATCAGCAGTGCCGTCAGAACCGTGCTCGACTTGCGCAGTTCCGGCCCGAATAGATGGAGCGCCAGCGTCATGGCGCCCAGCACTGCGAAGACGAAAACCGGCAGGACCAGGGTGGACTCACGCAGCCAGCTCGCGAATGGCTCCTCCGTGCGTTCAATGGCCCCTACGGCACCGCGCAGCGACATCATCCAGAAGCCGTCAGCGTAGGCCATCACAACAGACAGGGATACAACCGTCAGCCACGGAACAGCTGGCCGGCCCGGGATCGAGCCGCTGCGTTCGATCCCGGCGTTGGCGAGCTTTGTGTTCTCGATCATCTCCCGCAGCGTCATGGTCTGATCTCCCAGCCGAACATCATGGCGTGGTCCTCGTGCGCAAGGTTGTGGCAGTGCGCCACGTACGGCCCCACGAAGTCCCGGAATCCCCGGTAAAGGATCACCGACTCGTTCGGGTCGAGCGCCGCCAGGTCTTCTTTCGAGACGTCGTCGGGATGCCCGGTATCCGGCGTAACAGTCACGTCCTTGCCGTTGCGCATGACGGTTCGGTGTTCCTCCATGTGCAGGTGGAATGGATGCACCCAGCCGCCGCCGCCGTTGCGGACCTCCCAGAGGTTGAAGCTGTTCTTCTTTGGCGCGGCCAGCGGCGTCGCGCCGGCCTTGTTTCTCAGGCTCGTCGCCACCGTCGTCGGGTCGAAGGGTTTGCCGTTGATGAGCCACTCGGTCTCGCCGCCCAGGGCGCCCCGCTTCACCTCGAAGATCAGGCGGTTGTCCAACAGGTTCCGCCAGTTGCTCGGCAGCGGCGGAAGCGGACGCAGAGGAGTCAGAGCCGCCGGGATCCGGCTGTCGTCCGGCGCGCTGTCGCCGATCACGAACTTCAGCAGCGGCACTTTGTAGGCCGGATCGGGGAAGAAGCGGGAGGAGTTGGACCACATCCGCCCGTTGGGCATCTTCATGACGTTGGTGAGGTAGACGACGTCGCCCTTAGTGGTCGGCGTGCCGTCCTGGTACCTGGTGAAATCGACGATGACCTCGCGCCGCTTGGCCGGCCACAGTTCGAACGAGTCCCGCTTGATCGGGAACGGCAGGAGCCCACCGTCCGAGGCGATCTGGGTGAACTTCATGCACTGCTGGGCGTCGGGGATGCGGTACTGGCCCTGGAGCTCGTCGTCGACGTAGCCGAGCGACGCCGACGACTTGGGACCCTGCGTCGAGCTCATCAGCTTGAATTCGTAGATCCTCGAGACCGAGGCGTCCAGGAAGCGGAAGCGGTACTTGCGCCGCTTCACCTCCAGTACCGGGAAGGCCGTTCCGTTGACTGTGCAGATGTCGCCCACAAAACCGTGGTTGGGGAAGTGCTTGTAGAACGTCTTGCCCCACCACTCGGGGTGCTTGGCCGGGTTCTTGGCGTCCGGGAACTCACCCTGCACGTCATGGATGTCCTTGTGCACCGTGTCGCCGTCGTCAAGGCGGAAGTCGGAGAAGGCCAGCGGGATGTCGTACTTGACGTCGAAGGAACCGTCCGAGTTGTTTGTGCGGACGCCGGGAAGCCGGAGGCCCCGCCGCTCGTCCCCCATGTCCAGACCGTTCTTCGGGTCGTAGATGGGGTACAGGCCGACCAGGCCCTTGTAGACGTTCGAGCCGGTGTGATCCATCGTGTGATCGTGGAACCAGAAGAAGCTCTGCTTCTCCCGGTCGTCTCCACCGGCCGGCCAGTTCAGGTACAGGTTGTCGACGAACATCTGCGGCCTGAAGCCAGGGTGCTTCGGCCCGGACACCATCGAGTAGTGCGGGTTGCCGTCGCTCTCGGGCGCGGTGTGACCGTTGTGCAGGTGGGTCAGGAAGGACCAGTCCGGGGCGCCAAAATCCTGGCGGTCGAGGTTGAGCGGGTTCTCGTCCAGGTGGTTCTCGAAGCGGACGAGCGCCGGCCTGCCGTACTCGGCGTTGATCATCGGGCCGGGGAAGGTGCCGTTGAAGCCGTAGATCGTGCTCGGCGGCAATGTGCGCTTCGTGCCGGCCGCGTACGTCCTGCCGGATGAGTCGAACGACTCCGTCGGCTCTCCGTCCGAGTCGATCGGCAGCACTTGCGACGTGGTGAAGGAGTGGGTCCGAAGCTGCACGTCGATCTTGTAGACGATCGGATCCGGATAGCCGATCTGGCTCGGCCAGATCTGATGCCGTTCGTTGCGCAGCGAGTTCTGCTGGCCCGGTCCGGGCCCCGGCGGCTTCGGCCAGGCGCTGTACACCGACTTCGGCACGGGGGCGAGTGCCTTCGGGATGGGCAGCCGGTCGCTGAACGGCGAGAGGATCAGCGGGCTCGTCGGGAACTTCTCAATGTAGAACAGGGTGTCACCGAGCGCTGCGGACGTGGCGGCGAACGCGCCGTCGGCCGTGAGCAGACCCCTCTGCGCGAGAAACGGCACCCCCAGGCCCTGCGCGGCAACCAACGCGGCACCGGCACCCCCTGCCGCACCCAGCCTCAAAACGGTTCGACGGGACACCCGGCCTGCGTCGGCAGATTCCTCGCCCATCAGTCCGCGCCCCCTTCGCATGGGGCCGAAAGGCCGCCCTGCGCCCCGGGGCCGCCATCCCAGGCACGTCGTTCCCTAAGTTGAAGAGTGATCACGAGGAAACTCCCTACCCTGTGGGCTCAGCTTCGCTAGGCCCTCCGCCGCTGACCACATCACTATGCGTGGCAGACCTTTGGAAACACTGGGCTTTCCGGAGCGGGACTCCTCCCTTCAGCGGGCCTAAAGCTCGACCGTTCCGCTTTCGCGGTTCCAACGCAGGAGGGTCCCCCTCCGGACAGCCCATCGGTAAGCGTGGTTGCTTTCCTATGGCTGCCGGACGGAGACCCTCCTGAAACCGTCGGCAGACTCAATGCCCGCGGGTCAGGACCTTACCCCTGAAGAACTCGGGGCGGATCTTGGCCATGATCAGCATGAGCACCACGCCCAGCAGGATGACGCCCATGCCGAGGATGAAGACCAGCCCCAGGCCGCCGATTGACGAACCTGATCCGTACGCGGGATCCATGGAGTCGTAGGCGGTCTTGAAGAACATGACCAGCAAGATGACGCCGCCCAGGAGAGGTGCGAGGAACTTGAAGAAGAACGCCCTCGCTCCGCTGAACGCCTCGGCGCGGAAGAACCAGACACAGGCCAACGCGGTGATGCCGTAGTAGAAGCAGATCATCATGCCCAGTGCCGTGATCGTGTCCCACAGCGCATTCTCCGACGTCGTCCGGGTAATGACGTAGAACGCGGCGGCAGCCACTGCCGAGGCGATCGTGGCATAGCTCGGGGACTTGTACGTGGGGCTGATGTTGCCGAATTTCTGTGGCAGGGCCTTGTAGTGACCCATGGACAACAGGGTGCGCGCCGGGGAAACGAACGTGGACTGCAGGGACGCGGCGGAGCTGCTCAGGATGGCCAGGGACATCAGGATGGCGAAGGGGCCCATCACCGGCCCCGCAAGGACCGCGAAAATGCTGCCCTGGTTCTCCGGGTTGCCGGCACCCAGCCCGGTTTCGCCGACGCCGGCGTAGGACAGTGTGGCCAGGGCAACGGTCATGTAGATGATCACGATGACCAGCACCGTGAGTGTGGCGGCACGGCCCGGGGTCTTCTCCGGGTTCTTGGTCTCCTCGTTCATGGTCAGCGTGACGTCCCAGCCCCAGTAAATGAAGATGGACAGCGACACGCCGGCGGCGAAGGCGGAGAAGGATCCCACCGCGAAGGGGTTGAACCACTCCGGGGAGATGGCAGTGGCGTCGAAGGCGGTCCCGTTGGCGACGTGGCTGAACGCAGCCACGGAAAACCAACCGAGGACCAGCAACTGGAAGCCCACAAGCACGTACTGGACGGACTTGGTGGTTTCCATGCCGCGGTAAGAAATCCAGCACGCGAGGGCGATGAACACTAACGTGGTGGCGATGTTCAGCGGCAGGTTTGTGGTGAGGTCGGCGAGTTCGGGATTGCCTGTGAGCTGCGCCAGCATGAGGTAGAAGAAGTCCACTGCGACGGCGGCCAGGTTCGAGAGCACGATGATCGTCGCCGCAATGAGCCCCCACCCACCCATCCAGCCAATCCACGGGCCAAACGCCCGCGAGGCCCACGTGAACGAGGTGCCGGCGTCGGGCATGGCGTTGTTCAGTTCTCGGTAGCCGAACGCCACCAGCAGCATGGGGACAAAGCCCACCAGGAAGATCGCCGGCAGTTGCACGCCGACCTCGGCGACGGTGGGGCCCAGGGCCGCCGTGAGGGTGTATGCCGGGGCGATACAGGAAATGCCGATGACGACAGCGCCGATGAGCCCCACGGATCCGGCCTTCAGGCCCTTCTCGCTCAGTCCGTGTTGCTGTTCCCTGAGATGTCCTGTTTGCTGTCCTGTGTGCGATGGCTTGGACATCGCATGGTCTGCGCTCATTGTTGTGCCTCTCCTGGGGTGTCATTCGACGCTGACTGGTTGAGGTGCTTCAGTTCATAGTCACTGGGGACCACGATCATCGGCACCGGCAGGGCGCGCAGAATGCGGTTGGCCGTGCTGCCAAGGAAGATGGACCGGCTCGTGGCCAGCCTGCTGGATCCGATCAGCAGGACCTCGCCGTCTTCCCAGCCCAGGCGGTCCACCGCTTCTTCGATGCTGCGGCCCTGTGCGACGACGACTTCCGTCTTCGCCTCTTCCCGGACCTCCTGCCCGCCGCCGGGCAGGGCGGCGGCCAGGTGCTTCGCCGCGTACTCCCGCGCCGCCTCCGCGGCGCCGGCCGCATCGCCGCCGTCGAGCGCCAGCAGCGACACCACCCGCAGCGGAACCTGCCGGTTCACGGCCATGCCGAGGGCAAAATCGAGCAGCTTCTCGGCGCCGGCCCGGGTTCCGAGCCCGCAGCTGATCCGGGTCAGGGCCTCCTGGCGGTGGTAGCCGTGCGGTGCCAGAGCCACCGGAACGGTCGAGGCGTGGAGCAGGGCGCTGGCCACCGATCCGATCGTGAACCGTTTGAAGATCCCGGTGCTGGTTGCGCCGATGATGAGCATGTCCGCGCCCAGTTCCTCGGCCGCCTCGATCAGCGCGTGCGCGTCGGAATCATGGCTGCGGATGTGGGCCTGCGCGGGGACACTGGATGGAACCAGCGCCAGGGCCTGGTCGAGCCACTCCTGGGCCTGCTCATTGAGCAGATTTTCGAAGCCAGCCTTCGGCGCGACGGCGTGCCCGGACTGCTGCACTTCGGGCACCACCAGCACAAGGTCCAGGCTCGCTCCACGCCCGAGCGCCAGGGAGACGGCCAGATTGACCGCATCATGGCCTCTGGCATTGGCTGAGTACCCCACTACGTAACGCATCTGGCCGCTCTCCTAACTAGATTGAACTGACTGTTGGGGTTTTCTACGATGCGACGGACGCGCGGTCCGCTGCTGCGACGATCCGGGCGGCCGTGATCTGCCCCATCCGTACGGCGCCGTCGACATGCTGGTAGCCCTCGGCCGCGAGATCGGAGCAAGACCAGTAGATGGGTCCGACCGGCTTCAGCTGGTCCTTCCCGTACCGGTGCAGCCCGCCGAGGTCGTAGCTGGCGGCGTAGGCTCCGCGGGTCCATTCCTCCGAGCCCCAGTCGGACTCGTAGTAGACCTCGGGATCCAGGGCCTTTTCGCCCAAGAAGGACGCAATCGATTCGAGGATGGCGCGGCGGCGGTCCGCGGCACTGAGCTCGAACATCGCGTCGGCCTTCTCGTCCGAGACGAAGCCCACCAGCGTGCCGCGGGGGTCCTCATGGTTCGTGTTGTCGTAAACCTCCTGCACAATGGCGCCGGCGCCGAAGGCGGTCCCGGAGAGCCCGTCCTCGCGCCAGAACGGCGTGCTGTAGACGGCGTGGACCTTGATGACCAGGCCAAGGGACTGGTGCTGGTGCATCTGGTGCTGGCGGCGGGGCAGCGGCGGGTTGAAGGAAACCCGGGAGTAGAGGTTCGGCGGCACGGCCATGATGACGAAGCGGGCGTTCACGGTGGCGCGTTCGGAGACTGCGGTGACGCGGTATCCCCCGCTCGCGTCCTCGGCCCAGTTGATGGTGCGGACCGGGCTGTCGAGGACCACGTCCCCGCCCAGTTCGGCGGCCTGCAGCAGCGAAACCTGCTGCATTCCGCCGACAACCCGCTTGTCCAGGATGAAGTCCTCATCCGTGAGGTTGCTGAAGGACCCGGCGGAGGCAGCCATCAGGACGGCCTGCAGGGCGGAGAAGGCATGGGCAGGTTTGGTCAGCATGCCGCCGGCGATGAACAGGCCGATGTTGTTGCAGGCTTCCTCATCGGTTGAGTTCTGCCGCAGCCAGTGGTGGAAGGAAATGGTGTCCAGCTCGCGGGCCTTGGGGTGTGCCCACGGCTCCTCGGCGCCGATCTCCGCGGCGAGGGAATCGAGCAGCGCCGTGAGCTTGTCCATTTCGGCGGCGGTGGTTTCGCCGACGGGGAACGTGTCACCGGTGTACAGGGTGCGCTTGCCGTCTCCGCCGATGTAAACGGACTCGCCGTCGCGGTAGCGGGAGTAGGTCTGCAATCCGAGCTCATCCAGGAGCCCCAGAAGTGCCGTCTGGTCCGGCGAGACCCACTGGCCGCCGATTTCGAGCATTGCCCCGTCAATCGTGTCGGTCCAGGTCCGGCCGCCCACGCGGTCCCGTGCCTCGAGCACTGCCACGCTCAGTCCGGCCTTCTTCAGTTCGCGGGCGGCGGTCAGCCCGGAGGGGCCGGCCCCTACGATGACGACGTCGCGGTCAAGATTCAGCATGATGTCCTCCCCGTGGCCGCTAGAGTGATGCGGACCACTAAATGAATGCCGTTCATTTAGAATGATAGACCTTTCCAACGCTTCAGGGAAGACCCACTGCCTGGTGAATTTCGCCCGTAAAGTTGGGGGCAGAATGGGCTAAGTCCCGGAACCGACAGCAGAGCTAGAAGAAAGGCCCGGAATGACGGCAGCAACCAGCGTCCCCGCCGATCCGCACAGCCCGGCAGACCAGCACGGCCCCGCCGCCAAGCCCCGCCGCCGCGTGGGCCGGCCCGCCGCGGCCGTGCTGGACCAGGACGGCATCACTGCGGCGGCCCTGCAGCTGATTGGCAAGAGCGGCTACGAAGGCTTCACTATGGCTGCCCTGGCCAGGACCCTCAACGTGGCGCCCTCGGCGCTGTACAACCACGTCTCCTCCAAGCGGGACGTGCTGGTGCTCGTCCAGGACCACTTGACCTCTTTCGTGGACGTCGCCGCGTTCGAGGCCGGGCCCTGGGAGCAAGCGGTGAGGGACTGGGCCTGGAGCTACCGCGATGTCTTCTCCAAGCACACGCCGCTGATCCCGGTCATCGCCGTACTCCCCGTGACGGATGCACCCAAGACGCTGGCCATGTATGAGGCCGTCAGTGCCGGTTTTAGCCGCGCGGGTTTTCCCCAGGAGCGCATCATCCCGGCCATCGTGGCGTTCGAATCGTTTATCTTTGGCTCCGCCTACGACGTCACGGCACCGGCGGACATCTTCGATTCCGGGACCATGGCCGCCTCGACGCCGCATTTCACCTCTGCCGTCCAGCGTCTGGCCGAGGACAGCCATGACAAACCGGCCGACGTCGCCTTCAGCCTGGGACTTGAGGCACTTCTCGCCGGACTCGGGGCGCTGCGGGCGGCCTAGCGGTCCGTCGCCGGGCAGGCAGTTCGCCGGCAGGCAGATTTCCGCCGCGGGTTCCCCACCTTCAACGGCACGACGCCGCCACAAGCCTGCGGTTCGGTGCAACACGCCGGCCCGAGCCTGCAAAGATGGGGATAGCCCGACGCCGGACTACAGCTGGACGTTAAACAAGGGAACCCCGGTCCGAAGACCGGGGTTCTCTCAATTGCGTGCGCGGGGGATTTGTACCCCTTCGCGGCGTGCCGTTGCAATGGCCGGGGAGGCCTGCGGTCAGCGGGCGAAGTACGCTCCGCTGGTCCGAGTGACGGTCGTATAGCCGAGCCGGGAGCCTGTGACACGGACGGTAATCCTTTTATCCCGGTCGGCCGTCCGGACCTTGTAGGTCGACTCTGTTGCGCCGTAGATCGGGACGCCGTTGCGCAGCCAGCGGTATTGAAGGCAGTGCCCCAGGTCCAGGTGCCGGGCTTCGCGGTCACCACTGTCCCGGCCTTGACGGTGCCGGCGATCGTCGGCGTGGCCGAGCTCAGCGCCGCAGCAGCCACCTTCGCCGTAGTATCGGTCGTCTGGGTCTTCAGGATCCTGCCGCCCATCGTGGACGTGACCTTGACGGAGATTTTCTTGCCGAAGTCGCCGCCCACCAGTGTGTAGTCCCGGCCGGTGGCCCCGGCGATCGGGACGCCGTCGCGCACCCACTGGCGGGTCTCTGTCATTCCCGGGGCATAGCCGGACCAGGTGCCGGTGGAGACGGTGAGCTTCTCCCTCACTGTCGCGTTGCCCCGGATGGCCGGGGCTTTGGTCTGGGTCGGGTCCGGCGCGGTCACGGGCTTGGGCGCGGTGACCTTTGCCCAGGCGGTGGTGTATCCGGGAGCGGTGGCGGTCGCTATGAGCGTGACCGTCGTCCCAAGCTGGGTCATGTTGGGGGTGAACGTCGGGCCGGTGGCCGATACCTTCCCGTCCGGGGACTGCCAGTAGTAGATGACAGTCAGATTTTCGGCAGGTTCGGACCAGGTGCCGGCCGTCGCCGTCATCGCCGTGCCAATCACGGCGGTACCGGTCAGGACCGGCTTGGTGACGTTCGTCAGCGGCTTCAGCTCAACCTTCGGGGGCTCCGGGGGCGCCGGGATGACCGTGCCCGCGGCCGGGGGGGACGGTCACTGAGTTGGAGCTGGCCTCGAGCCCGCCAGATTCGGTCACCAGCTCCAGGGTGTGGCCCTGGTCCTCGGCGGTGATCGTATAGGTCAGTTCGGTAGCGTCGGGAATCCAGATGCCGTCGCGCGTCCACTGGAAGCGGTGCTCATTCCAATCGCTGGTGTTCCGATCGGTGTGGTCAAACCAGCGAAGGTCGACAGCGGTGAGGACGTCCCCCACCTCGGTGCCGCCGGTGACCACAGCGCCGGGCCTCTCGGGGGTGAAGGTGCCGCGGCTGGCTGCAGAGGTCACGGTGACCGGATCGAGGCCGGCGGCGTAGCCGGTGACCCGGAGGCTGAGCAGCCCCGTCGGACCCCACGTTGTCCTATCAAATCTTGGGGCGGTGGCACCAGGGATGGGCGAGCCGTCACGGAGCCACTGATACTGGAACTGGACGCCACTCGGGCCCCAGTCCCCCAGTTGGGCGACGACGACGGGCCAGTATTCACCCTCTTCTGCGCCCAGGGATTCGAAGCCAACATACCCCGCCCGGACCGTCGGAACGGCGCCGGCGGCGTCCGTGACCGGCGGCGTCTTGGTGGACTGGACGGTGGTTGCCTTGTACTCCGGAGCACGGCCCGTGGTCTTGACCCGGATGCCCTTTCCGAGGTCCGACCTGGTCAGCCGGTACGTGGTACCGGTGGCGCCCAGGATCGGTACGTCGTTGCGCAGCCACTGGTGCGTGAGCGTCGCGTTGGAGGGATCCCAGGCGCCGTCATAAACGGTGAGGGTGTTGCCGACCAGCAGGGCGCCCCCGATAATCGGCCGCGGGCCGGCAACCGGGCTGTTGACCATCACCGGCTCCTGGCTTCCGTCCGGCGCCGTGCAGAGCTTGACCGAATCAACGATCGGGCCGCAGGACGGCACGAAGCCTGCGTGCGCCGGAACGGCGAAACCGGCCAGCGACAGGGCGTTAAGGGCCCCGGCGGCGCCGAGACGGATGGCCTTCTTGTTCAATTGTTCCCCCCAGGGTCAGCGGGCCGGTCCCCCCGGCCCTGTTGCTGATAGTAGTGCCCTGCCTGCTGTTTTCGGCGGTCACCGTGGGGGCGGACGACGTCGGCGGACAGATTCGTGTCGTCGTCAGTGCCTCCCTCTGGGGCCAGTACGGCTACACGGAGTCAATGTCGGCATGGGTCAGTGTCCCCGCCGTGAAGCTCCCCGCCCCCGGCGTCACCATCACAGGGAACGCCAAGGTCTACGGATACCTGACGGCAACCCTTTCCGTCCCGGCCGGCCTGGACCAGTACGCCGTCAAAGACATTGCCGCACCCCAGTGGTACCGCAACGGAACTCCGATCAAGGGTGCGACATCCCTGGGGTATCAGCCTGTCCCGGCCGATGCCGATGCCGTGCTGAGCTTCAAGGCCGGCCCCGGCCTCATCCATCCGGCCGTACAGTCCGCGAAAATCGGCCCCGGCACGTTCCCCCTGGTGGCGACGCCCATCATCAAGGGCACACCCAAGCCCGGATCCACCCTGACCGTGCATGTCGGGGGCTGGCAGCCGACGCCCTCCGCCTTCGCCTACCAGTGGTACCGCTCCGGCGTCAGGATTCCGGGCGCTACTGCGAAGTCTTACAAGCTCACCGCCTCCGACGCAGGCAAGACCATCATGGGTAAGGCGACCGGTTCTAGGACCGGCTTCAAGACCACCGTCTTGGCTTCGGTGCGGGCACTCAGGTAACCGGACCGCGGCACGCAGACATGAAGAAGCCCTCCCGCGCAGGTGACAGCCGGTGCGGGAGGGCTTCGGTAGTGGGCGGCCTGTTCGACCGCGGCGCCGGCCAGGACAACCTCGGGGGCACATCGCGGCCCGTGACGGACTGGACCGGCTCGCCGTCAAGCCAGCGCTTGTGCGCAGTCATCGCACTTCTGGTCTTGAGCCAGCCCCGTAGTCGTGTCGCGTGGGCGAAACCTGACGTCGCGTGGGTTAGTCGCCTGGGGTTAAACGAAAGAACCCCGGTCCGAAGACCGGGGTTCTTTCGATTTGCGTGCGCGAGGGGGGATTTGAACCCCCACGCCCTTTCGGACACTGGCACCTGAAGCCAGCGCGTCTGCCGTTCCGCCACTCGCGCGCAACTTCTTCCACTCGGATAGGGCCGGTTTCCCGGACCGCCAACCTCGTAAAAGCAGCGAGATCAAGCATAACGGACAATTGCGCGAAAACACCAATCGAGCCGGACAGGTCCCGGATTGCGGTGTATTCCCGGCCAGTCATACCCGGTCGCCGGACGTCACGTCGGCGCCCGCCGGGCCAGCCGCGGAGGCGATGTCCGCGCACGTCAGGGCGCAGTCGGCGCATATTTCGACGTCGGCCCGGCGGCGTCCGTTGAGGCCATTCCCAGACACGCCCAGTAGTATCTGATGTAGGAGTGTCTGCTGAGCGCGGGCTCGCAAAAGTTGGAAACCGAGTTCCGGAACGAGCGCTGCTCTGCAGCCAACAGGAAAGGAGAAGGACCATGGGATTGCTGGACAAAGTCGAGCGCGGCATCGAAAAGGCCGTCCGCGGAGTCTTCTCCACCGGTTCTCGCGCCCAGGTTGAGCCTGTCGAGATCGCGAGCCGGCTCCGCACCGAGGTCGACAACAAGGCCATCACAATCGCCGCGGGACGCACCCTGGCCCCCAACGTTTTTGACGTCCTTCTTAGCAGCGACGACTTCCAGCGCGCCCAGGAATGGGGCACACCCCTCGCGGAAGAACTGTGCGACGTCGTCATTAACCATGTCCGCAGCCAGGGCTACACCCTTCAGGGGCCGGTCCGGATCAGTTTCCGCCGCGATGAAGAGCACCGCGCCGGGGATTTCGACATCTCCTCGCGGACCGAGAAATCCAACGCCCCTTCCGCCCCTGCGCAGCCGGGAGTTCACGGCAACTTACCGGCGGCCCCGACACGCCAGCCGGCACAGCTTCAACCCGTCCTGGACATCGACGGCCAGCGCTACTCGCTGAACGCGCCGTCGATCGTCCTCGGCCGGTCCTCGGAAGCAGACATCCTCATTGACGACACCGGTGTTTCGCGCCGCCATCTGGAAATCCGGACCGGGCCTGGTACGGCCCAGGCGATCGATCTCGGCTCCACGAACGGCAGCTACGTCAACGGCCAAAAGATCGTGGGCAGTTCGGAACTTGCTGACGGCGCCACGATCATGATGGGACGGACTAAAATTATCTTCCGCCTACTGCCCGCCAACACAGGCGGCCGCGCATGAGCGAACTGACCATCACGGCCCTGCGTTTCGGGTTCCTTATCCTCCTGTGGGTGCTGATCTTCAGCATTGTCTCTGCCATGCGCCGTGATCTGATGATCGGCCGCAAGGCGGCGGCCGGGGCCCCGACGGCACGCCAGGTACGCAAGAATCCGGCCCTCGCCGAGCCCCCGCCCGCCCCCGTCAAACAGCAGGCCCGCCAGCTGATCGTGACCGAGGGACCACTGAAGGGCACCACCATCCCCCTCGCGGCAAGCCCCATCCTCCTTGGCCGGGCACAGGAGGCCACCCTCGTCCTGGAGGACGACTACGCCTCGGGCCGCCACGCCCGCCTGTTCCCGCAGGGCAGCCGCTGGTTCATCGAGGACCTCGGCTCCACTAATGGCACCTATCTGGCAGACCAGCAGCTGACCCGGGCCCTCCCGGTGGAGCTGGGCGTCCCCGTGAGAATCGGCAAGACGGTCATTGAATTGAGGCCGTAGCCGTGGCTGCCCCGGATCGCCCCGCAGACAGGGCCGAAGGCAAAACAACGGCCCCGAAGCGGCCGCTCATCATGCGCTACGCCGCGCGTTCAGACGTCGGGCGCATACGCGCCAAGAATGACGACTCCGCCTACGTGGGCCGGCACCTCGCCGTCGTTGCCGACGGCATGGGTGGCCATGCCGGCGGCGACGTCGCCTCCGCCGCGACCGTCCTGGACATGATCCACCTGGACCATGATGACTACGACGGCGAGGCCGGCACCGTCCTCGCCGACGAAATCCAGACGGCAAACTCCCTGCTGTCCGAGCTGGTCCACATCAATCCCAAGCTCGCCGGGATGGGCACCACGGTCACAGCCCTGCTCCTGGCCGAAGGCAAGCTCCACTTCGCCCACATTGGCGACTCCCGGGCCTACCGGCTGCGCGACGGCGAGTTCGAACAGGTCAGCATCGACCACACCTTTGTCCAGCGGCTCATCGACGAGGGCCGCCTGCGCCCCGAAGAGGCCGAAACGCATCCACACAAAAACGTCCTCATGCGCGTGCTGGGGGACGTCGATGCCAGCCCGGAGTTGGATCTCGACACCCTGGCTGTCCAGGCCGGGGAACGCTGGTTGCTCTGCTCGGACGGCCTGAACTACGTAGCCGGCCACGTCGTTGAGCGCACGGTTCGGGAGACGAAGGATCTGAACGAATGCGCCGAACTGCTGATTGAACTGACGCTGGAGGCCGGCGCCCCGGACAACGTGACGGTGGTGGTGCTCGACATCGCCGAGCCGACTCGCGACGACGTCCGGACCGCCGCCGTCAACGTCGTACCCGCGTCGGCCGCAGGGACCTCGGCGACCGCCGCGGCAGCCGGACGGCTGACCGGCAGCACGATTGGTGCCACGACGTCCGCCGGTGAGTCCGCGAAGAAGGACCACTCCGGCAACGACGCCGGGGCCGCTGCCCGGGCTGTGGCCGGGGATGCGTCAGGCCCGCGGCCCGCCGACCCTGCCCCTGGAGCCCCGGCCGACGGCACGCCGGCCACTGCCGCGCAGAAGACTGCCGGGAGCAAGGAACCCGAGACCACCACCGACCCGCATCTGGGCGAACACCTCTCGGCCGAAGTCCTGCGTGAAGAACTCTCCATGCGCCCCCACGAACTCGTCGGGGCCGCCGCCGCAGCAGCGGAATCAGGGTCCATTCCGTCTATAGCCGGACGCACCGTGGCCCGGCGCGCGGCCACTGTACTCACGCACAAGTCGGAACAGGACCGCGAGGACACCGAGGACTTCAGGCCCACCGGACGGCCGCGCCGCTGGTTCACGGTGTCCATTGCCGCCGCGATCGTCGCGCTGCTCGCCGTGGGCCTGTGGCTTGGCTACGCCTGGACCCAGACGCGCTACTACATCGGCGAGCACGATCAGCATGTGGCCATCTTCAACGGCGTCTCCCAACGCCTCGGGCCCATCCAGCTTTCCACTCTCGAAGCGGTGACCGATATCAAGATGTCCGACCTTCCCGAATTTTCGCAGCAGCGGGTGCGTCAGACCGTGCCCGCCCGCGATCTCTACGACGCGCAGCGGATCGTCAAAAATCTGGAACGCACCGGCACCACCGCCCCGGCCGATGAATGCCTCACCCCGTCCCCCGCAGCGACGGCCGCCGGCGCCACCCCCGGCGCAACGGCCAAGCCAGGCTCCACGGCAACGCCAAATGCCACGGCCTCCCCTGGAACGGCCAAGCCGTCACCATCCGCCACCCCGACTACGAATTGCGAGGGGGCCAAATGACACCCATCGACCCCGTGCCCAGGCCACGACGCAACGTGGAGCTGGTCCTCCTGATCCTTGCCCTCGCCGTCGGGATTGGAGCCCAGGCCCTCGTGGGCGTGGACCGGCAAAAAGCGTTCGATACCGACTTCTGGTTCCAATCCAGCCTCCTGGCAGCCGCCGCCCTCGCCTTTCACGTGGTGTTGCGGATCCGCGCAAAATATGCCGACCCGGTAATACTTCCGCTCGTGGTGGCCCTCAACGGGCTGGGCCTTGCCATGATCCACCGGCTGGACAGGGTGGGCGAGGACACCGGCAACAACCAGCTGCGCTGGACGCTGGTGGCCATGGGGGTCGCGATCGCAGTCATTTGGTTCCTCAAGGACCACCGCATCCTGCGACGCTTCACCTACATTTCGCTGGCCATCAGCGCCGTGCTCCTCATCCTTCCGCTGGTTCCCGGCGTCTCGGCCGGAGAAATCCTGGGCGCGAGCGTCTGGATCAAGATCGGTTCCATGACGTTCCAGCCGGGTGAAATAGCCAAGATCACGCTGGCCATCTTCTTCGCTGGATATTTGTCGTCGAACCGGGACCTGATCCTGCTGGCTGGCCGCAAAATCGGCCCGGTGCAGTTCCCGCGGTTCAAGGACATGGGCCCTATGCTCACCGCCTGGCTCGTGAGCATCGGCGTGCTGATCTTCCAGCGCGACCTCGGCTCCTCGATCCTGTTCTTCGGCCTGTTCCTCGTCATGATCTACGTCGCCACGAGCCGCATCAGCTGGGTGATCATCGGCCTCGTGTTGATTATCGTGGGTGGCTTCATCGCAGCCCGCGTGTTCTCACACGTGGCCCTGCGGATTGACGGCTGGGTCAACGCCTTCACCGATGAGGTCTACGGCCGGCAGTTCGGCGGCAGCCTCCAAATTGTCGAGGGCCTGTTCGGCATGGCCAACGGCGGCCTGGTCGGCACCGGCCTCGGCCAGGGCCGACCCAACCTCGTCCCCTTCGCCAACAGCGACATGATCATCGCCTCATTCGGTGAGGAACTCGGGCTGATCGGCGTCTTCGCGATCGTCCTGATGTATCTGCTGCTGTTTACCCGCGGCTTCCGCGCCGCGCTGGGCACCCGCGACGCGTTCGGAAAGCTGCTCGCCACCGGGCTCTCCTTTGCGATCGCGCTGCAGTGCTTTGTGGTGATCGGCGGCGTCACGCGCCTGATCCCGCTGACCGGACTTACGACGCCGTTCCTCGCCGCTGGCGGGTCCTCCCTCCTGGCGAACTGGATCATTGTGGGCTTGCTGCTCATGATTTCCCACTCCGCCCGCGGTCCAGTGGACACGACGCCGCTGCCGCCCGGCCAGGAACCGGGCGTGAGCCGGAAACTGCCCGCAATGCCGTCCAAGCCGGCCCCGGACCACCCCCGAACCAGTCCCGACGCACCCACCGAGGCGGTGAAACAGCTATGAACCAGGCCATCCGCAATTCCTGGCTCGCCGCGATCGCAATGTTCGTGCTGGTCTTCGGTGCGCTCAGCTACGTGCAGGTGGTTGGCGCCGACGAGCTCAAAGCCAACGCCTGGAACAGGCGCGCCATCCTCCAGAACTACTGCAACGACCGCGGCGCGATCATTGTCGGCGGCAGCCCGGTGGCAGAGTCCGTTCCCGCCACCGAGAGCTGCAAGTTCCAGCGGACGTACTCCCAGCCCGAGCTCTACGCCGGCGTCACGGGGTACTTCTCCAAGAACTACGGGCTCACCGGACTGGAGAAGTCCATGAACGATGTGCTGGCCGGCAGCTCGGACCAGCAGTTCCTGGACCGGGTGGGCCAGTTGTTCCTCGGCAACCAGCCCAAGGGGGCGTCCGTGGAACTGACCCTGGACCCCAAGATCCAGAAGCTTGCCTATGACCTGATCCCGGACGGCCAGCGCGGGTCGATCGTGGTCACCAACCCGAAGACCGGCGCGATCCTGGCCATGGTTTCCAAACCGTCCTATGACCCCAACCTGATTGCCACCCAGGACGCGGCCGCCGAACAGGCCAATTACAACGAGCTGAACCAGATCCCCGGGATCAACCTCAACCAAAATGTCAGCGGACCCACGGGCGAGCTGCTGGCACCAGGTTCGGTGTTCAAGCTCATTGACACGGCGGCGGCGCTCAATTCGGGCAAGTACAACAAGGACAGCGTCCTGCCCAACCCGGCGGAAATGCCCTTCCCCGGCATCGACTACACGCTCCCCAACTACGCGGGAGGCAACTGCTATACCCGTAGCACGGCGTCGTTCGCGTTCGCACTGCAGCAGTCCTGCAACACGCCGTTCGCCAGCATCGCGCTGGATTTGAAGCAGCAGGCCATTGCGGACCAGGCGGAGAAGTTCGGCTTCGGACAGGACTTCGGTGACCAGCTAAAGCTGGACAGCGCCCCGAGCTTCTTCCCGACCGAGCCGCTGGACGACGCCGGCCTGGCGCAGTCCTCGATCGGCCAGCGGGACGTCCGGGCAACCCCGCTCCAGATCAACACGATGACAGCCGCGATCGCCAACGACGGGGTGCAGATGCAGCCGAACCTGATCAAGGCCGTGCGCGCCCCTGACCTGCGGGCGATCAACGAACCGAAACCCCAGGCCCTGCGCACCGCCACGACTCCGGAGATCGCACGGCAGATCAACGAGTGGATGGTCAGCGTCGTCGACGACGGCATCGCCAGCCGTGCGGCTGTGCCCGGTGTCCAGGTGGCCGGCAAGACCGGTACCGCCGAACTCGGCAACGGCCTGAACAACTCATGGTTTACCGGGTTTGCCCCGGCAAATGACCCGCAAGTGGCTGTCACCATCGTCATGGAAGGCGTAGACATCACCACAGGCGCAAACCTAACCAGTCCGAACGCGAAGAAGATTTTTGAGGCGGTGTTGAATAAGTGAGGCCTACTTCGGGAATCACCCTCGGCGGCAGATTCCAGCTGACCACGCGCATTGCGATCGGCGGCATGGGAGAAGTCTGGAAAGCCAAAGACCTGATCCTTGGCCGCATTGTCGCCATTAAGGTGCTCAAGGAGGAATACACCGGTGACCCCGGGTTCCTGCAGCGCTTCCGCGCCGAAGCACGCCATACCGCCCTGCTGAACCACGTGGGCATCGCCAACGTCTTCGATTACGGCGAGGAGGAGGGATCGGCCTACCTGGTCATGGAACTGGTTCCGGGCCAGCCGCTGAGCAGCATCATCGAGCACGAACAGGTGCTTTCCCCGGACCGCACCCTTTCGATGATCGCGCAGACAGCGCGTGCCCTGGCTGTTGCCCACGCGCAGGGCCTCGTGCACCGCGACGTCAAGCCGGGGAACCTGCTCATCACCCCGGACGGCCGCGTCAAGGTCACCGACTTCGGCATTGCGCGCCTGGCCGATCAGGTTCCGCTGACCCAGACCGGCCAGGTGATGGGCACGGCCCAGTACCTGGCACCGGAACAGGCCACGGGGCAGACTGCCACCGGGGCCTCGGACATCTACTCCCTTGGCGTGATCGGCTACGAGTGCCTCACGGGCCACCGGCCGTTCTCCGGGGAATCCCAGATCGCCATCGCGCTGGCCCAGGTCAACGACGCGCCGCCGCCGCTGCCTGACACGCTGCCCAGGCCGGTCCGCGCCCTGCTGATGTCCATGCTGGCCAAGGATCCGAAGAACCGCCCGGCGGACGCCATCAAGCTGTCCGAGGCAGCCGAGGCCATCCGCAACGGTGACATCTCCGCCGCACATGCAGCTGTGCCGGGCATGCTGCTTTTCGAGGCAGCCACCGGGCCCATCACGGCGCCCGTCGACGTCCCCACAGCGGCCACCAGCGTCATTGGCTCCAGCGCCGCGGAGGACAAGTCGACGTCCGCAACATCCGCGCTGCCCGTCGTTGGCGCTGCAGGTGCCGGCGCGGCGGCCGGCCTGGCAGCCGGTGCAGCCGCCGCCAGCGGCTACGGCGCCCGCAACGCGCTCAACCGCGCCGATGCCCTCGCGGCCGAGCGGAGCTGGGTGCAGGAAGAGGAAGCGGAAGATTACGACGAACCGGAGGAAGAGCCGAAGCGCCGCGGACGCAGCCCGTGGACCTGGCCGCTTATTGCGCTGATCCTGCTGGTGGTGTTCGCCCTGGTCGGTCTGGTCGTGAGCCAGGCCGGCAATCTGTTTCCCTCGCAGGCGCCGGCCAGCAACAATGTGACCTCCAGTTCTGCGAAGCCGAGCAGCGCCACCCCCTCGGCGTCGTCCGCGTCCGCGTCCGAGACCCCCACCCCCACGCCCAGCTCCGCGACACCGACCGAGTCCACCCCGGCAGCGGTCAACCTGATCCCGGATGCCTATTTGGGGAGGCCCTTCAACGATGTCCGCAACGAGCTGATCGGCCAGGGGCTGCAAGTCACCGGCGTCGAGGTGGTCAACGAGGCGACACCTGGCACCGTCACCAACATTGACCCTTCCGGTCCGGTCCAGCCCGGCACCACCATCACCGTCAGCTACTCCAAGGGACCGGAAATGGTTTCCGTCCCGTCCATCAAGGCAGGCTCAAGCGAGGCCAAGGTCCAGCAGGCCATCCAGGACGCCGGGCTGCGCTGGGCCAAGGGAGCCGACGTCAGTCCCACGAACAAGAACGAAGATCCCGGAACCTTCGTGAGCTCGGAGCCTCCTTCCGGGTCCAAGGTGCCCGCCGGCAGCGTTGTGACCTATCACCTCGCCGAAGCCACCGCCACAACACCTTCACCTACCAAGTCCGGACCCTAAAGAATCATGAGCAATACACCCCGCACTCCGTCGCACAGGGAGGAACGCCCGGCGAACACGCAGCGCGTCCTCAGCGGGCGCTATGAGCTGGGTGAGCTGATCGGCCGTGGCGGCATGGCGGATGTTTTCCGCGGCGTCGATACCCGGCTGGGACGTACAGTGGCCGTCAAGCTGCTTCGCCCTGACCTGGCCAGGGACCCCCAGTTCCAGGCCCGGTTCAAGCGCGAGGCCCAGGCTGTCGCGGCACTCAACCACCCTTCGATTGTGGCTGTCTTCGACACCGGGGACCACGCGGTCCCCGGTGACCACGACGACAGCGTCCGTGTGCCCTACATCGTGATGGAATTCGTTTCCGGCAAGACGATCCGCGATCTGGTGCGGGCCAAGGACGTCACCATCGATCAGGCGATCGACTTCACGCTGGGCGTGCTGTCCGCGCTCGATTACAGTCACAAGGCCGGAATCGTGCACCGCGACATCAAACCCGCCAACGTGATGTTTTGCCCGGATTCGAACAGCGTCAAGGTCATGGACTTCGGGATCGCCCGGGCCATGGCGGACTCCTCGGCCACCATGACGCAGACCCAGGCAGTCGTGGGGACCGCCCAGTACCTGTCCCCCGAACAGGCACGGGGCGAAACCGTCGATGCACGGAGCGATCTCTACTCCGCAGGATGCCTTCTCTATGAGATGCTGGCCGGCCGGCCGCCGTTCATCGGCGACAGCCCAGTCTCCGTGGCCTACCAGCACGTGCGTGAGATCCCGGAGCCCGCCAGCAGCCTCAACCCCGAGGTCTCCGCTGCGCTGGACAGCGTGTTGATGAAGGCCTTGCAAAAGAACCGCGCGGACCGGTTCCAGGACGCGGCCGCCTTCCGCCGTGCCCTGCGGGCCGCGCGCAGCGGCGTTCCGGTGGCAGCACCGGCCGCCAGTGAAGCCCCCACGGACCCCACCAACGCCGTTCCCCGGCATGACCCCCTGGCGCCTACGGCAGCGTTCACGCTGACCGGGGCCAAGTTCCTTGACGATTCCCCGGGCGGCCGGCTGCGGCCCGCTGAAGAAACGCCCGACGACGAGCAGTTGCTGCAGCCCGCAGACACCGAACTTTATGACACGGACGACACCGGCAGCCTGCCCCTGGTGCTGCCGGTCGAACGCGAGCACACGCCGCGCCAGAAGTCGCGCCGCCGCACGTGGATCGCGACCCTGGTGGTCCTCACGATGCTGGTATTGGCCGGGGGCGGTCTGTGGCTCTACAACCTCATGAACCAGGCCCCGCCGCAGGCAACCAAGGTTCTGGTTCCCACGGTGACGTCCCTGACGGAATCAGAGGCCCTGCAAAGGCTGTACAACGCCGGCTTCAAGCCACAGCTCCAACGGCTGCAGCACGAGAGCATCCCCAAGGGCGCAGCCATTGGCACGGTGCCGACGTCGGGAAGTTCCATGGACGCCAACTCGGACATCATCCTCAATATTTCCGAAGGCCCCAGCGCGGTCACCATCCCCACCGACCTCCCAGGCCGGACGGAGGCGGCGGCCCGCGATCTCCTGCACCAAAAGGGACTGACCGGGTCCCTCACCACCAAGATGTCCAACCACCCCACGGTCCCTGTCGGCATTGTCATCACCACCAACCCGGCCCCGGGACAAATTGTGGCCGTCGCGGACACCGTCGAAATCGTCGTCTCCACCGGGAAGGTTGCTGTGCCCCAGCTGATCGGGCTGCCGCTGGCGGAGGCGGAGGCGAAAATGACGGAGCAGGGTCTGAAGCTCAACGTCACCGAAGTGGAGAATTCCCAGGTGGCCCCGGGCAAGGTGACAGGCCAGGCCGATGCCGCGGATTCGCTCGTGGAACAGGGTAAGACCATCACCGTGACCGTGGCGAAGGCGCCAGCGCCGCCCCCCTCACCGACGCCCACGCCCACGCCAACGCCCACCAAAACCACGACAAAGGAGGGCGCGGTCCTGGACGGACTGTTCCCCTAGGCCGGGCGGGACAGCGGGTAAGGGCCAGCTACCGCCGAGCCGGCGCGTGCAGAGCTCGCGCATGCAGTGCGTGCAAGGTCAGGGCAGGAGCATGCTGTACCTAAAGAGTCAGTGCTTGATAAGCGGGCTGAGTTCCGCTGCCCGCTCAGCGGCGCCGGCCATGCCCAGCGACTCGAGCCAGTTGCCCAGCATCTGGTAGCCGCCTTCGGTCAGGACAGATTCCGGGTGGAACTGGACACCGCACAGCGGGGCGGTGCGGTGCTGCAGGCCCATCACAACACCGGTGCCCGTTTCCGCGGTGATCTCCAGGACTTCCGGGATGCTCTCGCGGACGGCGGCCAGAGAGTGGTAGCGGGTGGCCGTGAGCGGGGAGGGCAGCCCGGCAAACACGCTGGTTCCGTGATGTTCGACGAGGGAAGTCTTGCCGTGCATCAGTTCGGGAGCGTGAGTTACGGTTCCGCCGTAGGCCTCCGCCAGCGCCTGGTGGCCCAGGCACACACCCAGCATGGGCTTGTCATGGCTGCCGCACCATTTGATCAGCTCAATGCAGACGCCGGCCCCGGCGGGATTCCCCGGTCCGGGAGAGATGAGGACACCGTCCCGTGCCTCGGCCATTTCGATCGCCTCGGCGAGCGTGACGTCGTCGTTGCGGACCACGGTGGTCTCGGCACCGAGTTCCTGGAGATAGCCGACCAGGGTGTAGACAAAGCTGTCGTAGTTGTCTACGACCAGGATCTTGGTTGTACTCATGGGTGCTTTGCTGAACCAATCGTTGAATCTGTTAACTGGGTGAATTGCGCCAGCCAAGGAAAAAGGAACTGAACCATCAATACCAGTGCTCCGGCCGCCAGCACCAGCGCAGTCGCAATCCTGAGCCACAAGGGACCGGGAAGGTGGCGGAAAAACCAGCCATAAATCCGTCAGCCTTCCCTGGCCGCGCGGGCCGCCTGGATAATTTCAGCCGGCGGCTCTGCGGAAACAGGTTGCCACCTTTCAAGCAGCGTGTAGGCCACAAAGCGTTCCTGGGAGCCAAACCGCGGATTGCAGCTCGTCGGGGTCAGATAGCTCTCCGTCGGCGCGGCGCCCGGCCGCGTCGGCACCGGCTCATCGGTCCGTGAGGGGAGGCCTGTCTGGCTGTTCCGGAACACGTAGACATAGTAGCCCTCGCGGGTCTGGACGTAGATCCAGTCCCCGGGCACTAAGGCGTCGACATGGTCCAGGACCGCGTCGTGAGCCTGCCGGTGTCCGGCCACGGCGAAGTTTCCCGCAGCCCCTGGCATGGCCGTGCCCTGATGGTGCCCGATGCCCATAGTGTCCAACACCGCCGTCGTGGTTGCCTGACCGATGGGGCGGTTGCGGGGTCCACGGTGTGGCCGGAACTACAGCTAGAATTGTGCGAGCAAAAAGAATTCAAACTTGACCAAGAGCGCGTTGGCCGGCGGGGGCTCCTGTCCTGCAGGATATAAAGCCACATTGCCGCTCTTGTTCCAGCCCGCCAAGGAGGATCAGTGCCCGAGTCGAAGCCGCGTAAAAGGACTGCCCGTGTGGCCCCGCAGACTTCTGCTGCGGAGGCCTACAAGCCCAATCCGGTCTGGTTCAAGCCGGTCATGTTTGGCCTGATGATCATTGGCCTGCTGTGGATCATCACGTTCTACATCACCGAGGGCGCCTTCCCGGTGCAGTCATGGGCGTCGTGGAACATTGTCGCCGGATTCGGAATCGCGATCATCGGCTTCCTAATGACCACGCGCTGGCGTTCCTGAACAGGCCCGCGCGGCGCACATCCCTGACGGGCCGGTACACACAGTGTGCCGGCCGTCGTCGTTAATCCCCGGCCCTAATTCCCGGCCCAGCGAAGGAACCCAGATGACTCCGGCAGTGAGCGGCTCAACCATAGGCGACGACGGACTGGCGCGGCCGGCGTGGGCATCCGTGGATCCCATGCTGCGCGAGTACTACGACAACGAGTGGGGCATGCCCGTCCGGGATGAGCAGGGCCTCTACGAACGAATCAGCCTCGAGGGGTTCCAGGCGGGGCTGTCCTGGGCCACGATTCTGCGCAAGCGGCCCGCCTTCCGCGCGGCATTCAAGGACTTCGACCCGGAACTGGTGGCCCTCTTCACGGACACCGATGTGGAGCGTCTCATGCTCGACGCCGGGATCGTCCGGAACCGGCTGAAGATCCAGGCAACCATCACCAATGCCCGGGCTACTCTGGCGTTGAGGGACGACGGCGGCCTGGTTGACTTCGTATGGGGGTTCCAGCCGGTGGCCACACCCCGGCCCAGCTCCCTCGACCAGGTCCCCACCACCTCGGCCGAGTCCATCGCGCTCTCGAAGGCGCTGCGCAAGAAGGGCTTCGCCTTCGTCGGGCCCACCACCATGTTCGCGCTCATGGAGGCTACCGGAATGGTGGACACCCATCTGCTGGACAGCCACCGGCGCGGAACTTCGGGCGTCTGGCCGCACTGACCAGTCGGGCGACACCCTGCCCCAACCTTATCCACAGCTGTGCACAAGTCTGGGGAAACTTATCCACACTGTTTATAAGTTCCCGGGCTAATGGCGCGTTTCGGCCCAGTTTAAAGGCCACTGCCGGGTCCAAGGCCGATGACGGGATCCCCGGGCGGACGCGAATTACAGCCTTGTAAGTTATTAACAGTGTGGATTGTCTGTGGACAAGTACGGCAGGCCCATCAGTCAGACCCCATCAGACCGTGGACGGCACTGCTGCACCCTTAGTGGGCATGGCCAGTCCCGAAATGAAGTCGCCTGGCCGGACAGGCAGGGCACCAGATGAGTTATCCACTTAATAACACCCCACTACCCACAAGTTATCCACAGCTGGGGATAACAGCCCGCGCCCCGGCCCCGCAACCCCTGCTGCGGGGCCATGAGCCGGGTTAGTTCCCACGGAAACTCAGACCATCAAGTTATTAACACTGTGAATAACCCTGTTGAAACACACCGCCGCTGTCCCCGGGTCCCTGCCTCCGCACCGGGCGGACTGTGGCGCTGTGTCGCTGTGTCGCGGCTCATCCGCCTGCGGCGGCGACACCTGGAGGCAGCGGACAGAGACAGCGCGGCAGTGGCCGCATCACAGAGAGCGCGATCGGCCCCGCGTCAGAGCTGGCGCGACCTGGAATGCCGCGTACAGATGCAGTGGATAGCCGGTGACGGCGTGGCATGGCCTGGAGGGGGCCGGCGCCTGGAAACCGTCGCGGTGCAGGGAGGCACTGCAGGCAATGGTGCCGGCTGGCAGAAGCGTCGGGCCAGCGATCAAAGTTGTCCACTTACGCACAGGGCAACCCACAGAAGTTATCCACAGGTGTGGAGATCAGGCAGGACGCAGCGCCTCTGCGCCGGAAAATCGCCAGCTCAGGCGGTCAGATCCGGGTCGCCACGTTGAACTACACGCTTGTAAGTTATTAACAATGTGGATAACCCTTGTGGAAAACTTTCGAGGCCGCACCTCTGAATTCAGAGGTTGGGGCTCGGCCGGAGTTTGCGCACGGAAAGTCCCCACCTCTGGGCAGCGGGGAGGGGGACCGAAAGGACCGGAGGGCACTGCGGACAGCAAAACCGGGCCGCAACATGCGGCCGGGAACATGGGCTGGAGCGGGCTAGGCGCCGGCGCCGGCCATCCGGACGACGGACGCGACGATCACCAAGGCAAGGACCCCGCCAAGGCCGATGGCCTGCAGCAGGGTCTGCCGGGGGCCGCGCGGGGTATAGGCAATGACTGCGGCGCTCAGGGCGCCGGTGACGAGGCCGCCGAGATGGGCCTGCCACGCGATCTGGGGCACCATGAAACCGATGACCCCGTTGATGGCGATCAGGACCAAGAGTTGGCGGACTTCTCCGCCGCGTTGACGCTGGACCACCAGCAGCGCGCCGAACAGGCCGAAGATGGCGCCGGAGGCGCCCACGAGTCCCACGGGGCCGTTCACGGGATACACCGGGGTCAGCAGGAGAAAGCCGACGGATCCGCCGACGGCCGAGAGCAGGTAGATGGCCAGGAAGCGGGCGTGGCCCAGCAGCGGTTCAAGGATCTGGCCGAAAATCCACAGCGTATACATGTTCAGGACGATGTGGAGCAGGAATCCCTGCGAGTGCAGGAACGCCGAGGTGAGCAGCCGCCATGGTTCAACATCAGTCAGGGCGGGCGCGTAGGCAAGTTGCTGGTAGATCCCGTCGTTGGGAACCATCCACTGCAGGGCATAGACAAGGGCGCACAGCCCGATGATCACGAAAGTGACCACGGGTTTGCCGGCGGTCACGGCACCGCCGTAGACGGTCCTGACTGTCGGCGTCGTGCGTTTGGTTTCGTTGACACAGTCAACACATTGGAATCCGACGGCGGCCGCCCGCTGGCAGTCGGGGCACGCAGGGCGCCCGCACCGCTGGCAGCGCACATAGGCAGGCCTGTCCGGGTGCCTGGGGCATACCGGGACCTCTGCGGACGGCTCTGCCGCCGGAACTCCGTAGCTCATGGTGTGGGGTTAGAGCTTTTCGATGTCAATGCTGTTGATGGTGACATCCTCGACGGGGCGGTCGCCCATGCCGGTGCGGACGCCTTCGATCGCGTCGACGACCTTCTTGGAATCCTCATCGGCGACTTCACCGAAGATGCTGTGCTTGCCCTGCAGCCAGCCGGTGGGGATGGTGGTGATGAAGAACTGCGAACCGTTGGTGCCGCGCCCCATCTGGACACCGGCGTTGGCCATGGCCAGCTTGTACGGCTCGTTGAAAGTCAGTTCCGGGTGGATTTCATCGTCGAACTTGTAGCCCGGTCCACCGGTGCCGCGGCCCAGGGGATCGCCGGCCTGGATCATGAAGTCCTTGATGATGCGGTGGAAGATGGTGCCGTTGTAGAGCGGCGTGCCGGTCTTGTCCTCGCCCGTTTCCGGGTGGGTCCAGGCCTTCTCACCGGTGGCCAGCCCGACGAAGTTGTCGACAGTCTTCGGCGCGTGGTTGCCATAGAGGTTGACGACGATGTCGCCGAGGCTCGTGTGGATAGTGGCTTTTGCGGTTGCGTTGGCAGTCATAGCGCCTATTCTTCCATGACGGCTCCGCCCCCATAGGGCCGCACAGTCAGTTCCGCGCTGGGTGAAATCCACTGGAAATCGGTCTGAAGAATAGCCGGTGCGTTCCTAGACACGTAGGCTAACAGCAGAACCGTCACATTAATCGGGAGGTAGTTGTGAAGAAAACGGATCGTATTGCCCGTGACCTGGAGCAGTCAGTCAGCACCGGAGTAGACAGCGCCAAGGATTGGGCGGCTCCGCGGGTTGAGGCTGCCGTGAACTGGGCTGTTCCCCGCCTGCAGTATGGGCTGGATACCGCCTCTCCCAAAATCCAGGAGGGGCTCAAGTCAGCGGCCCACAATCTGGCCGGTAGCGTTGCCACTGTCACCCCTCGCCTTCAGGATGGCCTGGCCCAGCTTGCACCGAAAATCCACGACGCCGCGGAAAGCGCGACCCCGCGCCTGCACGAGGCTGTGGACAAGGCCTCACCGGTGATCCTCAACGCACGCGACCGGGTGGTTGTCGAGTACCTTCCCAGGCTTTCGGACCAGATCGGACAGGCTTCCGTGGCCGTCCACCGCACGCTGGAAAACGCTCCGGCCCACGTGGACGCCGTCGCACAGAAGCTTGTTGATTCCGGCGTGGTCCACGGCGTCCAGGCACAGGCCCAGACTGCCAAGGGACATGCGAAGAATCACGCGAAGACTGCAGGAAAGAACATCAAGGCGGCCGCCACCGAAGTCAGCAAGACAGCCAATGCCAAGCTCGCCAAGCAGCAGAAGCCCAAGCACCGCGGCCTGCTGATTTTCGGCATCATCGCTGCCGCAGCTGCCGCCGGTGTCGCCGCCTGGAGGGCTTCCAGGCCGGTGGAGGACCCCTGGAAGGTGCCGACGCCGGTAACGCCTGCCCCGACGGCCGCTCCTGCCGGCGAAGCGCTGAAGGACACCGCCGACAAGGCCGGCTCCGCGGCTGTTGCGGCAGCGGACTCTGCGGCCGAGGCTTCCACCGAGGCATCCGGTTCCGTAGCTGCCGCGGCGGACAAAGCGACAGAAGCGGCCAAGGACGTTGCCGACGACACCGCGAAGACTGCCGCCAAGGTTGCCACCGATGCCAAGACGGCCGTCCGCAACATCGCGTCCAACCTGAACAACGGGGCAGACAAGCCGAATAAGTAGCTCCGGCTGTATTCTCCCAAGGAGGGATTCCGCTACGGCGGGATCCCTCCTTTTGTTTCACACGGCGTGTTTCCCGCGGCAGGGTTTGCTCGGACTGGGGAGGCGCGTCGCGGTCCGCCTTCAAACGGCAGGCTAGATGCTAAATTTGTGGTGATGTCACCCCATAGATCACCCCAGGATGCCTTGCTCATTGCTCCGCCACCGGCTGTATCTATTGTGATTCCGGCGTACAACGAGGAAAGCGTCATCCGGCAGTGTCTGATCGCCGCGGTATACCAGTCGGTGCCTGCCCACGAAATCATTGTGGTGGACAACCTGTCCAAGGACCGCACGGCAGAGATCGTGCGGCAGATGCAGCTGGAGTATCCGGAGAGTCCCATCATCCTGCTCAGCCAGGACCGCGATCAGGGGCTCATCCCCACACGCAATTTCGGTCTTGACCACGCCACCGGTGACATCCTGGGCCGGATCGACGCCGATTCCGTGCTGGAACCGGACTGGGTGGAGCAGGTGCAGAAAGCCTTCGCTGACGAGTCGGTGCACGCTGCGACCGGTCCGGTGGTCTATTACGACATGCCCATGCGCCGGTTTGGGCTCAAGGCAGACGACAAAATGCGTCAGCTAATGCTCAGGCTTGCTAAGCACCAGTATCACTTCCTCTTCGGCTCCAACATGGCACTGCGTCGCTCGGCTTGGGAAACCATCCGTGCAGAGGCGTGCCGCGACGAGCGGGACGAGATGCACGAGGACATCGATCTTTCGCTGCATCTGGCCGACCACGAACTCCGGATCCAGTACTGGCCGCAGATGATCTCGGGTATGTCGGCGCGGCGGCTGGAGGACTCGCCGCGGGATTACCGCTACTACGTGACGCGCTTTGACCGCACCTACAAGGCCCACAACGTCAAGAAGATGGCATTGAAGGCACCCATGGTGGTCTTCTTCTCGGTGTATTTCCCCGCGAAATTGCTCCGCGCCATTCACACGGTCAACGTGGCCCAGCCAGCCCGCCGCGGCGGCCAATAGGCCCGGCGAACAGGCGCGGCCGCTCAGAGCGGCCCCGCCGGCTCCTAGTCGGTGCCAAGCTCCGCCAGCCGCTCTGCGCCGGGGCCCTCCGCAGCGCGCCCCTCAGCAGCGCCCCGGGTGGAGCGTGAGCCGCGCTGCCCCAGGACCACGACGGCGAGCCCCACCAGGATCATCACCAGTCCGGCATAGGTCCCGGCCGGGAGCGTCTCGCCCAGGAACGCCGCAGCCAAAAGCGCCGCTCCCGGGATTTCCAGCA
Organism: Arthrobacter sp. LAR12-1-1.1; assembly: GCF_040676555.1. Classification (NCBI taxonomy): domain Bacteria; kingdom Bacillati; phylum Actinomycetota; class Actinomycetes; order Micrococcales; family Micrococcaceae; genus Arthrobacter; species Arthrobacter sp. LAR12-1-1.1. The sequence goes on along the minus strand of NZ_JBEGIG010000023.1, from coordinate 178,038 downwards.
AAATGATCATGGACACCAGCAGCGGGCTCATGGTCGCCAGCAGATAGTTGAACGCGGTGTGCCCCACCAGCTGTGCGCACACGGTGATGGCGAGGATCCCCAGCCAGCCGGTGGCTTCGAACCCTGCCAGCGGCGCTCCGGCCACCAGCGCCATCCCCGCCACAATCGCGGCGCACATGCCGTAGCACAGGGTCGTGTAGACGCCGGTGCCCATGCTCTGCCGGGCCTTGCCTCCGGCGAGCGTGTAGACGCCCGCCAGGGCGCCGCCGGCCACGGCCAGGAGATCGCCCACGAGCGCCTCGGGCGAGGTGCCCATATCAAAGCCGGTAATCGTCACTACACCGCCGAAGGCGAGCCCCAGCCCTACCAGGACCGGCCAGCGGAACCGGACTCCCCGGAAGAGTTGGAAGATCGCGATCCAGCCTGACTGAAGGCACACCAGTGCCGTCGCCGCCGCGACCGACGTCAACTGCAGGGAGGTGATGAAGCATGCGAAGTGCAGGGCCAGGGCCACGGCAGCGGCGAGCGACCAGCGGAACTCGGCTCCGGTCACGTGGCTGAACTGACGGGGGTTGCGGACCACAACCGGACCGGCCATCACGACCGCTCCAATGGCGTTGCGCCAGAAAGCAATGGCGAGGGCACTAACCGACGTGGCGCCCAGTGTGGCTGCAATAAGCGGCCCGGACGACGCCACACCCAGCACCCCTACGGCTGCAAGTAAGAAGTTCACGCTCCAACACTAATGGGACGGACCGTGGTGGCCCTTTACAGCCGCTACTCCTTGACCGGTGCATACCGCGGTGCCAACCTTAAACCGCGGTCTCACATCTCGGTCTCGCCATCATCGAAGAAGGAGACCATCATGGCGTCAATGATCCGCAAGAGCCTGGACAATCCCGAAGAAACACGTCCTGTTGCCGAAGGCATGGGCAGGGTGGATCTCGTCAATCTGGACTCCGGCCCGGTTGGACGGGCCACTTTCCTCCCAGGCTGGAAATGGTCAGATCACGTCAAGCCGATCGCCAAAACGGACAGCTGCATGGCCAGCCATACCGGCTACACGATTTCCGGCCGCATCAAAGTCGTCATGGATGACGGCGAAGAACTCGAATTCGGGCTCGGCGACTTCGGCGTCATTCCGCCGGGTCACGACGCCTGGGTACTCGGCGACGAGCCCTACGTGTTTATCGACTGGCAGGGGATGGCGGACTACGCCAAGCCGAAGGAGTGAGTGAGGCACGGGCATGAAAAAAGCCCCGGGCCGCGTTTCCGCGGTCCGGGGCTCATTCTATGGTGGAGGCACGGGGACTCGAACCCCGAACCCCCTGCTTGCAAAGCAGGTGCGCTACCAATTGCGCCATGCCCCCATAAGAAGCAACCCGTCAATCATACCTTAGGTCCGGACAGCTGATTTCCAGCTTCCACTCCCAGGCTCCGGGCTAGTCAACCGTATCGGTTGAATTGCTCCAGATCACTTTCCGGGCTTCGGATTCCTGCACTTTCCTGTAGAGGAGGACGCCTGCGACCGTGGCTGCGATAACCAGCAACTTCTTCACATGCTCCCCGTTCCGGTTCAGTCATCGACGAACCTTCACTAACCTCTGCCAGAACCAGTACTGGTTCCGTGGGCGTACCAGGACTTGAACCTGGGACCTCTTCGTTATCAGCGAAGCGCTCTAACCGCCTGAGCTATACGCCCCGATGCCTCATCGGGCCGAGATATGACTGTACAGCACATCCCGGCCCGATCTCAAATCGAGGCCCTTTCCCGCGGGATTCCGCGGAAAAGTACGGGAATTAGTCGTCCGTGAGGGTCACGCCAATGCCGCCCACGAGCGTCGCCGCAATGTTGTACAGCACCGCCGAAAGCATCGACAGGGCTGTCAGCAGCACCACGTTGATCACGGCGATGATGGTCGCGAACGACGCCACCTGCCCCAGGGACGCCACCTTCTTCAATTCAAAGCCGCCACCCTCAGAACCGGCCAGGGTCCCGAGCAGGCTGTCCACCTGGTCAAAGATCCCGGTAAGGTCCAAAACGGTCCAGAGCACGATCGCCGCCACGACCGTGACGATTCCCAGCGCCACGGAGAGCAGGAAGGCCATTTTCAGCACGGACCAAGGGTCTACCTTGCTGACCAGCAGCCTGGCACGGCGCACCTTGGCCTTCGGAGCCGGCTTGATCAGCCCGGCGGTGCCCTGCCCGCCGGACTGGGCGGCCCGCTGGCCCGGGACTGCGGGGCGCTGGCCGGGGACCGTGGGGCGCTGGCCGGGTGCGGGGGGACGCTGTCCCGTTCCTGCGGCTGCGCCGGACACGCCCGGGCGCTGCTGCGGACGCGAGGGAGCGCCGCTTACGCGCGGCGCGGCGGTGGGCTGCCGCACTCCGCCAGGCACGCCGCTGCTCGGGTTGGGATATGAGTCCGAATTACTCACTCGTTACCTCCGGTGTTTTCTTCGTCCAGCTCGGCATTGCCTGATGACTCATCTGACTCCGGGGCCGGTACTGATTCTGCCGCTGCGGACTCCTCATGCAATCCGCCATCTTCAGCCAACGTTACGTCATCCGGCGTGGAAGCCCGATTTTCGGCGTCCCCGCCGGCATCCCCGCCTGCATATTCGCTGTCGTCTTGACCTTCGGTCGAATCGTCGCTTTCCAGCCCGCGTTCGGTGTTGCGTGCAACGGCGATGATGCGGTCGTTCTTGTCCGGCTTGGCAAAAATAACGCCCATGGTGTCGCGGCCCTTGGCGGGCACGCCGGTGACCGAGGAGCGGACCACCTTGCCGCCCTCCATGACCACCAGGACTTCATCCTCTTCCTGGACAATGAGGGCGCCGACAAGGTGCCCGCGCTCCTCCTGGTACTTGCCGACCTTGATGCCGAGCCCGCCGCGGCCCTGGAGCCGGTATTCCTCCACCGCGGTCCGCTTGGCGAAGCCGCCTTCGGTGACAATGAAGACGTACGATCCGTCCTGAACGACGTCGGCCGCCAGCAGTTCGTCGTCCTCCCGGAACTTCATGCCGGTCACGCCGGAGGTGGCGCGGCCCATCGGGCGCAGTGCATCGTCCGTCGCCGTGAACCGGACGGACTGGCCCTTGCGGGAGACCAACATGAGGTCATCGGTCTCGGAGACCAGCTGGGCCGAGACGAGCTCGTCGCCGTCGCGCAGGTTGATGGCGATCACGCCGGCGGACCGGTTGGTGTCGTAGTCCTCCAGCCGGGTTTTCTTGACCAGGCCGCGCTTGGTGGCGAGCACCAGGTACGGGGCGTGCTGGTAGTCCCGAAGGTCCAGCACCTGGGCGATGTGCTCATCCGGCTGGAAGGCCAGCAGGTTGGCCACGTGCTGGCCCTTGGCGTCACGTCCGGCTTCGGCGAGCTCGTAGGCCTTGGCCCGGTAGACGCGTCCGAGGTTGGTGAAGAAGAGCAGCCAGTGGTGCGTGGTGGTGACGAAGAAGTGCTCCACGACGTCGTCCCCGCGCAGCTGGGCGCCCTTGATGCCCTTGCCGCCGCGCTGCTGGGAGCGGTAGTTGTCGCTGCGGGTGCGCTTGACGTACCCGCCGCGGGTGATGGTGACCACCATCTCCTCTTCAGGGATCAGGTCCTCCATCGACATGTCGCCGTCGAAGCCCATCAGCACCTTGGTGCGGCGGTCATCGCCGTGCTTCGCCACGATTTCGGCCAGTTCCGTGCTGATGATCTCGCGCTGGCGCGCTTCAGAGGCTAGGATCGAGTTGTACTCGGCGATCAGGGCCTCAAGCTCGGCATGGCGGTCCTGGATCCTCTGGCGTTCCAGCGCCGCAAGCCGGCGCAGCTGCATGTCCAGGATGGCCCGGGCCTGCAGCTCGTCGATGTCGAGCAGTTCCATCAGCCCGTCGCGTGCAGCCTCAGTGGTGTTGGAGGCGCGGATGAGGGCGATGACCTCGTCGAGCATGTCCAGCGCTTTGAGCAGGGCGCGGAGGATGTGCGCTTCTTCCTCGGCCTTGCGCAGGCGGTAGCGCGTGCGCCGGGCGATGACGTCCATCTGGTGGGTGACCCAGTGGCGGATGAACGCATCGAGGCTGAGCGTGCGCGGCACACCGTCAACGATGGCGAGCATGTTGGCGGCGAAGTTGTCCTGCAGCTGGGTGTGCTTGTAGAGGTTGTTCAGCACCACCTTGGCCACGGCGTCGCGCTTAAGCACAATCACCAGGCGCTGACCGGTGCGGCCCGAGGTCTCATCGCGGAGGTCGGCGATGCCGGAGATTTTGCCGTCCCTGACCAGTTCGGCGATCTTGATGGCCAGGTTGTCCGGGTTGGCCTGGTACGGCAGCTCGGTGACCACCAGGCACGTGCGGCCCTGGAGTTCCTCGACGCTGACCACCGCACGCATGGTGATGGAACCGCGGCCGGTGCGGTAGGCATCCTCGATGCCCTTGTGGCCGAGGATGGTGGCGCCGGTCGGGAAGTCCGGTCCCTTGATGCGCACCAGGAGCTCTTCGAGCAGTTCCTCCCGGCTGGCGGTCGGGTTCGCGAGGTACCACTGAACGCCGTCGGCGACTTCGCGGAGGTTGTGCGGCGGGATGTTGGTGGCCATGCCGACGGCGATGCCCGAGGAGCCATTGACCAACAGGTTCGGGAACCGGGCCGGCAAGATGGTCGGCTCCTGGTTCTTGCCGTCGTAGTTGTCCTGGAAGTCGACTGTTTCCTCGTCGATGTCCCGGACCATCTCCATGGCGAGCGGCGCCATCTTGGTTTCGGTGTACCGCGGGGCGGCCGCGCCGTCGTTGCCGGGCGAGCCGAAGTTACCCTGGCCGAGCGCCAGCGGGTAGCGCATGGTCCAGTCCTGGATCAGGCGGACCAGGGCATCGTAGATCGCGGTGTCGCCGTGCGGGTGGTACTGGCCCATGACCTCTCCCACCACGCGGGCACACTTGTTGAAGGAGCGGTCCGGGCGGTAGCCGCCGTCGAACATCGCGTAGAGCACGCGGCGGTGGACGGGCTTGAGGCCGTCGCGGACGTCCGGCAGCGCGCGGCCCACGATCACGGCCATGGCGTAGTCGAGGTAGGAGCGCTGCATTTCGGTCTGCAGGTCCACCTGCTCGACCCGGTCAGTCAGTACGTCGCCGTCGAGGATGGCGCCTTCAAGGACGGGCTCGGAGCCGGCCGGCACCTCGGGTGTTTCGTCACTCATAGTCTATATTTTCCGTTTCAGGTATATATCAGTTCTGGAATATTAGGGGCCAGGAAGCCTCTAGATGTCCAGGAACCGAACGTCCTTGGCGTTCTGCTGAATGAAGTTTCGGCGGGATTCAACGTCCTCGCCCATGAGCGTGGAGAAGGTCTGGTCCGCCGCCAGGGCATCATCCATCGTCACCTGCAGCAGGGTCCGGTGGTCCGGGTCCATGGTGGTGTCCCACAGTTCCGTGTAGTCCATCTCGCCGAGGCCCTTGTAGCGCTGGATGCCGTTGTCCTTGGGAATGCGGCGGCCCGCGGCCTGGCCCGAGAGCAGCTTGGCGTCGCGTTCACGGTCGCTGTAGACGTAATCGTGCGGCGCATTGGACCACTTGATCCGGTACAGCGGCGGCTGCGCGAGGTAGACGTAGCCGTTTTCGATCAGCGGGCGCATGTAGCGGAACAGCAGCGTCATCAGCAGCGTCGTGATGTGCTGGCCGTCGACGTCGGCATCGGCCATGAGCACGATCTTGTGGTATCGCAGCTTGGCGATGTCGAAGTCCTCGCCAATACCGGTGCCGAAGGCCGTGATCATGGACTGGACCTCGGCGTTGCCGAGCGCCTTGTCCAGCCGGGCCCGTTCGACGTTCAGGATCTTGCCGCGCAGCGGCAGGATGGCCTGGGTCTCCGGGTTGCGTCCGCGCTTGGCAGAACCGCCGGCCGAGTCACCCTCCACGATGTAGACCTCGCACCTCTCCGGGTTCTTCGAGGAGCAGTCGGACAGCTTACCGGGCATGCCGAAGGATTCCAGCGGGCTCTTGCGGCGGGCGTTGTCCCGGGCCTTCCGCGCGGCCATACGCGCCTGGGCTGCCGAGATGGCCTTGCGGATCACGTCCCGGGCGGGGCCGGGGTTGCGCTCGAGCCAGTCGCCCAGCCCGTCGGTGACCACGCGCTGGACGAAGCCCTTGACCTCGGAGTTGCCGAGCTTGGTTTTGGTCTGGCCCTCGAACTGCGGCTCGGCGAGCTTCACGGAAATGACTGCCGTCAGGCCCTCGCGGATGTCGTCCCCGGTGAGGTTGTCTTCCTTTTCCTTGATGATGTTCTTCTCCCGCGCATAGCGGTTGATGAGCGAGGTCATCGCGGCGCGGAAGCCCTCTTCGTGGGTGCCACCCTCGTGCGTGTTGATCGTGTTGGCGTAGGTGTGGACGCTCTCGGAGTACGCGTTGGTCCACTGCATCGCCATTTCCAGGGCGATGTGCCGTTCCGTGTCCTCGGTCTCGAAGGCGATGACGTCCTCGTGGACCACATCAACCTTCTTGCCGGAGTTCAGGTGCTTGACGTAGTCCAGCAGGCCGTCGTCGTACTGGTAGACCACGGTGTGGAATTCCGCCGGAACTTCGCCTTCGGTGGGGACGGTGTCCAGGTCCAGGTCGTCGTCCTCGGACGGTTCCTCCGGAGCGCGGCGCTCGTCGGTCAGCGTGATGCGCAGTCCCTTGTTGAGGAAGGCCATCTGCTGGAAGCGGGCACGCAGTGTTTCGAAGTCGAAGTAGGTGCTCTCGAAGATGGTGGCATCGGGGTAGAACGTCTGCGTGGTGCCGGTCTCGGCGGCCTCCTCGCCCTGGACCAGGCCGCCCTGCGGCTTGCCGCCGTCGGCGAAGGACATCCGCCAGACGTGTCCCTGGCGGCGGACCTCGGTGTCGACGCGGCTGGAGAGCGCGTTAACCACCGAAATGCCGACGCCGTGGAGGCCGCCGGAAACGGCGTAACCGCCGCCGCCGAACTTGCCGCCGGCGTGCAGGATCGTCATGACGACTTCCACGGTGGGCTTGTGCTCGGTGGGGTGCATGTCCACGGGGATGCCGCGGCCGTTGTCGACCACCCTGACCCCGCCGTCGGCCTGCAGCACGATTTCGATGTGCGTGCAGTAGCCGGCCAGAGCCTCGTCCACCGAGTTATCCACCACCTCGTAGACCAGGTGGTGCAAACCGCGGGGTCCGGTGGAGCCGATGTACATGCCGGGACGTTTCCGGACAGCTTCCAGGCCTTCAAGTACGGTGATGTCGCTGGCGCCGTATTCGCGCGATGTCGCGGTTCCCGACGACGACGCCGCTGCCGCCGCCACTTGCACTACCGCTTCCGCTACGTCTTCCACTGCCGGGATCTCTGCATTGTCGTTAGCCACAGGCGCTTTCGACTCCTCTATGTTCGTTGAAGGCCGGCCGTTGCCTCTTCCGTGGAAAAGGCTCCTGCCAACAGGCACGTCACTGACGACGCCGGGTGTTCCGCTGACTTGGGATCCCGTCCGCCGCACGCTGAAATTGCGTCGGAAACGGACTCAGTCAACGCTTCACCGGCGCCCAGTTATCTCCACCGATTCTATCGTGTTATAGGAGCCAAACCCGCATTCCAGGGCGCCAAACGGTCGGGAAAGTGCCGCTGAGAGGCCGCTGGCTCCCCCTGCAAGGCTTTCGGGGTCCGGCCCTAGGGTGCCTATACGACTCCGGGTCGTTCGAGCGCCCTACACGCCGCTTGCGGATTTTTCAAGGGTTTTTGCAAGAAGTGCTTCACATCCGGAGGCGCGTGGGGTCCCGGGGCTATCCATATGTGTCGCGGGGTCCGCGGCCATTGACCGTCCGGAGGCCCTTGCGCCAGCTCGGGGCGGCGGGTCCAAGCACCTGGATGCTGGTGACGACGCCGTCGCCAAGCTCGGTGCGGAATTTTTCCAGCAGGCTGTTGCTCAGCAGCCGCAGCTGGGTCGCCCACGCCGTGGAATCGGTGCGCACATGCAAGGTGGTGTCGGTAAAACTCTCGGGGGTGCAGTGCGCCGAAATCTCCGGGCCCACCAGCACGGCCCACTGTGCCATGACAGAGCCGACGGCCACCGGCGAGCTCCAGCCGCGTTCGGCAACGAGGCGTCCCACAACCTTTCCCAGGCCCAGCGGATCCCGGCCGGTGCCATGGAACTGGGAGAACCCGCGGGTTCCCCGCGCGGCGCGGGCAGGTTTCTGGGCCCCGGCACCGGAGCGCGGGAGCGCCCGGCGGATTTCGCCCCGGGCCGCGGCGGCGTCGCGCATCCTGTTCAGTGCCGCCTGCGCGGCATCGATGTCGTCGGGATCCCGGCCCGGTTGCAGGCCGCCGTCGGTATCCTTATTCATCGATTTTCCTGCTCATCGATTCCTCCCGGGATGACCTTCACCCGCCGTCCGGTCAGTTCCGCCGGGATATCGTCCTCGACGGCGGCAGTGACCAGCACCTGTTCGGCGCCGGATACTATTGCCGCCAGTTTACGCCGCCGCTGGACGTCGAGTTCGGCAAAAACGTCGTCAAGGATCAGGATCGGGGGCGACCCGCCGGTGCGGGCATCGTCGAGCATGACGTAGTAGGAGGCCAGGCGCAGGGACAGGCACATGGACCAGGTTTCGCCGTGTGAGGCGTAGCCCTTGGCCGGAGCCGATCCAAGCACGAGCTCAAGCTCATCCCGGTGCGGTCCGACCAGCGAGATGCCCCGTTCCAGTTCCTTGCGGCGGGATGCGGCAAAGGCCTGGATGTAGCGGTCGGTGAGCTGCTCGACGGAGAGCAGGCGCAGATCCTCCGCCAGGAGGGAGGTGGCATCGGCGCCGGCCGCATCCGTTTCGGTTTCCGCGGCGGTGGCGCCGCCCGCAGGTCTGGTCCCAGAACTGGCCCCAGCGCCGTCGTCATCCAGGCTGTCCTGCAGCGTGGAACGGTACACCGCGGCGGCCTCCTTGGAGCCGTCGGTCAGTTGCGCATAGGCGTTTTTCAGGTGCGGTTGCAGGCGGTCCACCAGCTCGAGGCGCGCATGCAGCAGTTCGGCCCCGGCCCGGGCCATGTGCTGGTCCCAGACATCCAGCGTTGCCTCATGCCCGGAGCTGAACTTTCCGGCCCGGGCTGACTTGAGCAGTGCGTTGCGCTGCTTCAGGACCCGGTCGTAGTCACTCCTGGTCGCGGCGTGGCGCGGCATGAGGCTGACCAGAAGCTCGTCCAGGAACCGGCGGCGGCTGGAGGGATCGCCCTTGACCAGCGCCAGGTCTTCCGGAGCGAAGAGCACGGTCTGGCAGATGCCAAGCAGGTCCCTGGCCCGGACCGGATTGCTCCGGTTGATCCGTCCGCGATTGGCCCGCGCGGCGTTGATTTCCAGTTCCAGCACGGTCGACTGCTCACCGCGGACCAGCTTGGCCCGGATCATCGCCCGCTCGGCACCAAAGCGCAGCAGCGGTGCGTCCGTGCTGACCCGGTGCGAGTTGAGCGTGGCCAGATACCCGATAGCTTCCATCAGGTTGGTCTTGCCGATGCCGTTGGAGCCCACCAGGACGGTGACCCCCGGCTCAAGGCTTAGATCGACCTGGGCGTAGCTGCGGAAATCTGTGAGTGAGAGTTTTTCTAGGTACACGCGGGATTCAGGACTTCACAGGCTGGGTTGCTTGGCTGGGCAGGATTACTTGGCCGGCCGGGTCGCGTGGCCGCCGAACTGGTGGCGCAGGGCGGACACCATCTTCATGGCCGGCGAGTTGTCCTCGCGGGAGGAGAACCTGGCGAACAGCGCAGCCGTGATCGCCGGTGCCGGCACAGCGTTGGCAATTGCCTCCTCGACGGTCCAGCGGCCCTCGCCCGAATCCTCGACGTAGTCGGAGATCGATTCCAGTCCGGGGTCCTCGTCAAGGGCCTTGACCATGAGGTCCAGGAGCCAGGAGCGCACAACCGTCCCTTTTTGCCAGGCCCGGAAAGTCCCGGGGAGATCGGCGACGATCTCCTTGGCGGCCAGGAGTTCGTACCCCTCGGCGTAGGCCTGCATCAGGCCGTATTCGATCCCGTTGTGGACCATCTTGGCGTAGTGGCCGGCACCAACACCGCCGACGTGCACAAAGCTGTCGGCCCGCTCGCCTGCGGGACGGAGCGCGTCAAAGACGGGAAGGGCCCGTTCGATATCGGCGGCATCGCCGCCCGCCATGAGGCCGTAGCCGTTCTGGAGGCCCCAGACCCCGCCGGACACGCCGCAGTCCGCAAAGCGGATTCCCTTTTCGGCCAGCGTTGCACCGTGCTTCTGGTCTTCCGTGAACCGGGAGTTGCCGCCGTCGATCACGAGGTCACCGGCGTCGAGCTTGGTGCCCAGTTCGGTGATCACGGCGTCGGTGATCTCGCCCGAGGGGACCATGACCCAGATGAGGCGCGGCGCCGGGACGGCGGCGATGAGTTCGTCCAAGGTGGCGACGTCGGCAACGTCGGGGTTGCGGTCAAAACCGGTGACCTCGATCCCGCCGTTGCGCAGACGTTCGCGCATGTTGAAGCCCATTTTTCCAAGGCCGATTAGTCCGATGTGCACGGGATGAACTCTTTTCTGCGCTGGGGTGCTTCGTTGGGGAACGTCACCCAGGTCACTGGCAGTTGTGGCCGTTTTGAGGGGTCAAAACGGCCCACATCTGTCAGCTAGTTGGGCAGCCTCACGGGCATGACGAGGTAGCGGTAGTCACCCTGGTCCTCGCCCTCGGCGTCCTGCTGGGCTGTGATCATGGCCGGCTTGGGTGCGGTGGTGAAAGAGAACCGCACGAACTTGGTTTCGATGACGCTCAGGCCCTCGATCAGGTAGTGCGGGTTGAAGGCCACGGTGATCTCCTCGCCGGACAACTGGGCTTCGAGCTCTTCGGAGGCCTGGGCGTCCTCGCCGGTGCCGGCGTCCAGGTGCAGCTGGCCCTGGGTGAAGGCGAGCCGGACCGGGGTGTTGCGTTCGGCCACGAGCGAGACGCGGCGCACGGCTTCGACCAGTTCCTGGGTCTGCACGGTGGCGTGGATGGGTGTGGAGTCCGGGAACAACGAGCGGATTTTGGGGTAGTCGCCGTCCACCAGCAGCGAGGTGGTGGTCCTGCCGCCGCTTTCGAAACCGATCAGCCTGCTGTCGTCGTCGGCGAGGGCGATGTTGATGTCGCCGCTGCTGCCCAGGGTTTTTGCCACTTCGTTGAGGGTCTTGGCCTTGACCAGGGCGCTCGTGGAGATGCCGGGAGTCGCAGGCTTCCACGGAACTTCCCGCATGGCCAGGCGGTAACGGTCTGTGGCAAGGAGGGTGATGAGATCGTCCTCGATTTCCATCCGTACGCCGGTCAGGATCGGCAGGGTGTCGTCCTTGCTGGCCGCGATGATCACCTGGGACACCGCCTGGGCGAACGAATCGCCGGGAACGGTGCCGCTGATCGTGGGGAGGGCCGGCAGCGGCGGGTATTCGGCCTCGGGCATCGTGGCCAGGTGGAAGCTGCTTCGGCGGCAGGTGAGAGTCACCTTGTTGCCGTCGGTTTCGACCTCGACGGGGGCGGACGGCAGGCTGCGGCAGATGTCCGCGAGCAGGCGGCCCGATACCAGGATGGTGCCTTCGGTGCTGATGTCAGCAGGGATTTCGAGCCTCGCGGAGGTCTCGTAATCGAAGCTCGAGAGGCTGACAGTACCGGCTTCAGCCTTCAGGAGCAGGCCTGAAAGTACGGGAACGGGCGGCCGCGGAGACAACGACCGGGCGGTCCATGTCACGGCTTCTGCCAGGACGTCCCGTTCGACTCTGAACTTCACGGAAGGGTGCCGCCTTTCATTGCTGCTGTTGGTGCTGAAATCGCTACGACTGCTCAGGCTGCCGCGGACCTCGGCAGGGATGCCGAACTCCGTCAACAAGGGAATCGTCCGCCCTCCCCGGGCCTCATGGCCCGGTAGGGAACCACAAAAGATGTCCGGGACGGACGCACTGCTGACAGCTTAGCCCCAAGGTGAGCGTTTCTCCCATCCCCGGGTTACAAGAGTGTTGTTCGCGGGGCCGGTCTCCTGTGCCGGTCCGGAACGGGCCTGGGCACTGTTCGGGGGGCGGAAGGAGATTGTTGTTTGAGGGAAATTCATTTTCTTGGGATTAGTAGTGTTAATAACTGCTGTGGAAACTGTGGATAACTCGATCCTGCCGTGCGAATCCGCGGTTAAGCCCTGTTCATGGACTGTGGGCGGAGCAGGTTTTAAACAGGGTGTGGATGGGGACAAGTTTTTTGGCCGATTCGCCGATCCACAGGCGCCTTAAGGGTTTTAAGCCCATTAACCGCGGTTGTCCCCTTAAGTATCCACAGGGTTGTCCACAGGGCCCTGTTAATAAGGTAAGAGTGCGCCGGCCGAGGGCTCAGGAATTACGCTGCTGCTGCTTGATCCGGTTGGTCAGCTCGGTCACCTGGTTGTAGATGACCCGGCGCTCAGCCATGAGTTCGCGGATCTTGCGGTCGGCGTGGATCACGGTGGTGTGGTCGCGGCCGCCCAACTCCTGCCCGATCTTGGGCAGGGACATGTCCGTGAGCTCCCGGCACAGGTACATGGCAATCTGCCGTGCGGTCACCAGCGTGCGGGTGCGCGACTTGCTGCAGAGTTCCTCCATGCTGAGCTTGAAGTAGTCGGCCGTCTGCGTGAGGATCTGGGCCGAGGTGATTTCCTGGGCACCGTCGTCGGTGATGAGGTCCTTGAGCACCATTTCGGCCAGGGCCACATCTACCGGCTGCCGGTTCAGGCTGGCGAAGGCCGTGACGCGGATGAGGGCACCCTCAAGCTCGCGGATGTTGCTGGAAATCTTCGAGGCGATGTATTCGAGGGCATCATCCGGGGCGGAGAGGCCTTCGCTGAGCGCCTTCTTCCGGAGGATCGCGATGCGGGTCTCCAGTTCGGGCGGCTGGATGTCGGTCAGCAGGCCCCACTCGAAGCGCGACTTCATGCGGTCCTCGAAGCCGGCGAGCAGCTTCGGCGGCTGGTCCGAGGTGATGACCACCTGCTTGTTGTTGTTGTGCAGGGCGTTGAACGTGTGGAAGAACTCCTCCAGCGTCCTGTCCTTGCCGGCCAGGAACTGGATGTCGTCGATCAGCAGCACGTCCACGTTGCGGTACGTGGTCTTGAAGCTGGTGCCTTCGTCGTCGCGGATGGAGTTGATGAAGTCGTTGGTGAATTCCTCGGAATTGACGTAGCGGACCCGGATCCCGCTGTAGAGCCGGCGCGCATAGTGGCCGATCGCGTGAAGCAGGTGGGTTTTGCCGAGGCCGGAGTCGCCGTAGATGAACAGCGGGTTGTAGGCCTTCGCCGGCGCCTCCGCCACAGCCACGGCGGCTGCGTGGGCGAACCGGTTGGAGGAACCGATCACGAACGTGTCGAAGACGTACTTCGGGTTGAGGCGGCCGAATTCGTGCGAGGTGCTCGGCAGCATCGGCTGCGGCTTTAACTCCACGGTCGGGTCAGCGGCCAGGGAAAGTTCGACGGCGGGTTCGGGCTCTGTGTGCAGGGGCACCAGGTCAGTGTCGACGTCGATCGCGCAGCGGATTTCGTCGGAAAACACGCTGCGGAGGGCGTCGTCGAGGGCTTCCTTGACCTGGGTCTGCAGCACTTCGCGGGTGAGCTCGTTGGGGACGGCCACCAGAAGGGTGGAACCGATCAGGCCCTGGGCCTGGGCCAGGATGACGAAGCCGCGCTGCCGGGGAGAGACACGGTGGTCGTTCTCCAGGAGGCTCACAACCCGCCGCCAGGAACTTCCGACAGTGTTGGCTTGGTTGGCTTCGTCTACTGTCATCAATCAGTTCCTCAAACTTGCTGGCCTGCATTACGTGCATCCACGCGGTCCGGAGCTGTCCACCGGCCGGCTCAATCCACAGGGTTATGCACAGTCCGTGGATAAGGGGTTACTGAGACACTGTAGGGGATCAAAACGCTAGAAGATAGCTGGGTTCAGTCCTGTGGATAATTACACCGTTGTGGTTCTCAAAAGGGGCCTGTGACCGGGCTCATCCACAGGCTGACGGACGGGTTAGCCACAGCTGGGGAAAGGTTGAGAAGCAACCCCCGGTTTGACTCGGGAGGTCGGCAAGCCCTAACGTTGTGAAGTCCCATGTGTACGCTTTTCGCCTCATCTGAATCTTTCCCGACGCCCCGCGTCGTGCGAGTTACGAGGGAAGCGGCACATCCAAAACTTAGCGTCGGCCAGTTCTTCCCCTTGATCGGGTGGGCGCACCTTTGATCCACTGGAGTAACTAACGTGAGCAAGCGGACTTTTCAGCCGAATAACCGCCGTCGAGCCAAGAAGCACGGCTTCCGCCTTCGTATGCGTACCCGTGCCGGCCGTGCCATCCTGGCAGCCCGTCGTGGCAAGGGCCGCACCGAACTGTCGGCCTAAATAACTGACTCGTCGGTCTACATCCCTGTGCGAGTTGAACGGTGCTAGCCACCAGGAACCGTCTGCGGACATCAACCGATTTTTCAACAACTGTACGTTCCGGTGTCCGCAATGGACGCCGGAACGTAGTGTTATATACGGCAGCTCTCGCTGCCGATGAACCAAGCCGGATCGGATTCATCGTTTCCAAGAGTGTCGGGAACGCTGTTGTCAGGAACCTCGTTAAGAGGAGACTGAGAGAAGCCGGTGCATTGTCGTTGCAGAAATACGGCAGCGGGTTCGCCATCGTGGTCCGGGCACTGCCCGCTGCGGCGGGGGCCAGCTGGGACCAGCTGCTCGCCGACTATGACGCCGCTTTGGAGACGACCATGAAACGGCTGGGCAATCGCCTTCCAGAGGCTGCTTCACCAGGTTCTTACAAGACGACACAGGAAGGGACCCCGCGTGCGTAACTCAACTGCCGCCGTCGTCCCTCCTGCAAAATCCGCAGCAGCATGGTTGGGCCGGGCAGTCTGGAACTTGCCCCGCAATGTCCTCATTCTGTTGCTTCAGGCGTACCGCAAGGTGATCTCACCGCTGTACGGCCAGGTTTGCCGCTTCTTTCCCAGCTGCTCGGCCTATGCCCTTGAGGCGATTACGGTCCACGGCGCGGTGAAAGGAAGCTGGCTGGCGGCGAGGCGCCTGTCGCGCTGCCATCCCTGGAACGCCGGTGGCGTGGACCATGTCCCCGCCGGCAAATGCGAGTGGCCCGCAGACCGCACCCCCACAATTGTTGTGCTGAACAATCCGGACAAGTACCTGGCTGCTCAGACTGATGGAGAAGGCCGCTCTGCGGCCTAACGAATAGGGATATCGTATGGACTTCTTTGAAACAATCATGTTTCCGTTCAAGTGGCTGGTCTCAGCCATCATGGTGGTCTTCCACGATGGCCTGAGCGCCATCGGCATGCCCGCTGCCAGTGGCTGGACGTGGACCCTGTCCATCATCGGGCTGGTGCTGGTGATCCGTGCCGCCCTGATTCCCGTGTTCGTCAAGCAGATCAAGGCCCAGCGAGGCATGCAGCTGCTGCAGCCGGATCTGAAGAAGCTGCAGGACAAGTACAAGGGCAAGACCGACCAGCTGTCCCGCCAGGCCATGGCGCAGGAACAGATGGCCCTGTACAAGAAGCACGGCACCAACCCGTTCTCTGCCTGCTTGCCCATGCTGATCCAGATGCCCTTCTTCTTTGCCCTCTTCCAGGTCCTCTCCGGCATTACGGCCGCGGCCACCAGCGGGAAGAGCATCGGGGCGATGAGCCACGAACAGGTCGTGCAGTTCGATCAGTCGACCATTTTCGGTGCCCCGCTCTCCGCGACGCTGCTCCACGGCACCCCCGAGGGCGGCAACGTCGTTGCGGTGTGGGTCCTCTCCATCGTGATGATCCTGGCCATGACGGCCTCGCAGTTCATCACGCAGAAGCAGATCATGGCCAAGAACATGTCCGAAGAGGCCCTGGCGAGCCCGTTCATGCGCCAGCAGAAAATGATGCTCTACATCCTGCCGGTCGTCTTCGGTGTGGGTGGCATCAACTTCCCCATCGGCGTCCTGATCTACTGGACCACCACGAACCTTTGGACCATGGGGCAGCAGTTCTTCGTGATCCGCCGGATGCCTACGCCGGGTTCCCCCGCCGCCAAGGCTCTCGCCGAGCGCCGGGCAGCCAAGGGCCTGCCCGCACTGCCCCTCCTGGGCGGCAAGAAGGTCGACGCCGAGGCAGCCGAGGCCTCCGCCGCGGCCGCCGTGGAAGCCAAGACCCAGCGCGTCCAGCCGCAACGTAAGAACAGGAAGAGGAAGTAATGTCTGCCGAGAGCACCGAACACGCTATTTCCGCCGAGTTTGACGAGGACCGGGACGACGCCCAGGATGCGGCCCAGGACTCGTCGCAGGACGACGCCCAGGGAGCACAGGCCGGCACCGGCAAGAGTGTTTCCGCAAGCCGCCTCGAAGAAGAAGGCGACGTCGCTGCGGACTACCTTGAGGAGCTGCTGGACATCGCGGACATCGATGGCGACATCGACATCGAGGTCCGCAACGGTCGCACGTATATCTCGATCGTCGCCGAAGAAGAATCGGCCGGGCTGGAAAGCCTTGTGGGCCGTGACGGCGAAGTCCTTGAGGCGCTCCAGGAACTGACGCGGCTCGCCGTGCTCTCCGCGACGGAGAACCGGTCCCGCCTGGTCCTGGATATCAACGGGTACCGTGCGGAGCGTGCCGGCGACCTGCAGAAGATCGCTGAAGACGCCGTCGCCGCGGTCAAGGATTCCGGCGAGGCCGTTGCCCTGGCTCCGATGAGCGCCTACGAGCGCAAGATCGTGCACGACGCCGTCGCCGATTTGGGGCTCGTCAGCGAGTCCGAAGGCGAAGGCGCCGACCGGCACATCGTTGTCTCCGCAGACTGAACCGTTGACTAGCTTGATGGTTGAAATTACCGCCCATGAACTCAAGGCAGCAGAGTCCATCTTCGGTGACCGCCTGGAACTGGCGACGCGCTACGTCGAGCACCTGGCGACGTCCGGGACCGAACGGGGCCTGATCGGGCCCCGGGAAGTGCCCCGGCTGTGGAGCCGGCACGTGCTCAACTGCGCCGTCATCGAGAGCCAGATT
The DNA here is from genome assembly GCF_040676555.1 of Arthrobacter sp. LAR12-1-1.1. Classification (NCBI taxonomy): domain Bacteria; kingdom Bacillati; phylum Actinomycetota; class Actinomycetes; order Micrococcales; family Micrococcaceae; genus Arthrobacter; species Arthrobacter sp. LAR12-1-1.1. The sequence continues at coordinate 161,067 of NZ_JBEGIG010000023.1, read as the reverse complement.
GCCCACGGAAGCCATGTCGCCGACGTCGGCAGCGGCGCCGGCCTACCCGGCCTGTGCCTGGCCATCGCCCGGCCGGACCTGGAGCTGACGCTGATCGAACCGTTGGAGCGCCGCGTCATCTGGCTCCAGGAGGTGGTGGATGACCTTGGCCTCGAGAACGTCACGATCATGCGCACCCGCGCGGAACTCGCAGTGGGACTCGTGAACGCCGACGTCGTTACGGCCCGCGCGGTATCCGCGTTGTCCAATCTCGCCGGACTGACCATTCCGCTCCTGGCCGGCAAGGGCGAAGTCGTTGCCATTAAGGGACGCAGCGCCGGCGAAGAAATCGAAAAGGCGGCCAAGATTATTCGCAAGCTGGGCGGCACTAAGACGTCCGTGGTGGTGGTGGGCGAGGACCTGCTCGAGGAACCCACCACTGTTGTGCGAATCGTAGTGAACAAGCCTCAAAAGATTACCTAGCACCGGCCCCGGTGCCCGGGGAGTCTGAGGGGAAGAGGTTAGGCTAGTAACCGGCAGTAAAAGCCGAATGAGAGTGAGCGTGTCATAGTGAGCAGTAGCGAAGCTTCCACACAGCGGATCCCGCCGTTTGTGTCCCTGGGGTCCGCACGGGCGTTTACGGCTCCTGCAGTAGCTTTTGACTACTCCGGAAATCACACGGCTTCGGTTGCCAAGGCTGTCGGGATGGCCGGTGTTTCACGTGAAACCTCTCTTCCGCACACCGGGAACGTGCTGGACTCCATCGACGATTCCAGCCCCATCGCCCGGGAACTCGCGCATGAGAACAAGCGCCGCGAACGGCTGCTCGGCCGGCAACTGCCCAAACCGGAAAAAACCCGGGTCTTCACCGTTTCCAACCAGAAGGGCGGCGTCGGCAAAACGACGACGACCGTCAATATCGCCGCCGCGCTGGCGGCGGCAGGCCTGAAAGTGCTCGTGATCGACATCGATCCGCAGGGCAACGCCTCCACAGCCCTGGGAATCGAGCACCACGCCGACGTCGACAGCATCTACGATGTCCTGATTAACGATGTCCCGCTGAAGGACGTTGTGGCCCCGTGCCCCGACATCGATAACCTGATCTGTGCGCCCGCCACCATCCACCTTGCCGGCGCCGAGATTGAACTCGTCAGCCTGGTGGCCCGCGAGCAGCGGCTGCGCCGCGCCATCGATGTGTACTCCAAGGAGCGCGCCAAGAATGGCGAGGATCGGCTGGACTACATCTTCATTGACTGCCCGCCCAGCCTCGGACTGCTGACAGTCAATGCCTTCTGTGCGGCCAGCGAAGTCCTCATCCCGATCCAGTGCGAGTACTACGCCCTTGAAGGCCTCAGCCAGCTCCTGAAGAACATCGAGATGATTCAGAAGCACCTGAACGCCGATCTGGTTGTCTCCACAATTCTGCTGACCATGTATGACGGCCGCACCAATCTCGCTGCCCAAGTGGCAGCCGAGGTCCGGGAGCACTTCCCGAAGCAGGTGCTCGGTGCCGTGGTGCCGAGGTCGGTGCGTATTTCCGAAGCACCGAGCTACCAGCAAACTGTCATGACGTATGATCCCTCTTCCAGCGGCGCCCTGTCCTACCTGGAAGCCGCAGCGGAAATCGCGGAACGTTAGAATCTTTTCAAGAATTGCACTAGCCAGAGCCAGGTGAATCCCGGCTCTTCCACTGGAGGGATTTATCCATGAGCGATAAGCGACGCGGCCTCGGCCGTGGACTTGGCGCACTCATTCCAAGTTCCGCCGCGGCTAACGCCTCCGGAAACGGCGCTGCCCCATCCCGGCCCGTGGACCTCTTCTTTCCCGAAGCCCGAAAAAAGATTTCCGACGCCGACTCGGTCCCGGACGTCAACGCCGCCCAGGCCAAGGCGCCGGAGTCCGCCCCCGCCAAGACCGGAGCTGCCGGCACTGATGCCAGCGCAGCTGCCGACGTCGACGCAGCTGCCGGCGCTGCCGGCTCTGGGTCCAAGAAAACTCCCGCCCGGAAGACGGCTCTGCCGAAGTCCTCGCCTGCTGCTGCCAAGCCGGCCGCGGCCGACGCCGGCGAGCAGTTGGCCTTCGAGTCCACCTCGGAGCAGGGCGATGAGCGATCGGTTGAGCTTGTAGAGGTGCCCGGTGTCAGGTTTGCCGAAATTCCGGTCACTGATATCCATCCCAACCGCAAACAGCCCCGCTCGGTCTTCGATGAGGACGACATGGCGGAGCTGGTGCACTCCGTACGGGAAATCGGCGTCCTCCAGCCAATTGTGGTCCGTACCTCAACCGAAGAGGGTGGCGAACCCTACGAGCTCGTCATGGGTGAACGGCGGTGGCGTGCAGTACAGGCCGCGGGCCTGGAAACTATCCCCGCGATTGTCCGTGACACCACCGATGACGACCTCCTTCGCGATGCGCTGCTGGAGAACCTGCACCGTAGCCAGCTGAATCCGCTTGAAGAGGCTGCGGCCTACCAGCAGCTCCTCGAGGACTTCGGAACTACCCACGAGCAGCTGGCGGACAGGATAGGCCGTTCGAGGCCCCAGGTGTCCAACACCCTGCGGCTGCTGAAGCTTCCCCCGCTGGTCCAGCGGCGGGTTGCCGCAAACGTTATCTCGGCAGGTCACGCCCGTGCGTTGCTGGCACTCCCGGACGCCGCGGCCATGGAACGACTGGCGCAGAAAATTGTGTCGGAGGGCATGTCGGTCCGGGCGACCGAAGAAGCCGTCACCTTGTACCAGAGCCCCGCCTCGCCGGCCAAGAACAACATCCCGCGCCCCGGAGCCCGCCACGAACGGCTGGACTACCTGGCGTCGTCGCTGTCTGACCGCCTTGATACCAACGTCAAGATTTCGCTCGGTGCCCGTAAGGGTCGCGTCAGCATTGAGTTCGCGAGCGTCGAGGACCTGAACCGCATCATGGACGTCCTGACGCCTGGAGCGTCCAGCTAGGTCGCCTCTCGCTGAGCGTTTCCCGGAGGGTCTGTTTCACGTGAAACAGACCCTCCTTTTTTGTCGATGCCGGTGCCCTTTGCAAATGCCGGCGCTGCTCGTGCCGGGGATTACTGCCGGGTGGGATTCCACTATCCTTCGGCCGGGCCCGGGGCCGGGCCTGGGCCGGCCGCGGATTGAGGGCTCGGGTCGTGGGAGCGGTACGTCACCGTGTTTAGTGGCGGAGTCTTTGGGGCGGAGTCTTTGGGGCGCTTCACCGCGGGTAAGGCGGCATTCGCCCCTACCGCCGGAATAGTGAACTGGCCTGATGAATACTGTTGGTTCTCAGCGTAGGTGCACGCGGAATGCGCAGTGTACGGTCCAGACCTTGTGCCGGCGTCCGCGAAATGGGTAACACATCGCCGTACGGGGCGTGAGCGGGGAGGTATGCCGCGGGGCTCTTGGAGTCGCTGAACGGATCTCGTGCGTTCCTAATGACCCTGCAGAGTCCATGCCGCCGCGACCACGTCTCTCCGAAGCCGCCATTACCGTCCCTTTCTGTGCCCATAGGAGAACCTGTTCCGGAGCTGCGGATCAATGTTTCACGTGAAACAGGGCCAGCAAATCCATGCCACAGCACTCACCGAGCCCTCAGGCCTATCCCGTAGGCCAGGCAGTGGACGATGGACGATAGCCGATCAGAGCGGATGGGGCGTTAGTACCGGCTCGAAGACCGGACGTCCGTCGCCCCGGCGGTCAACATCGCCGGGGACTCGGCATTCCGACGGTGCGAGTTCAACGGGGCCGTGCGACTGCAATAGAGCTGGGAATCGGGGGTGGCCCTGGGCCGGGGGGTCGACCTCCTGGAGATGATCCACGAGATGTCCGCGGGCTGAATATCGAAGGTTGAGCCGCCCAAAGGAAGGTGTCCATCCCTGGTTGTTCAAACTCCCGGCCTCCGCGTCCGGCCCGGATGGTGGTGCGGGCAGTCGATCACATCGCTCCATCTTCGCCACCAGCAGCAGGCAGGAACAGCCTTCGAGGCATGGCCAGCTCCCGGGTCCGCCGTTAGCCCACGGTAAGAGCTGACGACTTTCGAGTTCGGCGGCAACGTACCTCGCTGCGCGAACTGTGGACGTGCAGCCTGTTGTGGCGGCCTTGAAAGCAGTGTCGGGTCCCGTTGCAGCGCTGCATGGGGGGCAATAGTCGAATGAATGCAGAGCGGGCTGGCGTGCCGCTGAAGTTCCGATCGGTCGGTTTATCGTGGGTTGGGGTCTTCCTGCTTTCGCGGGAATTCGAAAGAGTGCCTGTACCCTCTGATTCCGATGTCTAGTCGTTGAGGCGTCCTCTGGAAGGCAACCGCGGAGATTCGAATGTCACGCTTTGATCAGGCAATGTCGCTGCCACAAAGTCCCTGAGCATGGGTTCCCCGGCGATGTGGCGTGGCCTATGTTTTCGACGCGCTCCGTCCACCGCCGACGGTCCCGGGACCCAGGGCCGAGCGGCACTGTTTCGTGAAGGCGGAGCGGCGGGATTGGCCTGTTGGGCTTGGGCTCCTTGGCGGCCTGTGGGCCGCAACGTGGGCCTCGATATGGAGTTGATGTGGCGCCGACGCCGCAGGAGTACCCGACCTCGCAGCGATGCGACGGAGCACTCCTCTTGGGATGCTGGACAGAATTGCCTGGCATCACGGAGTTCCAAGCCCTCCGGGTCCCTACTCGCTGGCCTTACCGTATTCGACAGCATGCCCGTGATCCCATCCCCTCCTCCAGTAACCGTTCGGGCCGCGCATGTCAGCTTGCTGCGGCACCCCGGCACCCCGGCACCCCGGCACCTCGGCACCTCGGCACCTCGGCACGCCGGCACCCCGGGCGCCGTATTCCGGCACCGCGGCACCCCGGGACGCCGTATTCCGGCACCGCGGCACGCCGGCACCCCGGGCGCCGTACGCCGGCACCGTGGCGCGGCGGTACCCAGGCACCCCGGACGCCGCACGCCGGGCGTCGTACTCCGGGCCGTACTCCGGCACCGTGGCACGCGGGTACCCGGCTCCCCCACCGAGTTCGCAGAGTATGCCGTGCCCGTCAGCCTGTCATTACGGACTATACGAGAGTGCAGCGACATTGATCCGTCACGGGACGCCAGCCACCCTCACTCCCGGCAGGCCTCGGGAGCCCCTGCTGCCAGGAGCCGCGGTGCGTGGGGCTCCCGATACGGAATGCCGGCGAATCGTATCCGGAGGACGCGTCAGTGCCCTGTCGATTCAGAATATTGGACGGTCTCGCCTGCAGCAGCGTCGGTCTGGGCGGGATCGCCCGAGGTGATGAGTCCGCCAGCTGCCACGGTCGGGGATGCGCCCCAGCGTCTTCACGTTCAGATGGACGAGTCCCCTGTGCTTGCGCGTTCGTAGCGGTTAGCCGTGGTCAGGGTAGACGAATCGGAACTTCAATCTGCGGATCACAATCCATGCGCCGTGCGATCCCCGTACGCTGTAGGCTCCGGCCCACTCTTTGCGCCGGCACCCGACGAGGGTCGCGACCCGCCGGGGTTCCAGCGTAATGACCGTCGGCGTCCCGGATGGCCTGTTCACCTTCGGCACCTGAGCCAGTGAGTTGAGCGTTGGTCTGCGCCGGCTCATGCCGTTCGGAAGTCCGGCCACTCGCCCGTCCCAGGACTTCCCGACCCATGGACATGAGGCTCGGTCGGCCCGGGACTTTCCGACATATCGACGTGCGGCTCGGCCGGAACACGTTTGGCTCCGACGCAATACGAGCGGCCGGCCGCCACGCGGTCGACCATCAGGCAGCTTCCATGAGCCGTCCAAACGGCGGCGGGTGGGAGACGAGGACCTCCGAGTGACAAGTGCGTGAACGGATCGGCTCCACTAACCCCGGCGGTCGTCCTCGCTTTCAGGCCCCACGTGTCGACGACGTGCCGTCGCCGTAGACCCGGTCCGCGGCAGCCGGTCCGCGCAAGATGATAATTCGACTTGGCCCCATGGCGAATTGCCGAAGCCGGGTGATCAGACGGGGAGCGGCGGCGCTCCCCGGGTGCTTCTCAACATTCGTGCACGCGCTGGACGCTCTGCCCTAAGTGGTGGGTGGTGTATGTGGGTGAATGGTCTGGTCGTTCGAAGTGACGTGGTTCGGCCAACAGCATTGGTTTCCTGCGAGGTGAGGGACACCCCTTCCAGGCGCTGCGGTGCGGCAGCTGAACGGTGTCAGGAGGAGCGCTCTCGGAGCCGTCCATGGCTACTGGTTCCGGCCAGTGCCCGGTGGATAGAACGGTGGATAGAGCAGTGGATATTGCTGTGGATAACTTTGTGGATTAGTTTCGGACTGAAGCTCCGTGGGAGCGGCTGAATGGGACACCAGCTGCGGTCGTACCGTATGCCTTGATGCTTTGATGGATGCTCGTGATCCGTTTCACGTGAAACATGATCATTCACGGCGGGAACGGGGCCGGAAGCATTGGTGAAGATGTATTAAATCTCCGCTCTAGGGTTAATTTTTCAGGGTACTTGGCTTCTTTTTCCGTCCGGATCCCCAGGGCTTGAATGATTCTTCGCGGCAGAACCAAGGCACCGCGAGTAGCCGGTCAATAGGTCATGGCCTGAGAACCTAGCGACGCTTCTCGGAGCGTCAGTACGTGGGTGTGAATAATCTCTCAGGGCCTGTGGATAACTGTGTGAATAACTTCTGTGGAGAACGCGGTGGATATCGCGGACGCGACGGTTCCTGCGGGCCAGTGCACGTGCTGGGCGCGCATGAATCGGGAGTGCTTTTGACCTCTATTTGTCGACGCGGACAGCCGCTTAGATGGCGGATACTGTGACGGTGGGTCCTCAAGGCGGTGTCGTCAGAGCACTGTCGAAAAGCTCAAGGACACGGAGGGATCGAGGATCTCCTTCCGCGGGAGGCGGCAGTGACTACAGTCGGTAGCTCCAGGAGATCCGGAAGCGAAGGGGACGTTGCCCACCTGCCGACCGCTACAACAATACGACTAGTAGCGCACTGACACGAACCTGCGGTTCGGGAGAACGCGCATTCCCTCCTGTCCCCCGCGTGAATAGTCTGCGGACAATCGGCGGGAACAGAACCACTGCCTACCGGTCCCCTCTTCAGCAGACAAGGTGGTGCGGGTTGCCACTAGCCCGGGTAGTTGGAGCGTCGCCAAGGGCTTGAGGGGAGCTCTCGATGGAGCCTGGCCGGAGATGGGCAGCCCGGTTCAGCAGGCGTTGGGCGAGCTGCGACGTACGGACCGGAGACTGCAATGTGACTTAGACGAGGCGGCGACGTACGGACGAATGTCTGAGCCTGCCCGTTGCTGGACCGCCGGTACGAGGGATCACTGGCTGGGGCAAGACGGCGAATAATCGGGAGTCTTCATAGGCCGGCTGACGGGATCCGCCAGGAGCGGGAGCCGATTGCGGACCCGGCGCGGCGAGAAATATCGTCGCCGTACTCGGGGTGGCCAGCCATTGCCAGTGGCAGGGGGCTCCGTCCCTTGCCTTCAATAGGTCGTTGAGTTGTCTTCTATGCGCCTGCCGTGGACTGAACGTGGAGACCTCTTGCCGTGGCCTACTGACGACCCAACCCGGAATTCGACCGCCGGGGTTGGGCGCGTGCCATAAATCAGACAACATGAGCCATCGAGATATCAGTGTGCCTTGGAGATCCTGTTGGCCTTCTCCCCCGCCGGACCGCGTGCAGTCGAACCGCGATTGACCGTGTGGGGCCGGCCCCAGCAGCACGCCCTCCGCCTGTCGAGCAAGTTCTTAGGCTCTCGGACAGTTGCCTGTGGGCTGCCATGCCGGGTTGTTATGGAGTCTATCCAGCTCACCCGATGACGGGAGTCTGCTCGGTTACGCTTTCCAATCAGACCTGCCGATGGGTCGCGCGGCTGGTGGGAGCTGGAAGGGGTTCCATCCCCCGTCAGGAACCATATTGCCCTGGTTACGGCATCCCCTCGGATAGCGCGCAATCCGTTGCCATGTTTCACGTGAAACCTGGCGATGCTGGAGCTGGGCCAGGTCCCGTTGGGGCCTACGTGGGGATTGAGATGGAGCGTGGGACATGAACGGAATTGGGCCCGCAGTCAGCCGAACGATACTGCAGGGAGTGACAGGCTAGGCCCTATGCCGCGGCGACCCTCCGCCTGTGTAGTTGCTGCCTCGCCGCGGTCGGTGCTCAAGGACGCTATGGATGACGACGCAGGCCGGGAGGGGCAACACTTAGACGTCACTGTTTGGGCCCCCTGGTGAACGGTAAAGGGGAAGTCAGCGCCGTATCCAAAGGAATATCCGAGAGTCCACTGTCGGATCGCCATTTTTCGGCCGTCGTCGATGCCCAGCGTAGGTTCGGTTTCACGTGAAACACCATGACGGCGGCCTACCCGCCCGATTCCACGCTTGGGCAGCGCTCAGGTGGACGGGTCCGAGGCCTGCGTGTGATTGGCGGCCGCCAAGAATGACCGGGAACCAAACGTAGAGCTAGATGACGCCAGGGATTGGAACGGCTGCTCTCGTGAATTTCAGGGGTCGGCACGTCAGCGCCTACCAGACTGCTTTCGCCACTAGCTTGGCTCTCGGTTCTGTGGAGGAGCCGCGGGGGAAAATCACGTATCCCGGCAGTGGCGGAATAGCCTCCCCAGCGTCCAAACTTTGACCCGTTGCTGTGCAGGGCGGGATTCAGTCAAAATGCCCGCGCGGAATGCAGTCAGGACCCTTTGATGACGCCCCAACCTGCCACTCATAGGCCATTCAAGGCGCTGACTGTGTGAGTTGCGCAATAGGGCATCGCATCCCGCCAGCACCACTTCGCCTAAAGCCCGGCGATCTGGAACCCCCACCCGGATTCAATGTTTCACGTGAAACCGGCCGGGTGCGGCGCGCTAGCGACCCCTCGGGTCACCAAGTCACCATAAATGTCCGGCGACAGTGAAGGCTGCGGTTAGCCACGACTAGTACCATAGCCGCAGCGGCAAGAGGGAGGCCGGTTTCCCGGAAACTTCTCGTGGCCGCAGAACGGCTGGCATGGACCGCAGAAGCGCGCATGAGCGTTCTGATCCTCATGTTTCACGTGAAACATGGGCATTATGTGAACGCGACAACCGGTGCACCGGTAAACCGTCGCTACAGTACTTTTCGCGCATTGGAGCGCCCCCGACAGCAGGCGGAAGCGTCCCTTCCGGGGCGGGAATCGAGAAATACAGCGAGAGTGGCCAGCCGAGAGAAAATTGCATCAGCGGGCAACCCCTGAAACTTGCCTTATCAGTTCGAAAGACGTCGCCGTGACCCGGGCAGCCCCTACCACCCTCTGTCAGTCCCCCCTCCCCCTCTGTGAACCCTGGACCACAACAAAAAAAGTGGCCCCCGCCAGAAGGCGGGGGCCACTTTTAGTGTGCCTAGGACAGGACGTCCGCAAATTCCTTCTCAAAGAACTGCTTGGGCCGGGCACCGATAACGGTGCTCTTGACCTCGCCGCCCTGGAACAGGTAGACGGCCGGGATGGAGGTGATGCCGTACTCGGCTGCGATGGCCGGGTTGTCGTCAACATTCACCTTGACCACATCAACCTTCTCGCTGTATTCGACCGAAATCTCGTCAAGAATCGGTCCCAGCTTGCGGCAGGGGCCGCACCATTCGGCCCAGAAATCGACGATGACCGGCTTGTCGGAGGCCAGTACATCAGTGCTGAAGCTGGCGTCCGTTACGTCTTTTGCGTTGCTCATAACCTTTGTCTCTCTTCCGTTGGTTGCTGCGCGCCGTTTAGGCGTGGAAATCTGCGAGGTAGTGCTCTACGTCGAGGGCGGCCACACAACCGGAACCGGATGCGGTGATCGCCTGGCGGTATGTCGGATCGATCACGTCGCCGGCGGCGAAAACACCCTGGACGCTGGTCTTTGACGTGCGGCCGTCCACCGCGATGGTTCCCTCTGCGGTCAGTTCGAGCTTGCCCTTGACCAGATCGGTGCGAGGATCATTGCCGATTGCAACGAACACTCCGGTCACGGCCAGTTCGGATTCCGCGCCGTCAAGCAGGTTCTTCAACCGCAATCCGGTGACTTTGTCCTGACCCAAAACGTCCTCCACGCCGCTGTTCCACACGAAGTTGATCTTCTCGTGGGCCAAGGCGCGGTCGGCCATGATCTTTGAAGCGCGGAGAGTATCGCGGCGGTGCACAACGGTGACGGACTTGGCGAACTTGGTGAGGAACAGGGCCTCCTCCATGGCGGAGTCGCCGCCGCCGATTACTGCGATGTCCTGATCCTTGAAGAAGAAACCGTCGCAGGTTGCACACCAGCTGACACCGTGGCCTGAAAGCCGCTTCTCGTTCGGCAGGCCGAGCTCACGGTAGGCCGAGCCGGTGGAAAGAATGATGGACCGGGCCTTGAACGTCTCCCCTGTGCCGATGGTGACGGTCTTGACGTCGCCGTCGAGGTCCATCTCGGTGACGTCTTCGAACTGGATCTCCGTGCCGAAGCGCGCGGCCTGCTTCTCGAAGTTCTCCATGAGGTCCGGGCCCATGATGCCGTCCGGGAACCCAGGGTAGTTCTCTACGTCCGTGGTGTTCATCAGTTCGCCGCCGGCCGTGACCGAGCCTGCCAGGAGCAGCGGCTTCAAGTTCGCGCGCGCCGTGTACACCGCTGCGGTGTAGCCCGCCGGGCCGGAGCCGACGATGATGACATCACGTACTTCGGAGGCAGTGTTTTCTGCGTTGCTCACTGAACGGTGAACCTCTTCCTTTGTCGAGCGCCCGCCTCGATGGCCGGCCACATGGCACAACTATTGCCGGGCATTGAATATTCCGGCCGAAATGGGCGTCACGAAGCAACACCATTACTCAGGGTACCGGTTTGCCGCGGCCGGGGCCGGAGGCGGCCCCGGATTACAGGGCCGCAACTACACAGGGCCCCTTACCGCCCAGGGCCCCTTATTGCCAAGGGTCGGCTACTGCCCAGGGTCCGCTACTGCCCAGGGTCCGCTACTGTACCTTGATCTCGGCAAGGCGCAGGCCGTACCCGTAGCGGGTCTTGGGAGCGGCCAGCTTGGGAAGCGTCTTGATGGACACGATCACGTATTGCGCCGTAACAGGTTCGGACAGAGGCATCGTGAGGTCCGGCGACGTAAAGCTGTTGCTGCCAATCTGCTTCGCGCCGTCCAGGGACGGGCTGTCATTGGTGAAGACGCTGATGCTGCCGCCCGAGGCGCCGAGCTGGCTCAGGGTGACGGAAGAGACTTTGGAGGGGTCCTTCAGCTTGACGACGAGCGGGACCTCGGAGGCAAGTCCGCCCCAGTCCTCCGTGGCGAATTCCATGTCGGACCAGAAGCTCGCGCCGTTCCCGTCAAACGTCTTGGCGAGGTCGGTGTCGTAATTTCCGGCGAAATCGAAGTTGCCGACTCGCGTCACGTCCTCGATGACGGGCGGCCCGGCGGCCGGTGCCTCGCTGGCGGTCGACGACGGTTGCCCCGTGGACTGTTCCGGCGTGCTGGACGACGCGGACGGTGCGGCGGTGGTCTGCGGGCTGCTCTTAAAGAGGCTGCCAAGGTTGGTGACCGCGAAGATGAGGCCCACCACCAATACGGCAGCCAGGAGCCCGCCCACCAGCCAGCGCATGGAGCGCGGTTCCCGGCTGGGCTCGTCTTCGTACTCGTACTCATCCTCGTCGATGGCGGCACGGGCGGAGGCGGGGAAGTTGCCCGGAGCCCGATCCGCAGTGTCGAAACCGGCTCCGGCCAGTCCGGCGGCCGCTGCGGCGCCGCCGTGGTGCTCGGCACCACGCTGGTCATCGCCGGTGTAGTCGTCGTCGGACCACAAGGAAACTTTAGGTGCAGCGGCGGTTGCCGGCTGCTGCGCTGCCGGGTCGGTCTGGCGGGACGCCGTGCCGCCCTGGGCGGGCTGCGGCGCCGTCGTATGTGCCGCGGTCTCTTGCGGTGCGGTTGTGGGGGCTTTGGGGGCCCTGGCGGCTGCTGCTGCAGCCCCGGCTGCCGCAGCAGCGCCAGTCGCGGCGGCGGGCGCCGACGTCGGCCGGGACGGTACTCCGGCGGGAGGTGCCGCGGGGGAAACCGGCGGGTGTCCGGCTGCGGCCTGGGTCTGCCCATAGTTGATGTACCCGGCGTCGACTTCCTCGTCGTCGTAGAGTCCGTCGTAGGTTTCGGGTTCGTGGGAGCGGGCCTGCCCAAAGATTTCGCTGCCCAGGGTGTCCGTGAAGAAAGGTTCCACGTACGGCGGGTTGGACGACACCACAAGATCCAGAAGGTCCGCGGCCGAGGTGTGGTTGGTGATCAGATACGTGGTGGAATCGCTGACGCCGAGGTCAAGGATCTGCACACTGCCGGGACGTTCGCCCGTGGCCACTTCACGGGCACTCTGGGCCACCTGATCGGCGTTGCCCGGGCCGGCGACAAGGATACTCACGGGACGGTTGAGCACCTGGTCCACACCGTCCAGCACCAGATCCTGGTCATGTGAGGTCAGTACGGTGGCAGTGACCTTGTAGCGGCCACCGAGTACTGATCCGACATCGATCGGGTGGGACACGGGCTCCTCCTAGACTGTCCGGGACCTGCCGACGTGGTCACTCTGAGAGCGACCGTGTGCCCTCCGGTAAGCCGGTTGACCGCTGGTCCGCAACTTCCCTTGTTAGTCTTCGATCCTAGCCGATGCTCTGTCCGGGCCGCGTGAGCACGGCGGTTCGAAACGGGGCCGGCTCATTTTTTCTTTTTCCGACTAAACGGGAAATAGGGGTTGTGACCGGCCGGGCCCTGGTAGGTCCGCCGGCCCGGCAAGGGAACATCGCCCCGGCCCAGACCGCCCTGCGCGGTGCTGGGGAGGTCCTCGGCCGGCAGATATCCGCCCTCCGGACCGGACGGACGCCCGTAAGGGAACGAGTCCTCTTCCCGGATGTCGGGGCCTGCTCGGAACGACTCGGCGTCGAACCCGCCGGAAATTCGCGGAATCAGGCCTGTATCCACCGAGGTGGTGGCCCGCTCCGGCGCCCTTCGCACCTCCGGTGCGCCACTTGCCTGCGGCTCGGGGGCGCGGCGCCGGAGCCGCCCCAGCAGCGGCTGCAGGAGATCCTGCAGCTCGGTCACCCGGAAGAGCTTCAGCAGCACGAAGTAGGCGGCCAGCATGACGGGACCGACGACGACGATCGTCACCAGAGCGGCGATCCGGTCGCTCCAGGCGTAGCCGTCCGGGTTGTAGCTGCCCAGCATCCACAGCGCCACGGCTCCGGCCAGAGCCGAACCCAGGGCCGCGTAGCCCATACGGATGTAGGAGCTTGCGATGCGGGGTCCGTCCAGGTGGCCCAGGAGCCGGCGCAGGAAGATCGCGCTGACGATCACGGAGAGGATATTGCCGCCGGTGTAGAGGATGGCGATGGCGAAGATGATCTGGTCGAACGGCAGGAACTGGATCGCGAACGCGGCCGCCACGTTGACCAGCGCCAGGACCAGCTGGATGAAGAACGGCGTCCGGGCGTCCTCGTTGGCGTAGAACACCCTCGACATCATGAAGTTGGCGCTCATGAACGGGGTGCTGAGGGCCAGGATGGTGAGGGTCTGGGCCAGCATGACGCCGTCCTGGCGCACGTTGCCGGAGAAGAACATGCCCAGCGGCCCGGCCAGCGCGAAGAGCGCCAGCGCGCCGAAGACGGTGGCCACGGCCATGGTCCGCAGCCCGTGGGAGAGCGCGCTGCGCAGCCCGGCCCGGTCGCCGTCCTGCGATGCCCGGGTCATCCGGTTGAACAGCACGGTGGCCAGGGACAGGGCAATGATGGAGTGCGGGAGCAGGTACAGCTGGCTGGCCACCTCCAGCACTGCGTTGCCCGGAATGGTGGCCGCCGCGGGGTCCCCCGCTTGTTGGAGGCGCGCCCGTTCCGCGCCCGGGATCGTGGCGATGCGCATGACGTAAAGGAATGCCAGCTGCCCCACGGCGGCCGTCGCCAGGGTCCAGACGCTCAGCTTTGCGGCATGGCCCAGCCCGACGCCGCGCCAGCCGAAGCGCGGCCGCAGCCCCAGCCGGAGCCTAAACACGGGAATGAGCAGGACGGCAGTCTGGGCGACGACGCCGCTCGTGGAGAACCCGGCCACGAGAATGGTCTGGGCGGACCCCCAGTTGTCGATCGTGTGGGGATTGGCGGCATTGGCGCCCATGATGGCGATGAACATGCCCAGCCCGGCGATCGCCACGACGTTGTTGACGATCGGCGCCCACATCGCGGGCCCGAAGGCCCCGTGGGCGTTCAGGACCTGGGTCAGCAGGGCGTACAGGCCGTAGAAGAAAATCTGCGGAAGGCACCAGAACGCGAACGACACCGCGAGGGCCTTCTGTTGCGGCGAGTAGCCCTGGGTGGTCAGTTGAATGACCGTAGGCGCCAGCAGCGTGACCAGCAGTGTGAGCACCAGCAGTACCAGGACCGCCAGCGTCAGCAGCCGGCTGATGTAATCCGCACCCTTGTCCGGCGCCTTGCTGGCCTTGATGATCTGCGGTACCAGAACAGCATTGAACACCCCGCCCGCCACCAGCAGGAAGATCAGGTTGGGGAGGTTGTTGGCGTTGATGAACGTGTCATTGACGGAGGAGCCCAAGCCCAGGGCGGCCGCCAGCATCCAAGTCTTGGCGAAGCCCAGGAAACGCGAAACGAGGGTTCCGGCGGCCATGATGGCGCTGGAACGGGCTTCACCGGACTGGACAGCTTTGGAATCGGCGGGGCCGGAGGGTACGGGGGCGGGTTTGGCAGATGACATCGTCTTCATCGTCTCACCCGTGCGGGGCATTAGTCGCTATCGGTGGCCGGGACCGGCCGCTCCTGCGGCCCTTAGCGGTCTTCCGGGAGGACTTCCTTGGCCAGATCCGCGATGCGGCGCTCATTCGGGAAGGACAGCTTGCGGGCCAGCTCCTGGATAGGAACCCACGCGACGTCGACTGCTTCCTTGTCCGGATCGTTCTCGATGGTGAGTTCTCCGCCCGTGGCCCGCAACAAGTAGTGGTGCACGGTCTTATGGACGCGGTGCCCGCTAACGGTGAACCAGTAGTCGATGCTTCCCAGCGGTGCCAGGATCCGGCCTTCGATCCCGGTTTCCTCGGCGATCTCGCGGACGGCAGCTTCCTCGTTGCTTTCCTTGCCTTCCGGGTGCCCTTTCGGCAGGCACCACTCTAGACGGCCGCCGCGGTTGAGGCGCGCGATGATCGCTACCCGCAGGTCGGAGTCGGACATGTCCACCACGACGCCCCCGGCGGAGATTTCCTCCACGGTGGGCAGGGAAGCGTGGCCCGTGTGCTGGACAGGCGCGACATTGGCACCTATTGCCGACGGCAACGGTGCGTTTGTCCTCCTGCCGGGAGCGCTCGGTACGGGATGGGCCATGAGGTCCACTCTAACGACTCTTGCCCGCTGTTGATGACCTAAACATGGCCCTAAAGTGGACGGCCGGGAAAGTCGGCCCGCAGCAGTTCGTACGCAATCGTGACGAACCGGCCGGATCCTCGTGGGTTCCGGTGTGGTGCTGGCGCGGTTTTCTGACAAGCTTAAGTAACTATGGCGCACGCACATCACAAGACTGACTCCCACACCGTTTCTTTCCAGGTGGATCCGGTGGTTCTGGAGCTCGGGCAGCGCTTCGTCGACGCCGGCCACGAGCTGTCCCTCGTGGGCGGGCCCGTCCGTGACCTGTTTCTTGGCCGGATCTCGCCCGACCTCGACTTCACCACTGACGCCACGCCGGACCAGACCGTTGCCCTGATCAAGAAGTGGGCGGATAACTACTGGGAGATCGGGCGCGCCTTCGGCACCATCGGGATGCGCAAGGGCGAGTTCCAGATCGAAATCACCACGTACCGGGCCGACGCCTACGATCCGGAGTCCCGCAAGCCGATAGTGGCCTTCGGAACATCCCTCACGGATGACCTGCTGCGGCGGGACTTCACGATCAACGCCATGGCACTGCGGCTGCCCATGCTGGAGCTCGTCGATCCTTTCGGCGGCGTCCGCGACCTGCACGCCTCGATCCTCAACACGCCGGGACCGCCGGAAACGTCCTTCTCCGATGACCCCCTGCGCATGATGCGCGCGGCGAGGTTCGCGGCCCAACTGGGGGTGTCGGTGCACGCCGAAGTCCGCGAGGCGATGGTCCGGATGGCGGAACGGATCAGCATCATCTCGGCCGAACGTGTGCGCGATGAACTGATCAAGCTCATATGCGCCGCGCAGCCGCGGGCCGGCGTGGACCTGCTGGTCGATACCGGACTCGCGGACCTGGTGCTGCCTGAAGTCTCGGCCCTGCGACTCGAATCCGATGAACACCACCGCCACAAGGACGTATACCAGCACTCGCTCCAGGTCCTGGAACAGGCCGCCGCCCTGGAATCGAAGGCGGACGGCCCGGTTCCCGGCCCGGACTTTGTTTTGCGGTTCGCGGCGCTGATGCACGACGTCGGCAAGCCGGCCACGCGGCGCTTTGAACCGGGCGGTGCGGTGAGCTTCCGCCACCACGACATGGTGGGCGCCAAGCTGACCGCGAAACGCATGAAGGCGCTCCGCTTCGACAACGACACCATCAAGGCCGTGGCCAGGCTCGTGGAGCTGCACATGCGCTTCTACGGTTACGGTGAGGCCGGCTGGAGCGATTCCGCGGTCCGCCGCTACATCACCGACGCCGGGCCCCTCCTGGAGCGTCTGCACCGGCTCACCCGCTCCGACGTCACCACCCGGAACCAGCGCAAGGCGGACAGGCTGTCCTTCGCCTACGACGACCTCGAGGACAGGATCGCGGCCCTGCGGGAGCAGGAATCCCTCGACGCCGTCCGCCCGGACCTTGACGGCGGCCAGATCATGGCCCTGCTCGGTCTCAAGCCCGGTCCCATGGTGGGCCGCGCCTACAAATTTCTGCTCGAAGAACGCATGGAGCACGGTCCGCTCGATCCCGCCGTCGCCGAATCCCGCTTGCGGGACTGGTGGGCGGCCCAGCCCGAGGCGGCGCCCGCCGGCGCCGAACTTTCCACCACTGAGGAGTCCTAAGTGACTGCACCATCCAACGGCCCCCGCCCCCAACTGTGGATCCTGCGGCACGGCGAAACAGAGTGGTCCAAGAGCGGGCAGTACACCGGGCTCACCGACATGCCCCTCACGGTCGAAGGCGAGCAGCAGGCCGTGGAGGCGCGCAGGGTGCTCGAGACTGTCGACTTCGACCTCGTGCTGACCTCGCCCCTGCGCCGCGCCCGCCGGACCGCCGAGCTCGCCGGCTACCCCGACGCCCAGCTGGAACCGCTGGCGGTGGAATGGGACTACGGCGACTATGAGGGCATCAGCTCAGACCTCATCCGCAAGGACAACCCGGAATACCTGATCTGGACGCACGGCGTGCCCAACGGTGAGGCGCTCGACGACGTCGCCGCCCGTGCGGACAAGATCGTGGCGCGGGTACTGGAATCGGGCCTGGACAATGTGCTGATCGTCGCGCACGGACATTTCTCCCGCATCCTGACCGCCCGGTGGCTTGGACTCGACCCCCGCGAGGGCCGGCATTTCGTGTTGGGGACGGCCAAAGTCTGCACGCTGGGATGGGATAAGAAGACACCGGCAATCGTGCGCTGGGGACTCTAAAACCGGTTTTTAAAACAAAGTCAAAGAAAGTTTATGAATTCGGTAGGCAACTGCCGCATTCATAGTGTATTTTTATTTCTGACCCCAGAGCGACTTGCCGGGGTCACGGCGCACGTCGCCCGGCCAGTCAGCCGGAGCCACGGCAGGACAGAAAAGGAGGTTGGGGAAATGATGATTACTTTGACTAGCGGATGGATGTACTGCACCACCGCCACCCCGGCCTCGTTCGCTGAGCCGCGCCCAAATGTCGGACTGACTGTTTCCTGACCGCTTTCCCGTCCCAGGTAATGCAAGCTGGGACGGGCGGCAGCCGGCTTCCTCAACGGAACGCCTGGTGACAGCAGCCTGAACACGCGGAACCACGCGGTTGCGCAGCCTCCCCATAGTTCGGAACCCAGCTTCTTGTTGGGGTTTCAGCGCTGCTGCGTCCTGGGGCCACTCTCCATCGAATAAATTCCCCGTATCCGGAATTCCGGCTTAATTTAGAGCCCTAGAATTTCGCGCCTAATTGTCGCGCCCGGAATCGGCTGTTCGAATTCATCGCACCTATGGCTTTATTTGCCGTGCCCAAAATATGCCGTCCGTTTCACCCGGCCATTCCCCACTAAGTCGCACCGAACCGGTCTGCAAATCCCCCACCAATGAAAGGACCCCGTGGCTACCGCAACCACCGCTTCAACCCATCGCACCGCCGTACCCGCCGCCAAGACGCACCGATCCAGCCACCGAGGGGAGGTAAAAACCATGATGAACAAGCTCTATACGGTCCTGTTCAGGAAACTGGCGCACAGGGAGTCAACCCGCTTCAACGGCCAACTCCTGGACCAAAGACGAAACGAAACCTTCCTCGCCATGTATCAGGCCGGCCTGATTCGCTGAACCCCTGATCTGCTGACTGCCGGACACTTCCGCCACTGGTGCATGGACCAATCCCGTGCAGGCACGAAGCCCGTTACCGGCAGGACTGTTCGCAGCGAAGGAGAACCTGTGACTGACATCGGAACCGATCCCAGAGGAGCCCGTGCGGCGACGCGCGGGCTCCTTCTTTTAAGCCCCGTTCGTCTCCCCCGTTGCCGTGGGGCGGGCGATCCGACGTGCCAGGAACTCCGCAGCGCGGCGTGGGGCAACGGCCCCCGGTAAGCTCGAGGGCATGCAGGAGACAAAGCCGCCGGAGCGCAAACGGGTCCGATTGGTCATCCCGAGCCGCAGCGACCCTTTTCTCCGAAACTTCACGGAACTGGTAGGTGGTCCGTTGGGCCAGCGCTCGGCGCCCGGGATCGTTTCGCCAGGATTCTTCACGGTGGAGCGTGTTCTGGTGATCCTCACAGTCCTCGCCGCCCTGGCCGGGATTCTGCTCAAGAACTTCTGCCGCACCAACGGCTGGGAAACGCCCGGGCAGTTCTACGCCACGTGCTACTCGGACTTTCCGGAACTGTTCCGCAACCGCGGCCTCGGCGATGGCGCCTTCCCCTTCATCACCCAGGGAAGCCTCTTTGAGTACCCCGTGCTGATGGGGCTCATCGCGGGCGCCACGGCACTTCTGGTGCCCGGTGCCGGCACCGGAGACCCCCGTGTCCTTGGCTACTTCGACGTCAATGCCACCCTGATCGCCGCGGTCTGGATTATCACCGTGCTGGCCACGGCACGGACGGACCGGCGGCGGTCCTGGGACGCGGCGATGGTTGCCCTCGCCCCGGGCATCGTCCTCGCCGGCGTCATTAACTGGGACATGTGGGCCGTGTGCATGCTGGCTCTTGGGATGTACTTCTTTTCGCGAAACAAGCTGGTCCTCGCCGGAATCTTCATCGGCCTGGGCACGGCCACCAAGCTATACCCCCTGTTGATCCTCGGTGCCGTCCTGCTGCTGGCGCTCCGGAGCGGGCGCATCCGGGCGCTCCTGATCACCGCTGGTGCCGCAACCGCGGCCTGGCTGGCGGTCAATGTCCCGGCAGCCGCGGCAAATCCGGACGGCTGGAAGTACTTCTACCAGTTCACGCAGGAGCGGCCGGCGGGCTACAGCTCACCCTGGTTCGCCTACAACCTGGTGGCTGGCCGGCTGGGCTTGAACCCGCTTCAGGCCGAAGCCATCAACTCCCTCGCACTGGACCTGTTCCTCCTGGCCTGCATCCTGATTGCGGTCCTCGCACTGACAGCACCCCGGCGCCCGAGGATCGCGCAGTTGGTCTTCCTGATCGTGGCCGCATTCATCCTGACCAACAAGGTGTACTCGCCCCAGTTCGTGCTGTGGCTGATCCCCCTCATCGCCCTCGCCCGGCCCCGCTGGCGTGACTTCCTCATCTGGCAGGCCATCGAAGCACTGCACTGGGGCGCCGTCTGGATGTACCTCGGGCAGGCGACCAGCGGCGGTTCGACCCAGCACAACATCGATATGCCCTACTACGTCCTGGCAGTGGTGGCCCACATGCTCGCCACCGCCTACCTGATGGCGCGCGTCGCCTGGGACATCTGGGATCCGTCCCACGACGTGATCCGCGGGCACCGGATCGATGATCCGCATGGCGGCCCCTTCGACGGTGCCCCGGACTGGCTGCGGATTGATCTCCGCCGGCCTGCGGCGTCCGTAGTGCCGTGGCGGAAGAGTGCCGTGGCGGAAGGCCACCGCCCATGACTGACGTCGCCGTCGTCGGCTCCGGCCCCAACGGGCTGGCCGCGGCGGCGACCATGGCGCGGGCCGGACTCAAAGTCCACGTGTTCGAGGCGGCTGCCACCCCCGGCGGCGGACTCCGCACCGCCGAACTGATGGAACCGGGCCACTTCCACGACGTCTGTTCAGCCGTGCACCCCATGATTCTGGCCTCACCTTTCTTCCGCCGGTTCGAGCTGGCCCGGCGCGTGCCCCTGGAAGTGCCGGAGCTCTCGTACGGATCCCCGCTCGACGGCGGCCGTGCGGCGCTGGCCTACCGCTCCCTGGACCGCACTGTTGCGGAACTCGGGCGGGACGGCGCCGCCTACCGCCGGCTTATGGAGCCCCTGGTGCGGCGGGTGGAGGGAGTCGCAGACCTGACCCTGAACCAGCTGCTGCGGATTCCGGGAGATCCTCTGGCAGCCGCTGCATTCGGTCTCCGGGCGCTCGAACAGGGCTCGCCGCTGTGGAATGCGAGGTTCAGTCAGGACCTGGCTCCCGCACTGCTGAGCGGGGTCGCCGCGCATACCGTGGCGCCCCTGCCCTCGGTCACCTCGGCCGGCGCCGGCCTCATGCTGGGCGCCCTGGCGCATGCCGGCGGCTGGCCTGTTCCGCGCGGCGGATCGGCCGCGATTGCCCGGGCGCTGACCGCCGATATCGAAGCCCATGGCGGCGTGATCGAGACCGGGAGGCGGATCGCTTCACTCGCGGAGCTGCCGCCGGCCCGGGCCACCCTGCTGGATGTGGCGGCCCCCGCGCTGCTTCACCTGGCGGAGGGCAGGCTCCCGGCACGCTACCGGAGCGCCCTGGCGTCCTTCCGCTTCGGGAACGCGGTCTGCAAGGTCGACTTCATCCTCTCCGGACCGGTGCCGTGGGCGGCGGCCAGCCTCGCCGATGCCGGGACTGTGCACGTAGGCGGCACCAGGGCGGAAACCGCCGAAGCGGAGCGCCAGGTGGCATCGGGACGGCATCCGGACCGGCCCTACGTACTGGTCTCCCAGCCCTCGCGTTTCGATGCCGGCCGCGCCCCGGCCGGCCGGCACATCCTGTGGACCTATTGCCATGTTCCGGCCGGCTCTGCCGTGGATATGAGCGACGCGGTCATGGCGCAACTGGAGCGCTTCGCACCCGGCTTCCGGGACCTGGTGGTCCAGTTCAAGGTGACGACGGCCGCCGGGCTGGCGGCGTACGACGAGAACTACGTCGGCGGGGACTTCGGCGCCGGCCGCATGGACCTTTGGGGCATACTGCGGCGCCCGGTGCTGAGCCCCGTTCCATGGCGGACGCCGCTGCCCGGCGTGTACCTGTGTTCCTCGTCCACCCCGCCGGGTCCCGGCGTCACCGGGATGCCCGGCTTCCACGCCGCCAGGTATGCCCTCCAGGACATGTTCGGGCTCGGCGTACCTGACCTCGGGAACCGGGTCCCCTAACCCAACCGCGGGGCCCCGAAGCCCGTGTCCGCCGCCGCCGACGCGGCCGGCGTCGCCACCATGGAGGACAGCCGTCCGTCGCGCATGCTCGCCACGGCGTCAGTGATCGGGACGAAGTCGGTGTCGTGGGTGACCATGACGGTTGCCACGCTGAATTCGTCCGTGACCTGCCGCAGCAACCGGACGATCGCCTCGCTGCGGTGGTGGTCAAGAGCCGCCGTCGGCTCGTCCACGAGCAGCACGGCAGGATTTCCCATGAGTGCCCGGGCAATGTTGACACGCTGCCGCTGCCCGCCGGAGAGCTGGTGGGGCCGCTTGGCCAAGGCGTGGCCGAGACCCACGAGGTCCAGCAGACCGGCCGCGCGTTCCCCGGCCGCGCGGGCGGCCCCGCCGCGCAGACGCTGGGTGATCACCAGCTGCTCCATCGCCGTGAGGGAGGGCAGGAGGTTGGGCTGCTGGAAGATGATCCCGATCTTGTCCCGGCGCAGTGCGGTGCGCCCGGCGTCGGGGAGTCCGCCGGCGTCCTGGCCGTCGATCACCACCAGGCCGGCGGAGGGCCGGACGAGGGTGGCGGCGACGGCCAGCAGGGACGACTTTCCGGACCCCGACGGGCCGATGAGGGACACAAACTCCCCGGGGTGAACTTTGAGGCTCACGTCGTCCAGGGCTTTGAGGGTGCCGTCTCCGTCCGGGTACTCCAGGGTGACGTTGACAAGGTTCAGGGCAGCGTTGTTCAGGGCGGACTTGTTTACGATGGACTTGTTCAGTGCGGAATTCACGAGATATGCCTTTCGAAGAATATACGGGACCGGGCCTGGGGCCGGTCAGTTGCCGCCGAGGGCGATCAGCGGATCGACGCGCGCAACGCTGCGGACCGCGAGGGCTGCCCCGGCCAGGCCCAGGAGCACGATCCCGGCGATGGGCAGCAGCGTTGTCCAGGGCGTGATGAGGAACGGCGCCGCCTGGGACGCGAGGACCCCGCCGGCCACGCCGGCCAGCCCGCCTGCCGCGGCGCCGGCCAGCAGGACCACGGCTGCCTGCGCCATGGCGTCCCGGAGGATGTAGCGGGCGGACCCGCCGAGTGCCTTCAGAACGGCGATGTCCCGGGTGCGTTGGACCGTCCAGACCGTCAGGAAGGCGACAATCACGAGGGCCGAGATGCCATAGAGGAATGCCTGCATGAGCAGCAGCGAGCCGTTCTCGCTCTTGTAGGAGCCGAGGGCCTGGAAAGATCCGTCGACGGTGGTGCTGACGGTTCCCGCGGCTGCATTGGCGGCATCGGTATCCACCCCGGGTCCGGCCGTGGAGTCAAAGGTCACGGCCAGCACCGTCGCGGCGCCCGCGTCCGGCAGGTGTGCCAGCTTCTGCCAATCGGCCAACGTGGTCCACACGACTCCGGTGTGTGAATACCACTGCTCCGGAACCACGGCCGTCACAACGAGGCCGGTGCCGCCCACCGAGACGCGGCTGCCGGTGCTGAGCTCCAGGTCCTTCGCCAGTCCCGCTCCGACAGCGATGGTTCCCTCTGTCAGCGGGGCGGGGGCCAGTGGCGTGCCGGTCTCGGTGCCGAAGACCGCAACGCTTGCCGTGCGTGCCGGGACGCCTCCGTCGCCGAGGGCCTGGAAGCGGCTCTGGCTGATCCCTAAGGCATCGGCCCGGGCGACGCCGTCGCGTGCCGACCACTGCGACTGTTGGGCGCGCGAGACTTCGGATTCCGTGAACGAGGCCTTGGGCGTGCTCCCTGCCGGGGCGCCGAAGACCAGTTGGTCGGCCGGGAGGGCAGCAAGGGCCGACGTCGACTGGTTGCCGAGTCCGGCCGTCAGCCCGGAAAGCATGACGAGCAGGAGGGTGATGAGCGCGACGACCGCGCCCATCAGGGCGAACCGGCCCTTGGCAAAGCGGATATCGCGGATGGCGAGATACATGGTTGTCCTTTTTCGTGACGTTTGTGGCGTTGCTTCCAGCCTTCCCTCCGCCAGTCCCAGGGGCATCGGCCGCCCGGTTGGATCGCGGGCACCGCAAGGACTGCCCTGCGATCAACCAAAAGGTTGATTCCGCCGGTGGCGGGCCGATTTCCGCAGTTGCCCCTGCCCCGCCGGCACTACGCTGGAAGCATGGAGGGCAACGCCGGCAACACGGTCCACGAGGGCATTGGACACGAGGGCACACGACACGCTGGCACACCCCACGGGGCCACGGGGCACGCGGGCACGGAGCCCACCGGGGCGGCCGTCATTCTGCGCGTCCTTCGCGTGAGCCTTCACGTCGGCTTCGCGGTACTTCTCCTGGTGGCGCTGGTCCGGCTCGTGGCCGGCGGAATCACGGGTCAGGGCTGGGTCACCCTGCTGCTGGCCCTGCTGCTCGCCGCCTTCTACCTCGCTGGCACCGTTCTGGAGAAAAGGCATGCAGCCCACAGGACCCGGTTCGATCCGCGGCCCTACTCGGCCTGGTGGCTGGGCGGCGTCAGCGTCCTGTGGCTGCTGCTGATCTGGACCAGCGCCGACTTCGTCTGGCTGGCCTTCCCGCTGTTCTTCCTGGAGTTGCACGTGCTCCGGCGCCGGCTGGCGCTGCCCGCGATCGCACTCAGCACCCTTTTTGTCATTGGGGCGCTCTGGTTCCACAACGGCGGTATCGCACCGCCGGAGCTGCCCATGGTGCTCGGGCCCGCGTTCGGCGCAGCCTTCGCTGTGGTCACAGGGCTGGCCTACCGGGCGCTGTTCCTGGAGGCGGAAAACCAGCGGCTGGCGGCCGAAGAGCTCCGCCGCACCCGTGCCGAACTCGCCCGAACCCAGCACAATGCCGGCACCCTGGCCGAGCGCACCCGGCTGGCCCGCGAAATCCATGACACCCTCGCCCAGGGCCTGTCCAGCATTGTGCTGATGGGGCGCGCGGCCGAGAAAGCCCTGGACGACGGCGAACCCGCCGTGGCACGGGAAAGGCTCCGCATCGTCCGGGACACGGCCGCCGCGAATCTTGCAGAGGCCCGCAACTTCGTCCGGGCGCTCCAGTCCCCCGACCTCGAGGACGGCTCCCTCGTGGCCGGCCTCCTCCGGCTGTGTGAAAAGACCGAAGCGGAGACCGCCGCGCGCGGTACCGGGCTGCGCTGCCGCCTCGACGTCGAAGGCGTGCCCGTGGAACTCCCCGCGGCCCACCAGACCGCCCTGCTCCGGGCCGCACAGGCGAGCCTGGCCAACGTCCGGATTCACGCGCAGGCGAGCACCGCCGTCGTCACCCTTTCCTTCCTGGGCCCGGAAGTGGCCATGGACATCTACGACGACGGCACCGGGTTCGACCCCGCCGCCTTGCCGGCCCGTCCGGACGGTTCCGGTTATGGGCTGACGTCGCTGCGGGAACGTGTGGCCGCCCTCCACGGCCAGCTGGACATCGAGTCTGCCCCGGGTGAGGGGACCGTGGTGGCCATCCGGCTGCCACTGGGCGACGAGCCCGGCACCGCGCCCGGTTCCAATGCCGTGCCGGCGCAAGCCAGCGGGGACCGGCAATGAACAACATCCGGGTGTTCCTGGTGGACGACCACCCGGTGGTCCGGGCCGGGCTGCGGGCGATGCTGGGTGATCTGCAGGGCATCACAGTGGTGGCCGAGGCGGCCGACGGCGGCGCCGCCCTGGCCGGACTGGCCAAGCTCCATACCCTGGGCGAGCCTGCGGACGTGGTGCTCATGGACCTGCAGATGGGCGCGGGAATGGACGGCGTCACCGCGACCGGCCGGATCAAAGCGGGAGAGGCCGGGCAGCCGGCGCCTCCGGTGCTCATCCTCACCACCTTTGACTCCGACGCCGACATCCTCGCTGCCGTCGAGGCCGGCGCCAGCGGCTACATGCTCAAGGATGCCCCGCCGGAGCAGATCCGCCAGGCGGTGCTCTCCGCCGCGGCCGGCGGTACGGCGCTGGCGCCCGAGGTCGCGGCCAGGCTGATGGGCCGGATCAGGAACCCGGAGCCGGCCCTGTCCGTCCGCGAGATCCAGTTGCTCGAACTGCTGGCCACCGGGATGGGAAACCGGGCCATCGCGAAGCAGCTGTTCATTTCCGAGGCCACGGTCAAGACCCATCTGGTGCATATCTACGGCAAGCTCGGCGTGGACAACCGCACTGCCGCGATCGCCGTTGCCGCGCAGCGCAGGATCATCCGGCGGCCCTAGGCGTTCCGGGCACGGGAAGTCCGTGCCTGTGTCACGTGCCGCCGCTTTGTGACACGGGGGTTGTCAGTGGTCCGGGGCATAATGTCGCAATGGGGAACTCATCAAAACTTGCACTGGCCCTTGTGGGTCTGGTTCTTGGCGCCTCGCTGGTCGCCTGCGGAGACGGCCGGGACGGCGCGGAAGGCGCCGCCCAGCAGCTCGCCAGCGCGGTGTCCGCGCTCGACGTCGGATCCGTCGCCTTCGAGGGGAAGGAGTCGGGCGCCGCCAACGACCAGCTCAAGGAAATTTTCCAGGGACTGGACCCGGACAAACCAGCCGTGCAGGCCGGCCAGCTGACCTTCGAGTCGGACACGGCCACGTTTCCGCTGAACTACACCTGGAAAGTCGGCGCGGAGGAATGGAAATACACCGTTTCCGCACAGCTGAAGAAATCCGGGGACAAGTGGCTCACGGTGTGGAAGCCGGCCATGCTGGTTCCCGACCTCGCTGACGGGGAGATCATCACCCGGGCCACCCAGACGCCGCAGAGGGCCTCCATCCTGGGCGCCGGCGGGGCCCCGCTGGTCACGTACCGGCCCGTTGTCAACGTTGGCATCGACAAGCCAGCGCTCGGCGGCGCGGACCCCTCCGACTCCGCCACCAAGCTTGCCCAACTGGTCGGCGTGGACCCGGCAGCCTACGCCCAGCAGGTCGCGGCGGCCGGTCCGGACGCCTTCGTCCCGGCCATCACCTTCCGCGAGGACGGTTCCCGGACCATCACCGACGAGCAGATCTCCGCCATCCCCGGCGGCCGCGCCGTCCCGGACAGCCTGCCGCTGGCACCCACCCGCACGTTTGCGCGGGCACTTCTGGGTACAGTCTCCGAGGCGAACGCGGAGCAAATCGAGAAGTCCGGCGGCGCGCTCAAGCCCGGGGACACCGCCGGCGCCGGGGGCCTGCAGCAGCAGTACGACGCGCAGCTGCGCGGAACCGACGGGATCGTGATCCGGGCACAGAAAGCCGGACTCACCACCGCGGAAATCCAGGCGGCGTCTCCCGACCCGAGGCGGGTGCTGTTCGAGACCGGCATCAAACCCGGAACCCCGCTGAAAACCACCCTGGACCCGAAGCTGCAGCAACTCGCGGAAGACGTGCTCGGCAAGGTCGGCCCTGCGTCGGCCATCGTGGCGCTCCGGCCCTCCAGCGGCGCCGTCCTGGCCGCCGCGTCCGGGCCGGGCAGCAACGGCTACGACACCGCAATGCTGGGACAGTATGCCCCCGGATCGATCTTCAAGATGGTCGATTCCCTGGCCATGTTCCGCAACGGGATGACCCCCGATTCCAAGGTGGACTGCCCGGCAACCCTCACGGTGGACGGCCGCACCTTCAAGAACGCCGAGGGATACCCCGAGTCCTCCCTGGGCTCCGTGACGCTGCGCGACGCCTTTGCGCACTCCTGCAACACCGCCTTCATCAACGCCCGCGACACCGTCAGCCAGGCGCAACTCGAATCTGCCGCGACCTCGCTGGGCGTGGCAGTCGAAGCGCCCGCGCTCGGCGCCGCAGCGTTCCTCGGCTCCGTCCCCGGGGAAGCCGCAGGAACCGAACACGCCGCCTCCATGATCGGCCAAGGCAAAGTGCTCCTGTCCCCGCTGGCCGCCGCCATCATGGCCGGCTCGGTAGCCAAGGGAGCCCCGGTGGCCGCCCAGCTGGTCTTGAATCCGAATGAGGGCGTCACTTCACCGGGCGCCGAGAGCACGCCCACTGCCGGCACCGGAACAGGCACGGCGCCTGCCGCCCCGCCCTCCGGTGACGCGTCGGCGTCGGCGTCGGCCGCGGCACCGGCTACGGCGGCCGAAACGCCGGTAACGGCAGCGGAAGCCGCGGCGTTGGCTGACATGATGCGTGCCGTCGTGACCAGCGGGCATGCCGGGTTCCTGGCCGCCGTCCCGGGCGAGCCCGTCGGCGCGAAGACCGGAACGGCTGAGTTCGGCAACGACACCCCGCCCAAGACCCACGCCTGGATCGTGGCGGCGCACGGTGACCTCGCCGTCGCCGTGTTCGTGGAGGACGGCGGCCTTGGAGCCACCACGTCCGGACCGCTGCTCAAGGAGTTCCTCACCCGGGCCAGCTGAGACGCCGGACCGGAAAATGGTGGATGCTCCCCCGCGTTGTTGTGCGGGGGAGCATCCGTCGTTCGGGTGTCAATAGTGCGGGAGCGCCTCAGGCGGCGAAGCCGTCCGCAATGTCCAACACGGCGTCCAGTACGGCCAAGCCCTTTTGGGTGTCTTCCACGCTGGTGTTGCACGGCGGGACAACATGGATTCGGTTGAAGTTCGCGAACGGGAGCAGCCCGCGGGACTTGCAGGCCGCCACCAGCTGGTTCATTTCCGGGCTTGAGCCGCCGTACGGGGCCATGGGCTCGCGGGTCTTCCGGTCCTTGACGAGTTCGATCGCCCAGAAGACGCCCTTGCCGCGGACTTCACCAACGGAGCGGTGGCGCTCGGTGAATCCACGGAGGGCCGGTCCGATCACCGTCTCGCCGAGGGCTGCCGCGTGCTGGACGATCTGTTCGTTCTCCATCGCGTTGATGGTCGCCACGGCGGCAGCCGCCGCGAGCGGGTGGCCCGAATAGGTCAGGCCGCCGGGGTAGACACGCTTGCCGAACGTGGCTGCGATCTCCGGGCTGATTGCCACCCCGCCCATCGGAACATAGCCGGAATTCACGCCCTTGGCGAAGGTCAGCAGGTCCGGAACGACGTCGAAGTGCTCGACGGCGAACCAGGTTCCGGTGCGGCCGAAGCCGGACATGACTTCGTCGGCGATGAAGATGATGCCGTGCCGGGTGCAGAGCTCGCGGACGCCCTGCAAGTATCCCGGGGGCGGCACGTAGATCCCGGCCGTGCCCGGGATGCTTTCCAGGATGAGGGCGGCGATGGTGGAGGGGCCTTCGAAGCTGATCAGCTGTTCCAGGTGTTCGAGGGCGCGCTGGCTTTCCTCCTCCTCGGTGGTGGAGTGGAAGGCGGTGCGGTACAGGTACGGCGGGAAGAAGTGGACGGTGCCGGTGCTGGCGGTGTCGCTGGGCCAGCGCCGGGGGTCGCCGGTGACGTTGATGGCCAGCTGGGTGCCGCCGTGGTACGAACGGTAGGCGGAGAGCACCTTGTGGCGGCCCGTGTGCAGACGGGCCATGCGGATGGCGTGCTCGTTGGCGTCCGCCCCGCCGTTGGTGAAGAAGATCTTGTCCAGTCCGCCGGGCGTGCGCCCGGCAATCAGGCGTGCAGCTTCGGAGCGCGCGTCGTTGACGTAACTCGGGGCAATCGTGCACAGCTTGGTGGCCTGTGCTGCGATGGCGGATACGACGGCGGGGTGCTGGTGGCCGATATTGGTGTTGACCAGCTGCGAGGAGAAGTCCAGGTACTCGTTGCCGTCGCCGTCCCAGACGTGGGAGCCCTCGGCCGCGGAGATGACCATGGGGTCGATGAGGTCCTGGGCGGACCAGGAGTGGAAGACGTGCTTGCGGTCCAGTTCGTAGGCGCGGCGGGCGCCCTCGGCGGCCTCCTGCTGCGGGAGGGTTTCGTTTTCAAGGGTCGAGGTCATGACAGCTGCCTTTCGGATACGGGTGGCTTAGGCGTTCTGCGGGAAGCCGAGGTTGATGCCGCCGTGGCTTGGATCCAGCCAGCGGGAGGTGACGGCCTTGCCGCGGGTGAAGAAACCGACGCCCTCGGTGCCGTGGGCGTGGGTATCCCCGAACAGCGAGTTCTTCCAGCCGCCGAAGGAGTAGTAGGCCATGGGGACCGGAACGGGGACGTTGATGCCCACCATGCCCACCTCCACTTCGTTCTCGAAGCGCCGCGCCGCGCCGCCGTCGTTGGTGAAGATGGCGGTGCCGTTGCCGTATGGGTTGCCGTTGATCATCTCGAGCGCCTCGTCGTAGCTGTCAACGCGGAGCACGGACAGGACCGGTCCAAAGATCTCGTCCTGATAGATGGACATGTCCGGAGTCACCTTGTCGAAAAGCGTGGGTCCGACGAAGAAGCCGTCACCTTCCGCGTCGGCGGCGATGTTGCGGCCGTCGACGACGAGTTGGGCACCGGCAGCTTCGCCGGCATCAATGTAGCCGGCAACCTTGTCCCGGTGCTGGGCCGTCACCAGCGGGCCCATGTCGCAGCCGCGCAGCCCGTCGCCGGTGCGCAGGGAAGCCGCACGCTGGGCAATCTTGTCCACCAGTTCATCGGCGATTTCGCCCACCGCGAGCAGGGCAGAGATGGCCATGCAACGTTCGCCCGCCGATCCGAATCCGGCATTGATGGCGGCGTCGGCGGCCAAGTCCAGATCGGCGTCGGGCAGCACGATCATGTGGTTCTTGGCTCCGCCAAGGGACTGGACGCGCTTTCCGTTGGCCGTCGCGGTCTGATAGACGTACTTGGCGATCGGGGTGGAGCCGACGAAGGAGACGGCTTTGATGTCCGGGTGGTTGAGCAAGGCGTCGACGGCCACCTTGTCGCCGTGCAGGACGTTGAACACGCCGTCCGGCAGGCCGGCTTCTTTCCAGAGTTCGGCCATCCAGTTCACCGCCGTGGGGTCCTTTTCGCTGGGCTTGACGACGACCGTGTTGCCGGCGGCGATGGCAAGCGGGAAGAACCACATCGGCACCATGGCCGGGAAGTTGAACGGGCTGATGACTGCGACCGGACCCAGGGCCTGGCGGATGGAGTGGACGTCCACGTTGGTGGACGCGTTCTCGGTGTAGCTGCCTTTGAGCAGATGGGGGATGCCGCAGGCGAACTCGACGACTTCCTGGCCCCGGGTGACTTCCCCGAGGGCATCGTCCAGGACTTTTCCGTGCTCGGAGGTGATGATGGCGGCGAGTTCGCCTTTGCGGGAGTTGAGCAGTTCGCGAAAGGCGAAGAGGATCTGGGTGCGGCGGGCAATCGAGGTGTCGCGCCATGCGGGGAATGCGGCCTTAGCCGCGGCAATGGCGGCGTGGCTCTCGTCCTGGCTCGCGAGCGAAACCTGGCCGGTGACCTTGCCCGTGGCCGGGTTGGTCACCGGGGCCGTGCGCGCGCCGGCGGGAACGTAGCTGCCGTTGATCCAGTGCTCGATGATGTTCAAGGTTTCTCCTCATGCGGTATTCGGGGTGCGTTGAGTCCAGTGTCCCTACCGGGAGACGGCACCATAAGTGCCAGTGTGTAAGGAGAATCACAGCTTGGTTTACACTGTGTAAATGTTGCCCACCGTCGGCTCGATCCTTGACCTTCCCGTTCTCCGCGAGGCCGCGCCGCTCCTGCTCGGCGGCGCCGGGGCCCTCGACAACCCCGTGCGCTGGGTCCACGTGAGCGAATTGCTCGACATTTCCGGGCTGCTGTCTGGCGGGGAGCTGGTGCTTACCACCGGACTGGAGCTGGAAAAGGAACCCGGGCTTACGGCGTCGTTCATCAGGTCCCTGGAGCAGGCGGCGGCGTCCGGCCTGATTGTTGAACTCGTCGGCGACAGGAAGCCCAGTTTGGATGCGCTGCGCGCGGCCGCGCTGGCCACGGCCATGCCCGTGATCGTGGTGGAGCGCCGCGTGCGGTTCGTGCAGGTCACCGAAATCGTGCACCGGATCATCGTCGCCGAACAGCTGGAGCGGGTGGAACGCGCCCGCGACGTCCACGAGGCCTTCACGGTGCTGAGCCTGGAAAGCGCAGGGACCGGGCAGGTGGTGGACCAGGCAGCCGCCATGATCGGCGCCCCGGTGGTCCTGGAGGACCTCTCGCACCTCGTCCTCGCTTACTCGGCCGGGCAGCTGCGGACCATCGAACTGCTGGAGGACTGGGAGCGGCGGTCCAGGACCACGCCGGCGCCGCCCGGGACGGGCCGCACCGGGCCCGAGGCCTGGCTGCAGACGCCGGTTGGCGTGCGCGGAAACGTCTGGGGGCGGCTGGTGGTGCCGGTCCCCCTCGACGACGACGACGCAGCGGCCATGGTGCTGGAACGCGCGGCCCAGACCCTGGCGATCAACCGGCTCGCCGAACGGGACCGGCGGGAGCTCAGCCACCAGGCGCAGGCGGGGCTTCTCAACGCCCTCCGTCAGCCCCGCGGGCTGGGCGAGGACGAGGCGCAGGCCCGCGCCGCGGCGCTGGGACTCAGGCGGTCGCCGCACTACCTGCCAATTGTGTTCCGGAGCGGCGGAGCAGCCTATGGTCCCTCAGCAGGGGCAGCGGGAGCCGGAATCGATCCACTGGCTGGGCAACAGGAGGAACGTGCCCTGCTGGAGCAGCTCGCCCGGGCCCTCAAAACCGTGTCAGGCAGCGCTTTGACCGCGAGCATCCGGTCCGGATCGGTCGGCATGATCCTGGCCGTTCCTGCGAAGCAATTGGAGGACCCGACCCTCCAGCGTCTCGCCGATGCCCTCGCGGGCAGCGACACGCCACCCGGCCCACCCGTCCGCGGAGCCCGGCCCGGCGGAGGCTGGGCCGGCAATCCGGCGGAGGCGACATGGAGCATCGGCGTGGGGCACCTGAGGGGTTCCTTGCTCGAAGCGGCGGCGGGCATTGACGAAGCCGCCCACGTCGCCGAAACCGCGGCGACGCTGCGGGGTGATCGGAAGCCGTTCTACCGGGCGACGGACGTCCGGCTTCGGGGGCTGCTGGCCCTGCTGCGCAAGGATCCGCGGGTGCAGCAGTTCGCGGAGTCAGAACTGGAGGGTGTCCTGCAGGCCGACGCCCGGGACGGCGGCGGGCAGCTGGAGCTGCTGGGCCGCTACCTCGAGTCCGGCGGCAACAAAGCGGCTCTGGCCCGCACCGGCTATCTCAGCCGCCCGACACTGTACGCGCGGCTGGCCCGCCTTGAAGAGCTCCTCGGCGTGGACCTCGACGACGCGGAGTCCCGTACGTCGCTGCACGTCGCCCTACTCCTGCACCGGCTCCGGGGCCTGTGACCGCGCGGATCCGCGCAGAATGCGAGCATTGACGAATGGCGAAGCCCTTTACCTTGACCCAGCTGCGGTATTTCGCGGTGGTGGCCGAGCTCGAAAACATGACTGCGGCGGCCGAAAGGCTGCTCGTGACCCAGTCCACCCTGTCCACCGCCATGGCCCAGCTCGAAGCAAGTTTGTCGACGCAGCTGTTTGTCCGGCTCAGGACGCGCGGCCTGCGCCTGACGCCGTCCGGCCGGCAGCTGGCCCAGGACATCAAGGTGCTGCTGGAGCATGCGGACTCGCTGTACGAGTCAGCCCGCGGGCTTGCGACAAGCCTGGTCGGAGAGCTCAAAGTGGGCGTGTTTTCGCCCCTGGCGCCCTTCAGGCTTCCGGCAATCCTGCAGACCTTCGAAGTTCAGCATCCGGGAGTCGAGGTCTCCTTCCTGGAAGCCGATCTGGCGAGCCTGCAGACGGCCCTCCTCGAAGGGCAGTGCGATGTCGCGCTGATGTACGGTCTCGGCCTGGGCCGGGGCTTCACACACACGGTGCTCGAGCGCGTGCCCCCTCATGTGCTGGTCCATGCTGAACACCCCGCGGCGTCCCGGCCCGAGCGGAGCATCGCACTGAAGGATCTCGACGGCGAACCCGCGGTGGTGCTGGATCTGCCGCACAGCCGGGAATACTACGAGCAGCTGTACGCGATCGCGGGGGTGCTTCCCAATGTCCGGCACCGCTTTGCCGGGTATGAGACGGTGCGCTCGTTTGTGGCGAAGGGCCACGGCTACGCCATGCTGAACCAGCGGCTCCACAGCGACATGACGTATTCCGGCGGCAGGGTGGTTGCCCTGACCCTGACGGATGACTTCCCGCCAATCGAGGTGATGCTGGTCCGGCCCGAGGGAGTGCAACCCACCCGCCGGGCACTGGCCTTTGAGGAGACCTGCATCCGGCTCTACGGTGCCGCCCGGCACTAGCCCGGCGGATTCCCCGTGCCCACCGACTGTGACTGCGAAAATCCGCAGCGATTGGCATCGATGAAATCGATTGATTTGGCCAAAACAATCAATTGGACAGATGTGAACCGGATCACACAAAGTTGGTCCAGTGCGGTGGTGCCGGCGGGAGTCCAACGGCAAATCCCGCGCAATGACGGCCCTTGGCCGAGTCCCGAAGCGCGACAACCATGTTGATCAAAGGAGATTCAATGGTTCCGATTCACGCCCCAGGTGTCCGACTTATGTCCGGACCGTGGCTTGCCGGCAACACAGCGGCAACATCAGCAGATTTCATTTCCCGGGCCCGTAACACGGCAGGGAACTTCGGAAACACGGCGCCTCTAGCGTGGCTGTCATGACGATCAACGACATCAAGGACCAGCCGGTGTCCGCTTCCCAGACCACACCGTCCGCCCCGGCCCTGGACAAGGACGCTCCGCGGTCCGGACCTCTCGGCATCACCAAGATGCAGAAGCGGGTCCTCGCAGGCGGCAGCATCGGGCAGTTCATCGAATTCTACGATTTCACGCTCTACGGCCTCACCGCCGTCATCTTCTCCCAACTGTTTTTCCCCGGCAGCAACCCGGTCACGGCCATGCTTGCCACGTTCGCCACCTTCGGCGTCGCCTTCGTGGTCCGTCCCATCGGCGGCCTGTTCTTCGGCGCGCTCGGCGACCGGATCGGCCGCCGCCGGGTCCTGACCATCACGCTCGTCGCCATCGGCGGGGCCACCGCCTTGATGGGGCTGCTGCCGACCTACGGCCAGATCGGCGCCTGGGCACCGGTGTTGCTGGTCCTCTGCCGGCTGATCCAGGGCTTCTCCGCCGGCGGCGAATCCGTGGGAGCACCCTCGTTTGTCTTCGAGCACGCCCCGGTCAGCCGCCGCGGGTTCTGGCTCAACATCACCATCGCCGCCACTGCGCTGCCCTCTGTCGTCGCCGGTTCGATGATCCTCATCCTGAGCCAGTCAATGCCCAACGAGGCCTTCATGGCGTGGGGCTGGCGCCTGCCGTTCCTGCTGGCACTGCCGCTCGCCCTGTTCGGCGTCTGGATCCGCAGCCGGACGGTGGAAAGCGATGCGTTCAATGAGGCCAAGGCTGCCCGGACCAAGGAATTCAGCCCGGTCCGCGAAGCCTTCCGCGAAAACCGGCTCCGTATGGTCCAGGTCATCTTCGTCATGGGCCTGACCGCAATGGGCTTCTACTTCCTCTCGGCCTATTTCGTCTCCTATGTCCAGACCACGGGCCACCTGAGCCGTGAACAGTCCCTCCTGGTCAACGCCGCCGCTCTCGCGCTCTACGCCGTCCTGCTTCCTTTCGGTGGCCGGCTGGGCGACCGCTTCGGCCGCAAACCGATGCTCATTGCCGGTTCAGCCGCGCTGGCCCTGCTTTCAGTGCCGAGCTTCATGCTGGTGACCAGCGGAAGCCTCCCTCTTGCCCTCCTGGGCCAGTCCCTCTTCGTGGTGGCGCTCTGCATCTACGGCGGAGGCTGCTACACCTTCTTCGTTGAAATCTTCACCACCCGCACCCGCTTCACGTCGGCGGCAATCAGCTACAACGGCGCCTACGCGCTCTTCGGCGGCACAGCACCGTTCATCGGGACCGCCCTGGTCGGCGGCACCGGAGTGCCTCACGCGCCCGGCTTCTACATGGCCGCGGCCGCCGCCGTCGTGCTCCTGCTGGTGCTCTTCACCAAGGTTCCCGAGACGCGCGGCCGCATGGGCTAAGCCCGCCGCCCCACCCTCTCCACCGCAACCTACAAAGGATTTCCCATGACTTCAGCAGCTTTCCTCGAAGACTTCCACCACGTGGCCACCATCGGCGCCACCCCCGACAACGGCGTCGACCGCCAGGCGGCAACCCCGGAGGATGCGCAGACACGCCACTGGTTCGCCGGGTGGGTGCGTGACGCCGGATGGGAACTCCGGGTGGACGGGATCGGCAACATGTTCGGGCTGCTGGAGTGGACGCCGGGGGCGCCCTATGTGCTGATCGGATCCCACCTGGACAGCCAGCCGCTCGGGGGCCGGTTCGACGGCGCGTACGGTGTCGTCGCCGCCCTGCACGCGGCCCGGCGTCTGGACGCCGAGGTTGCGGAGGGCGGGCCCGCGCCGCGGTTCAACCTGGCCGTAGTGAACTGGTTCAACGAGGAGGGCGGCCGGTTCGCGCCGAGCATCATGGGAAGTTCGGTGTTTGCGGGACTCCTGCAGCGGGAACAGATGCTGGATGTGGCGGACCTGCGAGGCGTCACAGTCCGTGAGGCGCTGGATGGCATCGGGTACCTCGGCACCTCTGACGGGCCCGAGGCCGCCGGCTACGCCGAGATCCACATCGAGCAGGGCAGGATCCTGGAACGCGAGGGCATCTCCATCGGCCTGGTGGACAGCAGCTGGTACACCCAGAAACTGGACATCGAAGTGCTCGGCGAACAGTCGCACACCGGAGCGACGGCCATGGCCGACCGGCACGACGCCCTGGTGGCAGCCTCCAAGATCATTCTTATGGTGCACGACGTCACGGCTGAGTTCGCCGAGGAGGCCCTCGTCTCATCCGTGGGCCAGCTGACCCTCGAACCGAACTCGCCCATTGTGGTGGCCCGTAGGGTCCACCTCGTCGCCGACCTCCGCTCCGGCGATCCGGACATCGTCAAGGCGGCCCGCGCCAAACTCATCGAGGACATCGATGCGCTGGCACGCGAGCACGACATCAAAGTCAATGTGAAGGACTTCGACATCCGGCCGATCCGCCGCTTCCCCGAAGGCGGGATCGAACTCGCGGACAAGGTGGCTGCAGACCTGGGCCTTTCCGCGCGGCGGATCCAGACCATGGCCGGCCACGATTCCGTTGCCATGAACACAGTGGCGCCGTCGGTCATGCTCTTCATCCCCAGCGTGGACGGCGTCTCGCACTGCGAACGGGAGTTCAGCACCGACGAGGACATGGTTGCCGGCGTGGACATGCTCACTGGGGTGGCCCGGGACCTGGTTGCCGGCGCCCTGGCCGAAGCCTCCTCCGAGCCGGCAGCGGCCTTGGCATGACCGAGCTGCACTACCTCGACGCCGGCACGGCCCTGCGGCTTTTCCGCTCCCGGGAGCTCTCGCCGGTGGAGCTCATGGAAGCGGTGATCACCAGGACCGAGGCCGTCAACGGCGGCATCAACGCCCTGACGGAGACCCTGTTCGAAGAGGCGCTCCCGGCAGCACGGCAGGCCGCTGCCCGGTATGCGCGGGGCAGGGACCTCACACCCCTGCTGGGGCTGCCGGTGGCCGCCAAGGAAAAGCACGGGCTCCGGGGACGCACCCTTTCGCAGGGGCTCGTAGCCCGCAAGGGGGAGCTCGCGCACGCGGACCATCCCGTCATCGACCGAATCCGGCGTGCCGGCGGCATCATCCATGCCCGCACCACCACGCCCGAATACAGCTGCGCCACCGTCACCCACAGTCCCCTGTGGGGAGTCACGCGCAATCCCTGGAACCGGCAGTATTCCCCGGGCGGCTCCTCCGGCGGTTCCGGGGCGGCACTGGCCGCCGGGCTGGCGCCGCTGGCCACCGCCTCCGACATCGCGGGTTCAACCCGCCTGCCGGCGTCGTTCACCGGGACCGTCGGCTACAAGGCGCCCTACGGAAGGATTCCCGGCCTGGCCCCGCTCTCCGCGGACCACTACCGCGGCGACGGCCCGATGGCACGGACCGTGGCGGACGCAGCCTTGCTGGCGAACGTCA
The DNA here is from genome assembly GCF_040676555.1 of Arthrobacter sp. LAR12-1-1.1. Lineage (NCBI taxonomy): Bacteria > Bacillati > Actinomycetota > Actinomycetes > Micrococcales > Micrococcaceae > Arthrobacter > Arthrobacter sp. LAR12-1-1.1. Next base: position 123,731 of record NZ_JBEGIG010000023.1, on the reverse strand, counting down.
TGGCGGGCCGTCATCCGGGCGACCACACCTCCCTCGCCGGGAGTCCGGCGTTGTCCTGCCCGCCGGGTGCTGACACCGCCTCGGCAGTGGCCGGCATGCGCATCGCTCTCTGCATCCGGCTGGGGAACTATCCCGTCGCCGCGGATGTTGAGGCCAATACGCGCGGCGTGGCAACGGCCCTGCGTGATGCCGGCGCCGTGGTGGAAGAGATCGAGCTGCCCTGGACCACCGAGGACATCAGCCGGACAATGTTCACACATTTCGGCTACCTCCTCGGTCCGGCCATGGAGGACGAGACCTCGGAGTCTCCCGAGCTGCTGGCCCCGTACACACGGCGGTTCATGGCGGACGCCCGGAAAGCCGCCGCGGAAAACCGGTTCGTCGACGGCATCCGGGCGGAAACCAGAATCCAGGCCGAGCTTGCCGCGGCGATGTCCGGCTTCGACGCCCTTCTCTGCCCGGCCTCGGCCGTGGCCGCCCTGGACGCGGACGGCATGTACCTTGACGGGATCGACGCCGGGGGCGAGCGGCTCGGGCACTACTGGCAGGGGCACATGACGGCGCCCTTCAACATCAGCAACCGCTGCCCCGTCCTGGCCGTGCCGAGCGGCATGGCCGACTGCGGCATCCCCACGGGTGTGCAGATCGTGGGCCATCCATTCGAGGACGCCACAGTCTTCACGGTGGGTGCCGCCGTGGAGGCGGTGCGGCCCTGGGCAGGACGCCGTCCGGAGCTCCTGGTGAACAGCTAGGCGCCCGGGCCCCGGCCGGTCCGTCCGTCCATGGGAAGATTGAACGCGTGGCTCATATTGACGTTTCCGGCATCGACTACTTCCTCTCCGACGGCACCCAGCTGCTCAACGGCGTGACGTTCAAGGTCCCCGACGGCACCAAGACGGCGCTGATCGGGCCCAACGGAACCGGCAAGACCACGCTGTTCCGGATCATTTCCGGCGACCTCGTTGCGGATGAAGGCGTGATCGGCCGCTCCGGCAACATGGGGATCATGCGCCAGTTCGTGGGCCAGGTCCGGGATGAGTCCACCGTCCGCGACCTCCTGGTCTCCGCCGCCCCGCCCGCCCTGGCCGCCGCCGCGCGCACCGTCGACGAGGCAGAACTCGCCATGCTGGAGCACGACGACGAGCCCACCCAGATGGCCTATGCCCAGGCCATCGTGGACTGGGGAGACGCCGGCGGCTACGACGTCGAGACCGTCTGGGACGAGGTCTGCATGGCCGCCCTCGGCCTGCCGTTTGACCGGGCGCAGCACCGCCCGGCGTCGAGCCTCTCCGGCGGCGAGCAGAAGCGGCTGGTGCTCGAGGCTCTCTTCGCCGGCCCGGACGAACTGCTGCTCCTGGACGAGCCGGACAACTACCTCGACGTCCCGGGCAAGCGCTGGCTCGAGGCCAAGCTGAACGAGTCGAAGAAGACCGTGTTCTTCATCAGCCACGACCGTGAACTGCTCAACAACGCCGCCGGCCGCATCGTCACGCTGGAACCGGGCATCAACGGCGCCGGGGCCTGGATCCACGGCGGCGGTTTCGGTTCCTACGTGGATGCCCGGGCCGACCGGAACGCGCGCTTCGAGGAGCTGCGCAAGCGTTGGGACGAGGAGCACGTAAAGCTCAAGGAACTCGTCAACATGTACAAGAACAAGGCCGCTTTCCGTTCCGACATGGCCAACCGCTATCACGCGGCCCAGACCCGGCTCGCGAAGTTCCTCGAGGCCGGTCCGCCCGAGGCCCTGCCGATCGAGCAGAATGTGCAGATGCGGCTCAAGGGCGGGCGCACCGCCAAGCGCGCCGTCGTGGCGGAGAAACTGGAACTGACGGGCCTGATGAAGCCGTTCTCCACCGAGATCTGGTTCGGCGACCGGGTGGGCGTCCTTGGTTCCAACGGTTCGGGCAAGAGCCACTTCCTGCGCCTGCTCGCCACCGGCGGCACGGATCCGGAACGGGAGCACCTGCCGGTGTCCGACGTCGAGATCGCGGAGGTGCCGCATGAGGGCACCGTGAAACTCGGCGCCCGGATCCGGCCCGGCTTCTTCGCCCAGACCCACGTCCGGCCCGACCTGCTGGGCAAGACCCTGCTCGAAATCCTGCACCGGGGCGACGAGCACCGCTCCGGCATGGGCCGCGAAGCCGCCGCCGGGGCGCTGGACGGCTACGGGCTGGCAGCGCAGTCCGAGCAGAAGTACGAGTCCCTCTCCGGCGGCCAGCAGGCGCGGTTCCAGATCCTGTTGCTGCAGCTCTCCGGCGCCACGCTGCTGCTGCTTGACGAACCCACGGACAACCTCGACCTGCACTCGGCCGAGGCCCTGGAACGGGCGATCGACCACTTCGAAGGCACCGTCCTGGCAGTCACCCACGACCGCTGGTTCGCCCGCACTTTCGACCGCTTCCTGGTCTTCGGCTCCGACGGCAGGGTCTACGAGTCCGCCGAACCGGTCTGGGACGAAAAGCGCGTCGAGCGCGCCCGCTAAGCCAACAAGCAACGCGGCGTCACTTAACGCCCATCCCCGAGGGGTTTCTGGGGCGCCAAGTGACCCCGCGTTTGCTCTTTGGGTCGCGCAACAAATGATTAAATGATCACAAACCGTTAGCATTTGATCATGAACACTGATGAGCGGCACCGCCTGATCGGCGGACTGCTTCGCAACCGCGAGCAGGTGACGGTGGACGACCTGATGGCCGCCTGCGGCGCCTCCGGTGCCACCATCCGGCGCGACCTCGACATCCTGGCCCTGCACGGCGTGCTGCGGAGGGTCCACGGCGGAGCCAAGAGCCTGGTTTTCGGCGGTGAAAACCCCCAATACGGGCAGCGCGAGCTGGAGGACCACACCGCCAAGGTGAGGATCGCCGCCGGTGTGGCGGCCATGCTCCAGGACCGGAGTCACGTCTGGCTGGACAGCGGCACCACCGCTACGGAGATCGCCCGCCAGTTGCGCCAGCGCGAGATGACGATCATGCCGATGTCGTTGCGAGCCGTCACCGCGCTGTCCCTGGAAGATGTGCCTGCCGGCCGCCGCCCCGAGCTCCTGATGCCGGGCGGCAGCCTCGTTCCCGGTGAACTGTCTTTCCGCGGGCCCATGACGGAATCCAACATCCGCTCGCTGCGCTTCGACGCCGCCGTGGTCACGCCCTGCGCCCTGAACCTCAAGGACGGGCTGTTGGCCCACGATCTCGACGACGCCGCCGTCAAGCGCGCTGGCCTGGAATCCGCGGCCCGGGTGATCGTCGCCTGCGCCGGATCCAAATGGAACGCCAGCGCCGTCGCCCTCGTCGCATCCCTGGACGCCGTCGATGCCGTCGTGACCGACCGGCAGCTCAGCCTGGAAGAACTTGACCAACTCTCACAACGCTCGGTGGAAGCAGTGATCGTATGACCAGTACCGCAACCGTCCCGCAACTGAAGGCTGCCACCGGGGCGACTTTCCTTGTCTTCGGGATCAACGGATTAGTCTTCGCCAGTTGGGCTGCCCGCATCCCCGCGGTGACAGAGATCCTGCACATCACCGCGGGCCAGATGGGAACGCTGCTGCTGTGCCTGGCGGTCGGCTCGCTGATCGCCCTGCCCACGGCCGGGTTTGTCGTCGGCCGGATCGGCACCGCCAACACCGTCCGGAGCGCCGGACTTGTGGCCGCGGCGGCCGGCGTCGGCGTCGCGCTGTCCCTGATGGCGGCCTCCGTCCCGGGGACGGCGATTGCCCTGTTCTTCTTCGGGATCGGCGTCGGGCTCTGGGATGTTTCGCAGAACATTGAAGGTGCCGACGTCGAGCACCGGCTCGGGCGCACCATCATGCCGCAGTTCCACGCGGCCTTCAGCGGCGGCGCATTCATCGGGGCCCTGATCGGCGCCGGCCTGTCCACCCTGGGGGTCGGGCTCCCGGAGCATCTGCTGGTCATAGCCGCCGTCGTCGCCGTCCTGACCACGGTGGCCCCGCGGTACTTCCTGCCCCATCTGCCCGCCGCGGCGCCCGCCGCGGGGGACCCGGACCACGGCAAGGGCGGGTCGGCCTGGCGGGACGGGCGCACGCTGCTGATCGGCGTCGTCGTTCTCGGCGCCACCCTGACTGAAGGCGCCGGCAATGACTGGATTGCCAAGGCCGCGGTTGACGGCCTGGGCGCTGAACAATCCACGGGGGCGCTGCTGTTCGCCGCCTTTGTGCTGGCAATGACCGCCATGCGCTTCTTCGGCGGCCGCGCGATCGACGTCTACGGCCGCGTGGCTGTGCTGCGCGCCAGCATGGCCGCGGCAGCCGCGGGCCTCTGCCTCTTCGTGTTCGCCGGCACCATCTGGCTGGCCGCTGCCGGCGCCGTGCTCTGGGGCGTGGGCGCCGCCCTCGCATTTCCGATCGGGATGTCCGCCGCGGCGGATGACCCCCGGAAGGCGGCCGCCCGGGTGTCCGTCGTGTCCACGCTGGGCTACATTGCCTTCCTCGCCGGGCCGCCGCTGCTGGGCTACCTGGGCGATGTCACCGGTATCAGGGCCGCCCTGCTGGCGATCGGGATTCCGATTCTGGTGGCCCTGGTGCTCGCCGGCGCCGCGAAGCCCTTGCGCGCGAGGTAGGTGCCCGCCGCGCCCTTGCCTCCGGCGGGCCGTCCGGCAGTATGGTGGTCAAATGCGAACCATGCTGAGGAAGGCCCCCGGCCGCCTGTCGAAATTCGACCTCAAACTGGTGCGCGCCGTCTCCAATCTGCCGGGCGGAGGCCATGACGAGTTCTTCCGCCGTCTCTCCGCCGCCGCCAACAAAGGCAAACTCTGGTTCGGCGTCGCCGGAGCCATGGCCCTGGTGCCCGGAAGGACGCGCCGGGCAGCCTTGCATGGGCTCTTGGCCCAAGGCGTGGCCTCGGCAGTCACGAACGTGGTGTTCAAGACCCTCCTGCCCCGGACGCGGCCCCTGCCCGAACACCTTCCGGTCTTCCGCTTCGTCAATCCGCAGCCGACGAGTTCGTCGATGCCCTCGGGCCATTCGGCCTCCGCGGTGGCCTTCGCGCTCGGAGTCGGCATGGTCCGGCCGGCACTCGGTGCGGCGCTGGCCCCCGTCGCGGCCGGGGTGGCCTACTCCCGGGTCCACACCGGGGCCCACTGGCCCTCGGATGTGCTGTTCGGTTCCGCGATCGGCGCCGGCGCGGCCATGGTGACGCGGAAGTGGTGGCCCGTCCGGCCGCCCTTCCCGGAAACCCGCCGTGGCGCCGTCCGGGCCGCGGAACTCCCGGACGGACAGGGTCTCTGCATCGCCGTCAACACCCTCGGCGGGTCCTATGCCGACGAGACCGTTGACGCCCTGCAAAAAACATTCCCCAAAGCGTATATAAAGAAAATTGGGCATGATGAGGCCGTTGACGCGGGCATCGCCGAGGTCGCGACGCGGCCGGGCATTGCGGCCCTGGGCGTCTGGGGCGGCGACGGAACCGTGGGCGCCGCGGCGGCCGCCGCCGTCGAACGCTCCCTCCCGCTGCTGGTGCTCCCCGGCGGAACGCTCAACCACTTTGCCCGCGACGCCGGGACGCCCACGCTGGGGGCGGCGGTGCAGGCGGCCTCGCACGGCGAGGCCGCAGTGGCCGACATCGGCCACGTGAGTGTCGAACGCGGGCTCCCCGACAGCCCGGAGCACCTCGAACTGATCATGCTCAACACGGCCAGCATCGGTCTCTACCCGAACCTGGTCCGCCGGCGCGAACAGCTCCAGCCGGCTCTGGGAAAACCCCTGGCCGGAGTGGTGGCCATGTTCCGGACCTTCGCGGCCGGTACCCCCACCACCCTGATCGTCAACGGGGTGCGGCACCGGCTGTGGATCCTGTATATCGGCCGCGGCCGCTACTACCCCAGCGACCACGCGCCGCTGGTGCGCCCCGTGCTGGCGGACGGGGTCCTGGACCTGCGGATGATTACTGCCGATGAGCCGTTTGCCCGGCTGCGGCTGCTCTGGGCCGTGCTCACGGGCACCGTGGCCACTTCCGGGATCACCCACCTCAGCGAAACGGACCGGATCACGGTGGAACCCGGGAACGGGCCCATGGTCCTCGCCGTCGACGGGGAGGTCATGCCAGGAGTGCGGAGCGTGGAGTTCACGGTCCGCCGCGACGCCCTGACCTACTACTCGCCCCTCGACTGAGCCTGTCATCCTCCCGGACTACCCTGATTGGCCCCTGAATCATCCCTGAGACCGGCGAAATACGCCGCCGGCCTCGGTAGCGTGGTGTGCAGACGGGCCCGTGACTGCGGAGCCCCGGATAATCTCCCGCTACGCAAAGGAAAGCTTCCATGATCGAAGCACGAGGCCTGACCAAGGTTTACGGCGACAAGACCGCCGTCGCCGGCGTCAACTTCACCGTCGAAGCCGGCCGGGTCACCGGCTTCCTGGGTCCGAACGGGGCCGGAAAATCCACCACCATGCGCATGATCATGGGACTGGACCGGCCGACGTCGGGCTCAGTGACCGTCAACGGGTCGCCGCTGACCGGGCACGCCGCGCCGCTGCGCGATGTCGGTGCGCTGCTCGACGCCAAGGCCGTCCACACGAGCCGCTCCGCCTACAACCACCTGCTGGCCATGGCCGCGACCCACAGCATCCCCAAGAAGCGGGTCCACGAAGTCATTGAGATGACCGGGCTGGCCGAGGTGGCCCGCAAGAAGGTCGGCGGCTTCTCACTGGGCATGGGCCAGCGGCTGGGCATCGCCGCCGCGCTCCTGGGCGACCCGCAGACCGTCATCCTGGACGAGCCCGTCAACGGTCTCGACCCGGAAGGGGTGGTGTGGGTCCGGAACCTGGTGAAGTATCTGGCCTCCGAGGGCCGCACGGTCTTCCTCTCCAGCCACCTCATGAGTGAAATGGCCGTCACGGCGGACCACCTGATCGTGATTGGCCGCGGGAGGATCATTGCGGACGCCCCGATCCAGGAAATCATCACCGGCAAGGGCCAGGGCCGCACGCGGGTCCGCACAGACCAGCCGGACCGGCTCATGCAGTTGCTGGCCGGAACCGGCGTCTCCGTGGAGGCCCAGGAGCGTGAGCTCCTCGAAGTCACAGGCCTGGACCCGCGGCAGATCGCCACCGCAGCGCTGGAGAACCACGTCATGATCTACGAACTCACCCCGCTGCAGGCCAGCCTCGAGGAGGCCTATATGGAGCTGACCAAGGATGAGGTCGAATACCACTCGCTGATCACCACGGGCGCTGTTCCCGTCGAAGCCGGAGGCAACTAAGCCATGAGCTCCACAACCGTTGAATCCACGCCATCGCCCCGCGGCGCCGAATCCCGCGCGCAGCGGTCCGGAAACGGCAGCAGTTCCGGCCCCGGCCCCAGCTTCCTGCGGGTCCTCAACTCCGAATTCATCAAGTTCCGCACCCTGCTCTCCACGCTGATCCTGCTCGGCTCCACAGTGGTCGTCATGGTCGGGTTCGGGGCGCTTTCGGCCTGGGGGACGGGCCAGTTCTCCGAGGCGGCGGCCCAGGACCCGGAGGTGGCGGCCAGGCTCGCGGCGCAGGGCGGCGACATCGCCGTCAGCGTGCCGACTTCCGGCATCGCGTTTGCCCAGCTGATCCTGGGCTCCCTCGGTGTGCTGCTGATGAGCTCCGAGTTCACCACGGGCATGGCCCGGTCCACGTTCGCGGCAGTGCCCAAACGGATTCCGGCGTTCGCGGCCAAGCTCGTGGTGGTAGTGCTGACCTCCTTCGTCATCACCGCCGCCTCCACCCTGGTGGCCGGGTTGGTGTCGGTGCCGATCCTGGATAACTACGGCCTCGGCCTGGACCTGGGCAGCTCGCAGTCGGTCAAGCTGCTCGTTGTCAACAGCATCTATGTGGCGGCGGTCGCGGCGATCGGCATGGCGCTGGGCACCCTGATCCGCAACTCGGCGGGCGGCATCATGAGCCTGGTCGGCCTGTTCTTCGTGGCGCCCATCGCCTTCCAGCTCATTCCGGGCGACTTCTTCGTGGAGGCCCGCAAGTACCTGCCCGGCAACACCGTGGATCCCCTGACCGCCGTGGAGCACGTCCCGGACACGCTCGAGGCCTGGCAGGCCGGCCTGGTGCTGGGCGCCTGGGTTGTGGTCCCGGTGCTCCTGGCCGCCATCCTGCTCAAGAAGCGGGACGTCTAAGCCGGGCGCACAGGCCCAGCGTCTAGGCTCAGAGCATGATCGATGCAGTACCTGTGAGGGACGCGTCGGCCGGACCGGCCGACGCGTCCCTCGCCGAACTCACCGCCCGCCGCCGCGGCCGGCTCCGGCGCTACTTGCTGGCCAATCCGCGAGTCATGGATGTCCTGGTGGTGCTCTGCTACCTGGTCCTGGTCACGCCGACGGCCATCGAGTCGATCCTGCATGGCGACTGGCCGGTGGCCGTCCTGCTCGCCGCGGCCGCGCCCGTCCTGCTGTTCCGGCGGGCCTATCCCGTGCGGGTGGCGGCCGCCGTGGCGGCACTGGAGCTGGCCGTCACCTTCCTGCATCCGTGGGGATCCAATGTCTCCGCCGGGCTCTGGTTTTCGCTGTACGCCGTCGCCGTCGTCCGCACGCGGCGGTTCGCCCTTGCAACACTTGCCCTGACCACCGCCCCGCTCCTGCTCCTGTACTTCCTGCTGGCCGTTGGTCCGCTGGACGGGCGGCTCCCGGACATGGCGGTCCGCACGCCGGAGAATTTCCAGCTGCTCACGGGCATCGCGGCGGGCATCGGCATCACGCTCTCCAACGTGATCGCCACGGGGATCGGGATCTCGGTGCGGCAGCGGCGCGAGCACGAGTACGAGATCGCCGCATGGGCCGCCCGCGCCCAGCAGCTCGGTTCGGTCACGGAACGGAACCGGATCGCGCGCGAAATGCACGACGTCGTGGCGCACTCGCTGACGGTCATGATCAGCCTTTCGGACGGCGCCGCCGTCGTGGTCAAGAAGGATCCGGCGCGCGCCGCCGGCGTCCTGGCCGAACTCTCCCGGACGGGACGCACCGCGCTGGCCGACATGCGCCGGGTGCTCGGCGTGCTGCGCGAGGACGCCGCCGCAGGGCACGCCCCGCGCGAGCCGCTGGTGGCCGGAGGCAGCCTGGCCACACTGCTTGAGGGTTTCCGCACCGCGGGACTGCCGCTGCACTACACGCACACCGGCCCGTCCCTGCCCTCCGATGCGGCGTTCCAGCTGACCGTGTACAGGATTGTGCAGGAGTCGCTGACCAATGTGCTGCGCTACGGCCGTGCGCTCAGCCGCGTGGACGTCAGCATTGTCCGCAACGGTTCACGCGTCACCATCGAAGTGGTCGACGACGGCAGGGGCACCGTTGACCCCGGCAGTGCCGGGGCCGCCGCGCAGGCGAAGCCCGACTCACTGGATACCTTCGGCACCGGGCATGGAATCGCCGGGATGCGGGAGCGGGCCAGGATTTACGCAGGCACTGTACACGCCGGGCGCACTGGTGAGCGCGGCTGGCGCGTGCACACGGAACTGAACTGCAATGGCGAGAATGCCACGGATACAGGGGGGAACAATGCTCGACAAAGGACCGGTACGCGTTCTGCTGGTGGATGACCAGCCGCTGCTTCGGATGGGCTTCCGGCTCATCCTGGAGGGCGAAGATGATTTGTGCATCGTGGGCGAGGCATCCAATGGTGCCGAAGCGGTCAGCCACGTCCGGGAGCTCGCGCCCGACGTCGTCCTGATGGACGTGCGGATGCCGGTGCTGGACGGGATCGAGGCCACCCGGGCCATCGCGGCCTCGGATTCGGACGCCAAGATCATCATCCTGACCACCTTTGACCTCGATGAATACGCCTTTGCCGGGCTGCGGGCCGGGGCCTCGGCCTTTCTGCTCAAGGACGTGGCGCCGGCGGAACTGATCAGCGCGGTGCGGGTGGTGGCCAGCGGCGACGCAGTGGTGGCCCCGCGCGTTACGCAGCGGCTGCTGGAGACCTACGTCCGCGGCGCCGGAGCCGGCATGGATCATGCCGGGGCGGACGGCGGCGGACAGCGCGCCGGGGCGGAGGACGGCGGCGGACAGCGCGCCGCCAGCACGGCACGCCCGGCGAGGGATCCGTTGCTGGCGGACCTGACGCCCCGCGAAAACGAGATGCTCGGGGCGATGGCGGAGGGGCTCTCCAACGCCGAAATCGCGCACAGGTATTTCCTGTCCGAGGCCACCGTCAAGACGCACGTGCGCCGGATCCTGACCAAGCTCCACCTCCGCGACCGTGTCCAGGCCGTCGTGTACGCGTACGAGACCGGCCTCGTGGTGCCGAGCAACGCGGACTACTGACGGGAACGGCCCGCCGGCCGTGGGAGCCGGCTACCGGCGGGTAGGCCTGAAGCAGTGGTTTCAGGCACATTGCCGAGTTGCCTATGAGGCAACTTTAGTTGCGCTGAAGCCCTCCCTGTTGGGGGATGGCCCGGTCTCGCGGGCCGTCATTTGTGGGACTGCACAAGACGGGGCCTGTGCCGCGCGGTCTAGTGTGAAACGACATTGTGGTCCGCCGCACAGCAGGGATTCGATTCCGTGCCGGCAAAGAGCGGGCCTGAACCCCCACAAAGGACGGCGCTTCCATGCCCGCTGACCAGCAGCTCTCAAAATCCCTGAAACCCAGGCATCTGTCCATGATCGCCATCGCCGGCGTGATCGGCGCCGGACTGTTTGTCGGTTCCGGTGCGGCGATCCAGCAGGCCGGCCCGGGCATCCTGGTTGCCTACGCCGCGGCGGGACTCGTCGTCATCCTCGTCATGAGAATGCTGGGCGAGATGGCTGCGGCCAACCCGGAAACCGGCTCATTCTCCACCTACGCGGACAAGGCCCTGGGCCGCTGGGCCGGGTTCAGCATCGGCTGGCTCTACGCATGGTTCTGGATCATTGTCCTCGGCATCGAGGCCACGGCCGGGGCTGCGATCATGCACCGCTGGGTCCCCGGCATTGACCAGTGGGTGTGGGCGCTTGCCCTGATGATACTGCTGACGCTGACCAACCTCGGGTCCGTGAAGTCGTACGGCGAGTTCGAGTTCTGGTTCGCTTCCATCAAGGTGGCGGCAATCGTGCTCTTCCTGCTCTTTGGCGCCGCCGCGATCCTCGGCCTCATCCCCGGCGTTCCGGCACCCGGTCTGGACAACCTGATCGGCAACGGAGGGTTCATGCCCAACGGTCCCGGCGCCGTCCTGGCCGGCATCCTCGTTGTCGTGTTCTCCTTCTTCGGCGCGGAGATTGCCACCATCGCCGCCGGTGAATCCGAAAACCCTGTCGACGCCGTCAAGAAGGCCGTGAAGTCCACCGTCTGGCGCATCCTCGTCTTCTACATCGGCTCCATCGCCATTGTGGTCACCCTGCTGCCCTGGAACTCCGCCTCCGTCGCCAAGAGCCCCTACGTTGCGGTCATCGAGCTGTTCGGCATCCCCGGCGCCGGAACCATCATGGACATTGTGGTGCTGACCTCTGTGCTCTCCTGCCTGAACTCGGGCCTCTACACCGCCAGCCGCATGCTGTTCTCGCTCTCCCGCCGCGGCGATGCCCCCAAGTCATGGATGCGGATTTCCAAGCGCGGCGTGCCTTCTTCCGCGGTACTGGCCTCCACGGTGGTCGGCTTCATCACCGTCGGCCTGAACTACATCGCCCCGGACACCGTCTTCCTGTTCCTGGTCAACACTTCCGGCGCTATCGCCCTGTTCGTGTGGCTCGTGATCGCCGCCTCCCAGCTGATCCTGCGCCGCCGCATGGGCGCCGCCGCCAAGGATCTCCAGCTGAAAATGTGGCTCTTCCCGTACCTGACCTGGGCGTCGATCGTCAGCATCGTGGCCCTGCTGATCGGCATGGTGATCCTGGAATCCACGCGGGAATCACTCCTGCTCTCGCTGGCTCTCGCCGCCGTCGTGGTGGGGATCGGGGTCTTCCGCTACCGCAGGAACGGCTCCAAGGCCACCGTTCCCGCAGCAGGTGTCGCCGAGGCTCCTGCCGGGAGCGCCGAAGCTGCTGAGGCTCAGGCTGAAGCTGCCGAGGACGCCACTGTGGCTCGTGCCGAGGACGCCACGGTGGGCGCCCGACCGGGGGCATAGCTTCCAGGACTCGCTCGGCGACCCCGGACCATCGGACATGCCCTCCCCCGGCGCCAACCAGCGGACATAGTGGCATTATGTCCATGCCTTGGCCCGAGGGGAGGGCATGCCCATGCCTGCCGCGGGGACATGTCCATTCCCCTGGCGGAGGGGAGGGCATGTCCGGCGGTACCGAGAAGGGACATGTCCGTTCTTGGCCGTGGTCAGAGAGCCTTTTCTGAGGTCTGAAATCCGGACATGCCCTCCCTCTGCTCCCACGAGTGGACATAGCGCCACCATGTCCACTGCTCGGCGCGAGGGGAGGGCATGCCCATGCCTGCCGCGGGGACATGTCCATTCCCCGGCCCGAAAGGAGGGCATGTCCAGCCGCGGCACAGCCGTTTCACAGGAAGGGACTAGCCAGCCCATAGCGCTGCCGGGTTCGATGGGGTTATGACAAATAGGCCCCAGCCCCCGCACGAGCCGCACCCCAACCATGACCGCGGCCTGGAATTTCGATCTCTCCACCCTCATGAGCCGCCGATCCCTGGGCATGTTCCTCGGCGCGGGCACGGCTGCCGCCCTGGCGGCCTGCACCCCTGGCGGCACTAGCGGCAGTTCGACGTCGGCCCCGGCCGCAGCGACTTCGGCGGCAGCAGCGCCCGCGACAGCAACGACGTCGGCCGCGGCAGCGGCGTCCGCCTCGTCATCGGCCACTCCGGCCCTGACCCGTGCGATCGCCGAATGCGGCATTGAAATCCCGCAGGAAACCGCCGGCCCCTACCCCGGTGACGGATCCAACGGGCCCAACGTCCTCGAGGCTTCCGGCGTGGTCCGCCAGGACATGACGTCCAGCTTCGGGACCTCCACCAGCACGGCCGAGGGCATTCCGCTGACCGTCACGCTGACCCTGCTGGACAACGCCAACGGCTGCACCCCGCTGGCCGGCGCCGCCGTTTACGCCTGGCACTGTGACCGCGAGGGCAGATACTCCATGTACGATTCCGGGCTCCAGAACGAGAACTACCTCCGCGGCGTCCAGGAGGCCGACGCCAACGGGCAGGTCACGTTCACGACCATCTACCCCGGCGCCTACAGCGGCCGTTGGCCGCACATCCACTTCGAAGTGTTCGAGTCCATGAACAAGGCGACGGCGGCCGGCCAGGTTCTGGCGGTGTCGCAGATCGCGCTGACCGAGGCAGCCTGCAAGGAGGTCTACGCGTCGGCCGGCTACGAATCCAGTGCACAGAATTTCCCCCGCACCACGCTGAAATCCGACAACGTCTTCGGCAACGACGGCGGTATCTACCAGCTGGCCACGATGAGCGGCTCGGTAGCCGCGGGCTACGCCGCCGGCCTCAACGTCACCGTCTAGGCAAGGCGGCGCCCGGCACGCCCGGGGCCCTGTGCGTGCCGGGCTAGACTCGGAGCCATGCCAACACCGAGCACTGCCGTAGAGCACATCCAGGACCTCGGCGCGTACGTCAGCGCGTCGCCGTCGAGTTTCCACGCCGTCCACGAAGCCGCGCGCCGGCTGGAGGCGGCGGGCTTCACGGGCCTGGAAGAACTGCAGGCCTGGCCGGAGCCGCAAGCCGCCGCTGCCGGCAAGTTCTATGTGATCCGCGACGGCGCCCTCATCGCCTGGGTGGTGCCGTCAGGCGCCGGACCGACCACGGGCTTCAACATCCTCGGCGCCCACACGGACTCGCCGTCCTTCAAACTCAAGCCGAAACCCACTACGGGCAAGTTCGGCTGGCTGCAGGCCGGCGTTGAGGTCTACGGCGGGCCCCTCCTGAACTCCTGGCTGGACCGCGAACTCCAGCTCGCCGGCCGGCTCGTCATGCGCGACGGCAGACAGCACCTCACGGCCACAGGCCCGCTACTGCGCTTCCCCCAGCTCGCCATCCACCTTGACCGGGCCGTAAATGAAGGCCTCGCCCTGGACAAGCAGCAGCACATGAACCCGGTCTTTGGCCTGGGCGATCCCGCCGGCGAGGACCTGCTCGGGCTCCTCGCGGACAGGGTCAGCGATGCTGCGGTGGATCCGGCGCAGATCGGCGGGTACGACGTCGTCATTGCGGACACCCAGGCCCCGGCGGTGTTCGGCGCGCGGGGTGAATTCTTCGCCTCCGGCCGGCTCGACAACCTCTCAGCGACCCATGCCGGACTCACGGCGTTGATCGCGCACGCCGCCACGCCGCTGCCAAACGGTGCGCCGATCGCCGTGCTGGCCGCCTTCGACCATGAGGAAATCGGATCAGCGTCCCGATCCGGCGCGTGCGGGCCCCTCCTCGAAGACGTCCTCGTGCGGATATCCGACGGACTCGGAGCCTCGGCGAGCCAGCGGCGGCAGGCGTTCGCGGCGTCGTTCTGCGTTTCGGCGGACGCCGGCCATGCCGTGCACCCGAACTATCCGGAGCGGCACGATCCCGCCAACCGGCCGGTCCTCAACGGCGGGCCGCTGCTAAAGATCAATGCCAACCAGCGCTACGCGACCGACGCCGCCGGGGCCGCCCTCTGGGCGCGGCTGTGCACGGACGCCGGGATTCCGTACCAGGAATTCGTCTCCAATAACGTGATGCCGTGCGGCTCGACGATCGGTCCGCTGACGGCCACCCGGCTGGGAATCCGGACGGTCGACGTCGGCGTGCCCCTGCTGTCGATGCACTCGGCGCGCGAGCTCTGCGGAGTCCAGGACCCGCACTGGCTGGCCACGGTCACCCGGACGTTTTTCCGGACGGCGGTGTAACCGCAGGTCAATGAGGGGTTGAAGCGCCATGGCCGGCCCTAGACGGCCCTGAAAGGGCCTAGCGGCCCTAGACGGTCAGCCCGACCACAAGGTTGAGTGTGGCGGCCAGGATGATGGTCCCGAAAATATATGACAACAGGCTGTGCTTGAGCGCCTCGGCCCGCACACCATGGTTTTCCAGGGCGGTGTCGGAGACCTGGTACGTCATTCCCAGGCTCGTGGCGAGGTAGGCGAAATCCGTGTACTGCGGGGGGCCGGCCTGGTTGAAGTTGATCCCGCCAACCGCCGCCCCCGCATGGGCGTCGGTGCTGTAGTAAAGCTCGGCATAGCGCAGCGTAAACAGGGTCTGGACCAGCAGCCAGGACAGCGCCACCGAGGACAGCACCAAAAGCCCGCCGCCGAAGCGCGCCCAGGTGTCGGTGCTGTGCGAATCGATAACGACGGCGGCCACCGCGACGAGGCTCGCCGCATTCGTGGCCAGGATCAGCAGGTCGGTGACGCTGCGGGACGGGTCCTCCGCCGTGGCATGGGCCATGGTTTCGATGGGGTCCAGCCGGCCGATCACCAGCCAGACCCAGATCACGTAGCATGCCGCGGCGCAGGACCAGCCGACCGCCGGGGCCTCCACCCAGTACCCTGCCAGCCCGGTGACCGTCGCAGCGAGCACGCCGACCAGCATCATGACCGCAAAGCGCAGCCGGCTGCGGCGGATCGGTGGGGGCACGGCGGTGGCATCGGTGTCGGTGTCCATTTTCAGATCATGGCACAGAGCGCACGCCGGCTCCCCGACCGCCGGCCGTGCGGCGGTTTTCCACATGAGCGCCCTGCCCGGTTCCGCCCCCGGCAAGCCCGGGCTAGCGTGGCTCCATCAGGAATCGCCGAAACCAGCCCCAATGCACTAAGATATTGAAGTCTGTGCTGCGCCCTGCCACCGTTCCGGCGGCCGGGCATTGCATGACACCGCAAATGAACCTCCTGTTACGGAAATGCCGTAACCGCTTAGCCCAAAGGAGGTGGGTTCACATATGCGTCCTTACGAATTGATGGTAATCATCGACCCCGAGGTCGAAGAGCGTGCCGTTGAGCCGTCGCTTCAGAAGTTCCTGAACGTCATCACCAACGATGGTGGAACCATCGAAAAGGTTGACATCTGGGGCCGTCGTCGCCTGGCTTACGAAATCCAGAAGAAGTCCGAAGGTATCTACGCCGTGGTGAACTTCACCTCTGAGCCGGCTACCGCCAAGGAACTTGACCGCCAGCTGAGTCTCAACGAGACCATCATGCGCACCAAGATCACCCGCCCCGAAGAGCAGAAAGTTGTTGCTGAGTAATTCAGCAGCCAACCTTCAATCTTCATCCCCGCAGGAACGCACAAGGAGGCAGTAGATGGCAGGCGAAACCACTATCACGGTTGTCGGTAACCTCACCAATGACCCCGAACTCAGGTTCACACCGTCCGGTTCGGCCGTAGCGAATTTCACCATCGCGTCTACTCCCCGCACCTTCGACCGGCAGTCCAATGAGTGGAAGGACGGGGAAACCCTGTTCCTCCGCGCGTCGGTCTGGCGCGAAGCAGCCGAAAACGTCGCCGAATCCCTGACCAAGGGCATGCGCGTGATCGTCTCCGGCCGCCTGAAGAGCCGTTCCTACGAAACAAAAGAAGGCGAGAAGCGCACCGTTATCGAGCTTGAGGTCGATGAAATCGGCCCGAGCCTGCGCTACGCCAATGCCAAGGTCAACCGCACCCAGCGCTCCGGCGGTCAGGGTGGACAGGGTGGCTTCGGCGGCGGCAACAGCGGCGGTGGCTTCGGTGGCGGCCAGGGTGCAAACCAGGGCGGCAACACCGGTGGAACATGGGGCGGCAACCAGCCCGCCGCGCAGGAAGACCCGTGGGCCACGCCCGGGGTCAGCAATGCCGGTGGCGGCTGGGGCAACGGCCCGGATTCCGAACCTCCCTTCTAAACAACATCTAAGGTCCGGCAACGAAAACCGCCTGGACGCCGCAAGGCGGCCGGGTGCAGACCGCGCCGGATCACCACCATCCCGTGGATCAATATCCACGGGCTCCATCGAATAGGAGCTCCACGATGGCTAAGGCTGAACTCCGTAAGCCCAAACCAAAGTCCAACCCCTTGAAGGCCGCTGACATCACTGTCATCGACTACAAGGACGTAGCATTGCTGCGCAAGTTCATCTCCGACCGCGGAAAGATCCGCGCCCGTCGCGTCACTGGCGTCACGGTGCAGGAACAGCGCAAGATCGCCCAGGCAATCAAGAACGCCCGCGAAGTTGCTCTGCTGCCTTACTCCGGCGCTGGCCGCGGCTAAGGAAGGGATTAACTAACATGGCAAAGCTCATTCTGACCCACGAAGTAACCGGTCTCGGTGCTGCTGGCGATGTTGTCGAGGTCAAGGACGGTTACGCACGTAACTACCTGCTGCCCCGCAACTTCGCCCTGACCTGGTCCAAGGGTGGCGAGAAGCAGGTTGAGTCCATCAAGGCTGCCCGCGTTGCCCGCGAGCACGCTTCCCTGGAAGACGCTCAGAAGCAGGCCGCTGCACTCTCCGCCAAGCCGGTCAAGCTGATCGTCAAGGCCGGCGCAACCGGTCGCCTGTTCGGCACCGTCAAGCAGGGCGACGTCGCCGACGCTGTTGAGGCCGCTGGCCTGGGCCGCATCGACAAGCGCAAGGTTGAACTGCCGGCACACATCAAGTCGACCGGTTCCTACCAGGCAAACGTCCGTCTGCACGACGACGTTTCCGCTGTGATCGAACTCGACGTAATCGCAGGCAAGTAGCCCTCACCGGCTGCAGTCCTGAACTGCGGGAAGGCCCCCGCCTCCGGTTCCCTCTGAGGGACCGAAGGCGGGGGCCTTCTGCTTTAAAAAACTAGGCGTGGTGCAGCATCGTGCTGACATGCCGGTAGCCGAGCCGGATCAGTTCCGCCAGCACGGCCTCGTCGACGTCGTCGAGCTTGTTGACGTACAGGCAGCCGGCGCCGACCTTGTGCTTGCCCAGCCTGCCGAGCAGTTCGGCGGCCTCCGGTCCGTACGTGAGGCCGTAGAGCGACAGGCTGGATTTCCTGGGGGAGAATCCGACCGCCGCGGCGTCGCCCTCCCGGCCGCTCGCGTACTTGTAGTGGTAGCGGCCGAACCCCACAATTGTCGGACCCCACATCTGCGCCGGTTCCCCCGTGATTCCGGACATCAGCGCCAGCAGGCGGAACCCGTCGCCGCGCCGGACCGGATGCTCGACGGCGGCCAGGAACTCCTCCACCGAGGCGCCGGTGGCCTGCGTTTTGTTTTCAGCCATGAGGGCAGTCTGGCAGAGCGCGGCACTCCTGTCAGGCAAGGCGTGTGTCCGGGAATAAATCCAGGCATCCGCCGCTTCTAGAGGTAGATGCAAACGCATGTAACAGCGTTGCTACCAGGATTCAACTTAGGAGCACTCCGTGGAAACCCGCCGTATCACCGTTATCTCCGCCGGACTCGGCGTCCCCTCCTCGAGCCGCCTGCTGGCGGACCAGCTGGCGGCGTCGGCTGAACGGCAGCTCGCCGCGGCCGGCTACGCCGTGGACATCGACGTCGTGGAGCTGCGGGACCTGGCCGTGGACATCGCCAACAACTTCGTGACCGGCTACGCGGCTCCGCGGCTGGCCGAAGTGATCGCCGGCGTCGAGGCCTCCGACGGCGTGATCGCCGTCAGCCCCGTGTTCAGCGCCTCCTACAGCGGGCTTTTCAAGTCCTTCATCGACGTGCTCGATCCCAAGGCGCTGGAAGGCAAGGCCGTTCTGCTCGGGGCCACCGCCGGCACGGACCGGCACCAGATGGTGCTGGACTTCGCGATGCGGCCGCTCTTCACCTACCTGCGCACCCGGATCGCCGCCACCGCGGTCTTCGCCGGACCGCAGGACTGGGGAAACAACGACGACGACGGCGGCTCACCGCTCTCGGTGCGCGTGGACCGGGCGGCGGAGGAGTTTGTCGGCCTGCTGCAGGACTCAGGGCCGCAGCAGAAGCCGGCCGCGCTGGAATCCCTGCCGTTTGAGCAGCTGCTCGCCGGGATCACCGGCCAGCGGTAGGCTCTGCACACCGGGCCGCCCGAACCTTTTCGGCGGCCCGCTCGTTGTCCGGGACATGAAGTGTCCCGTGGATTCTATTGACCTGATCATGAGTGAACGCAGCGGCGTGGAGATCGACTACTGCCCCAAATGCCGGGGAGTGTGGCTGGACCGGGGGGAGCTGGACAAGATCATCGACCGTGCGGCGGAGTCCCTGGGCCCGGCAGCAGCCGTCCCCGCCGCGCCGCTGCCGCCGACTGCGCTCCCGCCTGCTGCCTTCCCCCCTACGGCGCCTGGCCACATTCCGCCTCCGCTGTACAACTTCGACCCGCGCCGGGATGACCGGCGCCCGGATGACCGCCGCTATGACGACCGCAGGTACGATGAGCGCCGCGACCGTCCGCGCCCAGATCAGTCGCGCCCAGATCAGTCGCGGTATGAGCAGCCGCGTTACGACGACCGCCGCCGTCCCAAGAAAAAGGAAAGCTGGCTGGGGGACCTGTTCGACTTCTAGGCGAGGGAAACTACCTGCCAGCGCGGAATCTACCGGGTAGGGCCAGCGGGATGGATGAACGGGGCCAGGGCCCTATGGCGCTCAGTCGCCCAGCAACGCAATAAATTCCCTGGCCTGCTTCATGGAAATATCCGAGTGGCGGGTCAGGGCTGTCGCTGCGGCCTCGGTATCGCCGCTCTTGGCCAGGGTGCGGATCCTCCCGTAGATCTCATCATTGAGCATGTTGCTGCTCACCTCGCGCGTGACATCACCCTTGCTGGCGATCGCGCGGTAGCGGTACGCGAACCGCTGCGGCACGTCGTCCTCGTCCGGAACGTCCTCCGGCGCGGGCTCCGGGGCGCGGAACGGCTGGGGGTGCGCCGCCAGCGCCGCGACGGCGTCGCGCGACGCCCGCAGGCCCTCGCCTGTGGCCTCGAGGTACACCTTGATGGCGGCCATCGCCTGCCCCTGCGCGATCAGAGCGTATAGCCGCCGGTGCTGCTCCTGGGTGAGCCTGGCGGCCGCCGCACGCGCCAGCTCCGCCGAGCCGGGGTCCTGCTGTGGCATGGGTGCCGGCCTGGAGCGTTCGCCGCGGCGGCTCCAGGCGCGGACCGCGATCAGCACGCCGGCGGCCACGAGCACCAGGATCAGTACGGGAATGAGCAGGGAGTCCATGTGCTACAGCCGTTCTACGTAATTCTTTGCGGTCTTGAAGTCCGAGTGGGTCGACTGCCGCAGGAGCCGGGCGGCCTTCGTCTTCTGGCCGTCGCGGGCCAGTGACTGGAGTTGCAGGAGGAGTTGGGGACTCAGGTGTCCGACGGCGAGCAGGGCGTCCTCGTGGCCGTGGCGGCTCCGCGAGGGGGCGGAGCCGATCTTGGCCAGCAGGGCGGAGCGGGCGTTGTCGGCCTGCTGCGTCTGCTGCTGGGAGTTCTGGCTGGGGCGCGTGGTGGCTTCAACCCGGGCGCGGGCAGCCTCGGCAGCCTGGACCTGTGCCGCGTAGTGGGCCAGGGACTTTACCGCCAGTTCCCGCTGATAGCGCTCGGCGTCGGAGATGCCGAAATTCCGCGGCTTCAGGGCTGTGGTCACCGCCCACAGCACCGCCGCCAGAATGAGGGCAGGCAACATGACTATCAGTACATCGCCCATGTTTAGAGCTTATGCCAGATTGCGGTTATCCACAGCATGTTCCGCACCGCGCGTACAGTGCGCCGCGGCTGGCGTCAATTCGGTGCGGCGGCATGAGTCCGGTCACAAAATGTGCACATTGGGCGGCAAATGTGGCCTCCGGCGCCGCAGTCTATCCCCAGCTGCAAGGTGCAGGCTGTGGATGAAGCTTGGCGAAAAATGTTTTGTGTCCACAAGATGAATCCAATGTTTCCGCAGGTCAAGTACGGATTTCGGGCTTAACTTTCTTTCTATCCACAGCTCTACCCACAGACTGTGCACAAGCATCTGGCACTACTACACAGGTTATCCACAGGGGAGCGGGGCTGCCGGGTTGGTGCCTGACCGATCGGCGGATAACGTTGCAGGATATCGGGCCTGGGAAGCGGAAATCCTGCGGTAGCCAGGTGATGCCAACCGGGGCCCAGCCCCCGGATCCCGGTGGCACACAAGCCGCACCAACGCTGTGGATAACGGCGGTGTCGGATCGGCGCGAACTGTCGGAGCTGACTGATAAGAATTGAGCGGCCGGCATGTGCCGGGCTTTGCCGCTGGGCATCACAGCATCACAGCATCGGGCATCACAGCAGTTGGGCATCACGGCTGTTGGGCATCAAGGCACAGGGCATTAAGGCGCAGGGCATTAAGGCACTGGGCACACGCGCTGCGGCGAACGGATATCCGCCACGGCACACAATGAAGGACGGCAGTTTTGTCAGTTACGCATCTGGACTCAGTCGAGGGTACGCGGGGAGGCGAGGGCAGCCGCAAGCCCCCGCAGGACATCCCCGCGGAGCAGTCAGTCCTGGGCGGCATGATGCTGTCCAAGGACGCCATCGCCGACGTCGTCGAGATCCTGCGTGGCCAGGACTTCTACCGTCCGGCCCACGAAACCATTTACGAGGCCATCATCGACCTCTACGGCCGGGGCGAACCGGCTGACGCCGTGACGGTCTCGGACGAGCTGACCAAGCGCGGCGAAATCAACAGGATCGGCGGCCCCGCCTACCTGCACGAACTCATCCAGACCGTCCCCACGGCCGCGAACGCCGGTTATTACGCCGAAATCGTGGGCGAACGCGCGGTCCTGCGCCGCCTCGTCAATGCCGGCACCAAGATTGTCCAGCTCGGCTACGGACAGGACGGCGAGGTCGAAGACCTGGTCAACCAGGCCCAGGCCGAGGTCTACGCCGTCGCCGAACGCCGGACCGCCGAGGACTATGTGGTCCTCAAGGACGTCATGGAATCCACCGTTGACGAGATCGAGGCCTCGGGCCACCGGGGCGAGGGCATGGTGGGCGTCCCCACCGGCTTCTATGAGCTCGACGAACTGACCCACGGCCTGCATCCGGGCCAGATGATCGTTATCGCCGCCCGCCCGGCAGTCGGCAAATCCACGTTCGCGCTGGACTTCGCCCGCTCGGCAGCCATCAAGAACAACCTCGCAACCGTCATGTTTTCCCTCGAAATGGGCCGCAACGAGATCGCCATGCGCCTGCTGTCCGCCGAGGCAACCATTGGTCTCCAGGACCTCCGCAAGGGCACCATCAAAGACGAGCAGTGGTCCAAGATCGCCACCACCATGGGCCGCATGAACGATGCCCCGCTGTTCATCGATGACAGCCCCAACATGTCGCTGATGGAAATCCGGGCCAAATGCCGGCGCCTGAAGCAGCAGCATGATCTCAAGCTCGTGATCCTGGACTACCTGCAGCTCATGAGCTCGGGCAAGAAGGTGGAATCCCGCCAGCAGGAAGTCTCCGAGTTCTCCCGCGCCCTCAAGCTCCTGGCCAAGGAACTCCAGGTGCCGGTGATCGCGCTGTCGCAGCTGAACCGTGGCTCCGAGCAGCGCCAGGACAAGCGGCCCATGGTCTCGGACCTGCGCGAATCCGGCTCAATCGAGCAGGATGCCGACATGGTGATTCTGCTGCACCGCGAAGACGTCTATGACAAGGAGTCCCCCCGCGCCGGCGAGGCGGACATCCTGATCGCCAAGCACCGTAACGGCCCCACAAAGGACATTGTGGTGGCCTTCCAGGGCCACTACTCGCGGTTTGCCAACATGGCGGCCGACGCCGGCGGTGGCGGCGGCTTCTAGCCGGCCCTAGGCCCCGCCTGCCGCGAGCAGGTGGTTGGGCAGCCGGTTTCCCGGCGCCCGGCCGCGGATTTCCAGCAGTTCGCGGGCATGGGCGTGGAGCCGGACGTCTTCCCCGGACACCGGTACCCACTGCGGAATCGGGACCGAGGTGCCGGTCTCGTCGCGGGCGACCATGACCGTCAGGCAGTAGGTGGTGAGGTTCAGCTCGCGCCCCTTGGGATCTCCGGACCGGACATGGACAGCGATGTGCATGCCCTTGGTGCCGGTGTAGACCAGCCGGGCCTCGACCTCCACGACGTGGCCGATCAGCAGCGGCCGGTAGAACCGCACGCCGCCGGAGAACACGGCCACGGTGTCCTTCCCGCAGTAGCGGGACGCGCAGACGTAAGCGGCCTCGTCGATCCACTTCATGACGATGCCGCCGTGGACCTTGCCGCCCCAGTTCACGTCCGTGGGCGCCGCCATGAACCGCAGCACCACCCGCTCGGCCGTGCCGGCGTCGGTATATTCCTGTCCGCTCATGGCCTGGACGATGTCCTCGCGGACCTTTATCCGGGCCAGAGCGTCGTCCCGCTGCTCGATTTCTTCCGGCGTCACGGGTTCAAACTGAGGCACCGGGATGGGCTTGCCGACCGCGCCCACTGCCACGAAGATCACGATGCACTGGCTGCGCATGGTGGCAGCTCCGCCCTTGGGGTCCCCTGAGGACACCACGGTGCGGATATGCATCGAAGAGCGCCCGGTGTACACGATCGTGGCCTCGACCTCCACCATGTCGCCGCTGTTGACCGGGTCCGCGAAGTGGATGTTTCCCACGTAGGCCGTCACGCAGTACGACTTTGCCCAGCCGACGGCGGCGGCATAGGCCGCCTTGTCCACCCACTCGAGCACGGTGCCGGCGTCGACCGAGCCACTGTGGCCGACATCGGTGGGGGCCGCCAGGAAGCGCAGGGTCACGGAATTGGGCGCGTTCTCGCTCATGCTGCGAGTTTACTGAAAGGCCCGGCAGGAGCCGCCGGCAGGCGACACAATCGCTGTCCGGGACGCCATAACCGGGACAGTGTCAGGCGGTGGCACGAACGACGGCGGGCAGTCACCAAGGGTGACTGCCCGCCGTCGTTCGCTGATTGCCTTTGGCGAAGCCTTAGGCGAGGACGCTGAGCTTCGAGTTGCTGCGGCCGAAGAGGGCCCGGTCAGCGGAGAGCTTGCCCGCGCCGACAAGGGCCACGGCCAGGGCGGCGGCGGCCAGGATCAGGACCAGCTCGTAGCCGCCGGTGGCGACAAAGACGCCGGCGGAGGCGTGGACCAGGAACAGGGCGCCGAGCATGTCCAGCGCAAGGAGGGCGGCGAAGACCCGGGTGAGGACGCCCAGGATCAGTGCGACCCCGCCGACGAGTTCGAGGGTGGCGACGAAGGGGGCCACCGCCTGGGCTGCCGGGACGCCCATCTGGGAGAAAGCCGCCTGGGTGCCGGCGATGGTGAATTCGTTGAACTTCTGCCAGCCGTGGGCGGCGAACAGGAAGCCCGTGATGACGCGCAGGATGGTCCGGGCGGAGGTGGTCAGTGCGGGCTGGTTCATTACGTGCCTTTTCTAGAGTCTGGGTGCTGCGGCGGGCGGGCCGCAGCAGCGCAAAAGTTGTATGTTCAACTCTTATGGTTCCGTCATTTACTTGAAATGTCAACCAAATGACGTTCTGTGGCTATTCTTGTGCCCGGCTAGGGTTAAGCCGTGCATCCTTCCCCGCCGCTGTCCACGACCCTGCCGCCGGCTACAGGGCACCGGCGGGAAATCCTGCGCCTGGCCGTGCCGGCCTTCGGCGCGCTGATCGCCGAGCCGTTGTTCCTGCTCGCGGATTCGGCAATTGTGGGCCATCTCGGCGTGGCCGAGCTGGCCGGCGTGGGGCTGGCATCGGCGGTCCTTCACACGGCAGTTGGACTCATGGTGTTCCTGGCATACTCCACGACGCCGGCCGTGGCGCGGGCCATCGGCAACGGCCAGCTGGCGAAAGCCCTCGCCGTTGGACGCGACGGCGTCTGGCTGGCGCTCCTGCTGGGATTCGTCCTGGCGGCCGCCGGGTTCCTGGCCGCCGGGCCGCTCCTGGACCTGATGGGCGCCCGCGGTGAGGTGCATGGGTTTGCCGTGGACTACCTGCGCGGGTCCATGCCGGGCCTCGTGGCGATGCTGCTCATCTTCGCGGGCACCGGGGTGCTGCGCGGACTCCAGGACACCCGGACCCCGCTGATCGTCGCCGCCGCCGGTTTCACACTGAACATCGCGCTGAACCTGGTCCTCGTCTACGGGATGGGCTGGTCCGTGACCGGCTCGGCCGTGGGCACGAGCATCGCGCAGTGGGCCATGGCAACCGTCTATGTGCTGATCGTCCGGCGCAACGCCCGCAACAACGGGGTGTCCCTGCGGCCGGACTGGCGCGGCATCCGGGCCCTGACCAGGGTGGGCTCCTGGCTGATGCTGCGCACGCTCAGCCTTCGCATCGCGATTCTCGCCACGGTGGTGGTGGTCACCGCCCAGGGTCCCGTCAATCTCGCCGCGCACCAACTGGCCATGACCATCTTCACGTTCTTCGCCTTCGCGCTGGACGCCCTCGCGATCGCCGCCCAGGCCCTGATCGGCAAGGAACTCGGTGCGGCCCGGCCGGTGGCGGCACGCGCGCTGACGCGCACCATGACGCGGTGGGGGCTCGGCTTCGGCGCACTGACCGGGATCCTCCTGGCTGCCGCGGCGCCATGGGCAGGCGCCCTCTTCACGTCCGACGCCGACGTCCGGGCGGCGCTGACCCTCGCCCTTTGGGTGCTCGCCGCCGGGCAGCCGCTGGCCGGTTACGTCTTTGTCCTCGACGGCGTCCTCATCGGCGCGGGCGACGCCCGCTATCTGGCGATCGCCGGCGTCGTCAATCTCGCGGCCTACCTGCCGCTGCTGCTGGCCGTCGGGTATTCCGGCGCCGGCGCCGGCGCGGGATTGCTCTGGCTGTGGGCCGCCTTCTCCCTGGGCTACATGGCGGCGCGGGCGCTGACGCTCGGCCTCCGGGCCCGGACGGAGAAGTGGATGGTCCTCGGCGCGCGCTGAGTGCGCTGAGCAGGAACCGCGGGCGGGCGCACTGAGCCGGCCCGGCCAGCAGACGCGCGGGCAGTGGCGGCTTCGCACTAAACTGGACGGGTGACTCTTCCCGCAGCGCCTGACGCGACCCCTGCCATCCGCGCCGCGGCCGACCTCTGGAAGCCCGTGCTTCTCAGGGCGGCCGTTGCGCTCGTGTTTGGTGCCGTGACCGTGTTCTGGGCCGCGCCGTCCGAGGCCGGCATGGGCTGGGCCGGCGGCCTCTACCTGCTGGCCACCGGTGTGGTCATGATCTGGGGCCTGCCCAAGACCGGGTTCCGCCCCCGGGAAGGCGCCGGCAGGATCCTCTCCGCCGGCGGAGCAGCCCTGGCCGGAGCCGGCGCGGCCGTGGCCCTGATCCCCGCCCCACTCGTCTTCGGAACGATCGCGGCCCTTGGCCTGGGCGTGGCCGGCGCCGCGGAACTGTCCGCGGGCATTCTCGCCCGCGGCCGGTCCGTACTGGCCCGCGACTGGATCGCCTCCGGCGTGATCGGGCTGGGCACCGCGATCGCGCTGCCGTTCTTCATCGGCCTCGGCCCGCACGCACTCCTCGGCGTTGCGGGCGGCGGGGCCATCATCAGCGGCGTCCTGTGGATGCTGTCCGGCCTGACCCTGCGGCATGATGCTCCGGGCGATTCCGCGGAGGCCGTAAACTAGTACCGACAGGTTCTACCCGGCGTAGAACAATTGCGGTAACAAGACAGCCACGCTTCCCCGCGCGGGCTGCAGGAGGAAAACACCTTGGCACAGCAGAAACCCGGAGCGCCCCGCAGCCTGCGGAACTCGGTCAAGGGGCCGCTCATGTTCTCCGCGTTCTGGGCCGTGGTGATGTTCTTTGGCGTCCTGATCTTCGCCTCGGGCGGCAGCGCCCGCTCACCCCGGTTCGACCTCGCGTTCATCGGCGCCGGGATCGCCTTCATTGTGATCCTGGTGGTGGCCGCCATGCTCGCGATGAGCCACAAGGACAACCCCGAGGACCTGGGCAAGGGCTCCGGCGTCAACCTCAGTTCCAAGCACCCGTCCTCCGGCCACGGCGGCCCGTCAGCGCGGCCCCGCCCCGAGGCCGGCCCCGGCGATTCCCGTGATGGCGGCCCGCAGGCCTAACACCACAGGCCTCACAGCGCAGGCCTGACGGCGCAGTTTTAACAGAAGGCCACGGCCCGCGGCCGTCGCCGTCAGGACGCGGCTTTCCGGGCCCGGTACGCGGCCACGTGGGCGCGGTTGGCACAGTTGCCCGTGTCGCAGTAGCGCTTCGAGCGGTTGCGGCTCAGATCCAGCACGACGGCGTCGCAGTCGTCCGCGGCGCACACCAGCAGGCGGTCCATTTCCTTGCTGCGGATCACGTCAACGATCGCCATGGCCGCCTCCGTACTCATCCGGTCGGCCAGCGGAGCCTCCGGGGTGGTGGCGTGCAAGTGCCAGTCCCACGGAACATGCTTGACCAGCTGGGGCAGCGCCCTGGCCTCCCGGAGCAACCGGTTCACGGTCTCGGCGGCAGTGGCCTCGTCCGCCAGCCAGAGCTCGGCGAGCTCGCCGCGCAGGTACCGCACGCTTGCCAGCTCGGCCTCATCCCGGGTCCGGGAACCGGTGAAGCCCTCGGCCTCCAGGAAGTCGTCCAGATCCTTGGCGGTGGCCAGATGTTCCTCACCGTTGGCCGCCGTGTTGATGAGGTTGACCACAGAACGCAGGGCAACTTCCGTGTCAGGGGCAAAAACCATCTTGACTCCTTACCTTGTCCGGGCGTAATGTCATGAGCATAACCCTATTTTACTCCTGACAGGAGATTGCCGTGTCTGCCCCCCAACGCCCCGTCGCCGCCCCGGTACGAGACCTTGCCGCCCAGCGGCCTGCCTCCGAACCGGGCAGCGCCGCGCAGGGCGCGAGCCAGGGTGCCACACAGGCTGCCAATCGGACCGGAGCGGCATCAGGCTTCATGGCCTCCGGCCTGGGCGTCGCCCTGTTTTCGTCCGCGGTGTTCGGGCTCTCCGGATCATTCGCCAAGGCGCTCCTGGAAACGGGCTGGACACCCGGCGCGGCCGTCACGGCCCGGCTCACGGGCGCGGCCCTGATTCTGGCCATCCCCGCCATTCCCGCCCTGCGCGGGCGGTGGCACCAGCTCCGGGACAACTGGCTGACCGTCGTGCTGTTTGGATTCATCGGCGTCGCGGCATGCCAGCTGTTTTACTTCAACGCAGTGTCCCGGCTCTCGGTCGGCGTCGCCCTGCTGCTGGAGTACCTCGCGCCGGTCCTGATCGTGCTCTGGCTGTGGGCCGTCAGCCGGAAACGGCCGCGGCCACTGACCATTGCCGGCACGCTCCTGTCCCTCGGCGGGCTGGTCCTGGTCCTGGACCTCACGGGAGCCGTGAAGGTCGACTTCATCGGCGTGCTGTGGGGGATCGCGGCCGCCGTCTGCCTCGCCATCTACTTCTTCATCACCGCCAAGGAAAACGACACCCTCCCGCCCATCGTCCTGGCCTCCGGCGGGCTCATGGTGGGCGCCATTGTCATGTGGCTGACCGCGGCAACCGGGCTGCTGCCGATGGCCTTCAGCACCGCCGACACCCGCCTGGGACCCTGGGTCACCCCGTGGTGGGTGGCGCTGGGCGGCCTCGTCGTCCTGGCCACGGTGGTGGCGTACGTGTCCGGAATTGTCGCCGCGCGGGCGCTCGGGTCGAAAGTCGCGTCCTTTGTCTCGCTCACCGAAGTGCTGTTCGCCGTCATCTGGGCGTGGCTGCTGCTGGGCGAACTGCCCGGACCCATCCAGCTCCTGGGCGGGCTCCTGATCGTCGGGGGCGTGGTCCTGGTCCGTCTGGACGAGCTCCGGGCACCGGCCGGCACCGGTGCGGCAGCACTGGATCACGCGAACGACTGCGAGCCCGTGCCGTAAGCCACCACCAGCGTTACCTCTCAGGTGCCTGCCGGGTGCCAGCATTCACGCCGGGGTCCTCGTTCCCGGGCCCGAAGGCACCTAGCATGGAGATATGTGCCGAAACATCCGGACCCTCCACAATTTTGAGCCCCACGCGACCACCGCCGAGGTGGAGGCCGCAGCGCTGCAATACGTGCGCAAGATCAGTGGCAGCACGAAGCCGTCCAAAGCCAACGAAGAGGCCTTCAACCGGGCTGTGCATGAGGTTGCCCACGCGACGCAGCACCTGCTCGACTCCCTCGTGACCCACGCCCCCGCAAAGGACCGCGGGGAGGAAGCCGCCAAGGCCAAAGCCCGCGCTGCCGTCCGCTACGGCGCGGCCTGAGGCAGTGGCGCCAGGGGCGGGACCGGCTTAGCGGCCGAAGCTGCGCAGCCGCAGCGAGTTGGCCACCACCAGCACCGAACTGGCGGCCATTGCGGCGCCGGCGATCATCGGGTTGAGCAGGCCCAGGGCTGCCACCGGAATGCCCACGGCGTTGTAGAAGAACGCCCAGAAAAGGTTCGTCTTGATGGTGCCCAGCGTCCGGCGGGAGAGCTCGATCGCCTGCGCCACCTGCCCGAGGTCGTTGCCCATCACCGTCAGATCGGCGGCCTCGATGGCGACGTCGGTGCCGGAGCCCATAGCGATGCCCAGGTCCGCCTGCGCTAGCGCCGCGGCGTCGTTGACGCCGTCCCCGGCCATCGCCACAGTGGCGCCCGCCGCTTGCAGCTTCCGCACGGCGTCGACCTTGCCCTCCGGGAGTACACCCGCGAAGACGTCGTCCGGGCTGATCCCGACGGCGGCCGCCACCTGCGCGGCCACGGCGGCGTTGTCACCGGTCAGCAGGATCGGCCGGAGCCCGAGTTCCCGGAACCGGGCGACCGCGGCTGCGGAGCCGGGCTTGAGGGTGTCCCGCAGGCGGATGATGCCGGCGGGTTCGCCGTCAACGGCAACCCAGATGGCCGTGGCGCCCGAGTCTTCGGCAGTGCCCAGCGCCTCCCGCTGCGCCGGGGCCGGGGCGATGCCGAGCTCCAGCAGCCAGCCGGTGCGCCCCGCGGTTACCCGCCGTCCGTCCACGGTGCCCTGGACGCCGCCGCCGGGCGCGGAACGGAAGCCGGCGACGGCGGGGTGGCCGGCGCCGTCGTTGTTCAAGCCCTCCGCGGCCAAAGCCGCAGCGGCGATGGCCCGGGCGATCGGGTGCTCGGAGGCGTTTTCCACTGCCCCCGCGAGGCGCAGGACCTCGGCTTCGCTGTGCGGTCCGAAGCTGTGGATGCCGTCCACGGCGAGCCGGCCGGTGGTGACGGTTCCGGTCTTGTCCAGCAGGATCGTGTCCACCGTCCGGGTGTCCTCGAGGACCTGCGGCCCCTTGATCAGGATGCCGAGCTGGGCGCCGCGGCCGGTTCCCGTGAGCAGCCCCACCGGTGTGGCCAGCCCCAGGGCGCAGGGGCAGGCGATGACCAGCACAGCGACGGCGGCGGTGAAGGCGACCCGGACCTCGTCGGGGCCCATGGCCGGTGCGGCCGCCATCAGCCAGGCCCCGAAGGTGAGGGCGGCGATGGCCAGGACGACCGGTACGAAGACGGCGCTGATGCGGTCTGCGAGCCGGGCGATGGGTGCTTTTCCGGTCTGCGCCGCAGAGACGAGGCGCCCCATTTGGGCCAGCGTGGTTTCGGACCCGACGCGGGTGGCGCGGACCAGCAGCCGGCCGGAGGTGTTGATGGTGGCCCCGGTGACTTGGCTGTCCGGGCCAACTTCCACCGGTACGGATTCGCCGGTCACAAGGGAGGCGTCCACGGCCGAGGAGCCGTCGATGACCACGCCGTCGGTGGCGATCTTCTCGCCGGGGCGGACCACCATCACATCTCCGACGGCCAGCTGGTCGGCCGGGATCTTGTGCTCGGTGCCGTGGCGCAGGATCGTCGCGTCCTTTGCCCCCAGGTCCAGCAGGGCCCTGAGGGCGTCGCCGGCCTTCCGTTTGGCATTGGCCTCGAGGTAGCGGCCAAGGAGCAGGAACGTGGTGACCACGGATGCGACCTCGAAATACAGGCCGCCGGAGCTCATGCCCTCCGCTGCCGGGTGTGCGGTCATGCGCGGGTCGGCTAGGAGCTGGCCGGCCGAGAACGCGTAGGCAGCAATCACGCCGATTGATACCAGGGTGTCCATGGTCGAGGCCAGGTGCCGGGCGTTTGCTGCCGCGGCGCGGTGAAACGGCCACGCCGCCCAGGTGACCACCGGCAGGGCAAGGACGGCGGCTGTCCAGCCCCAGTTCGGGAACTGCAGCGCCGGGATCATCGAGATCGCGAACACCGGCACGGTGAGCGCGGCTGCCGCGGCGAGCCGCGGGCGGAGTGAGGGTGCGGCTGAGCCAGTCGGAACCCCGGTGGTGGCCGGGAGTTCTGCGGGCTCAACCGGTGTGCCCGGATACTTGGGGGACCGGATCGTGGCCTTGTAGCCAGCGGCCGCGACCGTGGCGGTGATTTGGTCGTCGGTAATGTCCGCCGGGACGCTGACACGGGCGGACTCGAGGGGCAGGTTGACGCTGGCCTCGACGCCGTCGAGCTTTCCGAGCCTGCGCTCGACCCGGTTGACGCAGGAGGCGCAGGTCATGCCCTCGATATCGAGGTCAATGACCCGGCTTCCGGCCTGGTCCAACAACTGCTCGCTGCTCACGGCGCCCTTCTTTTCCCGTCGATGCCCTGTCTGCCGTTGGCCGGCGTCTGCCGTCCGCCGGCGCGAACGTCACTCAGGCTTCGCTGGCGACCATGAGGTAGCCGGCCTCGGCGACGGCCTCGCCGATCTCGGAGGACGACAGTGTCTCGCTGGAGGTGATCGTGACGGTGGAGATGCCCCCGGCCTTGAGATCGACGTCGACCTTTTCGACGCCGGAGAGCGCCTCAAGTTCTTCGCTGACGGAGGACACGCAGTGGCCGCAGGTCATGCCGGAAACGTTGACGGTGGTGGAAACGGTGGCCATGGCGTGCTCCTTGTCGCTGGGCAGGTGTGGTGGTTCCCCGGCCCGGTGGTGTGGTGGGTGGTGCAGGTCCTAGCGCAGGAGGCGTCCGATTGCATCGGTGGCTTCCTTGACTTTGAAATCGATGGCCTCGGCCCGAAGCTCCGGATCCGGCTCGGCGGCGGCGCCGACAACGCAGTGCCCGATGTGCTCCTCGACGAGCCCCAGGCTCACCGCGTGCAGGGCCTTGGTGACGGCGGCGACCTGAGTGAGGATGTCGATGCAGTACTTGTCCTCGTCAACCATCCGGGCGATGCCGCGGACCTGCCCTTCGATCCGCTTGAGCCGGCGAAGGTAGGCATCCTTGTTGGCCGTGTAGCCGTGCTGCTCGTGGGGCGCTGTGTCCAAGCTCAACGGGTCCAAGCTCGACGGGTCCGGGCGCGCCGTGCCGGGGACTTCTGACTCGCTCATGCCCCCAACATATACCCCCTAGGGGTATGTTTCAAGCCTGCGCGCGGGCTTGCGGGGAATCTGGAACGTTGCGCAAATTAAAGAGCTCCGGAGTGCGTTATTGGGGGATACGCACTCCGGAGCAGCTATAGGGTAGGCGGTTCGTCCCGCCTACACATCGAGCTTACTTGGCGGTAGTGGGATAACACCAGCACTCCGAATAAGTACTTTCGCTTTATTTTCTACCCGCCGGAACGATGAGGATCGGACGTTCCTGATGGTGGCTCAGCCATGCCGCCACAGAGCCGTTGAGCGCCGCGGAAATGCGGTGGCCGATGCCGCGTTCGGGGGTCCCCACCACAATCATGCGCGCGTTGGCGTCCGCGGCCAGCCTGCCGATCGCCCGGGCGGGGTCCCCGGCCAGGGTGCGCAGTGTCCAGTCGATCCCCAGGCCTGCGCAGTGTGCCTCAATGGCCGAACGCAACTCCTGGGTGGTCTCCCGGATCCGGGCGTCGTCCGCGTCCGGATGCAGCGACAGGCGGTGCGCGGACCGCGCCGGATCCCACTCCACGAGGTAGCTTGCCTCATCCACGTAGGCGCAGATCATGGGCGCGGCCAGGGTCTTCGCAAGGGATGCCGCCAGCTGCAGCACCTCGGGATGCTGCCCCGGAACCACGCCCACCACGAGGGGCGCCGGGCCGTCGGCGGAGTCGTCAGACATACTTCATTCTGGCGCCGGGGTGCCGCCCTGAACAGGGGCTTACTTCCCGTTCCCGCAGCTCGGGACGGCGCTGGCGCAGTTTGCCGGGGAATCCCTTGAACAGCCCGGGGACGGGGCCTACGGTTGAAGAACACAGGAGGAGGTGGCCGCCGTGGAGATCTACATGTGGTGGTTGGATCTGGATTTGGCGAGCAAAGAATGGCTTCGGGAAAATCTCCGGACCGTCGAACTGCCCGAGGCCGTGCAGCGGGGGATAGCCGCCGCCGGCGGCCCCAGTCCCGCTGAATCGTCCGCCGGCGGCGCCGCAGTTTTGACGGCTGCGGACTGGGACTTCATCGAGACGCAGTCGGAGTTCGTCGACTGACACGCGCCACGGTACCCCCGTCGGCGCCGGGAGAAAACCATTGCGGCCTTCCGGCGGGGATGGTTGCATGGGACGCATGGCTACTGCAGAGAGTTATGTCCTGGCGATCGGGACCAAGAAGGGCCTTTGGCTGGCGACCAGCCCGGACCGGAGGCACTGGTCCTTGTCCGGGCCGCATTTTCTGATGAGTGAGGTGCCCAGCATCGGCATCGATACCCGCGATGGCAGGACCCGGATCCTGGTGGGGGTCCGCTCCGAGCACTGGGGTCCCACGGTTTTTCACTCCGATGACCTGGGCGGAACTTGGAGCGAACCCGAAAACGGCGCCATCACGTTCCCCGACGGCACCGAGGCCGCCTTGGAACGGATCTGGCAGATCCACCCGGACGCCGACTCCCGCCCGGGCGTCGTGTGGGCAGGATGTGAACCGATCTCCGTCTGGAAATCGACCGACGGCGGCGAGCATTTCGAGCTCAACCGCGGCCTCTGGGACCATCCGCACCGCAGCGAATGGGGCGCAGGTTATGGCGGCGCCGCGGCGCACTCGATCGTCGTTGACCCCACGGGCGAGAAAGTCCACGTTGCCATGAGCACGGGAGGGGTCTACCGCTCGCTCGACGGCGGCACCTCCTGGGAGCCGCGCAACAAGGGGATTTCCGCCTACTTCATGCCAGACCCCAACCCGGAATTCGGCCAGTGCGTCCACAAGATCGCGGCCGACGCCGCCGTCGACGGCCGGCTGTACGCGCAAAACCACCACGGCGTGTACCGCAGCGACGACGACGCCGAATCGTGGGAGTCGATCGCCGAGGGGCTGCCGGCGGACTTCGGTTTTGTGATGCTGACGCATCCGCGCCGGGCCGGTACGGCCTGGGTGATCCCGCTGAAGGCTGACGGCGAACGGATTCCGCCGGACGGGAAGTTGGCCGTGCACCGGACGGATGACGCCGGCGCCAGCTGGAAACGGCTCGACGCCGGGCTCCCGGATGCCGAGTACAACGCAGTGCTGCGCGATGCTGCCAGCGTGGACGGCGCGGAGCCCACGGGCGTCTACTTCGGGAC
Organism: Arthrobacter sp. LAR12-1-1.1; assembly: GCF_040676555.1. Lineage (NCBI taxonomy): Bacteria > Bacillati > Actinomycetota > Actinomycetes > Micrococcales > Micrococcaceae > Arthrobacter > Arthrobacter sp. LAR12-1-1.1. Next base: position 89,604 of record NZ_JBEGIG010000023.1, on the reverse strand, counting down.
GCGGGGTGGCAGTGTCTACGCCAGCGCCGACGAGGGCGAACACTTCACCGAAATCGCCTCGCACCTGCCGGACGTGCTGTGCGTGCGGGCGGCCGTGGTTTCCGCGGCTTTGGTGCCGGCGCAGCCGTGAGGGGACGAACAAGCGCATGAACGGCGCCATGGTCGACGGCGACTCCATGCCGGCCGAGTCCGCGATCAGTGTGGTCCTGCCCAGCGTGCTCCAGCCGCTCGCTGGCGGGCAGTCCATCCTGACTACGCCCGCGGAGGCGGCGGTGACGGTGGAGCGGTTGCTGGATGCGGTGACCGGGGACTATCCGGCGTTGTCGCGGCGGTTGCGGGACGAGACCGGAGCTGTCCGCCGTTACGTGAATATATACGTCAACGGGAATGAAATCCGGCGGCTGCAGGGCCTGGTGACTGCCGTGGCACCAGGCCAGGAAGTCCTCATCATCCAGTCAGTGGCGGGAGGCTGAGCCTCAGGCGACCCGCCAGACGGTGCATTCGTCCGCGTTGATGGCCTTGCGCATGCCCGATTGGCGGTCCATGATCCAGACGACGCCGATTCCGGGGGCCGTTTCCTGGACGCTGCCGCGGCGGATCACGACGTCGTCGTAGTTCGGGCCCACGCTCAGGCGGGCCTCGATCTCATCGCCGCGGTGCAGCTGGTCGAGGGTGCGGATACGGGTTACATGGGCTTTGGCTTCCTTCAACATGGCGGGGCCTCCTGACTGGAGCTGGTGCCTGCTCTTGCCGGCACTTCCAGTGTCCTGCGCCAATGTTGCGTCCGCGTTTCAGCACGGTAAGGGGCCGGTTAGTTTTCGACGGCGCGGCGGTTACCGGCCCTCTTTTTCGCCGGCCCCCTTAGTTTGCCGGCCGCCGCACTGCCGGCGGGCGCGCTCAGGGGAGTTGTCGTTCCCCCGGGCGCTGGACCCGGAACCACCGGTATCCGTAGCGGTCCAGCGGAAGCTCGAAGGCGCCGTCGTCGGAGAGCGGGATGTCCTCGCCGCCGAGCAGGTCCCGGAGCACGGCCCCGGCGTACGACCGCACCTCGCCGCCCGTCGCGTCCGGACCCGCTGGCCCGCTTTCCTCGCCCTCCTGCGGCGATGCCGCCGCCATCGCGCCCGTCACGGACACCGACTCCGCGCCGAAGTTGTGGGCGACAATCACCGTGGAACCGTCCCACGTGCAGCGCTGCAGCAGCACCGCCGGCGAGCCCTGCTTGATGAGTTCGAACCTGCCCCAGCCGAGCTCGGGACATTCCCGGTAGCGCTGGATCAGCGTCGCGACGAAGTTCCACAGCGAATCGGGATCCCGTTTCGCGGCCGCGGCGTTGATATGTGCCGGGCCGAAGGGTCCCTCCACCGGCTGGGCCACGAGGTCCCCGGACGGGGCGGTCGAGAAGCCGCCGTTCGTGGTGTTGTCCCACTGCATGGGGGAGCGGACGGCCGAGCGGCCCTTCGCCCGCAGGTCCTCGCCCATCCCGATCTCTTCGCCGTAGAAGAGCACCGGGGTGCCCGGCAGCGAGAACATCAGGGAGTAGACCATGCGGATCCTGGCCGGGTCGCCGCCGAGCATGGTGGGCAGCCGCCGCCGCAGTCCGCGGCCGTACATCTGCATGTCGGGATCTGGGCCGAAGGCTGCGAAGACCTCGTCGCGTTCGGCATCGCTGAGTTTGTCCAGCGTGAGTTCATCGTGGTTCCGGACGAACATGGCCCATTGGTTGTCAGGATTGATTTTCGGACGGCTGCTCAGCGTCCGGGCCAGCGGCCGGGCGTCCTGCCGGGCCAGTGACAGGTACATGTTCTGCATCGAGAGAAAATCAAACTGCATGTTCAGCTCGTTGCCGGCCGGGCCGCCGAAGTACTTCAGCTGTTCCTTGTACGGGAGATTGACCTCGCCGAGCAGCACGGCACTGCCCTGGCGGCGGTTGAGGAAGCTGCGCAGGGCGCTCAGGTATTGGTGCGGATCGATTCTCGCGGCCTCGTCCTTGGGCTCGCCGAGCAACTCCAGAAAGAAGGGCACCGCATCCAGCCGGAAGCCGTCCAGGCCCAGCTGCAGCCAGAATCCCATGGACTTCGCGATCTCGTCCCGCACCTTGGAATTCATCACGTTCAAGTCCGGCTGGTGTTTGGCGAACATGTGCAGATACCACTCACCGGTGGCCTTGTCCTGGGTCCAGATGGAGGTCTCCTCGCCGGGAAACACCACCTGGTCCGAGGTGTCCGGCGGCGTGTCCTTCCGCCAGACGTAGTAGTCGCGGTACGGGTTGTCCACGGACTTCCGGGCCTGGACGAACCACGGGTGCCGGTCGGAGGTGTGGTTGATGACAAAGTCCGCGATCACCCGGATGCCGCGATCGTTGGCGGTGCGGATGAATTCCACCAGGTCCCCCGGGCTCCCCAGCCGGGGGTCCACGCCGTACATGTCGGTGACATCGTAGCCGTCGTCCCGGTCCGGGGAGGGGTAGAAGGGCATGAGCCAGATGCAGGTAATTCCGAGCGCGGCAAGATAGTCAACGCGCTGGATCAGCCCGCCGAAGTCTCCGGTGCCGTCGCCGTCGCCGTCGAAGAAAGTCTCCGGGTCCAGGCAGTAGATCACCGCGTTTTTCCACCAGAGGTCAGAGGTTTCGGCGATTCTCACAGCGCACCGTCCGGTCCGGTCAGGGCTTGTCCGGCCGGGCGGAGCTGGGGGAGGACGTGTTCGGCGAAGACGTCGATAAACGGAGCCTGCTCCTGGCCCACGAAGTGCAGGTACAGCTCGTCGAATCCGAGGTCCAGATAGGACGCGAGCCATTGGGCGTGCTGCCCGGCATCGGCGGAAACGTTGACGGCCGCCCGCACCTGGTCCTCCTGGACACCGGCGCTGACGCCGTCGAAATGGGCCGCCGTGGGCAGGTCCCAGGGAATCGGCGGCGCAAAGACGTTGGTGCGCCACTGGTCCATAGCGATCGCGACGGCCTCGGCCTCTGTCGGTGCCCAGGACAGGTGGACCTGGAGGGCAGCGTTCCCGCGGCCACCGGCGTCCCGGTAGGCCGCCAGCATGTCCTTCAGCTTTTCCGGCGGCTGGTTCACGGTGACGAGTCCGTCCGCCCAGGCCGCCGCCCGGCGCGCTGTTTTCACGCTCACGGCCGGGGCAATGAGCGGCGGCTTGGTCTCCGGGACGTCCCAGATCCGGGCTTGCTCCACCGTGACGAGGCCGTGGTGCGTGACCACGTCGCCGGCGTGGAGCCGGCGGATGATGTCGACGCACTCCTCCAGCCGGCGCTGCCGCGTCTCCTTCTGCGGCCAGTGCTCGCCGGTGACGTGCTCGTTCATGTACTCACCGCTGCCCGGCGCCATCCAGAAGCGGCCGGGAAACATGTCCGCCAAGGTGGCCGAGGCGTGCGCGATGATCGCCGGGTGGTAGCGCTGCCCGGGCGCCGTCACCACCCCGAAACGCAGCCCGGTGGTGGCCAGCGCGGCCCCGAGCCAGGACCAGGCGAAGCCGGAGTGGCCCTGCCGGGCGGACCACGGCTCAATATGGTCCGAGCACATCGCGGCATCGAAGCCGGCCTGCTCGGCCAGCTGCACGTCCTTGAGGAGGCGGCCGGGGCTGATCTGTTCATGCGAGGCGTGGAACCCAATGGTAGCCATCACCCATGTCTACCGTGGGGGCGGGGCCGTGTCGAGGAAACCCTCGTTGGGGAAAGCCCTGCGGCGGGGCTGGCGGTGCCGGGTCCGCGGCGCAAGAATGGGCGCTATGCGACTGCCGTTGATGCCACCCATTGCGCCCATGCTGGCCAAAGCACTCCCTGCCCTGCCGGTGCCGGACACTGGAAAGGGCTGGCTCTTTGAACCGAAGTGGGACGGGTTCCGCTCCATCATCTTCCGCGACGGCGACGAGGTGGAGATCGGCAGCCGGAACGGCAAGCCGATGACGCGCTACTTCCCCGAGCTCGTCGAGGCGCTGAAGACGGAGCTGCCGGAACGCTGCGTGGTGGACGGCGAGATCATCCTGGTGGCGGCCTCGGGGGACCGGCTCGACTTCGATGCGCTCCAGCAGCGCATCCATCCGGCCGCCAGCCGGGTGAAGCTGCTCGCGGGACAGACCCCGGCGCGTTTCGTGGCGTTCGACCTGCTCGCCCTCGGCGACGAGGACCTCACCGGAAAACCCTTCGCCGAGCGCCGGCGGGAGCTCGAACGCGCACTCGCGGCCAGCGCGGCCCCGGTCCACCTGACGGCCGCGACTTCCGACCGGGACACGGCGCAGCGCTGGTTCCGGCAGTTCGAGGGCGCCGGACTTGACGGCATCGTGGCCAAGACGCTGGAGGGCACCTACCAGCCGGACAAGCGCGCGATGGTCAAGGTCAAGCATGAGCGGACGGCGGACTGCGTGCTCGCCGGATACCGCGTGCACACCTCCGGTCCGGACCGGATCGGCTCGCTGTTGCTGGGGCTCTACGACGACGCCGGGGTGCTGGCGAATGTCGGCGTGGTGGGCGCCTTCCCGATGGCACGGCGCCAGGAGCTGTTTGCCGAGCTGCAGGAGCTGGTCACCGGTTTCGAGGACCACCCCTGGGCCTGGGCCCGGCAGGAGGAGGGGGCGCGGACCCCGCGGAATGCCCAGGGAAGCCGGTGGAGCGGCGGCAAGGACCTGTCCTTCACCCCGCTCCGGCCCGAGCGCGTGGTGGAAGTGAAGTACGACCACATGGAGGGCGAACGGTTCCGACACACTGCCCAGTTCGTGCGCTGGCGTCCGGACCGGGATCCGCACTCCTGCACCTATGACCAGCTGGAGGAGCCGGTGAAGTTCGATCTCGCCGCGGTGCTGGGCGCCGTACGCTAAGGCCCAAACCTAACCTGAGACGACGCAATAGCGCCTTTAACGACGCGGCCCGCCCCCAAAGGGACGGGCCGCCGTCGTGCGGTGCGGAACTGCCGGCCGAGCGCCGGGCGGGAACCTAGTGCTGCTGGCCGAGCTCCCGGGTGGGGACCTTGAACGTCTCCTTGGCCGTCAGTGCCGCGACGGTGGCGATCAGGCAGATGATGCCGGTGAAGATGCTGATCTGGACCCAGCCGCCGGACTGGATGCCGCCCATGGCCGCGACGATCGCCGGGGCGAAACCGGCCATCAGGAAGCCAAGCTGCGTACCGATCGCGAGGCCGGAGAAGCGGACGTTGGTGGTGAACATCTCGGCGTAGAAGGAGGGCCAGACCGCGTTGGCCGCAGCGTAGCCGAACGAGAAGAACCCGATTGCCGCGAGGAACATCAGAGGGACACTGCCGGATTCGAGGCTCAGCAGGAAGACCGGGGTCAGGACCGCGCTGGACAGTGCGCCATAGATGAAGACCGGTTTGCGGCCGATCTTGTCCGCGAGCATGCCGAACAGCGGCTGGGTGCCCAGGGCCATGAAGTTGGCGCCCACCACGAGCCAGAGGGTGGTGGTGCCGTCCACGCCGGCGACGTTCTTGGCGTAGCTGATGGCCAGGGTGCCGAAGACGGTGGACACGGCGGCGATGAAGGCGCAGGCGATGACGCGGAGGACATCGCGCCAGTGGTCCTTGAGGAGGTCGGCCACCGGGAGCTTGGAGATCTGCTTGGTCTTCTGGGCTTCCTCGAACGCCGGGGGCTCGTGCAGGGTGCGGCGGATGAAGAACGCGATCAGCACAACCACGGCGCTGAGCCAGAACGGGATGCGCCAGCCGATGGTGTATTTGATCTCATCGGGCAGGGCCAGTACGGGGATGAACACGAGGGCGGCGAGGATCTGGCCGCCCTGGGTTCCGGTCAGGGTCCAGGAGGTGAAGAACGAGCGGCGGTTGTCCGGGGCGTGCTCGAGCGTCATGGAGGAGGCGCCGGCCTGCTCGCCGGCTGCGGACAGGCCCTGGCAGAGCCGTGCCAGCACCAGAAGTGCCGGGGCCCACCAGCCGACCGTGTCGAAGTCCGGGAGACAGCCGATAACGAAAGTGGCGGCACCCATCAGCAGCAGCGTGAACATGAGGACCTTCCGGCGTCCAATCCTGTCGCCGAAGTGGCCGAGGATGACCGCGCCGACCGGACGGGCCACGTAGGCGAAGCCGAAGGTCGCGAAGGACATGATGGCCGCATTGGTGTCCGCATCGGGGAAGAAAACGTGCGGGAAGATCAGTGCCGCTGCGGAACCGAAGATGAAGAAGTCGTAATACTCGACGGCGCTGCCCAGGAAGCTGGCAAGGGCCGCCTTCTTCGGCGTCCCTCCTGTGACGGTACCCGGCGTCGTGGACGGGACAGTGTGGCTCATGGTGTTCCTTTGGTGTGACGACGTTGTCGCGGATGGATCAGGAAGGTCTCGACTGCCGCTTGCTTAAGTGTGGTGCAGCCGGAGGTCCGTGGAAAGACCAGGATTAGTAGCCACATGGTGGAAGCTACTTTTGCGATATAGCAATCATGACTGTGAGCACAGTCACTTGTCAAGAAAAATAATCACCATCTAGAAATAGCTCTCACTATGTGGGAATATCAGTACATGAGTGTGAATCAAGCCACAGATACGCCCGCCGCTTCCGGGTATCCCGGGGAAGCCCCTGCAAAGCCGGCCAAAGCCGCCAGGGAGGACTCGAGGACGGACATGGTGGGCAAGGCGCTGGGCCTGCTGGTCCTCCTGGGCGACGAGCCGCGCGGCGCCAGTGCCGCGGACATTTCCCGCCGGGCGGATCTGCCGTTCAGCACCACCTACCGCCTGCTCGGGTCCCTGACGCGGGACGGCTTCGTGGACTATGAGCCGGACGGCCGCCGCTACCACCTGGGGCTGCGGGTGTTCCAGCTCGGCCAGCGCGTTTCCAACCATCACGGCTTCGCGGGTACGGCCCTGCCCATCCTGCGGCGGGTCACCGAGGAAACGGGCGAGGCGACCATCCTCTCCGTGCGCGACGGCCTCCACCACCTGACGGTGAACAAGGTGGACGGCCCGCAGACCTTCCGGGTCACGAGCGACCCCGGGCATCTCGGGGCCCTGCACACCACCTCGGTGGGCAAGGCGCTGGTGGCGTTCGCCGATGACGCCACCCGCGTCCAGCTCGTCGACGAGCTGCCCCTGGAACCGCTGACGGCGCTCTCCATCACCGACCGCGAGGCTTTCCGGGCGGAAATCGAGCAGGTCCGGCGCCAGGGCTACGCGACCATGGACGAGGAAAACGAGCTCGGCATGCGCGCCGTCGCCGTCCCGGTCTTCAACGCCCAGGGGCACGCCTTCGCCTCCCTTGCCACGGCAGTTCCGGTGTTCCGCCTCAGCATGGAGTCCCTGGTGGCCCTTGTGCCGTTGCTTCAGGCGGCGGCCGCCGAGCTGTCGGCCCGGCTGCCCCAGCGGTGACGGCCCGACGCCGGAGCCACCGCCGTAACAATAAGTTCGTCATTCGAACAACAGTGCAACATGTGAACAAAGTCTGTAATGTAATCCCTGTCACCCGGGCCGCCGGAGATGCCGCAAGCGTCCCAGCCCGCCGAGTGCCGCTGTCAAAGGAGCTAACCGGATGAGCAATCGAGCAGAGTCCTTCCTCGTGGGCCTCGTGGGAGACGGCGTCATGCCCTCCCTCACGCCCTACATGCACGAACGCGAAGGCGACGTGCAGGGCCTCCGGTACCTCTACCGCCCCATCGACCTCACCGAACTCGGCCTGCCCGGCCAGGCCGTGGGGGAGCTGCTCGCCGGCGCCCGGAGCCTCGGGTTCAACGGATTGAACATCACGCACCCCTGCAAGCAGCTCGTGGTCGACTACCTCGACGAAGTCTCCGCAGACGCCCGGCGCCTCGGCGCCGTCAACACCGTGGTCATCCGCGAGGGCCGCTTCATTGGCTACAACACCGACTTTTCCGGCTTCGCGGCGGCGCTGGCCTCCGGGCTCCCCGGCGCCACCCTGGACCGCGTGGTGCAGCTGGGCGCCGGCGGCGCCGGTTCCGCCGTCGCCTACGCCTTGCTCACCGCGGGAGTCCGCGAACTGGACCTCGTGGACACCGACGCGGCGCGCTGCGCCGCCCGGGCGGCCGAGCTCGCCGGATTCTTCCCGGACCGGACCGTCACTGCCCGGACGACGGCGGAGCTCCCGCAGCTCATGCCGCAGGCCGACGGCCTGGTGCACTGCACCCCCGTGGGCATGGCCGCCCACCCGGGCGTTCCGCTGGACATGTCCCTCGTGGAGTCCCGGCACTGGGTGGCCGACATCGTGTACCGGCCGATCGAAACCGAGCTTGTCCGCGAGGCGCGCGCCAAGGGCTGCGACGTGCTCGACGGCGGCCGGATGGCCGTGGGCCAGGCGGCGGACGCCTTCCGGATCTTCACCGGGCGCCAGGCCGATGCCGACCGCATGCGCTCCCACTTCCTGGAACTTGTGGCCGCGGAAGAAGTGGCCGCCTGATGCGCACCGGAATCGCCACCGTCTGCCTCGCCGGCACCCTGCGGGAAAAAATGCAGGCCTGCGCCGTGGCCGGCTTCGACGGGATCGAAATCTTCGAACAGGACCTCGTGACGTCCCCGCTGAGCCCGGAGGACGTCCGGAAACTGGCCGCCGACCTCGGCCTGAACCTGGACCTCTACCAGCCCTTCCGCGACTTCGACAGTGTTCCCGAGGACTTGCTCGCCGCCAACCTTCGCCGCGCGGATGCCAAGTTCAGGCTCATGTCCCGCCTGGGCATGGACACCATGCTGCTCTGTTCCAACGTCGGCACGGCCACGATCGACGACGACGATCTCCGGGCAACCCAGCTCTCCCGGCTCGCGCACCTCGCGGGTGAACACGGCGTCAAGGTCGCCTATGAGGCCCTCGCCTGGGGCAAGTACGTCAACGACTACGAGCACGCCCACCGGCTGGTCGACATGGTGGACCACCCCAACCTGGGCACCTGCCTGGACTCCTTCCACATCCTCTCCCGGGACTGGGACACCGCGCCGATCGAGGCCTTCAACCCGGAGAAGATCTTCTTCGTGCAGGTCGCCGATGCCCCCAAGCTGTCCATGGACGTGCTGTCCTGGAGCCGGCACTACCGGGTGTTTCCGGGTGAGGGCCAGTTCGAGCTCGCCAAGTTCATGGGCCACGTGGTCCGCGCCGGCTACACCGGGCCGGTGTCGCTGGAGGTGTTCAACGACGTCTTCCGCCAGTCCGACGTCGAACGCACCGCCGTCGATGCCATGCGGTCGCTGATCTGGCTCGAAGAGCAAAGCGCCGCCTGGCTAGAGGCAAACCCGGCCCCCGCCGAAGGCGAGGAGGCCAGCAAGGCGGCCGGCCCCGCGGCCCGGCGCCGCTACCCCATGGAGCTCGCCACGCTGCCCCGGGTGGCCGAGCCGGCCGGCTTCAACTTCGCCGAGGTCCGCGCAGGGGACACCGCCGGCCTGGAAACCCTGCTCGGCCAGCTGGGGTTTGCGTTTAACGGGCGGCATCGGACCAAGGACGTGCAATTGTGGACCATGGGCCACGCCCGCGTGATCATCAATGAAGAACCGGCCACCGCCGCCGGTGCTGCCCTCCAGCAGGCTCCCGCCGCCGCTGCCATTTCCGCTGCCATTTCTGCCGTGGGCTTTGACGTCGACTCTCCCGTCATCGCCGCCGCCCGCGCCCAGCAGCTCAAGGCTCCCGCGGTGCCGCGCAAGAGCCAGGCCAATGAGGAAGTCTTCCAGGGCTTCGCCGCGCCGGACTCCACCGAAATCTTCCTCTGCCAGGGCAGCCCGGACGGCACCGCCGCGTGGACCCGGGAATTCGGCGACGGACCGGGCGTCCCCGCGGAGGATCGGGCCGGCAACCCGGGCGCCGTGATCGACCACGTCAACCTCGCCCAGCCGTGGCAGCACTTCGACGAGGCCGTGCTCTTCTACACCAGCGCGCTTGCGCTGGAGCCGCAGCCGTTCGCCGAGGTGGCCAGCCCCACCGGGCTGGTCCGGTCCCAGGTGATGCTCACGCAGGACCGGGGCGTCCGCCTGGTGCTGAACCTGGCGCCGCTGCTGCAGCAGGAGGGCCCCACCGGCGCGTCGGAACCCGGCGCGTCCGGGACCGGCCACCGCCGCACCTACCAGGAGCACGTGGCGTTCGCCGTGGATGACCTCGTGGCCACTGCCCGGGCGGCACGGGACCGCGGACTGGACTTCCTGCGGATCCCGGCGAACTACTACGAGGACCTCGATGCCCGGTTCGAGCTGGAGCCGGAATTCCTGGCCACGCTCCGCGAGCTCAACCTGCTCTATGACCGCGATGCCGACGGCGAATTCCTGCATTTCTACACGGCCACGGTGGGCAGCGTGTTCTTCGAAATGGTGGAACGCCGCGGCGCCTACGACGGCTACGGCGCCCCGAACGCCCCGGTGCGGCACGCCGTCCAGTACGACCATCTGCACCACCTGACCCGCACTTCCTGACCCCATCCGAACAACAAACACACCAAGGAAAGGAGGCTGCTGTGCCTGAAGAAATCAACCTCGACATCTACAATGCCGACCCGATCACCGAGGACGTGTCCGACGAAGCCACGGAGGCCGCACCAAAGACGTATGCGCCGCTCGACGCCGCCGCTGAGTCGCAGGCGGACCTCAGCGCCGAGATGAAGGCGATCGGCGAGGCCTACGCGCAGGCCCTCAAAAACGGAGCCCCGGCCGAAACCCAGCCGCGGCTCGACTACGCGCCGTACCGCAGCAGCGTCCTGCGCCACCCCACCAAGGACCTGCACCACGCGGACCCGGAAACCATCGAACTCTACTCGCCGGCGTTCGGGCACATGGACGTCCACGCGCTGGAAGCGGACCTGACCATCGCGCACAACGGCGAGCCGCTGGGCGAACGCATCGTGGTCTCCGGCCGCGTGCTCGACGGCGACGGCCGCCCCGTGGCCGGCCAGCTTGTGGAGATTTGGCAGGCGAACTCCGCCGGCCGCTACATCCACAAGCGGGACCAGCACCCGGCACCGCTGGACCCCAACTTCACCGGCGTCGGCCGCTGCATCACGGGCGCCGACGGCTCCTACAGCTTCACCACCATCAAGCCCGGCGCCTACCCGTGGAAGAACCACCTCAATGCCTGGCGCCCGGCCCACATCCACTTCTCCCTGTTCGGGCAGGAGTTCACCCAGCGGATCGTCACCCAGATGTACTTCCCCGGTGACCAGCTGTTCCCGCTGGACCCGATCTACCAGTCGATCGTGGACCAGGACGCCCGCGACCGGCTCGTGGCCACCTACAACCACGAGCAGACCAAACCCGAATGGGCTCTGGCCTACAACTGGGACATTGTCCTGACCGGGTCCAAGCGGACCTGGACCGAAAACCAGGCATTGGGCGCAGGAGGCGACGAGAATGAATAGGAGCGCCATGAGTAAACTCACCCCGACGCCGGGCCAGACTGTGGGGCCGTTCTACGGCTACGCCCTTCCCTACACCAAGGACCGCGAGCTCCTGGCCCCCGGCTCCCCGGGCTCCATCCGGCTCCAGGGCACCGTCTATGACGGCGCCGGGCACCCGATCCCGGACGCGATCCTGGAGATCTGGCAGGCCGACGCGGACGGCAACGTTCCGCACCGCACGGGCTCCCTGGTCCGCGACGGCTACACCTTCACCGGCTTCGGCCGCAGCGCCGTGGGCAACACCGGCGTCTTCACCTTCACCACGGTGAATCCCGGCCCCACCGAGGAGGGCGCGGCGCCGTTCATCGCCGTCGCCGTCTTTGCCCGGGGCCTGATGAACCGCCTGTTCACCCGCGTCTACCTGCCGGAGGACGAGGAAGCCCTGGCCAAGGATCCGCTGCTCAGCTCGCTCGAGCCGGACCGCCGCCGGTCCCTGATCGCGCGCCGGGATCCCGACGGCGGACTGACCTGGGACATCCGCCTCCAGGGCGAGGGCGAGACGGTGTTCCTGGATTTCAGCGACGCCGAGGGTGCCTCGAAGTGACCTTCTTCGAGACCGACGGCGACGTTGGCCTGCATGGCGACTTTGGCCTGCTGAATCCCGTGTCGGCGTCGCCGCTTGTGGCGGCGCTGACCGGGGACCGTGCAGTGCTCGCCGCCATCCTGACCGTGGAGGAAGCCTGGGCGACGGTCCTGGACGAGGCGGGCCTCGCCCCGGCCGGGTCCGCCGCAGTGGTGGCCGCCGCCGCGGACGTGCAGCGGTACGACGTCGCTGGCATCGCTGTCCGCGCCCAGGGCGGCGGCAACCCCGTCATCCCGCTGCTCGCCGACCTCCGGGAACAGGTCAGGAACCTGGACACCGGCGGTATTGGCGCGGTACAGGCCGTTCACACCTCGCTGACCAGCCAGGACGTGCTCGACTCGGCACTGATGGTGCTGGCTGCCGGGGCCGTGCGCGAGCTGAAGGCCGAGCTCAAGGCGGCCACGTCCGCCCTCGCGGTGCTTGCCGAAGCCCATGCGGCCACGCTTTGTGTTGCCCGCAGCCTGACCCAGCACTCGCTGCCCTACAGCTTCGGGCTGCGGGCCGCGCAGTGGTTCAACGGGCTCGCTGCCGCGGCCAGCCGGCTCGAGGCCCTCGACCTGCCGGTCCAGACCGGCGGCGCCGCCGGGACCCTCGCCGCAGGCACGGTGCTGACTTCCGCCGGCGGGCCGCTCTCCCCGTTTGACCTCGCCGACCGGCTCGCCGCCCGCCTGGGTCTCGCCACGGTTCCTGCCCCCTGGCACACCAACCGGTTGGCCGTGACCGGGCTCGGCGACGCGCTGGCGGCCGTGACGGACGCGGCCGGAAAGATGGCCGCCGACATCCTGTTCCTGAGCCGGCCGGAAGTGGCCGAGCTCGCCGAACCGCGCGTCGCGGGAAGGGGCGTGTCCTCGGCCATGCCGCAAAAGCAGAACCCCGTGCTCTCCGTGCTGATCCGCAGCGCCGCCCTGCAGGCTCCGGCCCTGGCCGCACAGCTGCACCTCGCGGCCGCCAATTTCAACGACGAACGCCCCGACGGCGCCTGGCACAGCGAATGGGTGGCCCTGCGCCAGCTGCTGCGTCTGGCCCTCGGCGCCGCGGCGCAGATGCGCGAATTGGCCGAAGGGCTGCAGGTCTTCCCCGCAGCGATGCGCCGCAACCTGGACCTCGCCGGCCCGCTGCTGCTCTCTGAAGCCGTCAACGCCGCCGTCGCGCCGCTTTTGGACGTGCGCAGCGCCGAGACGGGATCGGGCCGGACCGGGAAGCAGCGCCTGCAGGCCGTCGTGGACGAAACGCTCCGGGCCCCGGCCGCGGAGCAGGCGGCCACCTACCGGACACTGCTCCGCGCGGCCGTCCCGGAATATCTGCTCACCGACGCCCGGCTTGAGGAGCTTTTGGACCCGGCCAACTACCTCGGCCAGGCCGTTGAGATCTCCCGCCGCATCCTCGCGGCGTACCCGGAATACGCCACCGCCCACGCCGCCGCCCCGGCCGGCGCCACCGCCCACCAACTCCAGAACGGAGCCTCCCGTGGCTAGACCCACCGTCAAAGCAGTCCTGCTCTCGCCCCAGCGTCCGCTCGGCGACAAGCCCCTCCTCGTCGTTGGCCCATCGCTCGGGACATCCTCGCTGCTCTGGAGCCAGGCCGGCACCATACTGGGCGCCGACGTCGACGTCGTCGCCTGGGATCTGCCCGGCCACGGCGTCTCGCCCGCGGCGCAGGAGAACTTCACGGTCGCCGACCTGGCCGACGCCGTGATCGGACTGGTCGATTCGATCGCCCCCGGCGCGCGCTTCCACTATGCCGGCGTGTCCCTCGGCGGGGCCACCGGCCTGCAACTGGCCATCAAGCACGGCGACCGGCTCAAGAGCCTGTCCGTGCAGTGCTCCGGCGCGAAGCTCGGCACGCCAGAGGGCTGGCTGGAGCGAGCCGAAACCGTCCGCACGCAGGGAACCCCGGTGATGATCCAAGGGTCCGCGGAGCGCTGGTTCGCACCGGGGTTCATGGACCGCCAGCCCGAGCTCAGCGGCCGGCTCCTGCACACCCTCCGGGACGCCGACCGCTTCAGCTACGCCTTCTGCTGTGAGGCCCTGGCCGGCTTCGACGTGCGGGACCAGCTCGGCACCATCCGCGTCCCCACGCAGGTGGTTGCCGGTGCCATGGACGCCGTCGCCCCGCCGTCCATGGCCGAGGAAGTCGCCGCGGGCATCACCTCCGGCGGCGGCACGGCCACGGCCGTCAGCCTGGAGGGCGTGGCACACCTGGCGCCCTTCGAGGCGCCGGGGCACATCGCCGAGTTGCTGAAAAGCCTCATCACCTGGACCGAGACCCAAGGAGCGGGCGAATGACCGGACACCAACTCAACAGCCCCGAACGAAACGGCGTAGTCCAGCCCGGCGCGACAAGCCAGGAAATCTACGACGGCGGCATGAAAGTCCGCCGCGAGGTCCTCGGCGCCGCGCACGTGGACCGCGCCAACGCGAACAAGGATTCCTTCACCGAGGACTTCCAGGACATGATCACCCGGATCGCCTGGGGCGGCATCTGGACCCGGCCCGGGATCAGCCGCCAGATGCGCTCGGCCGTCACCCTTACCGCCATGGTGGCGCACGGGCACTGGGAAGAACTGGCCATGCACATCCGTGCCGCCATCACCAACGGCCTGAGCCGGGATGAGATCAAGGAAATCCTGCTCCAGACCGCCATCTACTGCGGGGTCCCCTCCGCCAACACGGCCTTCAAGACCGCCCAGCAGGTGTTCCAATCCATGGACAACACAGAAATGGACCAGACAGCATGAACCAGGCTTTCATTTACGATGCCGTGAGGACGCCCTTCGGGAAGTTCGGTTCCGGCCTGGCCGGGGTCCGTCCGGATGATCTTGCCGCGCACGTGATCCGGGAAGCGGTGAAGCGCGCCCCGGGGCTGGACGTGGAGCGGATCGATGAGGTGGTGTTCGGCAACGCCAACGGCGCCGGGGAGGAAAACCGCAACATCGCCCGGATGGGCACCCTGCTCGCGGGCCTTCCGGTGTCCATTCCCGGTACCACCGTCAACCGGCTCTGCGGCTCCTCGCTGGACGCGGCGATCATCGCCTCCCGGCAGATCAACACCGGCGACGCCGAGCTGATGCTGGTCGGCGGCGCCGAGTCCATGTCCCGCGCGCCCTGGGTGCTGCCCAAGACCGAGAAGCCGTACCCGGCCGGGGACCTCACCCTGGCCTCCACCACGCTGGGCTGGCGGCTGGTGAACCAGGCCATGCCCAAGGAATGGACCATCTCCCTGGGCGAGGCCACCGAACGGCTGGCCGAAAGATACGGCGTGGGCCGGCAGGCGCAGGACGAGTTCTCCGCCGCCTCCCACAACCTGGCCGCCGCGGCCTGGGACGAGGGCTTCTACGACACCCTCGTCGCCCCGGTCCCGGGCACGGACCTGGTCCGCGACGAGGGCATCCGGGCCGGGTCCTCGGCCGAGAAGCTCGCCGGGCTCAAGACCGTGTTCCGCACCGAGAACGGCACCGTCACGGCCGGGAACGCCTCCCCGCTCTCCGACGGCGCCTCCGCGGCGTGGCTCGGCTCCGAGGCCGCCGCCGCGATCCTGGGCCTGGACCCGCTGGCCCGGATCGCCGGGCGCGGCGCGCACGCGAACGACCCGCAGTACTTCGGCTACGCCCCCGTGGAGGCCGCGAACAAGGCCCTCGCCAAGGCCGGCATCGGCTGGGACCAGGTCGGCGCCGTCGAACTGAACGAGGCGTTCGCCGCGCAGTCCCTGGCCTGCATCAACGCCTGGGGCATCGACCCCGGGATCGTGAACCGGCACGGCGGCGCGATCGCGATGGGCCACCCGCTCGGCGCCTCCGGCGGCCGGATCCTCGGCACCCTGGCCCGGTCCCTGCAGGCCTCCGGGCAGCGCTGGGGCGTCGCCGCGATCTGCATCGGCGTCGGCCAGGGCCTGGCCGTCGTGCTCGAAAACGTAACTTCTGGCGTGAAGGGTTAAGTGAGATGCTGAATTTTATTGACACCGTCGGTGAGGCCGTCGCCGGCATCAAGGACGGCTCCACGGTTATGATCGGCGGCTTCGGCAACGCCGGGCAGCCGTTCGAACTGATCGACGCGCTGCTGGACGGCGGCGCCACCGACCTTACCGTGGTGAACAACAACGCCGGCCAGGGCGACCAGGGCCTTGCCCTGCTCATCAAGGAAGGCCGGGTGAAGAAAGTGATCTGCTCTTTCCCGCGGCAGTCCGACTCCTGGCACTTCGACGCCAAATACCGTGCCGGCGAGATCGAACTCGAGCTGGTCCCGCAGGGGAACCTCGCTGAGCGGATCCGTGCCGCCGGCGCCGGGATCGGCGGCTTCTTCACGCCCACCGGCTATGGCACCATGCTCGCCGAGGGCAAGGAAACCCGCTACCTGGACGGCAAGTGGCAGGTGTTCGAGACCCCCATCCACGCCGACGTCGCCCTCATCAAGGCCCTCACGGCGGACGGCAGGGGCAATCTCGTCTACCGCAAGACCGCACGGAACTTCGGTCCCATCATGGCCGCCGCCGCGAAACACACCATCGTCCAGGTATCCGAGATCGTGCCCACCGGCGGCCTGGACCCGGAAGTCATCGTGACCCCCGGAATCTACGTCAACAGCATCGTCCGCGTGGCCGCAGCCGCAGGCAAGACAGAAAGCGTGGCTTGAGATGAGCATCCCGACCAATGACCAGCCGGGTGTCCGGACCGGCATCCAGGCATCCGACAAGCCGCTGGGCCGCGACGACCTCGCCCGCCTCGTGGCCCGCGACATCCAGCCCGGATCGTTCGTGAACCTCGGCATCGGCCAGCCCACCCTGGTCTCCAACTACCTCGAGCCGGAGCAGAACATCACGCTCCACACCGAGAACGGCATGCTCGGCATGGGCCCGGAGGCCACCGGGGACCAGATCGACGGCGACCTCATCAACGCAGGGAAGATCCCCGTGACCGAATTGCCGGGGGCGTCCTACTTCCACCACGCTGACTCCTTCGCCATCATGCGCGGCGGACACCTGGACATCTGCGTCCTGGGCGCCTTCCAGGTTTCCGCCACCGGCGACCTCGCCAACTGGCACACCGGCGCGCCGGACGCGATCCCCGCCGTCGGCGGCGCCATGGACCTCGCCACCGGCGCCAAGGACGTCTTCGTTATGATGACGCTCCTGACCCGCGACGGCGTGTCCAAACTCGTCGAGGCGTGCACCTACCCGCTCACCGGGATCGGCTGCGTGACCCGCGTCTACACCGATAAGGCCGTCTTCCTGACCGGCCCCGACGGCGTCCAGGTGCGGGAGACCTTCGGCTGCACGCTCGAGGAACTCCAGGCCATGGTGCCCGTCCCCCTCAAGGCGACGGACCCAAGCTGACAGTCCTGCCGCCGGATAACCTGCGCCCCGCTAAAGTGATGCGGGACCGAGAGGCGAGAAATGATTGAGCCAGCCAAGAGCGGCGGCGCGCCCGCGGCCAGCGACCAGTACGTGCAGTCGCTGGCGCGCGGGCTCGCCGTGATCCGTGCCTTTGACACAGAGCACCCCAAGATGACCCTGACCGAGGTGGCGGCCCGGACCGAACTGACCCGGGCCACGGCCAGGCGGTTCCTGCACACGCTCGCGGAGTTGGGCTATGTCCGAACGGACGGCAAGACCTTCGCCCTGACCGCCAAGGTACTTCAGCTCGGCTACGCCTACCTGTCCGGGCTGTCCCTGCCGCAGCTGGCCCAGCCGCACCTGGAGGAGCTCTCGCTCGAACTGGGGGAGTCGACGTCGGCCGCGGTGCTCGAGGGCACCGACATCGCCTACATCGCCCGGGTGTCCACCCGGCGGATCATGACGGTCGGCATTACGGTGGGCACCCGTTTCCCGGCCTACGCGACGTCCATGGGCAGGGTGCTGCTCGCGGCCCTGCCGCCGGCGAAGCTGGAAGACTATCTCGCGGCCACAGAGATCCGGCCCCTCACGCCGGGAGCCATCGGAACGCGGGCTGACCTTCTGGCGGAGCTGGATACGGTCCGCGCCCAGGGCTGGTGCCTGTTGGATCAGGAACTGGAGCTGGGGCTGATGTCCATTGCGGCGCCGGTCCATGACGGGCCCAAGGTGGTAGCGGCGATCAACGTCTCGCTGCAGGCCCAGACGGTGTCCACGCAGACCGACCCCGACGCCTACCTCAAGGCCGTGCGCGAGGCGACGGTAGCCACAGCGGAAGTCATCTCCGAGGACCTGACTTCGGGACGGTGAAACACTGTCCTGACGTGACGTCTGGGAAGGGGACCGTCAGGGAGCGGGGTCTGGGATGGGTTCGGTGGAAACCGTGATCTTGACGCCCCCGGGCTCGTCACTGATTTTCAGGTGAAAGTTCCTGCCCACCACCAGGGCATGGATGTCGTCGCTGTCTCCGGGCGCTACCTGCTCGGCCAGCCGCGTGAGCGCCAGTGCCATGGCCCGGCCCCAGTCGTGAGGATCCATACTGGATGATTCAGCCGTTGCTGAATACTTCTCTGGTTCAGTCATCTGCCCCCGCTTTCGGCGTCCGGAGCGCAGCCTCCGGAACATCACGAAGCCCAGTCTAGTGAGGTGGCGGAGCGCGCGTCCACGATTTGCGCCGGCCCTGCGGAGGTTACGCGGGCACTGCGGCTAGGATTTCAGTTCGGGTACTCTTTCGCCCCATTGCCCTAAGGACGCCATGACAGAGAACAACACCGCGACTCCGGAGACCCCGGACAACGCAGCGTCCCGGCGCGCCGCCGTGGTTATCAACCCCATGAAATCTCCCGGTAAAAGCTTCCGTGCCTCGTTCTTCCGCCTGTGCGAGACCCAGGGCTGGGCCGAGCCGCTGTGGCTGGAGACCACCAAGGAGGACACCGGGATTGGCCAGGCCCGCGAGGCGCTGGATGCCGGAGTCGACGTCGTGATCGCGGCGGGCGGGGACGGAACGGTCCGCTGCGTGGCGGAGGTCCTCGCCGGCACCGGAACGCCGATGGGACTGGTCCCCCTGGGGACCGGCAACCTGCTGGCCCGCAACCTCGGCGTCGACATCACCGACCCCGTGGCCGCCAGCTACGACGTCCTCAGCGGCGCGGATACCAAGGTAGACGTGGTCAAGGCCAGGCTGGACCATGCCGAGAAGGAGCACATCTTCCTTGTCATGGCCGGTCTCGGCTATGACGCCGCCATCATGGCCAACACTGTGGACGAACTCAAAGACCGCGTGGGCTGGCTCGCCTATGTCGAGGCTGGCATCCGGCACCTGCCGGGCAAGCCGATCAGGGCGAAGATCAGCATTGACGGCCAGCATGCCGTGCGGCGCCGGATCCGCAGCGTCATGGTGGGCAACTGCGGCAAGATCATGGGGGGCGTGGAGATCTTCCCCGATGCCAAGGTCGACGACGGCATCCTGGACGTCGTGATTTTGGCCCCTCATGGCCGGTTCGGCTGGCTGGATGTGCTGTCCGGCGTCTTCGGCCGGAAGAACGCCAAGAACACGTCGGTCGAATACTTCGCCGGAAAGTCAGCCGAAATCGAACTCGCCCACGAGCAGGAATTCCAGCTCGACGGTGACCCCCTCGGCAAGGCCAAACACCTCAACGTCACTGTGGAGCACGACGCTCTCACCATCCGGATGACGGGCATCTGACCCGGGCTGGCCGCTTCCCGGGCCAGCCGCTTTCCGGGCCGGCCGCTTCCCGGGCTGGCTAGCGCGCCGCCGGCCGGTGTGCCAGGATCTCAGCGAGTTCGGCCAGCCGGTGCGCGCGGGCGGATTCGGCAGGCGTGAACGGCTCGCCGGGCCGGGAAAACGTGATGGGCCCATGCCACGCTGTAGGGATTTTCAGGACCGTCCCGTCCCCGCCCGTCCGGGGTGGCACCTCGGCGTTGCCAGCCGCCGGTCCGGGGATGATCCGTGCCCGCAGCAGTTCCGCGACGGCCAGCGGCAGCTCCTCCGGACTGGCGGCGATCCGGGCAGCCAGGCTCAGCGCGCCGGTTTGCCCGTCGGCCATGGCCAGGGCGGTGGTCGGCCAGACGTGCGGATCCGCTCCGCCGCCCGCCCGCAGCGCCCGGAGCAGCTCGGCTTCGCGGACATCACCCGGTGCCGAGAGCACGAACTCGTCCAGCACACCGCCGGCCACGGGGTGAACATGAATGCTGAGGATGTTCGTGTTCAACCCGGCCAGGGCCTGCGTCAGTTTCTGCAGCGACCCGGGTTTGTCTTTCAGGACGGTCCGCGCCCGCCAAAGGGCAGGCGCGGCGACGAGCCGTTTGCGGTGGCGCAGGGCCGGGGCATGCAGCCAGCCCCTGAGCATCCGGGCCGCCGAGGGCTCGGCGACCCAGATCACCAGGATGGTCGCGGTCATGGTCAGGACCAGGACCTTGGCAACATAAGGCAGGTGGGTTTCCACCACCGCCGCGTGCACCAGCAATTCGATCGGAAGCATCACGGCCACATTGGCCAGCGTCAGCCGCGCCTTGGTCGGTTCGGGCATCTGGCCGCACACTTCGCAGCTCAACTCGGAGGTGGCAGGGGACTGGGCTTTGCCATGGGCTTTGCGCGTCATACACCTATGATTCCGGCCAGCTGTTTCGGCCCGGTTGCCGCCGGGTGACGGTTTCGGACCGGACGGGCAGGAGGGAGGCTCGCAGCAACGCGCCCTAGGGGCTGCGTTAGAGCAAGTGGCGGTGCGCATAGAGGTCGCGGAGCAGGGCGACCTCTGCCAAGTGGTGGATCATCTCGCGGTTGATGTGCAGGACCAGTGCCGCCATGGGGGCCTCGGCGAACGGACCTTCGGACGGACCGCAGGCTGCCCCCAAACCGGCCTCATTGAGGCTCTTCACGCCCTGGATCCACCGGGCGTAATACTCGTCCACTTGGGCCAGTGCCAGGGCCGCCGTGCCTGGGTAGGCGAAATTCTGGTAATCCACGGCAGGACCGCCAAAGTGTGATGCTGTCCGCGCGCCCAGCACGCCGACCAGAATATGGCACAGGCGCCAGGCAATGGTCGTCACCGGAGCAGGAACGGGCTCCGGGTAGCTGAAATCAATGGTGAAATCACCCGTACCCGGCGCGGTCGGGGGCGTTGATGCGTCCTTGCGCCGGACACTCCAGCCCGGAACCGGCTCCCAAAAATACTCGTCGTCAGTCAACCCGTCCAGCCTCGGGCGGGCCTGATTGGCAAAATGCCAGTCCAGTTGATCCACTAGCTCGTGGTTCCAGCTAACATCCGGCACGATGTTCCTCCTCGGCATCCAGGCCCGAGCGGCGGGGGTGTCTACATCAAAGTACTCCGGACCTCCCGCCCGCCATAGGGCGAGTCCTAAGCCTGACGGCGGGCTGCGACGCCGGCAGGGACAGCCGACGTGTTCCCGTCCGGGTGCTCCCCGGCCCCGGTGCGGCCGCCGTCGGATTCCGGACCGGCCAACGTGGCCAGCAAGTCGCGGATCTCGGCCAGCAGCGCAGTGTCGGCCGGGATCGGTTCTTCCTCGGGCTCAGCGGCGCTGAGTCGGTTCTTGACCATCCGGTTGATCCGGTTCATCGGGGCCACGAAGATGAAGTACACCACCGCAGCAGTGATGAGGAAGGTCAGGAAGGCGGTCACCACGGCGCCGATGTTCACGAAGGTCTTGTCGTTGCCCGGCCAAACGTGGAAGCCCAGACCCTGGGTCTCGACGCCGCCGGCGGCAGCGAGGATCGGGTTGACGATGTTGGAAGTGAAGGCGCTGACCAGGGCGGTGAAGGCCGTGCCGACCACGACGGCGATGGACAGTTCGATCACGTTGCCGCGCAGGATGAAATCCTTGAATCCTTTGAGCATGGGGAACCTCCGGTGTGCGTTGCTGGCTTGATTCAACCGATAGACGCTACCACTTCGCTGGGCGCCCAGCAGATCCCGATCAACGGATTCCGATGCCGCCGCCGCACCGTTCCGGCGTAAACTCCGTGGTGGATGCCAACGCCGCCGTCGTAATACTCCGACTGCAACGAGAGGCGCCCGACCCGTGAGAGCCTGCCCATGAAGAACACGCCCATGAAAGCATTTCGCTGTGCGCCTGAGGCTGTAAGGCCTGCGCTGTGAAGCTGTTCTCCGAGATGTTCACCATCGCCCCGGCCAACAAGGACCACCAGGTCGCCCTCCGCTGCGCCGTGGGGGTCTTTGTTCCGCTGATCACGCTGGTGCTGCTTGACCGCCTGGATCTGGCAATCTTCGCTTCCTTCGGCGCCTTCACCGGGATTTACGGCCGGAATGAGCCGCATGCCAGGCGGCTGACTCTTCAGGTGCGGGGCGGTGGGCTGATGCTCCTGGTGATGTTCCTGGCCGCCCTCACAGCGCGTGTGGACGCTCTTGCCGGGCTTTCCGCGGCAGGCACCGCCTGGGTCCTGGTCGGGACTACCACGGTGATCGCCTGGGGCTGCTCCCTGGTTGTCGCGTGGTGGCGCCTGCGTCCCGCGGGTTCGCTGTTCCATATCTTTGCGTTCGCGGCCATCGCGTCGATCCCCAACCAGCCGCCGCTGTGGCAGTGCATGCTCGTGGCGGTACTCACGGTCGCTTTCTCCCTGCTGCTCGGCCAGTCCTCGCGGGTGGCGCGGAGCCACCGGACCCCGTGGGTGAATCCGAGGCCTGCGGCCCTTACACCGCAGGAGAAACGCGTCGCCTGGCACGAAAGCGTGGGCTACCTCGTGGCGGCAGGCGTGGCGGGAACGCTGGGTACCCTGGCCGGGGAATGGCTTGGAATTGGCCACAATTACTGGGCGATGGTGGCCGCCGTCGTTCCGCTCGTGGGCCATACCACCCGGCACCGCGTGAGCCGTGGCCTGCAACGGATCGCGGGCACTGCCTTGGGGTTGGTGCTGCTCGCCGGAATCCTGCTCCTGCAGCCGACGCCCTGGCAGACGGTGCTGGTGATTGCCGCGTGCCAGTTCGGCGCCGAGATGTTCATCGCGCGGCAGTACATGCTGGCGCAGGTTTTCGTCACGCCGCTGGCGCTGATCTCCACGCTTCTCGTGGCACCCATGCCGCCCGGCATCCTGCTCCGCGACAGAATCGTGGAGACCGTCATCGGTGCCGCCGTCGGCATCGCCGTCGTGCTGGCGCCCGGCGCGTGGCGCGGCCTCAGGGGCCGCCGCGGGGCGAGGACCCCCGGGCGCGTCTCCTAGGAGTGCCCGACGCCGGCGCCGGTGCGGGACACTGCCGGCACGGTCTGCGGGACGAAGGCGAGGGCGAGGACCGCCAGGAGTGCGGCGGCGGCGAAAACGTAGAAGCCCCACGGGTAGGCGATGCCGGCGGCGACCAGCGCGCCGGTGACGGCGGGGCCCAAAATGGCTCCCAGCCTGCCCACGCCGGCGGCGAAGCCCAGCGCGGTGCCGCGGAGCCGGACCGGGAAGAGCTGGCTGACCCAGGCATAGACCAGGACCTGGGAGCTAAAGACGAACACGCCGGTGACAAAGACGGCGGCATAGAGCACCACTTCATTCTGGATCTGGATGCTGAGCGCGGCGAGGAACACGGCGGAGAGGCCAAACCAGAGCAGGACGATCCTCTTGGTGCCGTGCCGGTCCGCGAGGACCCCGGCGATCAGGAGGCCCACCACAGCGCCCACGTTCAGGACCAGGAGCAGGGCGAGGCCGGCGTTCAGGCTGTAGCCGGCGGAGGCCATGAGCTGCGGCAGCCAGGTGTTCAGGCCGTAGACCAGCAGCAGCCCCATGAAGGACGCCACGGCCACGCCGGCGGCGATCATCGGGTAGGGCTTGCGGCCAAGGTCCCGGAAGCTGGCGCGTTCCTCCGCCGGGGCGGCCACAGCGCTGTCCGGGGTGAGCGCCGGGTTGACGGCCGGGGACGTGGCGGCCGGGGACTTTGCGGCTGCGGGGATGTGGTGGACCGGCGGCAGTGTCTCCGGAAGCTTGAACCACAGGAAGGGGACCAGGGCAAAGCCTGCCAGGCCACCCACCACGAACATGGTCCGCCAGCTTGGAATGACCATGATGGCCAGGAACGCCGTGGCCACGGCGCCGACGTGATATCCCGTCATGGTCCGGGTGGTGGACTTTCCAGCCGTCCCGGCAGGCGCGTAGTCGTTCATGTAGGCCAGTGCGGCGGGCAGGCAGGCGCCCAGGCCAAGGCCGGCGAGCAGCCGGAACGCGCTGAACCATGCCACGTTCGGTGCGAAGACGACCGCAATCGTAAAGATGGAAAACCACGTCACGCAGGCCACCAGCAGGTTTCGCCGGCCGAGGCGGTCCGAGAGCGGCGCGATGAAGAGCGCGCCGAGCCCCACGCCCACCAGGGAGATGGTCGCCGCGAACGTCGCCCCGACTGCGTCGAAGCCAAGTTCCTGCGACTTAATCAGGGTCGGGATGACCGTGCCAAGCACCACCAGATCAAAGCCGTCCAGCACCATGGCCAGCCAGCAGAGCCACACGGGCCACCGTGATTTGTTTCCCAATGACGACATTGACATTGCTACCTCAGCGCTAGTATTTACGTGATTCCGCGTGCCCGGCGGTGTAGGTCGGACTCTTCCTATTGTGAGAGTTCTATCACCCGGGAGTGTTGCGTGGGACACTAAAAACCGTTCAATGGAAGGAGGGGCGTGGCCAATTCAAACTCCGGCGATTCGGTGGTGGACCGGATCCTGCGGCTGATTGCCGCCTTCCCGGAGGGTGTCACGGCTTTGCAGCTCTCGGAGCTGGCCGCGCGGGCGGAACTCCCGCTGACCACCGCGCACAGGCTCGTCCGGCAGCTGGCCGGGCACGGCCTGCTTGAAGTCGCTCCCGGTGGCTCAGTCAGCCTGGGCCTGCGGCTCTGGGAGCTCGCCAACCGCAGTTCCCCCACGCTTGAACTCCGCCAGGCCGCCCTGCCGCTCATGGAGGACATCCAGCAGGTGCTCAACCAAAACGTGAACCTCGCCGTGCTGGACGGCCAGGAAGTGCTCTTTGTGGAGCGGCTGTCCCGCCGCGGCTCGGTCGCCAACCGTGCGCAGGTGGCCGGCCGGATGCCCGTGCACGTGTCCTCCGCCGGGCTGGTGCTCATGGCCAACCAGCCCCGCAACGTCCAGGCCGAGTACCTCGAAGGGTTTAGCGATCCGACCGGCCGGCTGGCCCTGGCGGACCTCCGCGCCCTCCTGGGCGAAGCGGCCCATCAGGGCTATGCGCAGCTGGCCGGCGTCGTCGACCCGGACACGTGGGGGATCGCCGTGCCCGTACTGGACCGCAGGAGGCTCGCCGTGGCGGCCCTCGGCGTCGTCGTTCCCCTTCACGAGGTGCGCCTGCAGGCGCTCGTTCCCGCCCTGCAGACCGCGGCCCGCGGGATCGGGCGGCGGCTCGGCGAGTCCCGCGAGAGCCTCTCATTCCATTCAGCGGAATTGATGTAACGCCCATCACGCCTTGGGGAGCACACTGTTAGCCGGAAGACCAAAACGGCCCCCGGTCCCTGACCGCCCCAACCCCGCAACGAAGCGAGATGAACATGGCACAGCGAAAAGTCATCAACACCCAGGTAGCGATCATGGGTGCCGGCCCGGCCGGGCTCATGCTGTCCCACCTGCTGGCCAAGGCCGGCATTGAATCCACCGTCCTCGAGATCCGCACCCACCAGGAGATTTCCGAGACGGTGCGGGCCGGCATCCTGGAGCACGGCTCGGTCAACATGCTCGTCGACAGCGGCGTCTCCGACCGGGTGCTGCGCGACGGCGACCGGCATGACGGAATCGAACTGCGCTTCAACGGCGAAAGCCACCGGATCGACTTCCAGGACCTGGTTGGGGAATCGGTGTGGCTCTACCCGCAGACGGACGTGTTCCTGGACCTCTCCGCACGCCGGAAGGCCGACGGTGGGGACGTCCGGTACGCCGTCACGGACACCACCATTCATGACATCGAAGCCAAGCCCAAGGTCTGGTTTACGGATGCTGACGGCGTCGAGTACGAACTCCAGGCCGATTTCATCGCCGGTGCCGACGGTTCGCGCAGCCACTGCCGCTTCCAGATTCCGGAGGCGCAGCGCAAGTGGTACTTCCACGAATACCCCTTCGCCTGGTTCGGCATCCTGGCCGAGGCGCCGCGCAGCTCCGACGAGCTGATCTACGCCAACTCGGAAAACGGCTTCGCCCTGATCAGCCAGCGCACCGAGTCGGTCCAGCGGATGTACTTCCAGTGCGACCCCAACGAGGACGTCAACAACTGGGATGACGACCGCATCTGGGACGCCTTCCGCAGCCGCGTCAACGGCAACGGCTTCGAGGTCAAGGAAGGACCGGTGATCGACAAGACGGTCCTGAAGTTCCGCAGCTTTGTCCACGCCCCCATGCGGCACGGCAACCTGTTCCTCGCCGGCGACGCCGCGCACACCGTGCCGCCCACTGGGGCCAAGGGCCTGAACCTGGCGCTGAACGATGTCAAGGTCCTGTTTGAGGGCTTCGACAGCTTCTACTCCACCGGCTCCACCGTGCTCCTGGACGCCTACAGCGACCGCGCCCTGAACCGGGTGTGGAAGGCCCAGCAGTTCTCATACTGGATGACCTCCATGCTGCACACCTCCGCCGACGCCGACGACTTCTCCCGCGCCCGCCAGCTCGGCGAACTTCATTCCGTGGTGTCCTCCCGCCACGGCCGCGCCTACCTCGCGGAGGCCTACACCGGCTGGCCCGGAGCCCGCTAGGGCTCCGGCAGAAGCCCTGGTCTGAAGACAGATTTCCGTCGACACGTGCCGGGGCCAGGGCTAGCCTTTAACCGTCCCAGCATGGCCCGACAAGGATGACGGAGAGGTGTCCGATCATGGGAACCGCAGAGAATGTTGAACTGGTCCGGCGAGGGTACACGGCGTTCAACGCAGGGGATATGGCTACCCTCAGCGACATGTTCGCGGAGGACGCTGTCTGGTACGTTCCCGGAAGCGGCGTGCTTTCCGGAACCAAACAGGGCAGGGACGCGATCCTGGCGTACTTCGGCGAGTTGGGAGCGCGCACCCACGGTAACTTCCAAGCGGACCTCGAGGACATCGTGGGCGGGGAAAACCACACCGTCGCGATCCAGCAAACCCGCGGGGAGAACAACGGCAAGACCCTGGACCTGGCCACCGTCATCACGTTTGTGGTCCGCGACGGAAAGATCACCGAAGGGCGGGAATTCTTCGAGGACACGGCCAAGGCAGACGAATTCTGGACGTGACCGAACCGGCGCCGCCTGATCCCGGCCGGCAGGCGGTTTCCGTCATCGGCGGCGGCATCGCCGGGCTGGCCCTGGCAGCCCGCCTCGATCCCGCACGGTTCGACGTCACCGTCCACGAGCAACGCGACGGACTCCCGACCGTCGGAACTTCCCTTGCGGTGTGGCCCGCGGCCCAGCGGGCCCTTGGCCGCCTGGGAATCCTGGACGCGGTCCGGGAGGCCAGCCCGGTGATCGAGGGCATGAGTGTCCGTGCGGCTTCCGGCAAGCCATGGACAGCGGCACAGGCGCCAGGACTGCTCGGCGTTTCCCGGGTTGACCTCATCCGGCTGCTGGACGCCGCCGTTCCGGTCAGCGTGGGCCGGGCATCCGGCCGCATCGACATCGTCCGGCCCGGCCCCGCCGGCCTTGTGGTGGGCTCCGACGGCGTCCACAGCTCGGTCCGCCGCAGCTGCTGGGGCGCCCGCTCCGGGGCGCGGCCCACACCGTATCTCGCGGTCCGCGGCGTGGTTCCCGGGCGGCTGTGGTGCGGGCACACGGGCGAATACTGGGGCCGCGGGCAGCTGTTCGGGATTGGTCCCGCGGCGGCCGGGACCAACTGGTACGCGGCGTTCCGCTCCGGGGCACGTCCCGGGAGCCTGGATGTCGCCACCGCCCTGGCAGAAACACGCGCCCGCTACGCAGGCTACTCACCGGGGATCCTCGAGGTCCTGGCCGCGGCAGAGCCGCGGACATCACTAGTGCAGCGGGTCTGGACAACGCCGCCGCTTTGCAGCTATGTCCGCCGAAGGGTAGCCCTCGTCGGCGATGCCGCCCACGCGATGACCCCGAATCTTGGCCGGGGGGCCTGTGAAGCGCTGGTCGATGCCGTGACCCTTGCGGAGCTTCTCAACACCCGGCCCGTGGACGAGGCACTGAGGGCCTATAACCGGGCGCGCCTCCTGCGCACGCAGGCGCTGCGGGCGGCGTCGTCGGGGGTGATGCGGCTGGCCCTGGCCGAACGTGGTCAGCCTGTACGGGACGCGCTGCTGGGCTTGGCTAGTCCTGGTCCAGGGTCTCGGTCAGGTGGTGCGTCGGAATCCGGTCCCGGTCATAGGTGATTTCGGTGTAGCCGTGCGGCTCGGGCTTCCCCGACGGGCTCAGGTTCACGAAGACGATCTCATCAATGGTGAGGATGCTCCGGCGCGTGATCATGTTCCGGACTTCGGCCCGCATGGTCAGCGATGTCCGGCCGAAGCGGGTCGCGGTCAGGCCCATTTCGATCAGGTCGCCCTGGACGGCGGAGCTGACGAAGTTGATTTCGGAGATGTACTTGGTGACGGCCCGGCCGTTGCCCAGCTGCAGGATGGCGTAAATGGCCGCCTCTTCGTCGATCCACTTCAGCAGGCTCCCGCCGAACAGGGTGCCGTTGGCGTTGAGGTCCTCGGGCCGCACCCATTTGCGGGTGCGGAAAGTGATGTCGGCCGATTCCATAGTGCGAGGTTAGCCGACTCCGTGACGGGCGGCGTTGTGTGACGGCCTCAGGCCATGGCGGTGTGCGCGGCGCTGTGCGAATCGATCGGCTTCGCGTAGCAGTACGAGTGCACCACGCCGACATACGGCCCGAAGTTCGGCACGGACACAAAGCCCGAGTTCTCGTAGAACTGCCGCCCGTCGGTTTGCACCGAGCCGGCTTCCGCCGTCAGCGTGGTGATCCCCAGGGCGTGGGCGTGGGCTTCGAGGGCCGCGAGGATGGAGCTCGCCACCCCTGAGCCGCGGGTGTAGGGCAGCACATAGAGGCGCTTGATTTCGGCGGTCTGGGCGTCCAGCATGCGAAGGCCGCCGCAGCCGACCGGCTGGCCTGAGGCTTTGTCGTGCGCCACCAGGAACACCGCCGTGTCCGCTTCCGACGGCGGCGGCCCGGGCTCGTGGTCGGGCCGGCCGAAGCGGGCCTCGAGTTCTGCCTGCTGGGCGGCCCTCAGGTCCGCGCCGACGGGGTTCGCCCAGGTGACCTGACGGATGTTGAGCCGCGGATTGGTCTGCATGACTGCCTCGATTCGCCGAAGTGTTATGCAGTCTAAGGCTAGGCGCCGGCGGTTTCGGCCGTGTTTCCTGCCGGTAAGGTTCGGGAGAACTGTGGATGGAGGGCCTGCGGTTGCTGCCTACGGCTCGACTTCCCGGCGGACCTGGGGCGGCCACAGCTTAGCGCCGCACCAGTGTCCGCAGGAGTTTCAGCGCCACGGAGATTGAGGCGATATCGACCTGCCCCGGTTTGGTCACTTCCGCGAAGGTGTCCTTGATCCGTGCGAGCTGCTCCTGGTGCCCGCGTTCCCACTCTACGATGCGCTCCACGGTATCGGATGTGCCGGCGTCTGCGGCGCCAAGGCCCTGGGTGGTTTCCATCACCGAGACGGTCATGTCCGCCACTGCGGAATAGACATCATCGCGCAGGGCGGCCCGCGCGAGGGCCTCCCAGCGGCTCTGCCGCGGCAGGTCGGTGATGCTGAGCAGGAGGTTCGCGGCGCCGATCCGCTGGAAAACCGCCCAATACAGATCGGCGATGGTGGCGATCGGTTCGCGCACTTGTTCGGAGATCAGGGAGATGTCCAGCAGCCCGAAACTCTCCAGCAGGTCGGAGGCACGCAGGCCCAGCTCACGGGGCATCCCCACGGCGTCCCAGTGCGCGAGCCTTCCTTGCACACGATCCAGGTCCGAGCCGCGGAGGTAGTCCACGGTGCAGGTCCGCAGTAGTTCCATGGTGGGCATGATCCGACCCAAGGCCGCGTCCACGGGCTGGTCGCGATGGTCGTGCGTCACGTACCACCGCGTGGCCCGGTCGAGGACCCTGCGCATGTGCAGGGTCGCTTCGGCAACGTGTTCGTTGGGATATCCGGCGGGGAGTGCCGCCAGCCGGTTGACGATCCACGGCAGGTCGTAGGCTTCCCGCGCCACCACAAAGGCCTTGGCAACACTGGGGGCCGTCGCCGTGGTTTCCTCGATGGCGCGGAAGGCGAACGTGATTCCGCCGAGGTTGATCATGTCGTTGGCCACTACTGTGCACACGATCTGTCGGCGCAGCGGATGGTCCTCCAGTTCTGCTTCAAAGCGTTCGGAAAGCTGGCGCGGGAAATAGCCGCTGAGGACGCGCCGGAACCACGGGTCGTCGGCAAGGTCGCTGGCGTTGAGCTCGGCTGCCAGTTCGATCTTGGCGTAGGCGGCCAGCACCGACAGTTCCGGCGCGGTCAGGGCCTCACCTGACTTCAGCCGTGCCCGGAGCTGTTTGCTGCTTGGCAGGCCCTCCAGCCTGCGGTCGAGGTCGGTGGCGTTCTCGAGCCAGTCCATGGTCCGCTCGAAGCCCGGGCTCCACTCCAGTCCCAGGTGCCGGTCGTTGAAGAGCAAGACGTTCTGGTCCACGTTATTGGCCAGAACAAGGCGGGCCACCTCGTCCGTGAGGGAATGCAGGAAATCGGCGCGTTCCGCCGTCGGCATCTTTCCCGCCGCGATCATCCGGTCCACGAAGATCTTGATGTTGACCTCATGATCCGAGCAGTCAACTCCGGCTGAGTTGTCGATCGCATCGGTATTGAGCTGGACGCCAGACAGGGCGGCCTCAATCCGCCCGAGCTGCGTGATTCCCAGGTTCCCGCCCTCGACGACGATCTTTGCCCGCACCTCATTGCCGTTGACCCTGATGGGGTCGTTCGCTTTGTCGCCAACCTCGGCGTTGCCCTCTGACGATGCCTTGATGTAGGTTCCGATGCCGCCGTTGTACAGCAGGTCCACGGGCGCCCGGAGGATGGCCTGAAGCAGCGCGTGGGGTGGCAGGGACACGGTGCCAGGGTCCAGGCCGAGAGAGCTCCGGACCTGTTCGGTGATGCTGATGGCCTTCGCCCGGCGGGAGTGGACACCACCGCCCGCGCTGATCAGGGTTGGATCGTAATCCGCCCAGGATGAGCGGGGGAGGGCAAAGAGCCGCCTCCGCTCCTCGAACGAGGACCCCGCCTCCGGCGTCGGGTCAAGGAAGATGTGCCTGTGATCGAATGCAGCCACGAGCCGGATGTGGCGGGACAGAAGCATTCCGTTTCCGAAGACGTCGCCGCTCATATCGCCGATGCCGGCAACTGTGAAGTCCTCTTCCTGGCAGTCCATCCCGAGTTCGCGGAAATGGTGTTTCACCGATTCCCAGGCCCCGCGTGCCGTGATGCCCATCTGCTTATGGTCATAGCCCACGGTCCCGCCGGAAGCGAAGGCATCGCCCAGCCAGAAGCCGTACTCCTCGGCCACCGCGTTCGCAGCGTCGGAAAATGACGCTGTTCCCTTGTCCGCCGCCACCACAAGGTAGTAGTCGTCGACGTCGTGCCGCACCACGCGCGCCGGAGGCACCACTGTTTCGCCGTGTGCGGTGGTGACCAGGTTGTCGGTCACGTCCAGCAGCCCGCGGACGAAGATCCGGTAGCATTCCAGGCCCTCCGTCAGCCAGGCGTCGCGGTCCAAGGACGGGTCAGGCAACTGTTTGGGATAAAAACCGCCCTTGGCGCCGGTGGGCACGATCACCGAGTTCTTCACGTTCTGCGCCTTGACCAGGCCAAGGACTTCGGTGCGGAAATCCTCGCTTCGGTCCGACCAGCGCAGCCCGCCGCGGGCCAGTTCCCCGAAGCGCAGGTGGACGCCTTCCACGCGGGGTGCGTACACCCAAATTTCATACTTGGGACGGGGAAATGGCGCACTCGCAATAGCGGAGGGGCTCAGTTTGAAGCTCAGGTGGGGCCTGTTCTGGTAGTAGTTGGTGCGGAGCGTGGATTCCACCAGGTTCATGAAGGTGCGCAGCAGCCGGTCGGCGTCGAGGACGGGAATTTCCTCGATCGCGGCCAGCAATTCCTTCCGGGCTGCCTCGGTATCTCCCAACCGGCCTGGGGCCCGAAGATCGGGGTCAAACTTGGCCCGGAACAGTGCCAGAAGCCCGTGGGTTGCCCGGACGTTGGCCAGCAGCGTATCGGCCATGAAACCGTATGAAGTCATGGTGCCCAGTTGCTGCAGGTACTTGGCATAGCTGCGCAGGACCGCCGCCTCGCGCCATGGAATGCCTTCGCGAAGGACAAGGCCGTCAAAGCGGTCCGATTCCGAGTCCCCGCGCATGGCGGCTCCGAAGGCGTCCCCCAGCAGGGCGCTGGTCCGGGCGGGATCCACGCCGGCCGGATACCGGACGCCAAGGTCATAGAGGAACAAAGGCCAGTCGTTCCCGCGCACCACATCGAAGGGCCGTTGGTTCAGCACCTCGAGTCCGAGGTTATGGAAGAACGGCAGGATGCGCGTCAAGCTATAAGCGGTGGTCAGGTAGAGCCGGATCCGTGCGTCTTCGGCCAGGTTCGCGGACGCGGCAGTGCGCACATAAACGGACAGTTGCGGATCGTTCAGCGGTCGTCCACCGGCGCCGTCGAGATCGAACTGCTCGAACTGCAGGATATCTTCGACGGCATCCTCGACTTCGAAATCAGCCTTGTAGCTGGCCGGGAAGGCGGCGGACCAAAGAGCCGACAACCGGCTCGCCTCCCCGGCCGGCAACCTGTTACGGAGCGCCTCGTCCAGGCCCTCGGCCCAGGTCCGCGTTGCGCTGATAATGCTCCGCTCCACTGCAGCGGGATCGACGTCGGGCATCCCGCCGGCTGGCAGCAGTATCCGGAAGAACACGCGGGCCATTGGGGATTCGCTCAGCCGGACTTCGAATTCGAGCGAGGAGGAGCCGAACGCCTGTTTGAGCTCGTGTTCGATCCGGAGGCGGACGGCCGTGCTGTACCTGTGCCGGGGGAGGAACACCAGGGCGGTCATGAAGCGGCCGTAGCTGTCAGCGCGCAGGAACACCCGTGTCTGGTGGTGTGCCTGCAGGAGCAGGATCTCGCGGGCAAGCCCGGAAAGTTCGTCGAGGTCCCGGTGGAACAGCTCGTCCAAGGGGAAGGATTCGAGGACGGCGAGAAGCTGTTTGCCGGGATGGGACGCCTCGGTGAAGCCGAAGCGCTCCTGGACGGCGCGCACTTTGTCCCGGATGACCGGGATGCGCCGCACAGACCGGCCCGTGGCGCCCGGGGCGAAGAGGCCCACAAACCGGACTTCTCCCGTGGCCGTGCCGGCGCTGCCGAAGGTCCGGACGAGGATTTCATCCAGGTAAGCCGGGCGCGGGACGGACGATCTCAGATCCGAAATGGAGAGCGTGAGAACCTGCGGATGCGGCAGCCCCGTAACGGGCTGGCGGGCCTCCGGCCGCCCGTCCCTGAGCAGGCCCAGCCCCGTGCCGGGACGCACCGTCACTACATCCGTGCCCTCCGTCGTCGGGTATTCATATTCGCCGTATCCCAAAAACGTGAAGTTGCCGCGGTCCAGCCAGTCCAGGAGCTCACCGAGCTGCTCCGGAGTAGGAACCGTGCCAGCGGGCAGCCGGTCCAGGGAGCTGATGGCGCGGGCGAGACTGGCGTGGATGGCGGGGGCGTCATCAGCAACCAACTGGACGTCCGCCAGGACACGCCGCACGTTGTCCGTGAGCTCCTCGGTGGCACGCGACCCCGGCAGGCGGCCTATTTCCGCCGCGATCCAGGTTTCGGACGACCAATCCGGCGGGTACTGGGCGGAGCCGGGCGGCGCCGTGCCGGGCGGCGCTGTGCCGATGATTCGGCCCGTCGATCCGGTCTGCGGGGACCCGGGCTGTACTTCCAACAAGCGGTCCGTTTGTGGTTCCCGCCGCACCAGGAAATTGGGATGCACCAGCAACCGGATGGACTCGTTGCGGCGGGTCAGCTCCGCAGTGAGCGAATGGAGCAAGTGCGGTAAGGCGTCGGCAACGACCAGCAGGACGCTGGCTTCGCCTTCGTTCAGGATGCCGACGGCCGCCGTGCCTGCCGGGCGGCTCTCCGCCAGTTCCGCATGGTGCCGGGCCCGCTGCTCCAGGTTTTCGGGACTGTAGCCTTGAAGGTCCTCGGGCGCCGTGTGCTCGTAGTACGCCGCGAGGAACTGTTTATCGAAGCCGGGGAAAACGCTTCCGGGCGCATGCCCCGGGTGTACCGATTTGCCTGACATGATTCTGCGCCTCCACGGCGCGGGATCAACCGCATGCCGCGGCCGACCATCCTGTCCCCACGCCTCATTTCATCATCGCCGCGTTGAGGTGAGCAGTCCAGTCCCGGCAAGCCGGTTTCGCCCGCCGGTGACTGGCCGGCCCGCTACGCCGGACGGCCGGTGGGGTCCTCCGCCGTCGGATCCGCCAGCGCCAGGCCGCCGACAGGGCTGTCGTCCCAGTGGATGAGCTCCCAGCCGCCGTCGGGATCGCCTTCCAGCGCCACGATTCCGGTGTTGTCCAGCACGTGCTTGATGGCAAAGTCCGGTTCGATGTTGCCTGCCCGCAGGCCGGCCCACACCCGGATGGCTGCGCCGTGGCTGACCACGGCCACGGATCCTGAACCGCCCCCGCCGTTGGTCCGTGCCGCTATTGTGGCGATCGCGGCGTCGTAGCGCTCGAAGAAGTCCCGGCCGCTGGGGCCGGCAGGCATCCGGCGGTCCAGGTCGCCGTCCGTCCAGGAAAAAATGGTGCCGATGTACCGCTTGTGTGATTCGTGGTCCGTCAGCTTCTCCAGCGCCCCGGCTTCGATCTCGTGAATGCCCTGCAGCACCTCGGTTTCCAGCCCGTGCACCCGGGCAAGCGGTGCGGCCGTGATCTGCGTCCGGATCAGGGTGGACGCGTAGAGGGCATGGATCCGCTCGTTCGCCAGGGCGCGCGACAAGGCCTCAGCCTGCCGCTCCCCGAGCTCGGTCAGCCCGGGCCCCGGGTGGGCGGTGTCCAGCTGGCCGAGGACGTTCCCGGGCGTCTGTCCATGCCGGATGAGCAGGAGCCTCACTTGAGGTGGTCCACCAGCTGGTCCGCGATGCCCGTGTACTTGCCCGGGGTCAGGGCCAGCAGCCGGGCTTCGGCGTCGGCGGACAGGCCGAGCCCCTGGACGAATTCCTGCATCCGGGCAGCATCCACGCGCTGTCCGCGGGTCAGGTCCTTGAGCCGCTCGTACGGATTCTCCATGCCTTCGACGCCGGCGATGGCCTCGGCGCGCATGACCATCTGGATGGCCTCGCCGAGGACTTCCCAGTTTGTGTCCAGGTCAGCGGCCAGCACGTTCTCGGCAACTTTGAGCCGGTCCAGGCCCTTGGCGACGTTCGAGATGGCGATCAGCGAGTGGCCGAACGCCACCCCGATGTTGCGCTGCGAGGAGGAGTCGGTGAGGTCGCGCTGCCAGCGGGAGGTGACCAGGGTGGAGCCCAGCACGTCCAGCAGGCCGGAGGAGATCTCAAGGTTGGCCTCGGCGTTTTCGAAACGGATCGGGTTCACCTTGTGCGGCATGGTCGAGGAGCCGGTGGCGCCTGCCACCGGGATCTGCACGAAGTAGCCGATCGAGATGTAGCTCCAGATGTCGGTGCAGACGTTGTGCAGGATGCGGTTGAACCGCGCGACGTCGGCATAGAGTTCGGCCTGCCAGTCGTGACTTTCGATCTGGGTGGTGAGCGGGTTCCAGGCCAGGCCGAGGCCTTCGACGAAGCTCTTGGAGACATGCTCCCAGTCGGCGCCCGGGACGGAGGCAACGTGGGCGGCGTAGGTGCCGGTGGCGCCGTTGATCTTGCCGAGGTATTCGGTCCGGGCAATCCGGTCCAGTTGCCGGTTGAGCCGGTGCGCAATCACAGCCAGTTCCTTGCCCAGCGTGGTGGGCGTGGCGGGCTGGCCGTGGGTGCGGGAGAGCATCGGCACGGCGCGGTTGTCCTCGGCCATGGCGCTGATCTGGGCAACGAGGGCGCGGGCCGCGGGCAGCCACACGTCCTCCACGGCCCCCTTGACGCCCAGGGCGTAGGAGAGGTTGTTGATGTCCTCGGACGTGCAGCCGAAGTGCACCATGGCGGTCAGGTGATCGATCCCGATGCCGGGCAGGCGGCGGCCGATGTAGTATTCGACGGCCTTGACGTCGTGCACCGTCACCGCCTCGATCTCGGCCAGTTCGGTGACGGATCCGGCGTCGAACTCCGTGACGATCGCGCGCAGTTGCTGCTGCTGTTCCGCAGTGAGCGGGCCGGCCCCGGGCAGGACGCTGTTGCCGGTCAGGTGGATCAGCCACTCGACCTCCACAGCCACGCGGTCGCGGTTCAGGGCCGCTTCGGAAAGGTAGTCCACCAGCGGCGCGACGGCGGACTGGTAGCGGCCATCCAGCGGGCCGAGCGCGATCTGGTGGTCGGACGCGGCGAGGGCCAGGCGTCCGGACGGCGTGCGGGTATCAGCTGTGGCGGCAGTTTCAGGCATGTGCCGATTCTTTCACGAAGTGCCGCCGGCCCTTAAGCGCGCCCGTCGTTATGACTTTGCCGCGTGACTTTGCCCGGCCGGTACCAGCCGGCCGTCCGGGGCGTTGTCCACATAGCCGGGCGGCGCACTTCAGCCGGCCCTGGCCGCCCGTTAGCGTCGGTTCATGAGTAGTTGGATGTCACAGAGCAGTCATCTCAGGGCAGCGGGATGACTCAGGGCAGTGGGATGACGCCGACCAGTGGGATGGCGCCCGGACCGGCGGGCAGCGTGGCTGTTTTTGGCGTGACGGCCGCCGATGCCCTCGAGTGCGCGTCACGCAGCTATGAAGTCCAGCAGCTCGCTGGGCGCGTAGCGAGGTGCGCCGATGAGGCGGACGCGGTACTCGCCGCGCTCGCCCGGCTTGAGCTACAGACGTGGCAGTCACCGGCCGGCCGCGCCTATCGGCTTGCCTTGTCCCTGCACGCGGCGGCGCTGCGCAGGGGCCGGGACTCCCTGCTCGATGCTGTTGCTGTGGTGCTCCGGCACGCCCGGAACGTGGCGCAGCCTGCGGACCGGATAGGCCCCTGATGGCCGAGGCGACTCCGGCAGGCTCCGGAGGCACCCCCGGGGTTTCAGCGCCGCCGGCAGACGGCAGTCTGAGAATCCGGGGTGGCATCGGCGGGGTGAGCTTCCAGTTTGAGGAGTTGCTGGCCGGTGCCGCGGCACTGGACGGGCTGGTCCGGCAGCTGCAATCGGTTGAAATGGAAGCCGACGCCGCCCGGCGCGCCCTTTTCCCCTATCAATCCGACTCCTACTCCAGCGGCAGCAACGCCATCATCGCCGTGGGGGAGGCTGGCCGGGACGTCGGCCGCGTCCGGTCACAACTTCAGCGCATTGGCGACGACGTCCGCGCCAGCCACCGCGAGTACGAATACGCCGAAGCCCGGAATGCCCTGCTGCTGCGGATGGGGCTTCACGGCTCCGAGTACGGCGCAGCGCCGGAGCCGTTCGCCCTACCGGGGGTGCGCAGCATCGCCGAAGACTGGATCGCCATGGCGCCCCGGAATCTTGCCGCGCTCCTTGGCCTTCCCGGGCCCCTGGCTGCCGTCGCCGGAGCCCTGAGTGGGCCCACTGACATCCGTCGCCTGGTCCGGGACGTTTCGGACGCGCCGGGGCTCATGTTCCTCAAGCCCAGGCCCGTCAACATCGTGGGCCGGGAGACGTTTTCGGCCGACGTCGACCTCTCACCGGCCGGGCTGTTGCGGCGGGCCGGAGCGGTGGGGGAGCAGGGTGGCCGGATCGAGGTGATAGAGGTCGACGGCGGGACCCGCAAAGCGTGGGTGGTGGTCATCCCGGGAACCCAGCAGGGCGGCCTGCCGGAAGGCGCCAACCCCTTTGACCCCGCCGGCATCGCCGAGGCCCTGGGCTACGACTCGGCATCGACGGCGGGCGCTGTCCGGCAGGCCTTGCAGCAGGCCGGAGCCGAGGCCGGCGATCAGCTCGTGGCTGTCGGCTACAGCCAGGGTGGGATCCACGCGATGAACCTCAGCAAGGACCGGGCCGTCCTGGCCGAGTACGATCTCAAATTCGTGCTGACGGCGGGCTCGCCCGTTGGCGGCATCAGCCCGGCGCCGGGGATCCGCAGCCTGCACCTGGAACACGAGCAGGACTGGGTGCCGGGAGCAGACGGACTGGCCAACCCGGACACCAGGGACAGGGTGACCGTGACCCTCACCAACCCGCTGGCCGTGCCGCCGCTGCAGGACTTCGGCCTGGGTCCGGGGCACCGGCTGGGGAATTACGCGGACGGGGCCGCGCTCGTCTCGGCGAGCCGGGACAACACGCTGCAGGACTCCACGGCTGCGCTGGCCGCAGTAGTAGGGACCGGCGGGGCGGCGACGGTCACCCGGTTCTCGCTCCGGCGCGAGGCCCGGCCGGCACCGCGGGGAACGCCGGCGGCGCCGGGCCCTCCCACGGCTTCGGGGCCGCGGAACGGCCCGGGAGCCCCTAGCGATCGAGGGCGGGAAGGAAGCTGGCCACGAGGGACACCGCGCTGATGATGATGGCTGCGAACACGGCAGTCCAGAAGAACGAGTCGATGGTGAAGTGCACAACGGTGTAGCTGCTGATCCAGGACGTCAGGTAGAGCATCGCTGCGTTGATGACCACCGTGAACAGGCCCAGGGTGAGGATGGTGATCGGCAGCGACAGAAGGCTGACGATCGGCTTGACGAATGCATTAACCAGGCCGAAGATCAGGC
Source organism: Arthrobacter sp. LAR12-1-1.1 (assembly GCF_040676555.1). Lineage (NCBI taxonomy): Bacteria > Bacillati > Actinomycetota > Actinomycetes > Micrococcales > Micrococcaceae > Arthrobacter > Arthrobacter sp. LAR12-1-1.1. Next base: position 51,042 of record NZ_JBEGIG010000023.1, on the reverse strand, counting down.
CGATAAACAGGTATCCCAGGATGACGTTGATGGTGCCGTCGCCCTGGGTGGAAATATCCAGCCCGGTGAGGATCCAGCAGGCGATTGCCAGGGCCAGCCCGTTGATGATGACTCGTACGATGAATGAGCGCATGGCCCCATGCTGTCATACGCCCGGCGGCAGCGGCAGGGACCATATTCCCCCTGGCGGCAACGAGCATCCCCCAACAGCGGCAGCGACCCGAAGTAGGCTAGTTGGCATGACTTCATCAGAGAACCCGGCCGGGGGCATCAAGCCCCGTCCGGTGGTAGACCTCCTCCCCCGCTACGCGGCCGGAAAACCGCCCGCCCCCGTGGAAGGCCTGGTCAGCTACAAGCTGTCCTCCAATGAAAACCCGTTGCCCCCGATCCCTGCAGTGCAGCAGGCCATCGCGGCGCAGACCGACTTCAACCGCTACCCCGATCCGCTCAGCAGCAAGCTGCGCGAATCGCTCGCCCGCTTCCTGGATGTTCCCGCCGAGGACATCGTCACGGGCGCCGGCAGCCTGGGCGCCCTGAACCAGCTGCTGACCACCTTCGCCGGCCAGAACGACGACGGCAAGGCCGACGAAGTCATCTACGCCTGGCGCTCGTTTGAGGCCTACCCGATCTGCGTTGGACTGGCGGGCGCCGAGAGCGTCCGGATCCCGCTGACGGCCGACGGGCGGCACGACCTGGACGCCATGGCTGCCGCAGTGACCGCGCGGACCAGGATGATCCTGCTGTGCACGCCCAACAACCCGACCGGACCCATCTTGACCACGGAGGAAACGGAGCGCTTCATCAATGCCGTTCCGGCCGACGTCGTGGTGGTCATCGACGAGGCCTACCAGGAATTCGTGCGCGCCGGCGACGCTGTGGACGGCATCGCCATGTACCGCAAGTACCCCAACGTCGTCGTCCTGCGGACGTTCTCGAAGGCGCACGGCCTCGCCGGTCTCCGCGTGGGCTACAGCGTCTCCCGCCCCGACCTGACGCAGCACCTGCGGGTCGCCGCCACACCCTTCGCGGTGTCCCAAATCGCGGAAACGGCTGCCGTCACGTCGATCGAGCACTTCGCTGACGTTGTAGAAAGGGTACAAAGCCTGGTGGACGAACGGGACCGGGTCACGGCCGGACTGCGGGAGCTCGGATGGTTCGTTCCGGAGGCCCAAGGCAACTTCGTCTGGCTCAATCTGGGCGCAAACAGCGCGGAATTCGCCGCCCTGGCGGCCGAGCGGGCGCTGTCCGTGCGCGCCTTCGGCAACGAGGGCGTCCGGGTCAGCATCGGCGAACCGGAAGCCAACACCCGGTTCCTGGAGCTCTGTGCGATCTATACAAAACCGCCGCGGCGTTCCTAGCGCTTAACACGGCGCGTTCAGTCCGCCCTGTGCGGCTAAAGTAAGGACCAGTAAGCCAAAATATATGCCGGACGGGGAATGTATTCCCTGTCCGGCATATATCCCAGCGATTGCGGCGCATTCGGATGCGGCAAGCAAGGAGACGGTATGGGCGCCACACATCTGCCCTCTACCGAGTTCGACGGAACCGAGATGGATGACCAGCTCGAGGCGGAGGCCGAGGCCCAACTGGGCGCCCCGGCAGAGCCGATGGTGCAGTTGCTGGGCCCTGACGGCACCCTGGGCTCGGACCCGGTTTTCTCAAAGTACGCCGAGAAGCTGGATTCGGACACGCTGCGCGGCTTTTACGCTGACATGGCCAAGATCCGCCGCTTCGATGTGGAAGCCACCGCCCTGCAGCGGCAGGGCCAGCTGGCCTTGTGGGTGCCGCTCACGGGACAGGAAGCCGCGCAGATCGGCTCCGGCCGGGCCAGCCAGCCGCAGGACTACATCTTCCCGACCTACCGCGAGCACGGCGTGGCCCTGACCCGGAACGTGGACCTGGCCGAGCTCCTGCGTCAGTTCCGTGGCGTCTCCAACGGCGGCTGGAACCCGAAGGACACGAACTTCCACCTCTACACGCTGGTCCTGGCCGCCCAGACCCCGCACGCCGTGGGTTACGCCATGGGCATCCAGCGGGACCAGAAGCTGGCGGCCGCCAACGCCGCCGGCGGTGGGGATGCGGGACAGGCCGTGGAGCCCAACGCTGCCGTCATGGTGTACTTCGGCGACGGAGCCAGCTCCGAAGGGGATGTCCATGAATCCATGGTGTTCGCCTCGTCCTACCAGGCGCCCGTGGTCTTCTTCTGCCAGAACAACCACTGGGCGATCTCCGTGCCGAGCTCCGTGCAGACCCGCATCCCGCTCGCTAACCGCGCCAAGGGCTACGGTTTCCCCGGCATCCGGGTGGACGGCAATGACGTGATCGCCGTCCACGCCGTCACGGAGTGGGCGCTGGAGCAGGCCCGTGAGGGCAACGGTCCGGTCCTGATCGAGGCGTTCACCTACCGGGTCGGGGCGCACACCACAGCCGATGACCCCACCAAGTACCGTGGGTCCGCCGAGGAGGGCCTGTGGAGGGCCAAGGACCCGCTGGCGCGGCTGGAGAAGTATCTCCGGGCCGAGGGCCTCGCGGACGACTCCTTCTTCGAGCAGGTCAAGGCCGACGGCGACGAGCTCGCCGCCTATGTCCGCAAGACCACCTACGACCTCGAAACCCCGGACATCCGGACTGCCTTCGCCAACACCTACGTGGAGGCCCATCCGCTGGTGGCCGAGGAACTGGCCTGGTTCGAGGAATACAGCGCAGGGTTCGCCGACGCCGAAACCGTACAGGCAAAATCAGGTCCGGCACAGGCTGGGCAGACAGACGGGGCGGCCCAGTAATGACCACCATGACCATTGCGAAGGCCATCAACGAGGGCCTGCGGGCCACGTTGAGCAACAACCCCCGCTCGCTGCTGATGGGCGAGGACATCGGGGCCCTCGGCGGCGTCTACCGGGTCACTGACGGGCTGATCGCCGAATTCGGCGCCGACCGCGTGGTGGATACCCCGCTGGCCGAGTCCGGCATAATCGGCACCGCCATCGGCCTGTCCCTGCGCGGCTACCAGCCGGTCTGCGAGATCCAGTTCGACGGCTTCGTGTTCCCGGGGTTCAACCAGATCACCACCCAGCTGGCCAAGATGCATTCCCGCAGCAACGGCAACCTGACCGTTCCCGTCGTCATCCGGATCCCATACGGCGGCGGCATCGGCTCGATCGAGCACCACTCCGAATCACCGGAGGCCCTGTTCGCCCACACGGCCGGCCTGCGCATCATCACGCCGTCCAATCCGCACGATGCCTATTGGATGATCCAGCAGGCCGTCGACTGCCAGGATCCCGTCATCGTGTTCGAGCCCAAGCGCCGCTACTGGCTCAAGGGCGAGGTCGATACCGAGACCCCCGGCGCGTCCGCGGACCCCTTTAAGGCGCATGTGCTCCGCGAGGGCACCGACGCTACCGTCGTTGTCTACGGACCGCTCGTGCCCGTGGCCCTCGCAGCGGCGGAGGCCGCGGCCGAGGACGGCCACAGCGTCGAGGTAATCGACCTCCGTTCCATCTCGCCGATCGACTTCGACACCGTCACGGCATCGGTCCAGAAGACCGGCCGGCTGATCGTGGCCCACGAGGCCCCCACTTTCGGCGGCATCGGCGGCGAAATTGCCGCGCGGATCAGCGAACGGGCCTTCCATTCACTGGAGGCCCCCGTCATCCGCGTCGGAGGATTCCACATGCCCTATCCCGTGGCCAAGGTCGAAGAAGACTACTTGCCGGACATCGACCGCATCCTTGAGGCGCTGGACCGCGCCCTGGCGTACTGACGAGGACCCATGACGCTCAACAAGTTCAACCTCCCCGACGTCGGCGAAGGGCTAACGGAGGCAGAAATCGTCGCCTGGAAGGTCAAGCCCGGCGATACCGTGGCCATCAACGAGGTCCTGTGCGAGATCGAGACGGCCAAGTCCCTGGTGGAACTGCCCTCACCCTTCGCGGGGACCGTCACCGAACTGCTGGTTCCCGAGGGAGTCACTGTGGAGGTCGGCACGCCGATCATCAGCGTGAGCGACGCCTTCGCCGCCCCGGAGCAGGCCGCCCCGGCGCCTGCTGCCCAGGCATCTCCCGCCCCGGCGGCTCCCGCGGCGCCCATGTACGGCACGCTGCAGGCTGACACGTCCGACGCCGGCGAAGCAGCCGGGAGGCCGGCCGGCGGCCCGCTTGTGGGCTCCGGTCCCAAGGCCGACGCCGTCAAGCGCCGGCGGCGGATTTCCGCCCCGGCGGCCACTTCGGCCGGCGCCGGCGCTGCCGCCCCGGTGCTCGAGCCTAGGGCCACGCCCGCCGGGTTCCCTGGCCGAGTTAGCGAGGCCGGGGAGCGGGTGGGGGTTGAGGCCCACGACATCTGGATCAGCCCGGCCGCGGTCGGCCGCCCGGCTGCCGAGGCTGCTGGCCCGGCCGAGTCCGTTGACCCGCGCCCCACGTTGGGCGGCGCCATCAGCGGCCTGGTCGGCAAGGTGCTGGCCAAGCCGCCGGTCCGCAAGATCGCCCGGGACCTCGGGATCAACCTGGCCGACGTCGTGCCCACCGGCGCCCGCGGTGAAGTGACCCGTGAGGACCTGGTGAGCTACCAGGCCCAGCGTGACGCCGAGGTGGACAAGGCGGACTCGTTCTGGGGCAAGTCCGGCCGCCCGCAGGACCAGCGGATCGAGCGGATCCCGGTCAAGGGGGTCCGCAAGGCCACCGCGAAAGCCATGGTCGAATCGGCTTTCGCGGCGCCGCACGTCAGCATCTTTGTCGACGTCGACGCCAGCCGCACCATGGAATTCGTCAAGCGCCTGAAGGCCTCCCGCGACTTCGAAGGCATCAGGGTTTCCCCGCTGCTGATCCTGGCCAAGGCGGTCATTTGGGCCGCGGCGCGGAACCCGAGTGTCAACGCGACGTGGGTGGACAACCCGGACGGCAGCGATTCCGCGGAAATCCACGTCAAGCACTTCATGAACCTGGGCATCGCCGCCGCCACGCCCCGCGGACTGATGGTGCCGAACATCAAGAACGCCCAGGACCTCTCGCTCAAGCAGCTGGCCCTGGCCCTGAACGATCTCGCCACTACGGCGCGGGCCGGCAAGACCCAGCCCGCCCAGATGCGCGGCGGCACGCTCACCGTGACCAACATCGGCGCCCTCGGCATCGACACCGGCACGCCGATCATCAACCCGGGCGAAGTCGCGATCGTGGCGTTCGGCACCATCAAGCAAAAGCCCTGGGTCCTGGACGGCGAAGTCATTCCGCGCTGGATCACCACCCTCGGCGGCTCCTTCGACCACCGGGTGGTGGACGGTGACCTTTCAGCCCGTTTCATGGCGGACGTCGCCGCCATCCTGGAAGAGCCGGCACTACTGCTGGACTGACCCCAAAACTGCCGGAGCCCCAAACGGCCGGAAGCCCCGAAACGACGGAACCCCGCCGCTGAACTATTCAGCGGCGGGGTTCGGTCAGTATCAGGCCAATTGGCCCGGGCGGCTCAGTTTCCCGAGTACGCGGTCAGCATCTGGACCAGCGCGGGATCGCCGCTCATGCCTGCGACGGCGGCCGAGGCGGCAAACATCAGGCCCGCGAGCACCACGCTGCCTGCGCTGATCCCGGTGAGGAACTTCCAGTCCTGACGGAGCACGCTGCGCACGGTGTCGGGCATACGCAGACCCGGGGCAATCAAGTTCGGGGCGCTGTCGGTTGATCCGTCGTCCAGGAACGCGACAACGCGGCCGGTGCTGCGGTCCAGGCGCATGGCGCTGATGTGGTTGCCGTGCCGGGCCAGCAGGATGTCGTGGCCAACCAGCTGGCGGCGCTGAAGAGTGATCATGGGGCTCCCTCGGTAGGTGGGTTCTTGGATGTCCGCACCATCGCAGGGCACTTCCCATTTTATCGAGCCGGTCCGTTCCGGCAGGCCCACTGGGCGGTGAGGCTGCCCACGGGAGGGGGTGATCCTCGTCAAGTCACAGTCACGTCGGAACACAGTCAAGCCGGAACACAGCCAAGTCCGCGCCGTCCTGTCCCGGCGATGCGCCCCGGTATTAGAGTGACACCAGCCGCCGACAGCCCGGGCGGACGCGGATCAAAGGAGATGTTGCGTGTTTTCAAGCCCGTACCCCGACGTCGAAGTTCCCAGTCTCGGCATTTACGACTACCTCTTCGGCGCTCTGGCAGAGGAGGACCTGGACCGGGTCGCCATCGTCGACGGCGCCAGCGGTGCGGAGACCACGTACCGGGCGCTCCGCGGGCAAATCGATGCCCTTGCTGGCGCCGTGGCCGCCCAAGGCCTCGGGGTGCACGGCGTGGCAGCCATCCTGTGCCCCAACGTCCCCGCCTTTGCGACCGTCTTCCACGGCCTGCTCCGGGCAGGCGCCACGGTCACCACCATCAACTCGCTGTACACCGTGGACGAGATCGCCACCCAGCTCACCGACGCCGGCGCCAGCTGGCTCTTCACCGTCTCGGCGCTGCTGCCGGCCGCCCGGGAGGCGGCCGAAAGGACCGGGATCCCGGCCTCGCGGCTCGTGTTGCTCGACGGCGCCGACGGCCACCCCTCGCTGGGTGACTTGCTCGCCATGGGCGCGCCGGCGCCCCGCGTCTCGTTCGATCCGGCCACGCATGTGGCCGTGCTGCCTTACTCGTCCGGCACCACGGGCCGGCCGAAGGGCGTCATGCTCAGCCACCGAAATCTGGTCGCCAACGTGGAACAGGCCAGGGGGCTGCTCGGCGTGGTCCCCGAGGACCGGCTCCTGGCGCTGCTGCCGTTTTTCCACATCTACGGGCTGACCGTGCTGCTGAACCTCGCCCTGCGCCAGCGGGCCAGGCTCGTCACGATGCCCAGATTCGATCTGCCCGAGTTCCTGCGGATCATCCAGGATCACCGGTGCAGCTACCTGTTCATCGCCCCACCCGTGGCCGTGGCGCTCTCCAAGCACCCGCTGGTTGCCGAGTACGACCTCGGCTCGGTGCACACCGCCCTCTCGGGCGCGGCGCCGCTGGACGGAGAGCTCGGCACCCGCTTGGCCGAACGCCTCGGATGCCGGGTCCTGCAGGGCTATGGCATGACCGAGATGAGCCCGGTATCTCACCTTATTCCGCGCGAAGCGGGCGACGCCCCCGTCAGCTCCGTGGGCTACACCGTGCCGAATATGCAGTGCCGCCTCGTGGACCCGGCCACGGGGGAGGATATTCCGGTTCCCGCGGACGGCACCAGCGCGCCGGGACATCTCCTGTGCCGCGGGCCGAACGTGATGCTCGGCTATCTCAACCGGCCGCAGGAAACCGCGGACACCCTGGACGCGGACGGCTTCCTGCACACCGGGGACATCGCCACGGTGCGGGCGGACGGGGTGGTGACGATCGTGGACCGGCTCAAGGAACTGATCAAATACAACGGCTACCAGATCGCCCCGGCGGAGCTGGAGGCCCTGCTCCTCACGCACCCCGGCATTGCCGACTCCGCGGTGATCGGATCCCTCGACGCCGACGGCCAGGAAGTGCCCAAGGCGTTCGTCGTCCGCCAGCCCGGAGCGGACGGCGATGCCCTGGACGTGGTGGGCGTCATGGACTTCGTGGCGGCCAAGGTGGCGCCGTTCAAGAAGATCCGCCGCGTGGAGTTCATCGAAGCCGTGCCGAAGTCCGCGTCAGGAAAAATCCTGCGCCGGATGCTCCAGCCCGCGGAACCGGCCACTGTTCCGGCCGAGGAGCCGGCCGCGGTGCCGGAGAAGCGGTAGCGCCTTAGTCGGCGTCGGTCTTGGCGATGTAGACGTCGCAGGGGGCGTTGTGGGCCACGCTGTTCGCAACGCTCCCCAAGACCCGGCCGATCCCGCTCATGCGTCGGTTGCCAACCACAATCATCAGGGCACCGGTCCGTTCGGCTTCCCGGATCAGGGCCTCGGCGGGCTTGCCCCGGGCGGCGGCGTAGGTGACGGCGATGTCCGGGCGGCGCAGGCCGTCCGCCACCGTCCGCGCCACCGTTTCCGCGTTGCCGGCGTCGGAAACGATCCACTGGTCACTGCCGCTGCCGAAGACCTGGGTCCTGTCGCTGTCAAAGGCGCTGACCACATGAAGTGTCGCCCCCACGGAAACTGCGAGGTCGCGCGCGGTGTGCGCCGCCCGCAGGGCAGTTTCACTGCCGTCGACGCCGACAACGATAATTCCGGTCATGGACTGCTCCTCTTTCAACGAGTAATGCTGTTCAATGCGCCTGTTCGATCGGCCCTGCTGTTCGACGGCTTGCGCTGTTCATGCGCCGCAGCGAACCCTGCCGCTGTTCACGCTACAGTGCGGCCAACGCTTCCCGCAGGACCGGCGCGAGCCGCCGCACGCCCTCACGGATCGACTCGGGCGGCACCGCGCTGAACGCCAGCCGGATCTTGTTCGACGTGTCGTCCGACGAGGTGAAGGCCGCCCCCGGGATGAAGACGACGCCGGCGTCGATGGCCTTCTTCAGCAGCGGGTAGGTGTCCACGCCTTCGGGCAAGGTCACCCACACGAAAAAGCCGCCGTCGGGCTGTGTCCAGCTCAGTCCGTCCGGCATGTATTCGGCCAGGGCGGCAAGCATTGCCTCGCAGCGTTCCCTGTACAGCCCGCGGTACGTCTCGATCTGGCCGCGCCAGTCGTAGTCGCGCAGATAGGCCGATACCAGCATCTGGTTCAGGGTCGGCGGGCACAGGGTGACGGCCTCTGATGCCAGGTAATACCGGCGCTGCAGGTGGGCCGGGACGAGGGCCCAGCCGATCCGCAGGCCCGGTGCGAAGATCTTTGAAAAGGACCCCATGTAGATGACGTCATCCGGGTTGGCTGCCCGCAAAGGGGTCAGCGGCTTGCCGTCGAAGCGGAGCAGGCCGTAGGGGTTGTCCTCCAGCACCAAAATATTCGCGTTTCGGCATATATCCACCACCGCTTGCCGGCGTTCTGTGGCCAGGGTGATGCCGGACGGGTTGTTGAAGCTGGGGATGGTGTAGAGGAACTTGATGTTTCTGCCGGCGGTCTGGAGGGCGGCTATTTTCGCCTCCAGCAGGTCCGGGACGATGCCGTCGCCGTCCATCGGCACGGCTTCGACTTCCACCTGGTAGGCCTCGAACGTGTTGAGGGCGCCCACATAGGTGGGATCCTCCACGAGCACCACGTCGCCTGGGTTGCAGAAGACCTTGGTGGCCACATCCTGCGCGGACTGCGAGCCGGCGGTAATCACGATGTTCGCGGGGTCGGCGTCGAGAATTCCCTCAGCTGCCATGACCTCGCAGATCTGGGCGCGGAGTTCCTCGGTACCCTGGCCGCTGCCGTACTGCAGGGCGGTCATTCCCTGCTCGGCGATGATCTTCGCGGCGGTCTGGCCAAGGCGTTCCAGCGGCAGGGACTGCAGGTACGGGCTTCCGCCGGCGAGGGAAACGAGGCCGGGGCGCATCGAGATGTCGAAAACGTCCCGGACTGCCGACTGCTTGATATTTGCTGCGCGCTCCGAGAACAGGATCTCGTGGCGGTGGGCGGACGTAGCCGCACGTTCGATTGCGTCAATGGCCTCGGCCGGAAGTACTGCTGCGGCGGCATCAAGTGTTTCGTGGGTCACAGTCCCAAGGATACTACCCATGTTGCACGGGGGGAAACGATTGTTTTCGAACGACTGTTTCCAGGCCATCACCCGGCCTCACCCGCCGCAACTGGCCGGGATCCCCGAGGCCCCCGGCAGCTGCATGCTGCCGGGGGCCTCGGGGTGTTGTTGAGCGGAGTGCGGAAAGCCTAGGCCGCTTCTGCGGCGGGGACCTCGGCCAGCGCGTCGAACACGCCCTTGATCTGCTCGACAACTTCGGCGTCATCCTTGGGGTGGACCTCGGCGAAGCGGACCATCGAGCCGGGGACTGCCAGCTTGACGTTCTCGAGGACCTGGGCGCCGGCGATGCCGACGGCCTTGCGGGCCTCGTCCTGGGCCCAAACGCCGCCGAACTGGCCAAAGGCGGTTCCGACAACTGCGGTGGGCTTGCCGGAGAGGGCGCCGGCGCCGAACGGGCGCGACAGCCAGTCGATGGCGTTCTTCAGCGACGCCGGGACGGTGCCGTTGTGTTCCGGCGTGACCAGCAGGATGGTGTCCGCGTCGTTGGCGGCGGCACGCAGGGCGGCGGCGGCCGCGGGCACCTGGCCTTCGACGTCGATGTCCTCGTTGTAGAACGGGATGTTGCCCAGGCTCTCGTGGATGACTACGTCCACCTGTTCGGGGGCGTTGAGCGCGATGGCCTCGGCCAGCTGAAGGTTGGTGGAGCCGGCGCGAAGGCTGCCGACGAGGGTGAGGATGGTCTTCTTGGACATATGTACTCCTGTGCATCACGCCGCAGGATGGTTCCGGCGGCTGGTGGATCGTGGGGCTTTGGGGGCCTTCACCCATGCTAAACGGACTGCGGTCCGTTTATATTCCGAGGCGCTAGACTCAGCGGTGTGAGCCTCATCCCGATCCGTCCCGGCGCCCAGTCCGGGGGAGGGCGCCCCGCCGCGCCCGCCGCAGAAACCGGGCGCCGTGACGCGGCGCGCAACAGGGAACTGCTCCTCTGCGCCGCCCGGGAAATCGTTGGGGAATCCAGCGTCGACGCCCTCACCATGGACCGGCTGGCGCAGCGCGCCGGAGTTGGAAAAGGGACAGTCTTCCGGCGGTTCGGCAGCCGTGCCGGGCTGATGATGGCCCTCCTCAGCGACGCCGAGGCCGAATTCCAGGGCCGGTTCATGTTCGGTCCGCCACCGGTGGGTCCCGGCGCGCCACCCCTGGAGCGGCTGATCGCCGTAGGTGCCGCCCGCATTGCCTGGACCCTGGAGTTCGGGGAGCTGGCCAGGGCCGCCGATGCCTCGGCCTACAACAGGTTCGATGTGCCCCCAGCCGTCCTCTGGCATCGCCACCTTGAGATGCTGCTGCGCGACGCCGGCGTGACGGCGGACCCGCGGCTCATGGCGTCGGCCCTGGGGGCGGCGCTGGAGCCGGAACTGTTGCTCCACTCCGTCGGCGTGCACGGGATTGCGCCCGAGCGGCTGGCGGAAACCTGGCGGGAACTTGTCACGCGCATTGTGGGCGGACACTAGCGCGGCATTGCCAATTCCGCGAGTCCAAATCCATTCCACGGAGTTATTGATAACGATCTGCGGCGAAGCCGCCGTGTCGCGGCCGCCGGGAGCGCGGTCCGGCCCGGCAGATGTGATAGCTTCCTCTGGAATGTGACCCGCAACATAGTCCACCAGGACTCAGCCGCAAGGCCTGCGGGCGGCCGGAAACCAGCTGGCCCATGATCCCGAACCGGCGGCGGAACCCGCTGCCGGATGGGGGACTACGGAAGGACCGAAGTTGTGAATAATCTTGTCATCCCGGCAGGCAGGCCGGCTCGTGCAGCCGCCGCCTTGGCGCCCAAATCCGCTCAGGCAACGGCGATCCAGAACTAGCCGCTCCATGTTTCGATATCTCGCCAAACGTGCCATCACGTATGTCTTCATGATCTTCCTGACCACCAGTGCCGGCTATCTCCTGGCGGTGAGCACACTGCAGCCGGCGCTGCTCGAGCAGGAGCGGATTCCGCGGCCCACCCCCGAACAGGTGGTCAACTCCTTCCGGCTTAAGGGGCTCGATCCGACGCTCAACCCGTGGGAGCGCTACGTCGACTGGCTCACGGCCATTCTCACCCGCTGGGACTGGGGGCGGAGCCCCAACGGCGCCTTCATCAACGCCGAGTTCGGCGACCGCGTCTGGATCTCAACCCGGCTGTTCCTGGCCTCGATCATCCTGACCCTGGTGATCGGCGTCGCCCTCGGCGTCTACACCGCCGCCCGCCAGTACAAGGCCTCGGACAGGGTCATCACCTCGTACAGCTACCTCATGTACATCGTTCCCGCCCCGATCGCCTACTTCCTGGTGCAGCTGGGCGCCATCAACATCAACGAGACGGTCGGGGAGCGCGTCTTCTTCGTCACCGGCATCTCCACTCCGGGCCTCGACGGCGGCGGCTGGGACCAGTTCATCGACATGCTCTCCCACTACGCCGTGCCCACTTTCGCCATCACGATTGTGGGCTGGGGCGCCTACCAGATCGCCCAGCGCCAGTATCTGCTGGACAACGTCAACGCCGACTTCGTGCGGACGGCACGGGCCAAGGGCCTGACCCGCAACCAGGCCATCAGCCGCCACGCCCTGCGGGTGTCCTTCATCCCCGTGGCGCAGAGCATTGCGTTCACCATCCCGGCCATCTTTGCCGGCGGTTTCTTCGCGGAGAAGATCTTCGCCTGGCACGGCGTCGGTTCCTGGTCCATCGATTCGATCGCGCTCCAGGACGTCAACGCGGCCACCGCTACCCTCGCCTACGGCTCCGTCATCTTCGCGGTCGGGGCGATCCTCGCTGACTTCGCCACCACGCTCGTCGACCCGAGAGTGCGGGTGCAGTAATCATGACCAACCTCAACACGATTGACCCGGCCGCCGTCCTCGACGAAGGAAAGATGGAAAAAGACGACGTCGTGATCGGCAAGTCGCGGATCATCCTGCGGCGCTTCCTGCGCAACCGGACAGCCGTCGCCGGCCTGGTCATCTTCCTGACCCTGACGCTCCTGTCCTTCATCGGCGGCTTCTTCAGCAGTTGGGACAAGGAGGCCATCGACCCCTTCAACATCGGCATGCCGCCTTCCGCGGAGCATCTGCTGGGCACCTCCCAAGCCGGGATCGACCTCTACGCCCTGACCGTCGAGGGCACCAGGGTCTCCATCCTGATTGGCGTCGTCGTCGGCGTCGTCTCCGTGCTGATCGCCGCTGTCTACGGCTGCACCATGGCGTACTTCGGCCGCAAGGTGGACAAGGTCATGCTGTTCATCCTCGAAGCCCTGATCATGATGCCGGCCCTGCTGGTGGTCGCGGTGGCCACAAGCGGCGGCGCCAACGGCCTGAAGAACACCATCCCGAGCTGGCTGCTGCTGATCATCGTGCTGCTGGTCTTCAGCTGGATGGGCACCGCGCGCCTGATCAGGTCCCTGTCGCTGTCGCTCATGCAGCGTGACTTCGTCAAGGCCGCGCAGTACATGGGCATCCCGCCGCGCCGGATCGTCTGGCGGCACCTCGTGCCGAACATCGGCTCCCTGCTGGTCCTGGAAGTCACCCGCGGGGTCACCGGCGCCATCCTCGCCGAGGTCGCGTTTTCCTTTATCGGCATCGGCATCAAGGTCCCGGACGTAAGCCTGGGCGTGCTGATCGGCCAGTCCACCTCGCAGGTCTCCACCTTTCCGTGGATGTTCTGGGCTCCGTTGATCGTGATGTTCCTGCTCACCGGCTCGCTGGCGATGATGAACGATGGCCTCCGCGACGCGTTCGATCCCAGCTCCAGCTCCGTTGGCCGCGCGAAGCGAGGCAGCGCCAGTATTGGCAAGACACAGCTCGGCGAGACGCCGACTGGCGAGACGCCGACTGGCAAAACACAGAAGAAGAACAAATGACCAGCAATACCACCGCCAATACCATCACCCAGGGCACCGCCGAGCGCCTCCGCGTCGCGGGGCTGCATGCCCCCACCGGCGCGATTCTCTCCGTCCGGGACCTCAACGTCCGCTTCAACACCGAAAACGGTGTGGTGCACGCGGTGCGCGGCATCGACTTCGACGTGCTGCCCGGCAAGACGCTGGGCATCGTGGGCGAGTCCGGCTCCGGCAAATCGGTCACGTCCATGGCGATCATGGGCCTGCTGCCTCCGACGGCGGAAATCAGCGGTTCCGTCCGGCTCAACGGCAAGGAACTGCTGGGTCTCAGCGACAAGGCCATGTGCCAGTACCGCGGCAACGACCTCGCGATGGTGTTCCAGGACCCGCTGTCCTCCCTGACCCCTGTCTATACCGTCGGCACCCAGATTATCGAGGCCCTGACCGTCCACAACCCGACCATGAGCAAGCGGGCCAAGGAGGCCCGCGCCGTCGAACTCCTGGGGTTGGTCGGCATCCCCAGCCCGAAGGACCGGCTCAAGGCCTTCCCGCACGAGTTCTCCGGCGGCATGCGCCAGCGCGTCATGATCGCGATCGCGATCGCCAACAACCCGCGGGTTCTGATCGCCGATGAGCCGACGACGGCGCTGGACGTCACCATCCAGGCGCAGGTCCTGGAGGTGCTCCATGCCGCGCAGGAGGAGACCGGCGCCGCCGTCGTGATGATCACGCACGACCTCGGCGTGGTCGCCGGCATGGCGGACGACATCATGGTGATGTACGCCGGCAGGCCGGTGGAGACCGGCAGCGTCGACGACATCTACTACAGCCCGCGGATGCCCTACACCATGGGCCTGCTCGGGGCCGTACCGCGCGTGGACATCGCGGAAAAGACCTCACTGGTCCCGATCGACGGCATCCCCCCGAACCTCGCCCACCCGCCCACCGGCTGCTCGTTCGCGCCGCGTTGCCCGCTGGCCAGCGAGGCCTGCCTCGACGGCGAACCGGACCTTCGGACGGTGGAGCCCGGCACGGGACACAGTGCCGCGTGCATCAAGACCGAGGCACTCGCCGACGTCGACGCCCACGCCATTTTCGCCGCCCCGGCCGTGCCGGTCTCCCGCTTCGACCGCCTTCCGCGGCACGAGCGTAAGACTGTCCTGGAGCTCCGCGACGTAAAGAAGCGCTTTCCCCTGATGAAGGGCGCCCTGCTCAAGCGCAGGATCGGCACGGTGAAAGCCGTGGACGGGCTGAGCTTCGATATCCGCGAAGGCGAGTGCTTCTCGATCGTGGGGGAGTCCGGCTGCGGAAAGACCACCACCCTGCTGGAAATCATGGAATTCCACAAGGACCAGGACGGCGAGGTGGTCATTGGCGGGCTGAGCAACAAGCAGTCCGCCGACGCCAGGGCCAAGGCTGGAATGCGCAGGGAACTGCAGATGGTGTTCCAGGATCCCACCGGGGCGCTGGATCCGCGCTTCACCGTCTACGAGGTCCTGGCCGAGCCGATGGAAAACCTGGGCATGCCCAAGCCGGCCATCCGGAAGCGGATCATGGAGCTCATGGAGCTGGTGGGCCTGCAGGCGGACCACGTCAACCGTTTCCCCAACCAGTTCTCCGGCGGCCAGCGCCAGCGCATCGGCATTGCCCGCGCCCTCGCCGTGAACCCCCGGCTGGTTGTCCTGGACGAACCTGTCTCCGCCCTCGACGTGTCAGTGCAGGCAGGCGTCATCAACCTCCTGGACAAGCTCCGTGCCGAACTCGGCCTGAGCTACCTCATGGTGGCGCACGATCTCTCCGTGGTCCGGCACATCTCCAACCGCGTTGCTGTCATGTACCTGGGCAAGATCGTGGAGATCGGAGACGTCGACGCCGTCTTCGACAACCCCCGCCACCCCTACACCCGGGCCCTGCTCTCCGCGATCCCGGTACCGGATCCGGAGCTGGAGCGCACCCGCGAACGGATCATCCTCCAGGGCGACCTGCCCTCACCGCTGGAGGCGCCGGCAGGCTGCAACTTCGCCACCCGCTGCCCCGTGTTTGCGGCCCTGCCGCCGGCCAGGCAGGAGAAGTGCCTGACCCTCGAGCCCGCCCTGGAACCAGCCGCCACCGACCAGCAGTTCGCCTGCTTCTACCCGGACGGCGAACTGGACGCAGACATGGTCGTTGTCCACGAAGACCACTGACTGACCCGACCAGCAGACATCCCGGCCAGCAACATCCGGACCAGCAGTCCGGCAGACCTCCCATGCATCACACTCGCACAAAAAATGAAGGGGATCTCATGAAGAATCGCACCAAAATCGGTGGCATCACCGCCGTCGTGGCGGCGCTTGCGCTGACTGCCTGCGGCAGCGGTGGCGCCTCCACCACAGCTCAGAGCGCCAAGGCACAGGATGCCTCCGGCGATCTCAGCAAGCTCATCAGCGTCAACGCCAAGAACGCCGCCGACCTGCAGCAGGGCGGCACCGTGACGCTGCCCCTGGGCAACATCGGACCGGACTTCAACGGCTTCTCCAACGCGGGCAACTCAGCGGACAACACTGAATTGCACTACCCGATCGACGAGGCCGGCTACGTCGGCTGCTGGAAGCTGGACTTCGACGGCACCGCCAGCCTCAACAAGAACTTCTGCGAAGACTTCAAGAGCGAAGTCAAAGACGGCAAGCAGACCATCACCATCAAGGTCAACCCGAAGGCCGCCTACAACGACGGCACTCCGATCAACGCCGCCACGTTCGAAAACACGTGGAAGATGCTCAACGGCCAGAACAAGGACATCGACATCGTCACGTCCGGCGCCTACGAGTTCATCGACTCCGTCAAAGCCGGAACCAGCGACAAGGAAGTCGTTGTGACCACCACGCAGCCGGTGTACCCGCTCAGCGACATCTTCGGCGGATTCATCCCGCAGACCGTCAACACCCCGGAAATCTTCAACACCGGGTTCACCGGTGAAATGCACCCCGAGTGGATGGCCGGCCCGTTCAAGGTCGACAAGTTCGACTCTGCCGCGAAGACTGTCTCCCTGGTTCCGAACGACAAGTGGTGGGGCGAGAAGGCGGTCCTGGACAAGGTGATCTTCCGCCAGCTGGAGGCAAGCGCGGAGATCGCCGCCTTCAAGAACGGCGAGGTCGACATGGCCGACGGCCGCACGCTGACCAAGTACAAGCAGCTTGAAGGCACCAAGAACTCCGAGGTCCGCCGCGGTCAGCGACTCTTCGCGGGCGGCCTGAACCTCAACGCCCTGAAGGCACCGCTCACCGACGTCGCCGTCCGCAAGGCGATCTTCACCGCCGTTGACCGTCCGGCCATCCGCGCCGTCCGTTTCGGTGGCCTGAACTGGGAGGAGAACAGCTCGGGCTCGATGATGCTGATGCCGTTCTCGAAGTACTACCAGGACAACTACCCGGTCAAGGAGACGGGCGCCGACGCGGCCAAGAAGGTTCTGACCGAGGCCGGCTACAAGGCCAACGCCAAGGGCATCATGGAAAAGGACGGCGTCCCAGCGTCGTTCAAGATCACCAACTTCGGTGACGACCCCACCGCCCTCGCCACCGTGCAGACCCTGCAGAAGCAGCTGCAGGCGGCCGGCATGGAAGTTGGCATTGACCAGCGCGGCGACGCCGACTTCGGCAAGGTGGTTGGCAGCCGCGACTTCCAGCTCACCATCAGCGGCTACTCCGTCGGCGCCGACGCCACATCTGCGGTGAAGCAGTACTACGACTCCGCCACCAACGAGAACGAACTCGGCGATGCCGAGCTGGACAAGGCCATCAAGGACCTCTCCTCCATCCAGGATGACGCCCAGCGCAACAAGGCCGCCATGGACGTCGAGAAGAAGCACATGGAAAAGTACTTCTCCATGGGCGTGGTCATGAACGGCCCGCAGATCTACTTCGCCCGCACGGGCCTGGCCAACTACGGCGCCAGCCTGTTCCAGACACCGGACTGGAGCGTCGTCGGCTGGGACAAGAAGTAACCCCTGCCGACTAAGCAATACTGAGTAACAGTAGGCATTAACAACCAGCACGGCCGAGGCCGGCGCCCCTGGAAGCATCCGGGCGGCGCCGGCCTCGTTCGCTTGACCGGCCGCCCGCCAAGCAACCTGCCGGGTCCTGCAGGCGCGCAGGGCGGTAGCCTAGGCACCATGAGCAACGATTCAGCCAGGCCTATCCGCACCGCCGTCGCCGGTTTCGGCCTCTCGGGCAGCGTCTTCCACGCTCCCTTCATCGCCGCAAACCCTGCCTATTCGCTGGATGCCATCTCCACCTCCGACGCCGGCCGGCAGTCCGCCGCCGCGTCCAGCTACCCGGACGCCAGGCTCGTCGACACCCCGGCCGACATCCTGGAGCTCGCCGGCGGACTGGACCTGCTGGTGCTCGGCACGCCGCCCGCCACCCACTACCCGCTGGCGAAAGCGGCGCTGGAAGCCGGACTCGACGTCGTCGTCGACAAGCCGTTCGCCGTGCGCAGCGCCGAGGGGCAGGAACTCATCGACCTCGCCGCGCGGCTGGGCCGGGTGCTCACCGTGTTCCAGAACCGGCGCTGGGACGGCGACTTCCTCACCGTGAAAGCCCTCATGGACGCGGGAGCCTTCGGTACCGTGACCCGCTTTGAGTCCCGCTTCGAGCGGTGGTCACCGGACGTCCCCAAGGCGTGGAAGGCGGCCGCCACGGCGGACGACGGCGGCGGCGTGCTGTTTGACCTCGGCACCCACCTGCTGGACCAGGCCGTGCAGCTCTTCGGCCCGGCCACGGTGATCCACGCTGAACTGGCGGCCCGGCGGCCCGGCGAGAGGGCTGACGACGACGTCTTCGTGGCCCTGCGGCACAGCTCCGGGGTAACCAGCCACCTCTGGATGAACATGCTGTGCGCCCAGCAAGGTCCGCGCTACCGCATCCTGGGCAGCGAGGGCGGCTTCACCAAGCACGGCGTGGACCCGCAGGAGCCCTACATCGTGGCCGGCGGAAGCCCGCTGGACGCCGACTACGGCGTGGAAGATCCGGACTGGGCTGGGCTCCTGGGACGCGACGGGCATCTGGACCGGCTGCCCAACGAGCGCGGCGCCTACCCGGAGTTCTACCGGATCCTGGCCGCAAAGATCGCCGACGGCGGTGCCGCCTCGGCGCTGCCCGTCCCCGTCGACCCAGCGGGCCCGCTTCAGGTGCTGCAGCTGATCGAGCAGGCCCGGGAGCTGGCTTAGCCGCGGACTGGCCAAATTCATCCACCGATGAGGCTTCACAACTGTAACTTGCGTCACTATGGTCTAAGTCGTGGGTCTTCACCTATCTTGTTCGGGTGAACCCCGGAAGCGGTCTTCGGCAAAGACGCCGACGGTCGATTGGAGAGCGAATCCAGTGCGGCCGGCCGCTATCGTGTGCTGCCGCCCTGGCAGAAATGGAGCAGCACGATGCAAAAACTCAAAAGGCTCATTGCACCGCTGAGCACAGTAGGCCTTGCAGTGGGCTTGTTGGCCGGTGCGGCATATCCTGCCGCGTCAGCCGATGCCCCAACGGGCTCAATGCAGAACTACGTGGTCCTGTACAAGGCCAACAGTGTGTCGGATTCCTCGCTGAAGTCGGTCACGACAGCCGGCGGAACCGTGGTCCACAGCTATCCGGAAATCGGGGTGGCGATCGTGAAGTCGGACCGCGTCGGTTTCGGTTCCGCGCTGAAGGCCCGGGACGGGGCAGTCCAGGGCGCGGCCTCCACCGCCGCCTTTGGGGTCGCCATCGGCGACAGCGCCGCGGACAACACCGACGCCCAGGCGCCCGTCACGGCGGGCACCCCCGCCCCCGGAAGCGATAACCTGTCAGCCCTGCAGTGGGACATGGACCAGATCCAGGCACCCGCCGCCCGCACCCTCAACGGCGGAAGCGCTTCCGTGGTGGTCGGCGACATCGACACCGGCCTCGACTACACCCACCCTGACCTGGCCCCCAACGTCGACTTTGCCAAGAGTGTCTCCTGCGTCGGCGGCGTCCCTGACCAGTCCCCGTCCGCCTGGATGGACGACAACGGCCACGGCACCCACACTGCGGGGACCATCGCGGCCGCCAAGAACGGCATCGGCATGGTCGGCGTGGCGCCCAACGTGAAGATTGCCGGGATCAAGGCCGGCAACGCCGGCGGCTTCTTCTACCCCGAGGCTATCGTTTGCTCCTTCATGTGGGCAGCCGCCAAGGGGATCCAGGTCACGAACAACAGCTACTTCGCGGACCCGTATCTCTTCAACTGCAAGAACGACCCGGAGCAGCGCGCCATCTGGGAGGCCGAACGCCGTGCCATCCGCTTCGCCCAGCAGAGCGGCACCACCGTCGTTGCAGCCCAGGGTAATTTCTCGGACGACCTCGCCCACCCCTCCCGGGACGTCATGAGCCCGGACGACTCCACGCCGGTATCGCGGGAGATCACCAACGCCTGTGCCGTGGTCCCGGTCGAACTGCCGGGCGTCATCGGTGTGACGGCCAACGGCAATAAGGGCAACAAGTCCTACTATTCAAGTTACGGAGTCGGCACTGCCGATGTCGTGGCCCCCGGCGGAGACCGCCGTCTGCAGCTCACCCCCGCCGCAGTGAACGGTCGAGTCCTGTCCACCTGGCCGGCGTCCGCACCCTGCGCCGCATCGCTCAAGGTGGTCGACGCCGGTGCCGCGTACTGCTACCTGCAGGGCACCTCGATGGCCTCCCCGCACGTCGCCGGGGTTGCTGCTCTCGTGGTCAGCAGCGGTGTGAGCAACCCGGGAGCCGTTTCGGCGCGGATCACCACCACCGCCGACGGCATGGCCTGCCCCGACACCACGATGTACGCGCCGTTCCCGTCTGCGTCCAACGGTGCACCGCAGCTCTGCCAGGGCGGCACGGGCAACAACGGCTTCTACGGCAGTGGCCAGGTGAACGCCCTCCGCGCCATCGGGGGTTAAACGCAGTCGGCTGCTCCGATACCGCCGTTTTGGGGGTCCAAAAGGGCGGTTACGGGGCAGCCGATGCGGTGGCGCCTACGCGGAGACCAGCTGGTTACGCGGAGACCAGCTCGTGCCAGTCGGCGACGAGGGGCAGGTTATGCGCCTCGGAGACCGAGCGGTGCGCAACCTTGCCACCGGCGATGTTCAGGCCGGCGGCCAGGGCCGCATCGCGCTCGAACGCAGCCTTGACGCCCAGGTTCGCCAGCGAGACGGCGTAGCGCAGGGTGACGTTGGTCAGCGCGTACGTGGAGGTGTTCGGGACGGCGCCGGGCATGTTGGCGACGCAGTAGAAGATCGTGTTGTGGACCTTGTACGTCGGTTCCTGGTGCGTGGTGGGGTGGGTGTCCTCGAAGCAGCCGCCCTGGTCCACGGCGATGTCCACCAGCACGGAGCCGGGCTTCATCCGGGACACGAGCTCGTTGGTGACGAGCTTCGGGGCCTTGGCGCCGGGGATCAGGACTGAACCGATGACGAGGTCGGCGTCGACCACGGACTTCTCGATCTCGTACTTATTGGACGCGACCGTCTTCAGGCGGCCCTGGTACTGGGCGTCCAGTTCGCGGAGACGGTTGATGTTGATGTCCAGGATGGTGACGTCGGCGCCCAGGCCCAGGGCCATGGCGGCGGCGTTGGTGCCGGCAACACCGGCGCCCAGGACAACAACCTTGGCCGGACGGACGCCCGGGACGCCGCCGAGCAGCACGCCCTTGCCGCCTGCCGGGGCCATCAGGGAGGTGGCGCCCACCTGCACGGACAGCCGGCCGGCAACCTCGGACATCGGGGCCAGCAGCGGCAGGGTCCGGCCTTCCTGGACGGTCTCGTAGGCGATGGCGGTGACGCCGGAGTTGATGAGCGCCTGGGTCAGTTCCGGCTCGGCGGCCAGGTGCAGGTAAGTGAAGAGGATCAGGCCCTTGCGGAAGCGGTGGTATTCGGCCTTGACCGGTTCCTTGACCTTCATCACCATATCGGCGCGGCCCCAGACGTCGTCGGCTTCGGCGACGATCTCGGCGCCGGCGATCGCGTACTCCTCGTCCGTGATGCCCGAGCCCAGGCCCGCGCCGCGCTCTACCAGGACCACGTGGCCGTGGGTGCGGAATTCGTGGACGCCGGCCGCGGTGATGGCGACGCGGAACTCGTTGTTCTTGATCTCTTTGGGTACGCCGATGATCATTTGATAGCTCCAGTGGGTGTAGGCCTGTGGGCCTGGATGAGCGGGGGGATTCGTACTTCCAGAATAAATCCCGCTGTGAGGCACGCGACAGGTGCCGCTGCCGGGCGCCGGGCACTGGCCGCGTTATTCCGGGGTTTTTCAAATCCGGGAATAGACATTTGTCGAGACGGCGGGCGTCAGGTGTCGGCTCGTGTCCGTCGCGGATGCATTCGCAGTGCGGCCGGCCGGGGCAGTAGTCTGGCAGGATGCAGCAGCAGGACGTGGAGCAGCTCGTGGAGCAGGTGGCGCAGCGGCTGGGCCGCGGTCTCTCCCTCGAGGACCTCGACGGTCTGCTCCTCGCCTACAGCTCGAACCAATCGCATGCGGACCGCGTCCGGGTGAACTTCCTGCTCAGCAAGCGGGTCCCCGTGGACGTCATCGCATGGCAGCTCTCCCACGGGATTGCGACGGCGGTCCGGCCGGTCGTCGTGCCGGCCAACGAAGATCTCGGCATGCTGGGCCGCGTGTGCGTGCCGCTGCTGGTGCGCGGCTTCCGGGTGGGGTACCTGTGGGTCCAGCTCGACGCCGAGGAACCAAGTGCCGCGACCGTCCTCACCCAGCTGCAGGACGTGGCGCCGGAGCTGGAGCAGCTGTCCTCCCTGCTGCTGGATTCCAACACGGCCGAGTCCGAGTTCCGCCGCCGCCGTGAGCAGGAGTTCCTGGCCGCCTGCGCCGGCGAGGCCAACGCGGCGGCGGCCGTGGCGGGCTGGAAAGAGGTCCAGGGCAAGGGGCCCTGGCAGCTGGTGACCGTCCTGGACGCGGACGGCTGGGCAGGGGGCTCGGACCCCTTCGCCGACACACTCATTCACCGCTCCGCGGCGCTGCAGGCCACTATCGGCGTGGACGCCGCCCTGTTCAGCGCCGGTACCGAGACCCACGCGGTGGTGCTCTTCAAGGAATCCACAGGACGCGCGGACCACGCCCAGGTGCTGGTCCACTACCAGCTGGAACTCGCCAAACGCTCCGGACGCACGGTCCGGCGGATCATCCTGGGTACGAGCGAGGGATTTGCCAAGCCGCGGGAACTCGCCGAGGCCTACCGGCAGTCACGGCAGGCGGCCCAGGCCGCGGCAGTGGATCCGCAGCTGGGCGAGCTTGTCGACTGCCGGGCCACCGGCGTCTACCAGCTGCTGGCCTCGGCCGGCGGCGGCGCGGGGGCCTGGGCGGACGCGGGATCGGTGTATTTCCGCATCCTCGAGGACCATGACCGCAACCGCGAGCTGCTGCCGGTGCTGGAGCTGTTCTACGACAACGACGGTTCGGTCCAGGAAGTCGCGGCCAAGCTGCACCTGCACCGGAGCAGCATTTACAACCGGCTGGGCCGGATCCGCCAGCTGCTGGGCGTGGACCCGTTGAAGGGAATGGTGCGGTTGGAACTGCATGCTGCGCTCAAGGCGCGGCGCTGGGCGGGCCGGCCCAGAATCTAGCGGCGCGCTGTAGCCCTCGGGTCAGCCCTCGCGCTTGGAGGAATCGTCGAGGGCCAGTTTCGCGTCCTGGCCGGCGTCGGGACCGGTCTTGCGGACGGCGGTGCGGTGGCGGGAAATCCGGCTGTCCACCCAGAGTGACACCGCAACGAAAGCGACGCCGCTGGCCAAATAAGTGGCGGTGTTGTTCAGGCCCATCGCGGTTCCGAGGATGCCAGCGAGCAGCATGGCGGCGATCCCTGCCATGATGTGCCACCCTCTGAATTTACCCACAATTCAAGCGTAACCCGCGGCATATAAGTGTTTCCGCCCAGAAGCGGGATCGTTGCTTGATCCTTATCACCGCTTCATGAAGCATCCGTTCATGAAGCATCTGTTCCTTAAACACCGGCGCCCTCGCCATCATGGCCGGCCGGTGTCCCGGCGCCCGTACTATTCTTCTTCTGAGTTTCCAGCCACGCCATGATGTCGGCCAGCCGGATCCGTCGGTGCGTTCCGCGGTATTCGACGGGGATCTCGCCGCGATCGGTCATGTTCCGCAGGTACGTGTGCGAGATCCCCGCAAGCTCCGCGGCCCGGGACGTCGTCAGCATCTCCTCGACGCTGCTGACGGTCACGGACTCGCCGCGGCTGAAGCGGCCCAGCAAATCAACGACGGCGTCCCGCGCCGCGGGCGGCAGCCGGTGGACGGTGCCGTCGACGAACACCGTGATGTCGTCGCTGCCGTCGAGGGCGTACCGGAGTTTCTGCGCGTCCTCGGCCGGGAGGCCGGCCGTCACCCGCGGAGCTATCAGTGCCATGAGTGCATCCTAGCGGCTGCATCGCAGCGGATGGGCCCGCCGGTGGGCCCACCCGCGGCCCCTCCTGCGGACCAGCGGTTACAGCCCAAGGTCCTCCAGGACCGGCAGTTTTGCCCGGACCCATGCCCGGGCCTCGGTTGCGCTCGGCGCCGACAAGGCCAGCTTGGCCAGCTCCTGCGTTTCGGCCAAGGTGACGGTCTTCAGCACGGCGGCGACGGCCGCGATGGACCGCGCGGTCATGGACAGTGTGGTGACGCCCAGCCCCGTGAGGACGACGGCGAGGGCCGGGTCCGCGGCGGCCTCGCCACACACGCCCACCGGCTTGTTGTGCCCCTCGGCCGCCGAACCCTCCACTGTCAGGCCCACGAGCCGCAGCACGGCCGGCTGCCACGGGGTGTTCAGGGCGGCCAGGGGGCCGAGCTGGCGGTCGGCGGCCATGGCGTACTGGGTGAGGTCGTTGGTGCCCAGGCTTGCGAAGCCGACTTCGCGGAGGATGGCCTCTGCCGTCAGGGCGGCCGAGGGGACCTCCACCATGACGCCGGGGGTCCTGATCCCTGCCGTGGCGCACAGCGAGGCAAAACGGGCCGCCTCCTCCGCGGTGGAAATCATCGGGGCCATCACCCAGACATCGGCCTCGGACGCCTTCTCGGCCTGCGCAATCGCCTGCAGCTGGCGCTCGAGGACCCCGGGCGTGGTGAAATCGGTCCGGTAGCCGCGGACACCCAGTGCGGGGTTGGGCTCGGTGGCGTCGGTCAGGAACGGCAGCGGCTTGTCCGCGCCGGCGTCGAGCGTGCGGAGCACCACTTTCTTGCCTGGGAAGGCGTCGAAGACGCCCTTGTAGGCGGCGGCCTGTTCCTCCACGGTCGGTTCGGTGTCCCGCTCGAGGAAACAGAACTCGGTCCGGAACAAACCCACTCCCTGGGCGTTCAGGCCGGCCGCGACCACGGCGTCCTTGGCGCCGCCGACGTTGGCGAGGAGCGGAACGAGGTGGCCGTCCGACGTCGTGCCCGTCCCGTCAAAAGCGGACAGCAGCGACGCCGTGGCGGCCCAGTGGGCTGCTGCCGCCCGCTGGGACTCATCCGGGTTCGCGGTGATGAGGCCGGCCGCGCCGTCCACGTACACCTCCGTGCCGTCGGCGAGTTCGTCGACCCCGACGGCGGCGACCACGGCCGGCAGGCCGAGCGAGCGGGCAATGATCGCGGTGTGGGACTGCGGTCCGCCGCCGGCGGTGACCAAGGCCAGGACCTTTTCCGGATCCAGGGTGGCGGTGTCGGCCGGGGCCAGGTCCTCGGCGATGAGGATGAACGGAGCGGAGGACACGGGAATTCCCGGCGCGGGAACTCCGCGCAGTTCCGCCACGATCCGGGACCGGACATCCAGGACGTCCGTGGCGCGCTCGGCCATGTAGCCGCCGAGGTTGTGCAGCATTTCCGAGACGGAGGCGCCGGCTTCCCAGATCGCCCGCTGCCCGGACGTGCCGCGGACGATCAGTTTGGCGGCGGATTTGAGCAGCATGGTGTCGGTGGCCATGAGGGCCGTGGCCTCGAGGACGGCCTTGCCGTCGCCGGTGACGGTCTCGGAGCGGGCCTTGAGTTCGTCGTGGACGGATTTCGCCGCGGCCTTCAGTGCCGCCGTCGCGTCTTCCGCCGTGACGCCGGCGGGAAGCTGCTCTCCGGCGGGCGGTTCGCTGATCGGTTTGGGCATCTGCCGGATGGTGCCGATGATGCGGCCGGGGCTAACGCCTACTCCTGGGAAGTTCTGCACTGAAGGTCCTCATTCTCTGTCGTAGGCCAGTGGCCACTAAGCCGGTAAATCAGGTGCCGCTGACCCTGGGGATCATTTGTGCCTGCGGCTGACGGCTACGTCAACGGGCGGGTCACGGCACCTGCAAAAATTGTATGTGATGCAGTTCATATAGCGTTGCTATAGGTGCTAGGGTAGCGGTTATGAGTATCGATGGCCAGCTACCACCCAAGGCCCGGCTGCTGCGCGCGGCTGCCGAGCTTCTGGCCAACTCAGGCGGATCCGCAGTCTCGACCCGCCAGATCACACAGCTGGCCGGTGTTACGGCACCGACCCTGTACCACCACTTTGGTGACAAGGAAGGGCTGTTCGACGCCGTCGTCGCAGCCGGTTTTGACGAATATGTCGCGGGCGAACGTGACTTCGCGCCCTCTGGCCAGCCGCTGGAGGACATCCGCCGGATGTGGGACAACCACGTCCAGTTCGGGCTGAAACAGCCGGAACTGTATCTCGTCATGTTTGGCAATATCCGCCCTGAGAGCCGTCCGGCGATCGTCGCCGATGCCGAGGCCCTCATGGAGGAGATGCTCAACAAGGCGGCAGTCTCCGGCCAGCTCAACGTCCCGCCCAAAGAGGCGGCCAGGTCCATCCTGGCGGCCAACGTGGGCGTGACCCTCATGCTGATCGCGGAAAAGGTGCCGGAGCGCAACCTCGAGCTCTCCTCCATGACCCGCGACGCCATGATCTTTGCGGTTTCCACCGAGCAGGCCCGGGACAACGGCTCTGTTGACAGCGGAAAATCCTCAGTGGTTGTGGCGGCCATCGCATTGAACGCAGCACTCCAGGCGTCCCACTCGGACCAGCTCTCCAGCTCAGAACTCAAGCTCTTCCTCGAATGGCTCCACCGGATCTCCACCAGCTAGCTCGGCGAAATTATCGGACCATCCTGCAAAGCAGCGGGAACGACGGTTAGGAATTCACATGGCAACAGAGACAGTTGCGAAACCACGCACCAGCGTGCGGGTACACGTCCAGAAATTCGGGACGTTCCTCTCAGGAATGATCATGCCCAACATCGCCGCCTTCATCGCCTGGGGCTTCATCACGGCACTGTTCATCCCGGCGGGCTTCTTCCCCAATGCGGAGCTCGGCAAGCTTGTGGGGCCGATGATCACGTACATGCTCCCGCTCCTGATCGGCTACACGGGCGGCCGGATGGTCTACGGCGTGCGCGGCGGCGTGGTGGGTGCGGTGGCCACCATGGGCGTCATCGTCGGTACCGACATCCCGATGTTCATCGGCGCCATGATTCTTGGCCCGCTCACCGCCTGGATCATGATGAAGCTGGACAAGATCTGGGAAGGCCGCGTGAAGCCCGGCTTCGAAATGCTGATCGACAACTTCTCGGCAGGCATCCTTGCCGCCGCCATGGCGGTCGTCGGCATGCTGGTGGTCGGCCCGGTGGTGAAGGCATTCAGCAATGGTGCCAGCGCCGTGGTCGAATTCCTCGTCCTCAACGGCCTCCTGCCGTTCACGAGCATCTTCATCGAGCCCGCGAAGGTCCTGTTCCTCAACAACGCCGTCAACCACGGCATCCTCACCCCGCTGGGCACGCAGCAGGCACTCGAGCAGGGCAAGTCCATCCTGTTCCTGCTCGAAGCCAACCCCGGTCCGGGCTTCGGCATCCTGCTCGCCTTTTCAATCTTCGGCAAGGGTCTGGCCAAGGCGTCCGCGCCGGGCGCGGCGGTCATCCAGTTCGTCGGCGGCATCCATGAGATCTACTTCCCGTACGTCCTGATGAAGCCGATGACGATCTTCGCAGCAATCGGCGGCGGCATGACCGGCATCTTCACGCTCGTGGTCACCGGCGCCGGACTCCGGTCCCCGGCAGCCCCGGGCAGCATTATCGCGGTCTACGCCTCAACAGCCCGCGACAGCTACGTCGGCGTGACGCTCTCCGTGCTGTTCGCCACCACGGTGTCCTTCCTCATCGCCTCGGTGATCCTGAAGGCCAGCAAGGCGCCCGCGGAAGACGACCTCGACCAGGCCACGCACCGGATGGAGGCCCTGAAGGGCAAGAAGAGCTCGGTTTCCGCGGCCCTGATCGGTGAGGGCGTGGGTGCCAGCGGCGTCGCTGTCCTCGCAACCCCGATCAAGAACATCGTCTTTGCGTGCGACGCCGGCATGGGCTCCAGTGCGATGGGCGCCTCGGTGCTCCGCAACAAGATCAAGGCCGCCGGTTTCCCGGACGTCAAGGTCACGAACTCCGCCATCGCCAACCTCACCGACACGTACGACGTCGTCATTACCCACCAGGACCTGACCGAGCGGGCCAAGCCCGCGACCGCCAGCGCCGTGCATGTCTCCGTGGACAACTTCATGAACAGCCCGCGGTACGACGAGATCGTGGAGTTGGTCGAGGCAAGCAACACGAGCGGCGAAGCGGCCCCGGCCGGCGCCCCGGCCCCTGCTGCCGCCGTCGAAACGCCGGAAACCCCCGCAGGGGCCGAGCCGGACGCCGAGACGGGTCCCGCAGGCATCCTGGTGGCCGAAAGCGTGGTCCTCAACGGCACCGCCACCACGCGGGACGCCGCGATCGACGAGGCCGGGCAGCTCCTGCTGGACCGCGGCGCCGTCGACTCCGGTTATGTGGACGCCATGCACGAACGGGAGGAATCCGTCTCCACCTACATGGGCAGCTTCCTTGCGATCCCGCACGGCACCAACGCCGCGAAGGACCACATCATGAAGTCCGCGGTGTCGGTGATCCGCTACCCGAACGGCATTGATTGGAACGGCAAGGAAGTGAAGTTCGTGGTCGGCGTGGCCGGCGTCAACAACGAACACCTGCACATCCTGTCCTCGATCGCCAAGGTCTTCACCAACAAGGCCCAGGTGGCCCAGCTTGAGGCGGCCACCACGGTTGACGAAGTGCTGGCCCTCTTTGGAAAGGTCAACGACTAGTGAAGGCTGTTCATTTCGGAGCCGGAAACATCGGGCGCGGATTCGTGGGCCTGCTGCTGCACGAGGCCGGGTATGAGGTGGTGTTCGCCGATGTCGCGGACGCCCTCATCACCGAGCTGGCCGCCGCGGACAGCTACCAGGTCCACGAAGTGGGAGAGAATCCCGCAGTCCGTACCGTCGATAACTTCCGTGCGCTGAACTCCGGCATCCAGGAAGCCGCCGTCGTCGCCGAAATCGCCACGGCGGACATCGTCACCACCGCCGTCGGGCCGCACATCCTGAAGTTTGTGGCGCCTGCGATCGCCAAGGGGATCGCGGCCCGCGCCCCCGGGCTGGCGCCGCTGCAGGTGATGGCTTGCGAGAACGCGATCAACGCGACCGACATCCTCAAGTCCGAAGTTGCTGCCCAGTGGGATCCGGCCGCCGGGTCCTTGGACGCTGCCGCCGTGTTTGCCAACACGGCGGTGGACCGGATTGTGCCCAACCAGGAAGCCGGGCAGGGCCTGGACGTCACGGTGGAGACGTTCTATGAATGGGTGATCGACCGTACGCCGTTCGACGGGAAGGAACCGGTGATACCGGGCGCGACCTTCGTGGACGATCTGGAGCCGTACATCGAGCGGAAGCTGTTCACCGTCAACACGGGGCACGCGGCTGCAGCCTACTTCGGTTTCGAGGCCGGCCTGGGCAAGATTTCCGAGGCCATGGCCGATCAGGACGTCGCAGCCGACGTGCGCGCCGTCCTGGACGAAACCAAGGAGCTGCTGGTGGCCAAGCACGGCTTCAACCGCGGGGATCAGGAGGCGTACGTGGAGAAGATCCTGGGCCGCTTCTCCAACCCGCACCTGCCGGACACCGTCAACCGGGTGGGCCGCGCCCCGCTGCGCAAACTCAGCCGGCACGAACGCTTCATCGGCCCCGCTGCCGAGCTGGCCGAACGCGGAATTGTCCCCGAAGCGCTGCTCGGGGCGATTGCTGCGGCCCTGCGCTTCAACGATCCGGCCGACGCCGAGGCCGTGGAGCTGGCGAAAATCCTCTCCGCGTCCACGCCGGACGAGGCCACGGAGACAATCACCGGCCTGGCAGCGGACCACCCGCTCTTCGCCGCTGTCTCCTCCCTTATCGAGGAGGCCAAGGCCGTCGTCTGATCAACGCCCTAGCTGGGCCGACGCCGGAACTCACGTGAGTTCCGGCGTCGGCGTGTTTTCCGTTGCCCTATCACTTATGGTTCCCATTCGCCGGTTTTAACGACCAAGAGTGATAGGGCAACTCGCCTTCCTT
The DNA here is from genome assembly GCF_040676555.1 of Arthrobacter sp. LAR12-1-1.1. NCBI lineage: Bacteria > Bacillati > Actinomycetota > Actinomycetes > Micrococcales > Micrococcaceae > Arthrobacter > Arthrobacter sp. LAR12-1-1.1. The sequence goes on along the minus strand of NZ_JBEGIG010000023.1, from coordinate 21,259 downwards.
GACCGTTAGGTTGCCTAACTGTTAGGCTACCTAACTATGAACGCCAGTGAACCGGCTGACCCCGGCCTTCTTGCTCTCGCCCAGGACTTCCGCGAGGCCCTCCGCCACAGCATCTACCTCGTCCGCCGTCTGGATGCCGACGGCGAACTCAGTGCCGCCCAGCTCAGCCTGCTCAAGATGCTGATGGACGCCGGACCCGCAACAGGCGGCCGTGCTTCCTCCGCCAGTGGAGTGCGTGTGGGCGAAATCGCCCGAAACCTCGGCGTTAAGGTGCCCAGCGCCACCGAACAGATCATCAAGCTCGAGCGTGCCGGCCTCGCCCGCCGGGAACCGGACCCCAACGACTCCCGCGCCGTCCGCGTGACCCTCACGGAAGCCGGCCTCGCCGCCGTCGCCGCCGCCAATGAGCGCCGCAACTCCGTCATGGCCGGCGTCCTCTCGTGCCTTTCGGACGACGACCGTGCCGCCCTCGCCGCCGCCCTTCCGGTCATCGGCAGGATCAACGCGACGCTCCAGGCCTGATATTCCACCGAACTTCCCATCATTGAGGAGTGCCCCCATGTACGGCCACCCCGCCGACACCTTGCCGGCAGCCGAAGTTACCCTCGAGGCCGAGAAGGCCTCGCTGCTCAAACAGCCCAAGGCGGTGTGGGCGACGGCCCTCGCGGCGGTGTTCGCCTTCATGGGCATCGGGCTGGTGGACCCCATCCTGCCGGCGATCGCCAAAAACCTGGACGCCTCCCCGAGCCAGGTTTCGCTGCTCTTTACGAGCTATTTCCTGGTCACCGCCGTCGCCATGCTGATCACCGGCTACGTCTCCTCCCGGATCGGCGGGAAGCGGACGCTGCTGATTGGCCTGGCGGTGATTGTCGTGTTCGCCTCGCTGTCCGGCACGTCGGGCAGTGTGGCTGAGCTCATCGGCTTCCGGGCCGGCTGGGGACTGGGCAACGCCTTGTTCGTGGCCACGGCACTGGCGGTGATAGTCGGCGTCGCCAGCGGTGGTCCCGGCACGGCGATCATCCTGTACGAGGCCGCCCTTGGCCTGGGAATTTCCCTCGGCCCGCTCCTGGGTGCTTTGCTTGGCGGCTGGCAGTGGCGCGCCCCGTTCTTCGGCACCGCCGTGCTGATGGCCTCCGCCTTCATCGCGCTCATTGCGCTGCTGCCCAAGACCCCGCTGCCCGAGCGGAAGGTCCGGCTCCGGGATCCGCTGCTGGCCCTGGGTCACAGGGGTCTGCGGAGGACGGCGGCCAGCGGCCTGTTCTACAATTACGGCTTCTTCACCGTCCTCGCCTTCACGCCCTTCATCCTGGGCATGGACGCCTACGGAATCGGCGGCGTGTTCTTCGGCTGGGGTGTCGCCGTCGCTGTCTTCTCGGTGTTTGCCGCCCCCGTGCTGCAGAACCGCTTCGGAGCAGTCCGGGTCCTCATCGGCACACTGGTCCTGCTGATGCTGGACCTCGTGGGACTGGGCCTGGCCGCCGGGCACTCGGTGCCCGCCGTCGTCGTCCTCGTGGTCATTTCCGGTGCGCTCCTAGGCGTCAACAACACCATCTACACGGAGCTGGCCATGGGCGTTTCCGATTCGCCGCGGCCGGTGGCCTCCGCCGGCTACAACTTCGTGCGCTGGATGGGCGGCGCCCTGGCACCCTTTGCCGCCGCGCAGCTGGGCGAGCACTTCGGCCCGCAGGTGCCCTTCTTCGCCGGCGCGCTGGCCATGGTTGCCGCGATTGCCGTGGTCTTCGGCGGCCGCCGCTACCTCACGTCGCTGAGTGCAGCGGCGACCTCACACGGCGCCGGCTCAGGCCCTGGCGGACTCCTTCGCGGAGTCTTGGGCGGACTCCTTGGCTGAACCCTTCGGGACGAACAGGGTTTCGGCCTGTTCCAAGGACATGCCGTTGGTCTCCGGCACCTTGAACATCACGAAGAAGAACGACGCGGCCGCGAACAGCGCGTACATGGCGTACGTCAACGGCAGCGAGGCCGCGGCCATGACGGGGAAGCTCAGGGTGATGGCGAAGTTGGCGGTCCACTGTGCGGCCGCGGCCAGGCCCAGGGCGCGGCCGCGGATGCGGGCCGGGAAGATCTCGCCCAGCAGCACCCACACCAGCGGGCCCCAGGAGGCGCCGAAGCTGATGACGAAGACGTTGGCGGCGACCAGCGCGGCCGGACCCCACGCGCCGGGCAGCGAGATCGCGTCCCCGGACCCGGTGGCCGAGCTGAAAGCGAGGGCCATGGTGCCCAGCGAGAGGGCCATGCCGATGGAGCCGGCCAGCATGATGGGACGGCGGCCGATCCGGTCCACCAGGGCGATCGCGACGAGCGTCACCAGGATGTTGGTGATGGCGGTGGCCACGGAGATGGTGAGCGAATCCTTTTCCTGGAAGCCCACGGCCTTCCACAGGGTGGTGGAGTAGTAGAAGATCACGTTGATGCCGACGAACTGCTGCAGCACGGACAAGATGATGCCGATCCAGACCACCGGCTGCAGGCCCAGGGCCTTGCCGCGCAGGGATCCCTTCTGGCCGGCGAGCTTGTCCTCGTCGATCGCCTTCTTGATGTCGCGCAGGTGCCGGTCCGAGTCCTCGTTCGGGGCGATCGACTTGAAGACCTTGAGGGCTTCCTCGTTCTTGCCCTGGAAGACCAGGAAGCGCGGCGATTCGGGCAGGGTGTACGCGATCCAGCCGTAAACGACGGCGGGGACGGCGGCGGCCATGAACATCCATCGCCACGCTTCCAAACCAAACCAGAGGGCCTGGTCGGCGCCGCCGGCCGACGTCGCGAACAGGGCGTCGGAGAGGAGGGCAGCGAAGATGCCGGTGGTGATCGCCAGCTGCTGCAGCGAGGCCAGGCGGCCACGGACGTGGCGGGGGGAGATCTCGGAAATGTAGGCCGGAGCGATCACGGAGGCCAGGCCGATGCCGAGCCCGCCCACCAGGCGCCAGAAGATCAGGTCCCAGACGCCGAACGCGAACCCGGTGCCGATGGCGCTGACGAGGAACAGCAGCGCGCCCAGCTTCATGGCCGGGATCCGGCCGTAGCGGTCGGCTACCTTGCCGGCCAGGTAGGCGCCTGCCGCGCAGCCGAGGAGGGCCACGGCGACGGCGAAGCCGGTCACGGCCTCGCTGAGGGCGAATTCGTCCTTGATCGCGTCGACGGCGCCGTTGACGACGGAGGAGTCAAAGCCGAAGAGGAAGCCGCCGACGGCGCCCGCCACGGCCAGCCAAATGACCCGTTTCGGGATCTTGGCGGCGGTCTGGTCCTGGGTGATGGTCATACGGCTCCCTTGGCAGTTCGCGGTCCACGGCCTTCGCCGCAACTACCCAGTCTTACACCGGACCCGGCGTGCCGCCTGTCACAACCACCGGAAAGTGAGATGAAACATACACTTTGCCGGTGCCGTCGTCTGCGCCTGCCGGGCCGGAACCGAAGGCGTCACGCAGAGCAGGCTTTCGGCGTCGGGCACCCCGTCCGGCGGCCCGGTCTGGCGGCCCGGTTTTACGGCAGACGACGGCGACAGGCAGCCCAGAAGACTGCCTGCCGTGACGTGTACTGCCGTGTTCGTGTTCCAGCGGTCGGAACCGCCCTAGTGGGCTGCGGCCGTGGCGACTTCCCTGGCGGCCACTTTCGGGTCCGTGAGTTTCTTGTTCGGCAGGGCGAAGGTGATCAGGAAGGCGATGCCGGTCAGTACGGCGGCCGTGAGCATGACGGCGTCGATCGACTGCGCGAAGCCCTCGGTGATGGGGCGGGTCAGCGTCGGGTTGGCGGTGTGCAACCAGCTGGTGTCGTTCAGCGAATCGTTGCTGGCACCGTTTTTGAAGAACTCGTAGAGCTTGGCGTTGGCAGGGTCTGCCGCCACGGCCGGGTCCTTGAGCACCTTGAGGTAGTCCGCACTCTGCGCGGCGTCCTTCATGCCCGTGGCGATCTTGTCCGCCGCGAGGCTGAAGAGCATCGAGATGAACACCGCCGTGCCCACCGCGCCGCCCATGGAGCGGAAGAACGCGGCGGAGGAGGTGCCCACACCCATGTCCTTCGACGGAACGGAGACCTGCATGGCCAGCGTCAGCGGCTGCATGCAGAAGCCCAGGCCCAGACCGAAGAACACGGCGATGGCGCCCGGTACCCACAGCGGCGTGTCGACGCCGAGGGAAAGGCCCATCACGACGGCGGCCGCGGTCAGGACCGCCGTGCCAAGGATCGGGAAGATCCGGTACGTGCCCGACGCCGAGATGGTCCGGCCGGCCGTGATGGAGCCCGTAAGGATGCCCACCGTGAAGGTGATCATCATGAGGCCGGCCTCCGTGGGCGTCAGGCCCTTGACCAGCTGCAGGTACATGGGAAGCATTGCGATGGCGCCGAACATGCCGATGCCGATGATGAAGTTCAGCAGCGAGGACAGGCCGAACGTCATGTTCTGGAACAGCCGGAGCGGGATCAGCGCGTAGTCGGCGGCATGCCGTTCGGCCAGCAGGAACGCGATGATGCCTACGACGCCCAGGCCGTAGCAGAGGTAGGAGTTGGCGGAGCTCCAGCCCCAGCTGCGTCCCTGTTCGGCGACGAGAAGGAGCGGAACGATCGCCAGCGTGATGGCGGCCGCGCCCCAGTAGTCGATCTTCTGCTTCACATGCTTGGCCGGGAGGTGCAGGTACATGAAGACCACCGTCAGGGCGGCCAGGCCGATCGGGATGTTGATCAGGAACACCCAGCGCCAGCCGTCGATTCCGAGGATGGTCTCGGTGCCGGCGAAGGCGCCGCCGATCACGGGGCCCAGGACCGAGGATATGCCGAAGACCGACATGAAGTAGCCCTGGTACTTGGCGCGGTCCTTGAGAGCCACGATGTCGCCGATGATGGTCAGGGCGAGGGCCAGCAGGCCGCCGGCGCCCATGCCCTGGATGCCGCGGGCGATGGCGAGCTCCGTCATGGAGTGGACCGAGCCGGCGTAGAGCGAGCCGACGAGGAAGATCAGGATGGCGATGAGGTACAACGGGCGGCGTCCGAAGATGTCGCTGAGCTTGCCGTAAAGCGGCGTGCTCACCGTGGAGGTGATGAGGTACGCGGTGGTGGCCCAGGCCTGCAGGGAAAGGCCGTCGAGGTCGTTGGCGATCGTGTAGATCGAGGTGGACACGATCGTCTGGTCCAGCGAGGACAGGAACATGCCGAGCATGAGTCCCACCATGACGGTGATGGTCTGACGGTGGGTCAGGACCTCTCCAGCGGCGCGCGCGGAGGTGGCTTTGGACATGACTGCTCCAAGGTGAAGGGTGGGGATCAAGCGGATAGTTGCTTTCAGTAACTATGTTACTGGCTCAAATGTTCCCGCCACTACCTCGCCTGCGAAAAATGTCCCCGGCGAAAAATGACCTCAGAGAAGAAAGTCCTCAGCGTTCGACCAGGATTCCGTCCGGGTCGCACCAGATCATCGCACCGGGGCGGATGGCCACGCCGTCGATCTCCAGGGGCACGTCGATGGCCCCGGCGCCTTCCTTGGCGCTCTTGCGCGGATTGCTGCCCAGCGCCTTGACCCCGAGCGGCAGCCCCGCGATAGCGAGCCGGTCCCGGATGGCGCCGTTGATAACGACGCCGGCCCAGCCGTTTGCGACGGCACTCGCCGCGATCATGTCCCCCATCAACGCCGTGCGGAGGGAGCCGGCGCCGTCGACCACCAGCACGGAGCCGTTGCCGGCAGTGGCCAGCACCGACTTGACCAGCGCGTTGTCCTCGAAGCACCGAATGGTCCGGACCGGCCCGCTGAAGTGCGACCGGCCGCCGAGGGACTGGAACTGCACGGCCAAGGAGCTGAGCTCCTCGCCGCGCTCATCGTAGAGGTCGGCGGTGTTGACGGCGGATGCGTTCACTGGTTCTCCCTGGCTGAAACGTAGACGGCGGATCTTGATCCCCACGATAGTCTGGCCCCAGACAGATCATCAGCCTGAGTCGCCAGTTCCGGGGGGGAACCACATGAGCTTGTCCGACCTACCGAGCGCAGCTCCGACGTCGGCGGCGCTTGCCGAGCCGGAACGGCGTGTCCGCCCGGTCTGGACCGCCGGCGTGGTCCTGGTCAACCTGGGCATCAATGCGGCGTTCTTCGGCCCGATCCAGGTGCTGCTCGGCCAACAGGCGGCCGCGTTCAGTGAAGGGGACAAGGAAGCCATCCTCGCCCTTGTGACGGGCGCCGGCGCCGCGGTATCGCTCGTGGCCAACCCCCTCTTCGGCGCCTTCAGCGACCGCACCACCTCCCGGATGGGCCGCCGCGTGCCGTGGGTGCTGTTCGGGGCGGTCCTTGGCGCCGCAGCCCTTATCGCGCTGGCCGGGGCGCCGAACGTCGCCGTCATGACGCTGCTCTGGTGCCTCGTGCAGGCCGGCTGCAACGGTGCCTACGCCGCCATCACCGCCGCCATCCCGGACCGGGTGCCGGTCCCGCAGCGCGGCACGGTGGGCGGACTGGCCGCCATGGGCCAGACGGTCGGGATACTCATCGGCGCGGTGATCGCCGCCGCCGTCACGGGAAACTTCGCCGCCGGATACGTGGTGTGCGCGGTGGCGCTGCTGGCCGGCGTCGTGCTCTATTACTTCAAGAACGACGACATTCCTCTGCCCGCGCAGGCCCGTCCGCGGTTCGGCCTGGCCGGTTTTGTGCGGGGCTTTTGGATATCCCCGGCCCGCCACCCGGATTTTGCCTGGGCCTGGCTGACGCGGCTGCTGGTGAACATCGGCAACCACATGGTCACCCTCTACCTGCTGTTCTTCCTCAACGACGCCGTCCGGGTCCGCGAAACCCAGGGCATCGAGCCCGAGTTTGGCGTCCTGATCCTCACGGGCCTGTATGCGGTCATGGTGATCGTCACCAGCGTGATCGGCGGCCGGGTGAGCGACCGGATGGGCCGACGGAAGCCGCTGGTCATCATCTCCTCCGCAGTGATCGCAGCGGCCTCCCTCATTCTTGCGTTCGCCCCCACCTGGCCGGGCGCGCTGATCGGCGCGTCTGTGCTCGGCATCGGCTTCGGCTGCTATCTCGCGGTGGACTTCGCCCTCATCACCCAAGTGCTGCCCACTGCCCTGAACCGGGGCAAGGACCTGGGCGTCATCAACATCGCCAATTCACTGCCGCAAGTGCTTGCCCCGCTGATCGCGTATCCCTTTGTGGCCCTCTGGGGCGGCTATGTTGCGCTGTATGTCGCGGCCGCCGTAATTGGGCTTCTCGGCGCCGTGTTCGTGGTGAAGATCAAGGGCGTGGACTGAGCCGCGCGTCCCCGCTCAAGGGGCTTCCGGGGCCCCGGCCGACTAGCCGGGCGCCCGGTTTCGTGGCGTATAGTGGACGGGAATTGCCGCGGCAGCGCGGTGGGCGGATCGCGCCCGGCTGCCGAGAAAAACGACCCCCCGGAACGCTGCTGATGCCTGATTTACACTCAGATCTTCCACCGATGGCCCCTCCCCCTACTCTGCCCCGGCAACGGCTCCGGTACGTGCGGATCCTTGACGTTGCCGCGGGGTTTGCCCGCAAGGGCCTGGAATCCGTGGTCCTTTCCGAGGTGGCCGCCAAAGCGGACGTGCCGCTGGGGACGCTGTACCGCTATTTCCCGTCCTCCACCCAGCTGGTCCTGGCGCTATACCGCAAACAATTGGGCGAACTGCTCGCGGCGAGTTCGCCGGAGGCGGGAAAAGTGGCGGCCCAAGCCCTCGCCGGAGTGGTGATGGAGATCTTCCATATGCGCCTGATGCAGCCCGCCGTGGAGCAGGCGCTTAACCGCGCGGTCTACGTCAAGGACACCGACACCACGCGGCTGCTCCGTGAGATCGATGCGACAGCCGAGAAGGCAGTGACGGCAGCGTGCGGCGACGCCGCAGTGGCCCGGGTGCTGCTGCTGACGGTTACGGGACTGGTCCAGGCCGTCCGCTGCCGCCGGCTGTCCCTCTTCGAAGCGGAGGGGGACCTGAAGAAGGCCTGCTCGCTTCTGCAGCGAACCCCGCAAGCCGCGTAACCGGTCTAGACCATTGACCCGAAAAAGTCCCTCTTGCGCGTGATGTGGGTCACTTAAAGCTGTGGGGAAACGTTTCATCACGGCGCATCACGTCTGCCGCGCGGCGTAACCGGCACGATGCCTTGTTTACGATTGCTGGACCGGATTCGGCTGACGCCAGCAAATCGGGGGGCTCCACCGGCGACCGCCACCTCTGGTCGCCGCCGCCCCAGCCAGACCAACTTGAGCACCCCTGCTTGAGCTTCCATGAGCCGTGCGCCCACGGTGAGTCCCAGGAGACAACGACGTGTCCACTGAAACGATCATTCCCGCCGATTCCACTTCCCCGGCTGAGGCAGTAGCCGTGCTCAGCGACGAGGAAATCTTCGCATCCCACGAGGGCGGCAAGCTTTCGATTTCCAGCACCGTCCCGCTCGCCAGCAAGCGCGATCTCTCCATTGCCTACACGCCCGGCGTCGCCCAGGTCAGCCGCGCCATCCACGCCAACCCGGAGCTCGCCAAGACGCTCACGTGGGCCCAGCGCCTTGTGGTGGTGGTCAGCGACGGCACGGCCGTGCTGGGTCTGGGCAACATCGGCGCCAGCGCCTCGCTGCCCGTGATGGAGGGCAAGTCCGCGCTCTTCAAGGCCTTCGGAGAACTCGACTCCATCCCGCTGGTCCTCAACACCACCGACGTCGATGAAATCATCGAGACACTTGTCCGGCTCCGCCCCAGCTTCGGCGCCGTCAACCTCGAGGACATCGCCGCGCCCCGCTGCTTCGAACTCGAGGAAAAACTCATCGAGGCACTGGACTGCCCGGTCATGCACGATGACCAGCACGGCACCGCCGTCGTGGTCCTCGCCGCCCTGACCAATGCCGCCAAGGTGACAGGTAGGACGCTCGACAGCCTGCGCGTGGTGGTCTCCGGTGCCGGGGCGGCCGGGATCGCCGTCGCCGAAATCCTGCTGACGGCCGGGATCGGCGACGTCGTCCTCCTGGACTCCCGCGGCACGATCAGCAAGGACCGCGCGGACATCGCCGCCGATCCGGCAAGCAAGAAGGCCCAGCTCGCAGCCCGCAGCAACCCGCGCGGAGTGGTCGGCGGTCCGGGTGAGGCGCTGCTCGGGGCCGACGTGTTCGTCGGTGTCTCCTCCGCAAAGCTGGACGAAGAGCACTTGAAGCTGATGAACCACAGCTCGATCGTGTTCGCCCTGTCCAACCCGGACCCGGAGGTCCTGCCGGAGGTCGCGAGCAAGTACGCGGCTGTGGTCGCCACCGGGCGCAGCGACTTCCCGAACCAGATCAACAACGTCCTGGCGTTCCCCGGCATTTTCCGCGGCGCCCTCGACGCCGGCGCCCGCCGGATCACGCCGGCCATGAAGCTCGCCGCGGCCCGGGCCATCGCAGAACTGGCCGAGGACGACCTTTCCGCGGACTACATCGTGCCCAGCCCGCTGGATCCGCGCGTGGCCCCCGCCGTCTCCGCTGCAGTCGCCGCGGCGGTCGAAGCCGAGTAGATCCGCACACTGCGGCCCACACGGTGACGGCGGCGCTGCCCTTGGTGGAGCGCCGCCGTTGGCGAACCTGGTGGGTCCGTTCCCCGCCTAGACTGGGCAAATGAACCCCGAGACTCTGGTGACTGTGCTCTGCGGCCTCGCCATCCTGGTGGGCGTGGCCGGGACCATCATTCCCGTCCTGCCCGGCAGCATCCTGATCGGGGCGAGCCTGCTGGCCTGGGCACTGTGGGGCGGCGCCGGAACCACCGGCTGGGTGGTCTTTGGGATCGGACTGGTGTTCGTCCTGGCCGGCATGGCCGCCAGCGCCGTCCTGACCGGCCGGAAGCTAAAAGAGCACAGCATCCCCAGCCGTTCCGTGGTGGTGGGCCTGGTGCTGGGCGTGGCCGGCATGTTCATCATCCCCGTGGTGGGGCTCTTCGTGGGCTTCGCCGCCGGACTCCTGCTCAGCGAGCTGCAGCGCACCCGCGTGTTCGGCACGGCGGTGGCCTCGAGCTGGGCCGCGCTGAAGGCCACGGGCTTTGGCATGATCGTGGAATTCGGCCTCGCGTGCCTCGCCGCGAGCACTTGGGTGATCGGCCTCTGGGTGGCTGCGGCCGCCTAGCAGCGGCCCGCCGGAGCCTACTACCATGGGGGCATGAGCGCCAGACCTGGCGAATCCGCCCCCCGCATTCCCGACGGCCGCATTCCCATCGGCCAAATTCCCGACCACCAGCGGAGGCCGTACACGGACACCCGCGACCTGACGCCCTTCCGCAAGGCAGTGGTCCGGACGCCCGTCCGCGGCCTGGCCGGCAACGTGGGCTCAGTGGTGACCGGACTCATGGCGGGCCGGGCCCCAGGGACGCTGGCCGCCGAGGGTGGGGTGCCCCGCCTGGGCAGGGTGGGAGGCCGGGCGTCCGCCAAGAGACTGAAAGCCGTGCACTCCGCCGTCTTCGGCAGCACCGATCCGGACCGCCTGATCACCCTGGCCCGCGCCTACCCCGGCTGGGCCGGAGTCTGTTACCTCATGGCCGGGCTGCTGGCGTACTCCCACGGCGGGCATCTGCGCGCGTCCGAGCTGCTGCAGCATGGCCTGAGCCTGCGGAACGACGAGGACGCCAACCGCTATGCCGCCGCGTACCTGGCCGGCGTCGTCACGAGGGTGGAGGTGGCGGAGCGGATCGAGGTTCCGGTGCTCTTCAGCGAGGAGGCCGTGTTCCTGGCCCTGTCACATTCACTGCGCGAGACCGGCCAGGCGGAGGCGGCGCTTGCGGCACTTGCCGGCCTGCCGCCGTCGCTGCCGCTGGCCCTGGCCCGCTGTTCTCTTGAGGCTGAGCTGGGACGCGACGTTGACGTAGTGGCGGAGACCGAGGGGCTGCTGAACGCGGACGATCTGGCCGCCGCGCTGCTGCTGGTCCGCGCGCGTTCCCTGCGCAGGCTCGGAGCCTACACCGCTTCCCGTTCAGCCCTGCAGGAAGTCCTGCGGCGCAGGAAGACAGACTTCACCCTCCGCAGTGACGCGCTGACGGACACTGCCCTGCTCCTCCTGGACGCGGGCCGCAAAACCCTCGGGTCCCGGGAATGGCAGCGCCACAAACCGGCTCAGCTGGAGGCCGTGAAGGCCATCCGCAAGGACGCGGAAATGCACGAACTCTGGGACCGCGAATACGGTCGCACTGACGACCACTGACAATGTTCCGCGCCCGATCGTGGCCAAATACACGTATCGACTACTCTTGCGGGCCCCTTTGGCGGGGAGTACAACCGAGGCATGAGAGATGCGGTGGAGCGCTGGATGCAGCACTACATCACGGCGTGGACGACGAACGATCCCGAGGACATCCGGGCCCTGTTCACCGAGGATGCCGTCTATGCAACCAGCCCCCAGGAAGCCGAACCGTGGCGGGGCCGGGACGATATTGTCGAGCACTGGCTTGCCGGGCGCGATGAGCCGGATGACTGGACGTTTGAGTGGAAGCTGCTGGGGGTCGACGGCGGCCGGGCGTTCGTGCAGGGCCTGACAACCTACCGGGGCAACAGCCGAAGCTACGACAACCTGTGGGTCATCCAGTTGACCGCGGACGGCCGCGCGTCGTCCTTCACCGAGTGGTACATGCAGCGCAAGTAGCCGGGATTCCTGCCGTCACGCTCGGTTCATGGCTGCGCTGACGGCGGGCACGATCTGTTCGCCGAGCAGCAGGGCGCCCAGGATCAGCATGATGATTCCGCTGGCCAGCGTCACCTGGCGTGCTGCGCCCGGCCTGGCCTGCAGCAATTTCCGCGCCAGGAGTGCCACGCAGCTGTAGATGACGCCCACGAGCAGGACGAAAGTCAGCCCGAGAAGCCCCGACTGGACCGGAACCGGCAACGCGGCGTCAGGGCTGACGAACTGCGGCACCAAGGCCACGAAGAACAACAGGCCCTTGGGATTGATCCCGCTGATGCCCATGCCCTGGAGGAAGATCCGGAACTGGCTCGCCGGCGCGGCCGCACCGGAGGCAGCCGTGCCGGTGCTGAAGCTGGCGCCACGCCAGGACCGTAGGGTGCTGAAGCCCAGCCAGAGCAGGTAGAGGGCGCCCGCGGCCGTCAGCCAGCCGAGCACGCCGGGCATCCCGGCCAGCAATGCCGCCAGTCCCAGCACCAGGAGCGCCGTGTGGACAGCGTAGCCGCCGCAGAGCCCGGCGACGGCGGGTGCGAAGCTGCGCTGCCTGAGCCCGGCCGCGATCGAATAGGCCCAGTCGACGCCGGGGGTGCATGCCAGTGCGACGGCGACAACCAGGAAGGCGAGGAAAAGCTGGGGGTTCATGGCGGGCTCCAGGGGTGCGGCACCTCGTAGCGGGTACAAGGAAAACTCTAGGCAATTTTGGCCCGGAAGTGTTCGCGTATTTACTGAAGAATCGCGGCTTTTGGGTAAGATAATTGCGTGATCGACAACATTGACAGAAGTATTTTGCGTTACCTCCGATCGGATGGCCGAATGACTGCTACGGCCCTGGCGGCCAAGGTCGGGCTGACCGTGGCGCCGTGCCATCGCCGGCTGCGGGATCTGGAGGCCGCCGGGATCATCCGGGGCTACCGGGCGGACATTGATCCGGCCGCCGTGGGGCTCGGCTTCGAGGCGATCGTGTTCGTGACCCTGCGGCAGGTGGACCGTTCCACGATGGAGATCTTCGAGAACCGGGTGGCCGACAATCCCAACATCGTGGAGGCCCAGCGGCTCTTCGGATCACCGGACTACCTGCTCAAGGTCATAGCGGAGGACCTCCCTTCTTACCAGCGTTTCTACGACAGCGAACTGACCTCACTGCCCGGCGTCGAACGCCTGACGTCAACGCTGGTCATGAAGAACCTGAAGGCCAACGCCGGGCCGCCGGTCTAAACCAAGACTGGTAGGCCGGGGGTGCCGGACCCGACGAGGCGTTCAGGCGCCGAGTAGTCCCGTGGTCCGGTAGGGAATAACCTCGCGCAGGAACATGCTCGTTGAGGTCCGGACGATCCCGGGGCACAGCCGGATTTCCTCGGACACGCGGTAGAGATCGTCCGGGCTCTTGGCCACCACCCGGATCAGGAGATCGGTGTCGCCGGCCGGGGCGTGGCATTCGAGCACTTCCGGGATATTGCGCAGGGCAGCGATCGCCTCGTTGAGGTGGCTCTGATCCAGTTCCGCGCTCACCGCGGCCGCCACGCCCCTGCCCAGGGCGGACGGCAGCACCCGGCTGCTGTTCGGACGGAGCGCGCCCGACGCCGACATCCGCTCCAGGCGGGACTGGACCGTTCCGCGGGCCAAGCCCAGCTTCTGCGCCAGCACCATGACCGGCACGCGGGGATCGTCGTCCAGCGCGGCGAGGATCCGCCGGTCCGTCGCGTCGAGTTCTTGCAAAATGACCACTTCCTGTTCACTGTCCCGGGCGTAGTTGATCAGATTGGCTACTCCAGCGCCGGTCCGTTGCACCAACTGTAGGGCTTCTGCTCAAATGGTGACAACAAAGGGAACGAGACCACCGCCACGATCCCGAAGGCTACGGACACCCCGGCACACCACCCGGACCCTGGATGAGGCTCCCGCAAGGAACCCGCCGCTGACTGACTCTTGTTCACGCATCGTCACTCCGCACAACGCGCCACCACGCGGCAAGAGCCCCTGAGCCACCGACGTCGGATTTCCCGAAGTCATCGGTAGCTGAGGGGCTCTTGTGCTGTTCCGCATAGGCTTGTCCCATGACCTCAGCTGGCCGCTTCGCCCCCAGTCCCTCCGGCGAACTGCACGTGGGCAACCTCCGGACGGCCATCCTGGCGTGGCTCTTCGCCCGGTCCTCGGGGCGGCGGTTCCTGATGCGCGTGGAGGACCTGGACCGTGCCCGGGCCGGCGCCGAGGCCGAGCAGCTCCGCGACCTTGCGGCGGTCGGCGTGAGCTGGGACGGCGGCGTTGTGCGCCAGACGGACCGCGAGCACCTGTATGCCGAGGCGATCGCGCAGCTGACGGCGGCCGGTCTGACCTACGAGTGCTTTTGCACCCGCCGCGAAATCCAGGAAGCACCGTCCGCGCCGCACGCTCCGCTGGGCGCCTACCCGGGGACGTGCCGGAACCTCACCGGCGCCGAACGGGAGGCCAAACGGGCCGCCCGGCCGCCGGCTGTCCGGCTCCGTTCCGCCGTCGCTGAGGTGACTGTGCGGGACATGCTCCACGGCAATTACACGGGGGTGGTTGACGATTTCGTGCTCCGGCGTAACGACGGCGTGACCGCCTACAACCTGGCCGTGGTGGTGGACGATGCCGCCCAGGGCATCGACCAGGTGGTCCGCGGCGACGATCTGCTGCCGTCCACGCCGCGGCAGGCGTATTTGGCGTCGCTTTTGAATATGCCTGTTCCGGAATATGCGCACGTGCCGCTGGTACTGAACGCCGACGGCGCCCGGCTGGCCAAGCGCGACGGCGCCGTCACCCTCGCCGACCTCGCGCTGGCCGGCGTGACCGCGGACCAGGTCCGGGACACGCTGCTGGCATCCGTCGGCCTCCCGCCCGGCCCACTGGAACATGCGCTGGCCGTCTTCGACCCGGCCGCCCTGCCACGCGAACCCTGGGTGTGGCCCGGCATGCCGGGAGCGCATCCGGGAACACGTCCGGGAACCGGCATCGGGGCCCGGACGGACAGCCGCGGCGCGTAGGCTGGATTCATGACCGAGCCCGCACACCCCCAGCCCCGCTTCACTGTCGAGACAGCCAAGGTCCTGGCCGAGGTGGCCCACAACCGGCAGAAGGACAAGCTCAAGCGGCCCTATCGGGATCATGTGCTCGCCGTCGGGGATGCCCTGGCGGACTTCGACGACGACATCCGGATCGCCGGTTACCTCCACGACATCGCCGAGGACACCCCTGTGACACGGCAGGCACTGCTGGACATGGGTGTCTCCGAGCGCGCCGTGGACATCATCGAACGGGTCACGAAGCGCCTGCATGAGAACCCGGACGACTACCAGGCCGGCATCCGGTACATCGCCGAGGACCACGACGCCACGCTGGTGAAGATTGCCGACAACGCGCACAATTCGCTGCCCGAACGGGTCAAGGCGCTGGCCGAAAAGTGGCCGGACAAGCCCCCGGTCACCCGCTACGACGACGCCCGGCCGGTGCTCTACGCCGCCGTCCCTGTCGAGGAAACCCGGAAAATCCTGGCCCGAATCAATCCGTGGCTGCTGAAGGAACTCGACGACATGCTCGACGAGGCGGACGACACCGACTACGAAAACCTCTCCTACGACGGCCCGGCAGCAGTCACAGGCGAGGCCGGGCACACGGGCGCGGCCGGCTAGCGGATGCCGTCCCAGAGGGCGCGTTCCCAGGACCGGGGGTCATTCACCACGCCCTGAGCAACGTCGAAACGCATAGTGACCCTGCTGGCGGGTTCGTATTCCGGCCAACCGGGGTCGCCGGTGGTGGCGAAGGACACCCAGGCGGCGTGCATGGCATCGGCCAGTTCCTGCGGGGGATTCTCGCCCAGGAGCGGCCCGAACAGCCGGGCGTGTGTGTCCAGGGTGTCAAAAACAAACGGCACCTCCACGGCATGGACCGCGCCGAGGCCCGGCGCGGCCCAGGCGAACTCGTACATGTAAGTTCCCGCGCCGGCGCGCGCCGCGTTCGCGTGAGCCTCGGCCAGGCGGATCGCCGGGATCCGTACCCACCAGTCAGTCTGCACCGCGGCCAGAAGTTCGCCGGGGGCGGCGCCGGGGTAATGGGCGCGATACGCCTCAAGCGCAGCCTGGACCGGGAGACCGTAGGCGGCGGGCGGGGGGAACCCTTCAATGTTGTCCGCTCCGCCCAGGCTCTCTTCCGTAACCCTGGCGAGCACGCCGGTGATGGCCAGGAAGAGTTTCCAGTCCTCGGTGTTCGTTCCTACGATTATGCCGACGTGCGCGCCGGCCCCGGCAGCGATCCGGTCGATCGGACGGCGCGGAATGACGTCTCCGTCGATCACCGGCTGCCACGGCATCAGGCTTGCCACCACGTCGTGGCCCCAATGCTCGGGGTCCGGGTGCGCCAGCAGTTCAGCCTTGAGCTCCCTCTGCGCCGTCAGGAGCCGTTTGACTGGGACGGCGGCAATGGCCTCGCGGGTCTGCGGAACCCCGAGTTTCTCGGCGAGGGACCGTCCGATCCGTTCGGCGGCCGGGGAGGGGAGCACATGGTGGGCTGCCCCGCTCTGCAGGATGGCCCGCTGGAACAGGCCCTCGGCCCGGGGAATGGAGAGAAGGACGCCGATGCTCATCGCTCCTGCCGACTCGCCAAAGACAGTTACGTTTCCGGGGTCGCCGCCGAAGTCCGCGATGTTGTCCCGAACCCACTCAAGGGCCGCAATCTGATCGAGCAGGCCCACGTTGGCGTGCCCATCGTCGAGGTAAAGGAACCCGTCGGCGCCCACGCGCCAGTTGATCACGACGCACACGACTCCGTCGCGGGCGAAGTTCCGGCCGTCATAGGCCGCCGTTGATCCGAATTCGAACGCGCCGCCCTGGATCCAAACCATCACGGGCAGCCCGGCCGCGCCGGCACTGGCAGTCCAGATGTTCAGGTTCAGGCAGTCGCCTCCGCTGAGGCCGGTGTCCCAGTCGAAACCCGCGCTGACGGGCGGAGCAACCTGGGGAGGCGAATCCCCGTAGCCCGTGGCGTCCCGGACGCCGGTCCACGGCTCCACCGGCTGCGGCGGGAGGAGCCTGTTCGCCCCGGTCGGCGGTGCCGCGAAGGGGACGCCCAGGAAGGTGCGGACGCCGTCGGCCTCCGCACCGCGCAGCGTGCCGTGCACGGTTTTGACGACAGCGTCCATGGCCATAACCGCCACTCTGGCAGGTCCCGGTTGCTCCGGAAAAGGGCCGAAGGTCACCGCCTGGACAGCTGTGGCCCGGCCTGGAGCACGGGGCGCCGGGCCCGCCAGACAAGCCCGATGTACGCCAGATCAAAGACGCTGCACAACAGGCCGAGGCCCAGGATCAGCGCCGAGTTCCCCAGCCAGCCGAACGCCACCGTGGGAGCCAGCGTGCCGATCCACTTGGCCACTGCGATCAGCAGGGTCTGCCCCCGGGTGCCGCCGCGGGCGGCGAACATCGCGATGAACAGCCCGGACATCAGCAGGTTCTGCAGGAAGGCCGCATAGCGGGCCGCGTGGTCCCAGCCGAACTCGGCGACGAACAGCAGCTGCACGGCGAAGGACGTGACGCCCAGCAGGAGCGCCCAACCGATGAAGAGCCGCCGGGTCACCCAAGCCGGAAGCTCGGAGCGGCCGAACTTCAGGAAGGTGTACACAATCACGACGTCGGCGAGTCCCCACGCGATGTTGAAGACACCCTGCGCGGTAATTCCGGTCGCGATGGAGCGGGCGGCGTAAATGGCCTCCCAAGAGAAATTCAGCGCCAGCGCGGCGGCCGGGATCGCGTAGCTCCTGTCCCTGAAGCCGATCCGGATGGCATCGACGTAGACCACGGTCCAGGCCAGGCCGCTCACAATCGTCAGAAACAGAATCACGGTCCCCTCCTCTGATGCATGGGCGCCAACGCGTGCCGACACAGCGAGCTTATCGATGGCCGGCAGATGCCGCTCAGCGGAGGGCCAAGGAGCAGCTGACAGCCCCCGCTGCAGCGTGGCCGCAACCTATGAAGTTCTAGGATTGCGGCCAGGACGAAGACGTCTGTTTTCCATGAGGAGTAACCATGACTGTTTATGTCCAGCCAGGCCAAGAAGGATCCAAGGTCCAGTTCAAGGACCGCTACGAGAACTGGATCGGCGGCGAATGGGTGGTTCCTACCACCGGCCAGTACATCGAGAACGTCTCCCCGGTGAACGGCAAGCAATTCACTGAGGTTGCCCGAGGCGCAGCCGCGGACGTTGAGTTGGCGCTTGATGCCGCCCATAGAGCCGCTCCGTCGTGGGGCAAGGCCTCGGCTACCGAGCGCGCGGCCGTCCTGAACAAGATCGCCGACCGCATCGATGCGAACACCGAGATGCTCGCCGTCGCCGAATCCTGGGATAACGGCAAGCCGATCCGCGAAACCCTCAACGCGGACATCCCGCTCGCGGCGGATCACTTCCGCTACTTCGCCTCCGCCATCCGGGCCCAGGAGGGCAGACTGTCCCAGCTCGACGACGACACCACCGCCTACCACTTCCACGAGCCGCTCGGCGTCGTGGGCCAGATCATTCCCTGGAACTTCCCCATTCTCATGGCGGTCTGGAAAATGGCTCCGGCCCTCGCCGCGGGCAACGCCGTCGTCCTCAAGCCCGCGTCCAACACCCCGGCCTCCATCCTGGTGCTGGCCGAACTCATCGCGGACCTGCTGCCCGCCGGCCTGCTGAACATCGTCAACGGCTTCGGCTCGGAGGTCGGCAAGCCGCTGGCCTCCAGCCCGCGTATCCGCAAGATCGCCTTCACCGGCGAAACCTCCACCGGACGACTGATCAGCCAGTACGCCAGCGCAAACCTGATCCCGGTCACCCTCGAGCTCGGCGGCAAGAGCCCCAACATCTTCTTCAACGACGTCGCCGACACCAACGATGCCTTCTACGACAAGGCATTGGAGGGCTTCACTCTGTATGCCTTCAACCAGGGCGAAGTCTGCAGCAGCCCATCACGCGCCCTCGTCCAGGACGGCATTTACGATTCCTTCATGGCCGACGCCGTGGCCCGGACGCAGCAGATCATCCAGGGCAACCCGCTGGACACCACAACCCAGATCGGGGCTCAGGCGTCCGTAGGCCAGATGGAGAAGATCCTCTCCTACATCGACATCGGGCTCCAGGAAGGCGCCAACATCCTCGCCGGCGGGAACCAGACTGAGCTCGACGGAGACTTGGCCGGTGGCTTCTACGTGCAGCCGACCATCTTCGAGGGCAACAACAAGATGCGGATCTTCCAGGAGGAAATCTTCGGTCCTGTCGTCTCAGTGGCGCGGTTCAGCGACTACAACGACGCCATCAGCATCGCCAACGACACCCTGTACGGCCTCGGTGCCGGCGTCTGGTCCCGCAACGGCAACGTCGCCTACCGCGCCGGGCGGGAAATCCAGGCCGGCCGCGTGTGGGTCAACAACTACCACGCCTACCCGGCCGGGGCCGCGTTCGGCGGGTACAAGTCCTCCGGCATCGGACGGGAAAACCACTCGATGATGCTGGACCACTACCAGCAGACCAAGAACCTGCTGGTCAGCCACTCAGAAAACAAGCTCGGCTTCTTCTAAAGCCGATCAAGGGCCCGCCGCCACAGCGGCGGGTCCTTGACGCACCCTTTCAACGACGGCACCACGAAGGACCCACAAATGACGAGAATGTTGATTATTGGCCCGCCCGGATCCGGCAAAGGCACCCAGGCGCAACGGATTTCCGAGCGCCTCGACGTCGTTGCGATCTCCACCGGCGACATCTTCCGAGCCAACGTCAAAGGCGGAACACCGCTGGGGCTGGAAGCAAAGAAGTACATCGACAACGGCGACTTCGTCCCGGACAGCGTGACCAACAAGATGGTGCGGGACAGACTGCTGCAGGAAGACGCCACGTCAGGCTTCCTCCTGGACGGCTACCCGCGCACCACGTGCCAGGTTGACGAGCTGGACGACATTCTGGCGTCCGGCGACCAGGTTCTTGACGTCGTCTTGCAGTTGACTGCCGACGACGAGGAACTGGTCTCCCGCCTCCTGCACCGTGCCAAGGAAACCGGGCGGAGCGACGACAACGAGGCCGTGATCCGCCACCGGCTGGACCTGTACCACGGGCAGACGGAAGCTGTGGTGGCGAAGTATGCCGAGCGCGGCATACTGGCCAAGGTTGACGGCATGGGCGGGATCGACGACGTCACGGACGGGGTGATGCGCAGCCTGGAACATCCCGTCAAAGCCTCCGCCGCAAGCGGACGCTAGCACGTACGACGACGAAGGCGCCGCCCACCAAAAGTGGGCGGCGCCTTCGTCGGGCGTGCGCGGCGTTGCGCGCTTATTTCTTCAGGGATTGGGCGATCTGGGCCATGACTGTGTTGTCCGCCAGGGTGGTCGCGTCGCCGACCTCGCGGCCTTCCGCGACGTCTTTGAGCAGGCGGCGCATGATCTTCCCGGACCGGGTCTTGGGCAGTTCGGGAACCACGAGGATGGTCTTGGGCTTGGCGATCGGACCGATTTCCTTGCCCACATGGTTGCGGAGTTCCTGGACGGTGTCGTCGCCGGAGTCCACGGCGTCGCCGCGAAGGATCACGAAGGCGACGACGGCCTGGCCGGTGGTCTCGTCCGCGGCTCCGACGACGGCGGCTTCCGCCACCGCGGGGTGGGACACCAGGGCGGACTCGATTTCGGCGGTGGAGAGCCGGTGGCCGGAAATGTTCATCACGTCATCGACCCGGCCCAGCAGCCAGAGGTCGCCGTCCTCGTCCTTCTTGGCGCCGTCGCCGGCGAAGTACATGGTCTCGAAGCGGGACCAGTACGTGTCCTTGAACCGCTCCGGGTCGCCCCAGATCCCGCGCAGCATGGCCGGCCACGGTTCGCGGATCACCAGGAAGCCGCCGTGGCCGTTGGGCACCGATTCGCCGAGCTCGTCCACGACGTCCACGGCGATGCCGGGCAGCGGGACTTGGGCCGAGCCGGGCTTGGTGGCCGTGACGCCGGGCAGCGGGGCGATCATTTGTGCCCCGGTCTCGGTCTGCCACCAGGTGTCCACGATCGGTGCGGGGTTCGCCTTCCGTTCGCCGTTCTTGCCGGCGTTGGCGCCGATGACCTCGCGGTACCACATCCAGGCTTCCGGGTTGATGGGTTCCCCGACGGAGCCGAGGACGCGGATCGAGGAGAGGTCGGACCGGGCCGGGATGTCCTTGCCCCACTTCATGAACGTGCGGATCGCGGTGGGGGCGGTGTAGAGGATGGAGACCTTGTACTTCTCCACGATCTCCCACCAGCGGCCCTGGTGCGGGGAGTCCGGCGTGCCTTCGTACATGACCTGCGTGGCGCCGTTGATGAGCGGGGCATAGGCGACGTAGGAGTGCCCGGTGATCCAGCCGACGTCGGCGGTGCACCAGTAGACGTCGGTCTCCGGGTGGAGGTCGAAGACCGCCTTGTGCGTGTAGGCGGTCTGGGTGAGGTAGCCGCCGGTGGTGTGCAGGATGCCCTTGGGCTTTCCCGTGGTGCCGGAGGTGTAGAGGATAAAGAGCGGGTGTTCGGCGTCGTGCCCGACGGCGGTGTGCTCGGCCGACGCGGCGCCGACGGTGTCCGCCCACCAGTGGTCCCGGCCCTCGTGCCAGTCCACGTCCTGGCCGTTGCGCCTGACCACAACGACGTTCCGCAC